>CALOAV010000064.1:0-198946 GCA_942491425.1 uncultured Cytophagales bacterium
GACCTACGACGTCGACGACCTCGAGGCCGATCAGGTCTACGGCGGCCTGACGGGCCAGCGCGTGGCGCTCCGGGCCGCCGAGACAACGCGCGGCGTCGTGCTGACCAATGGCAGCCGGCTCGCAGAGGCGTACTACTCCGCGATCTGCGGCGGGCATCCCGCGCTCGCCGAAGAGATCTGGCCTCCCAAGGTCAGCACCCCAGTCGTGCAGAAAGTCGGGTACACGCCGCCCGCCTCAAACCCCGCGAGCGCAGGCCTCTCGCGCGAGATCCTGTGCCAGAAGTCGCCTCTCTACGAGTGGGAAGTCGCCAGACGCACCGACGAGCTGACCAAACGCCTCCAGGCCTGGGGCCGGGACCGAAGCCACGACCTCGGCACGCTCGGCACGCTCGCCACGAGTGACACCATCGATCGCACACAAGACGGGCCGATCTACGATGATGGTGAAAGTGACGGATTCGCCGGGCAAGGCACTGACGATGACCGCCGAGCAAAGCGGTTCCGGAACGGCTGCGAATTACGCCACACCCATGTTTCCAAGTGATGTGCGACTGCCGAACGCGTGAGCAGCAACGACTTCACCGTCGAGGTCGCCAAGCTCCCGGTCACGGTGATCGACGTCGCCACGGCCACGGTCACGGCGTGGGCCTGTGCCAGTACTGCATGCAGGGCATGGCGACCCGGGGCGACGACTTCCGCACCATTCTCCGCGCCTTCTACCCGCAGTACACCATCATGCGGATCTACTGAGCCGATCTGATTTACAACAGGATGTCGATCAGCCGACCCGAGGCGATCGAGCTCTGGATCTCGTACCGGAACTCGATCCGGCGCACCGTCTCGGTCCGGGGCATCTCGGGCTTGCTCACCCGGCGAACGGGTTCCTCTTCCGAGCGCGGATGACGATCATCGGGTGCACACACCCGTCGGCATTCATGGCTCATCTCGAGGGTGTCGTGCTCGCGGTTGGACTTGTGCAGATAGTCCGCAAACGGGATCGGACGGATCGGTGCACGAGACCCGCCTGACAGAGGGTGGCAAGGCCCGAGAATCGAGTGGTCGCGGATGGTGGGCTCCTTGATGCGGCTTTGATGGATGGCGGCTACGAGGCGGGTGCCGACATGGGGCGTCCGGGGAATCCTCGGGCAAATCTGGGCGGGTGGGGGGCGTCTCTGGCCTGACCGAACTGCCCGCCCGGACAGGCGGCGGTGTTGTCCCGATGCCACACGCGGCGTTGGATGGTGCCAACACCCACAGGGAGCACGCGTGCGGACCGACGAGCTTGATTTCGAACTGCCCGAGTCGCTGATCGCTCGCGAGCCGGTGAGCCCGCGCGACTCGGCCCGCCTGCTCGTCGTCAGCCGATCCGATGACTCGATACTGGAACACCGGCGCGTCTCGGACCTGCCTTCGTATCTTCGCGCGGGCGACGTGCTCGTCTTCAACACGACCAAGGTCGTGCCTGCGCGGTTCACGGGCGTAAATCTCGACACGGGCGGAAAGGTCGCCGGGCCGGTCCCTGGAGCACGCACCTGAGCCGGATCACCAGCGCGTGCTCGTCAATGCGCACGGCATCGACCAGGTAGCATCGGGCTCGATCTCCGCAGGAGGACTGGGAACCCGGTCCTCGAACTCGTCCGCCGCGAAACCGACGATTTGCGTCTCAGGTGTGCGCGCTGACCGGGGGCGAGGGGGCGTTACGTGCCAGCGCGGGCTTACCGTCGCTCCCGCCCTACATCCTCCCGGGGCGCGGCTACACGCAGCGAGGGGCGGAGAACCGCGCACGAGGATGAAGCCGCGTCTATCAGACCTGTGGTAGTGCAGGAATCGGGCAGCTGTCGCTGCCCCGACGGCGGAGCTCCACTTCACGCCCCGAACTCCTGAGCAGTCTCGCATCGCAGGGCGTCGGGCGCGCGGACGTGACGCTCCACGTCGGGCGTGGCACGTTCCAGCCCGTCGAGGTCGACGAGCTCGAATCCCACCCGATGCACTCCGAGCACTGCCGGATGGAGCCCGGGGTCCTTGATCGGCTCCGCGAGGCGAGGGCCAATGGGGGCCGGGTGATCCCGGTCGGGTCGACGAGTTGCCGAACGATCGAGTCCTTCGCGGGCCGGGGCGTGGACGCGGGGGAGCTGGACATCGATCTCCCCCATCTCGCCCGGGTAGCGCCCGGCGGGTGACGGACGGGCTCACGACCAACTTCCACCTTGCTCCTGTTCGACGCTGATCGCTATGGTCTCGGCTCTCTTCCCGGGCGGGGCGGAGCGTGTCCGCGAGATCTACGCCGAGGCGATCCGGGAGCAGTACCGGTTTTTCAGCTTCGGCGACGCGATGCTGATCCTGCCGTGATCGGCGATTGAGTTCTTCCTGCCGCGCGTGTATGATCGTGTGCGAGCAGAGCGGGGAACGGCCCCTGCCGGGCAGGGTGCGCTCCATGGAACTGGGCAGGCTCTTCGCCCGGGAAACCCTCGACATCGAGCCTGCGTCCGGTTCGGCCTCGTGCAAAAGCATCAGCGATCTGACCGACGACAGTCGAACGGTGCTCCCGGGCTCGCTCTTCGTCGCCAGGCCCGGTGTGCGCGAAGATGGCAGGAAGTACATCAAGCAGGCCGTGCGCGACGGCGCGGTCGCGGTCCTGACCGACGCCGAGGGCTCCACACTCGTCGACACACGGCACGCGGTAGCGCTCGTCACGAAAGACGTCCCCTGTGTCGCGGCCCAGATCGCCGAGCGCTTCCACGGCAACCCCACCAGAAAAACTCAAGCTCGTCGGCATCACCGGCACCAACGGCAAGACCACCGTTGCCCACCTTATCCACGGGATCATGAACCACGCGGGCGTGCGCACCGGGCTCATCGGGACCGTCGAGATCGATGACGGCCGCGAGATCGCACAGGCCGAGATGACCACCCCCCCGGCGATCGAGCTGAGCCGAACCTTCGCGCTCATGGTCGACGCGGGCTGCAAGGCGGCGGTCATCGAGGCATCGAGCCACGCGCCGACCAACGCCGCGTCGGCGGGCTCGCCTTCAACATCGGCGTCTTCACCACGCTCGGCACGGACCACATGGACTACCACGCCGATCGCGATGACCGACCCCGAGAGCTACAAGGGAGCCGGGCGCCTGTTCCAGATGCTGCTCGAGAAGTGGGGCGCGGCCAGTTGGAACCCGACGACCCTGCCTACGCCGAGATGATCGAGGGTTGCAAAGCACGGACCGTGCGCCGCCTGAATGTCAAGGGCGACTGGATGGGCGTGATCAAACGCCTGATCGACGGCATCCGCGTGAAGATCACGCCAAGTCCGGCGGGCACGCACCGAGGTGGGGATATCCTGCCTAGCGGCGATCACAACGCGATGAACTGCTTCGTCGCGGTATGCGACGAACTCGGGGTGGAGAGCGAGGCGATCGCCGCGGGGTCCCAGCGCACCCCGAAGCCCTCCCGGAGGGGGAAGGCTTGCTGGCGTGCTGGGGCAGGAGATGTCGACGTGTTCATCGATTTTCCCGGATCCAGTTTATTTTTTGAATCAAGGGTAATCGCGGTTAACGGCAGAATAACGCCTTTGGTAATATCAGTCGATGCATCAGGCGTAAGGTTTTGAGAGGTTACCACCCGGACTGAATTTTTATAGTTTGCAAACTGACCTTGTAAATAAAGTGTATAGGTGTCAAGCGAATCTTTCACATTATTCATTCCAAGAGCTGTTGTCATCGCGGGTGTGGAATTAAAAAAGTGACCAACAGGAATAGAAGTGTAATTCCCGAATAAGGGTTGTAGTCTTGTATTTACTGCCTGATCCGGAAAAAAGATATCGCCTGCATTCCTTCCTTTTGCAAGGAATACATAGTCCACATTCCAAATATCATAGGGTCCTGAAATTTTTCCATGACTTCGAAACCGAAATTGAAATTCATCATGAAAGAAGGCTGCGCTGACCGGATAGATCTTCGGATAAAAAACGGATTGATTTAAGGAGCCATCCGTTACAATGCGATCAATTTCAACCCAATTCAGTCCGTCATAAAATTCAACCGCTAAATAATCTTCTTCGTCAGGGGCTTCTCCATTGCCACGCCATTGGTAGAAAAAACTAAAATATACTGTGCCTCTTTCAGGGGCAGGTACTTCTGTCATCTTAATTAATTGGGAGGTCAATACATCCGTATATCCGGTAGCCAGCTTATCATTAGGATCATACGGGGTTCCGTCAGCTTTTAGCCCATCGAATGTTGCTGTATAAATGGTAGGGGGTCGGATAGCGATACCATCTGAAATGGTTACTGATGCGTACTCAGTCCAAAGTGAGTCTGGATATCCCGGAGTATGGAACGAAAAGTCATCCCAGAAGGGCAGGGATAGCGGAGGAAAGCTTTCAGTGCGGGCTGCATTTTTTCCCTTCGATGATTTAGAAAGTGATTGTTGAAGGGGTTGTTCTGCCAGTTGACCAATCGCCAATTGTGAACCGAAAACAAAAGCGAAAGTGATGATGCCTTGTTTAATTCCTGTGTGGGACAATATCTTTATTAAATAGTATATAGCCGTTGGTTTTTATTCAACCTCAGTTTCCTCCTCCGTTCCATCTTCCTCGATTTCCTCTTCCTCTTCATCAGGAACCGGTGTGCCTTCTTTCCCTACCCACAACTCAACGACATCACCCACCCGAATATTTTCATAAGGATGTGGCTTTTGTTTTAAAATAACCGGATTTACACCTAAAGTATCACCTACCAGTTCCACAGTAATATTCAGGTTGTTTCCAAATAGCAGGACCTTAGCATCTTCAATGGTGAAACCAATGACATAGGGGGTAGGTACATCTTTGCTGCCGCCATCGCCTACTACTAAATCAATAACGGAACCTTTCGGGATTCTGGTTCCTGCTTCAATGGGTCGTCCATCGTAGTGCATTTCCAACACGAGATTCAAAAAAGGGCTCGATTTCAATTGAATTTTGCCTGCCTTCAGGTCATTTCCACGAAGTACGGCATGTGCATTGAGTAACGAGCCATCAATAAGATTGGGTATTGGAACTGTCGGGGGCTGAACCCGGTTTACAGAAATAAAAATCTTCCGGTTTTCTTTCACCAGTGCACCGGCAGCAGGGAATTGCTTCAATATTGTAAGTGGAGGAACTTCATCAGAATAGGAGGAGTCATTTACTTCCCAGCGCAGGTTTCTGCTGCCCAAAAAATCTTCCAGTTCATCCATGTGCATTCCTTCAATACTGGGTACCGTAATGGATTCACCGCTATTAGTGGCAGTTGGAAGGTAGGCATAGAAGAATACCAAAGCCAGGAGTAAGAGCAATGAAACGACTACCGCAAAATGAATTAAAAAACCCTTTAGCGAGTCGGTTTTGAATTTCTTGAGGCTAAATCCCATATACAGTTTTTATCAATCCAAGTATACAAAAAAACATTGGCTACACCTTACTTTTTCCGAAGACCCGACACTTCTCTGGTTCAGCGACAGCAGACTGGAAACGGTGACGGGTCGAAAGCCCAACAGTATTAAATTTCCAAACGCATCAAAATTTCAGATTTGACTGAAATTCGTGGTCAATTCTTTTTCCTTTTTCGTATCGCTCTGTGGCCAACTGGATGAGTTCGGTAATCAAATCCGTAAAGGAGATGCCGCGTTCTTTCCACATCATCGGATACATACTCGAGTTGGTAAACCCGGGGATGGTATTAATCTCATTAACATAAACGTTACCATCGGATGTTACAAATAAATCGACACGTGAAAAATCCTCACAATGTAATGTTTGATAGGCGCGAATCGAAACCTCTTTTATTTTATCGACAGTAGCGGCATCCAGCTTTGCGGGTACTTCAATTTTTACAGCATCCCCATCCACATATTTAGCATCGAATGTATAGAATTCGTATTGATCGCTAATCACAATTTCTCCCGGATTTGATGCCCGCGGAGGTTCGTTGCCCAGAATGGCGCATTCGATTTCCCTTCCCTTCACATACTCTTCTACAAGCAGGGCATGGTCGTAACGAAAGGCCTCTGCAACCGCTTTATCAAAATCATTTTCATTGCTCACTTTTGAAACACCAACCGAAGATCCCAGGCTTGCAGCCTTTACCATAAAGGGCAATCCAAGCGTATCAACAATCGTGTTAAAATTTAATTTTTCTTTGTCGGAAAACGTGTAGGTCAAAAATTTAGTAACCGGTAATCCGGCATCCTGCAATAAGCGTTTCGAAACAATTTTACTCATCGAAACGGAAGAACCTAATACTCCGGTTCCAACCATTGGGATATCGAGGGCCTTAATCAACCCCTGGATACTGCCGTCTTCACCATCCGTTCCATGCAATACGGGGAAAATAATATCTGCCGTAAATTTCTGGTTGGATCCAATAATTTGAAAAGTGGGATTAGCCGGATTTAAAACCACCGAAAGGGCCTCACCTTGTTCAATATGTTTATCAACTTCCTTTGTTAAAAACCATTCCCCCTTTGTTGTAATCCCTATGGGAATGGGTTCAAATAAATCTTTGTCAATAAATTCGTGAATATTCCGGGCGGAGTTAATAGAAACACCATGCTCTACTGATTTTCCGCCATATAAAATCGCAACTTTCTTTTTCTCTGCCATGGATTACCGTTTGCTCAAAGATAAGGACACCGGATTACTTAACCACATAAACTTTGGATGCATAATACGCACCGTTTACTTGAAGTCGCACTATATAGATTCCCGTCGCAGCATCGGTTAGGGATACCGAGTAGGTTTGGTTAAGGATATTGGGTAGTATATGATCGGTCACGCTTCGGCCCATCATATCAACCACCTCCATACCAACATCCTGGCGCTGTTCTAAATTAAAGGTGATTTTAAAATCCCCAAACTCACCTACCTGGGTCATATACACCACAAAAGGCTTTGTGAACTGCGGTGGTGATGAATCATCTGAAATATAAAATTCAATGTTGTCGATAAAAATAGTATTGCCGTTGTCGTTCGTAAAGACGAATGCAATGCGTACTTCTTGTTCGCCTACCAGTTGATTGAGGTTGATATACTCTTTTACCCAGTCATTTTCAGTCGAAGGTGACCACGAAGTTTCGGAAGTGGTAGTGGCTAGATTATCTCCCGACCGATCATATAATATGATATCATAGCGTTGACCACAGTCTGTTGAGGCAAGTACCCGAAGCCGATCAGCGGTATTGATACGATAGGCATACGCTTTATCAAAGAAGATACTCGATTCACTGGCAGAGGAGAAGTCTAACGTCGGACTGACCAGCCAGGCTTCATCACCCGGCAGGGTATTATCAAAGCTATTGAAAGCCATTGATACGTTATAGTTCGTGTTTACTGTCTCCCAAATTTCCCCTGCTGCCGGATTAACGACAGTCCATTCCGAAAATCCGGAATCAAAATTTTCCCGCAATGGAATGAGATTTTGTGAGTCATCAATATTTACTATAAATGCACGCTCACTATTCAGCGGGTTAATGTCCACCAAACCGTTTGGTTCTTTTAATGCAAAAAATAATTCATGTTCTCCACTAGATAATAACGTTCCAGGAATCGTTACCTCCATGATTTCCCCGGGATCCAGGCTGACTCCATTAAACATTATTGAGGTGGGGGTCCCGGCATCAATACTGTATTCGACTTTGAAACTGGTGATGAGGGCACTTCCCTGATTTTGGATGGAAAGAACAGGAGCAGGACTATCCGCGCACGTTACCGGTCCGGGACTAACCAATTCAAGTATACTTAAATCTTCGACTGCGGAGATGATCAAATTGACATTGTCAAGATAAAGGTTATTACCATAGTCATTGACTCCAATAAAAGCGAGTTGAACAAAAGACTCCCCAAGATATGATCCCAGATCAATCACTTCCTTTCGCCAGTGATTTTCATCTGAAGGTGTAAAGGGATTATTCAGTGGGGCTACAGTTTGAAGGGAGGCACCGATTTTGTTGTAGACTTCATCTCCGGATAAGTAATCACCATTGCAATTCGTTAATACGATTACCCTCAGTCCGTCGTTACTTAATGTACTACTAAAACGTGCATGGGCGACATCAAATGTAAGCAGCGCAACAGGTGCGCTTGATAAATCAAATACCGGTGTAGTAATGATATCTACTTCACCATAGTTGTCTTCATAATCATAGAAGTTTAATTTCATAGCACGGTTACCCGGTGATCCGTTGGGAGCGATTGTATTTGCCCAGGTGATAGATTGATCCGGATTAGCAATTTTCCAATTAGCTGGTGCAGCATTAAAAATTTCATAAAAAGGGATAGCAATGGAAGGCTGAACAGTTACTGTTTTGGTTTGTATGTTGTTGTTTGGATTTCCATCCGGGCCTCCATTAGTCAATAGTATCTCTGCTGAAAATGAATAGTTAGCGCTCCCTAAATTCTGATTGGAGAATGCAAGTGTTATTTGATCCAGCGGAGAAAGATTGAGTACAAAATCTTTTGTTTCAATGCCAATGCCATCTTTCTTAATGATAACGCGCGCCGAGGTAATGGTGTTGTTGCCATAGTTGACTACATCCAGCAGGGGTGTGGAAACTCCAGAACATTCGCTTATGGTAGGTGTCAGTATTTCCCGGATTCCCAGGTCATTTGCTACCGGTGCAGGTGGCAGAAGCCCGGGTGATGTTAGCAAACTTACTCTTCTCGGACTATTTTCAATTACTATTTCCATCCGATCCACCTGACCTTGTGTAAAAATATTCATACAAACATCATTGGAATAATCCAGGTAGTTTTGAAACATATCATTGCCGGGATCAGCACAACTATTTTTTGGATGTGCGGGGCAGCCCGTGGTATTACCAATTTGTGCAGGTGTATCATCAACATAATCTGTACCGGTACACGAGTTATCATCTCCGGAGATATGCCGTAATCCAAAAAAATGACCCAGCTCGTGGGTGGTTGTTCTTCCTTTATTATATCGGGAATCAAGATCAAACGAACCAGCATCACTCGAACCAAAAGCGCGATAATGAATCGTCACACCATCCGTTAACCGATTGTTGGAAGCAATTTCCAATCCCGGTAACGGTGAAACAGGAAACTGAGCAAAGCCGATGAGTCCGCCACCCATATTTGTGACCCAAATGTTGAGGTACTCTTCTGCGGGCCAATAACTTTGGGATTTGAGTGCATAGTTGTCGGCGATCGTCCATTGTGTTTGCGAGCCTTGTACCCGGACAATACCATTGGTGGTAAGTCCTTCCGGGTCTTGCTTTGCGAGTACAAATTCAATATCAAAGGCGCTGGCTACCGGTAGAAATTCTGATGGAGTATTCGCAGCATCTGCGTTCAGTCTTTTAAAGTCAGCATTCAAGACAGCAATCTGTGAAAGTATTTGTGCGTCTGAAATATTGACACCAGTGCCTATCGACTCACCATTGTGAATAACATGCACCACAATGGGTACCTGATAAGGTCCGGTTTCTGTTCGTTGTGTACTTAGCGGAGTCTTTGCTCCACTTAGTTTTTGTTTTATCCAGTCTTCAAAGTGATCGGTGGTTTCCCGTAATGTTTTTTTCTCCCGAAGGAGTTCGGTATATGCATTGGTCCCGCAACGATCCTGACTAAAACCGGGTTGGATAAAAGTAAGTAGCAGAAAACAGATAACCATCCGTTGCAAAACGAAATATTTTATACTAATATTTTTTTTGAATAACACCTGAAGCCTGATTTCTACTTTATTGTGCAAAAATATAAACGGTAACCGACTACAATCAGGCAGCGGTAAGATTGATGACCTCAATGGAATGTACTTCGGGAACCGCCCGCTTGATGGCTTCAACAACACCAGCTTTAAACGTCATCGTTGACATTTTGCAATTCCCGCAAGCGCCTAAAAATTCAAGTTTCACAACCAGATCGTTACTGATTTCGCTTATTTTAACATCACCACCGTCCGCATTTAAATAGGGGCGGATGCTATCCAGTGAAGCCTCCACACGTTGGGTAATATTTTCAATGTTACTCGTTCCCATCAGACTTTCAGTTCAACTTTTTTAGTTTGTTCAAAGGTAGCATTTCTTATGGCAATTTGTCTTGCCAGATTTTCAGCCAGCGCTCGAAATGCATCGGATTGTGGTCCCTCTTTTAAAACCGCAGGGAGTCCGCTATCGCCACTTTCCCGAATACTCTGCACCAATGGAATTTGTCCCAGGAATGGAACATTATATTTCTCAGCTAAGTTCTTTCCGCCATTCTCACCAAAAATAAAATATTTATTATCAGGGAGTTCTTCAGGTGTGAAGTAGGCCATATTCTCAACAATTCCCAGTAAAGGAACATTGATTTGTGGCTGCCGGAACATCAGAAGGCCTTTATTTGCGTCTGCCAATGCTACTTTTTGTGGTGTAGTCACAATAACAGCTCCAGTAACGGGTACCGTTTGTACCAGTGTCAAGTGAATATCGGATGTACCCGGTGGTAAGTCGATTAGCAGGTAATCTAGTTCACCCCAAACTACATCACTAAAAAACTGCTTTAATGCAGCACTTGCCATCGGGCCTCGCCATACCACCGCCTGATCCGGGGGTGTTAAAAAGCCAATGGATACCAGTTTTATTCCATATTGTTCAATCGGCACTAATAAATTTTTTCCGTTCTCCTGGCGTACTTCCGGTTGCTCCGTTTCGCAATTAAACATGGTAGGAATAGAGGGGCCATAAATATCGGCATCGATCAATCCTACTTTGGCTCCAGCCTGCGCCAATGCAACCGCCAGGTTTGAGGTGACGGTTGATTTCCCAACACCACCTTTTCCGGAAGCAATGGCAATAATATTTTTAACACCGGGTAACAGGGGGGTATTATCACGCATGGTTGTGACCGACGAAGACATGGTGATATTGATATTGACGCCTTCCCCTACAACTTTTAAAATGGCCTCCTCACAATCTTTTCTGATTTTTTCTTTTAACGGACATGCGGGTGTAGTCAGCATAACTGTAAAGTCTACTGTATTTTCCGAAACCTTTACATCCTGGATCATGTTGAGGCTCACCAGGTCACGCTTCAGATCGGGATCTTCAACCGTGCTGAGGGCTTTTAGTATATCTTCTTTTGAAAAACTCATTTTTTAGCGAATTGACTGCAATTTAGGGGCATTTGCTTCCTAAAACAAAACTTTATTGTGATCGGTTTTTCGCCGTGAAAGTAATTCCGAACGATTATCTTTGGGGTCGCAATTCTTAATGATTTCAACAGCTACCATAGAAGAAGTAAAAAGCAGGGTCGACATCGTGGATGTTGTAGGCGATTTTGTGACTCTGAAGCGATCGGGGCAGAATTATAAAGCACTAAGTCCCTTCACGAATGAAAAGACTGCTTCTTTTTACGTAGTTCCTTCCAAAGGGATATTCAAGGACTTTAGTAGCGGAAAGGGTGGTGATGCCATTTCGTTTGTGATGGAGCACGAAGGAATGAGCTACACGGAGACCATTCGCTATCTGGCGAAGAAATATGGTGTCGAAATTCAGGATGAATTAGTGAGTGCCGAGGAGTTGGCGCAACAATCTGAGCGCGATGGCCTTTATATCATCATGAATTATGCAAAAGACTATTACCATGATCTTTTGTTTAACCATGAAGAAGGACAGAGCATCGGCCTCAGCTATTTCCACGAGCGGGGATTCAATGACCGAACGATCAGGGATTTTGAATTAGGGTATAGCTTAAACGAATGGGACCACCTAACCAAAGAAGCTTTACAAAAAGGATTTAGTCAGACGATTCTTGAAAAAGCAGGTCTTACCATTGCCAAAGAAGGGGGCAAGGTTTACGACCGCTTTCGCGGAAGGGTAATTTTCCCTGTCCACAATCTGAGTGGTAAGATCATTGCGTTTGGTGCGCGGATTCTTACCAAAGAAAAAAATCAACCGAAGTATATTAATTCTCCGGAAACGGATATTTACCATAAGAGCAATGTGCTCTATGGGCTATATCAGGCTAAGAATGCCATTCGTCGTGATGATGTTTGCTATCTGGTGGAAGGTTACACAGATGTTATTTCCCTTCATCTGGCAGGTGTAGACAACGTTGTTTCATCCTCCGGAACAGCACTTACCGAAGAACAAATCAAACTAATCAGAAGGTTTACCGAAAACGTAACCGTTTTATTTGACGGAGATGCTGCTGGTATTAAAGCGGCCCTTCGCGGAATTGATCTGGTGCTGAAAGGAGGGCTTAACGTTCGTGTTGTTTTATTTCCGGATGGCGAGGACCCCGATAGCTTTTCAAGGAAAAAGGGAAGTACGGAATTCAAACAATTTTTGGTAGATAATCAAAAGGATTTTATCTCTTTCAAAATTGATTTGTTTTCAGCGGATGCATCAAAAGATCCTATAAAAAAGGCTGATGCGATTCGTGAAATTGTTACGAGTATAGCGGTGATCCCGGATCCGATCAAACGGTCGGTGTACATTCGGGAAACCAGCGATCTGTTAAAGATACAGGAACCCGTATTGTTGACGGAGTTAAATAAGATATTAATTCAGGACAGACGGAAGAAGGAGCAGGATCGGATGCGGGAAGCACCTCCTGAGCTGTTGGATCCGGTGGTCGACATTGAGAAAGTATCCAAAATGGATCTTGCTGATGTAGTTCAGCTTCAGGAGAAGGAAACCATCCGGTTGTTATTGAATTACTCTGAGAACCAGTTGGAAGATAAGCAACTTGTAAATTTTCTTATTGAAGAGCTTGAGGAGATCGAGTTTACCAACCCTGTTTACAAAGGAATCTATGATGCCTTTCGTGAAGGCGCCGCAGAGGGAAAAATACGGGATTCGTTTTATTTTATGGATCAGGGCGATGATATCGTGAAACGGGCTGTAGCTGAACTCACGACCATCAAATATGAAACAAGTCCCCATTGGAGTGAAAAGTACCATATCTATTTTCCGCATGAAAAGGAAGTTTTGCAGGAGATGGCCTATTCAAATGTATTGCGGTTAAAATTCAGGCTGATTCAAAAGTTAATGCTGGATAACCTGGAGAGTTTAAAAATGGCTAAAAGTGCTGAAGAACAGGAAGAGTTTTTCTCGATCCATGAGCGTTTAAAAAGTGCCGAAAAGGAATTGGCAGAAATTTTGGGAATTGTAATATCTAAGTAGGAACACAATAAGTGGTTTGATTGTTGATAAATTTGAAGTTGAATAGCGGAAAATATGAGTGATTTTAAATTGGATGCCATTGAAGATGCCATTGAGGACATTAAAAATGGTAAAGTAATCATTGTGGTGGATGATGAGGATCGGGAAAATGAGGGTGATTTTATCTGTGCTGCTGAGTGCATTACCCCTGAGATCGTGAACTTTATGGCAACGCATGGACGCGGATTGATTTGCGCGGCTATTATTGAGGAGCGTTGCGAGGAATTGGGACTGGAGATGATGGTGGGTAAAAACACGGCTGCATACGAAACGCCCTTTACCGTATCCGTTGATTTAATCGGCCATGGATGTACCACCGGAATTTCTGCCCATGACCGGTTCAAAACCATTCGGGCATTGGTGGATCCGGAAACAGATCCCAAGGAACTTGGAAAACCGGGTCATATTTTTCCATTGAAAGCAAAACGTGGAGGTGTACTTCGTCGGGCGGGCCATACCGAAGCAGCTATTGACTTTGCACGGATTGCCGGATATAAACCTGGAGGAGTATTGGTGGAGATTATGAATGAAGATGGTTCGATGGCAAGACTTCCAGATTTGGTGAAAGTTGCGGAGCGTTTTGATTTGAAACTTGTTTCCATTAAAGATTTGATTGAATACCGGATCAAAAAGGAAACATTAATTAAGCGCGAAGTAGAGGTTGATATGCCAACCGAACATGGCCATTTTAGACTAGTGGCATTTGAGCAGACCAATACAAGCGAAGTACACATGGCGTTGGTAAAAGGAACATGGGAAGAAGATGAGCCCGTTTTGGTACGTGTTCACTCCTCCTGCGTGACCGGTGATATTTTTGGATCATGCCGTTGTGACTGCGGTTCACAATTACATAAAGCAATGGAAATCGTTGATCAGGAGGGCAAAGGAGTGGTGTTGTATATGAAGCAGGAAGGACGAGGTATTGGATTACTCAATAAGTTAAAAGCCTATAAATTACAGGAAGAAGGGTTGGATACAGTTGAAGCCAATATTAAACTCGGTTTCGATATGGATGAACGCGATTATGGGGTTGGTGCACAAATATTAAGAGCCTTGAATGTTTCAAAGATCAGATTGATTACGAATAATCCAAAAAAGCGTGTGGGTCTGATGGGATACAATTTAGAAATAGTAGAAAACGTTCCCATTGAGATTGCTTCCAATCCGCATAACTCCAAGTACCTGGAAACAAAACGTGATAAACTGGGACATACAATTTTAGGAAAAAGATGAGAAGGCTTTTGTTCTTTATTATTTTTTTGTTGCCCCTTGTGTCAAGTGCGCAAGTTTGGCCATTTGAATTTTGGCACGATGGTAAAATTGTTTTGGAAAGTTCGGATACGCTAAAAGGAAAAGTTAAATATGATCTTCAGCAGGATCTTGTTCAGATTATGTATCGTGAGGACAAGGTAGAGGCATTTTCTGCCCGCAAAGTTCTCTTCTTTGAAATCTTTGATGAGACGGTCCATCGGTATCGTGACTTTTATGCGCTCCCGTTTAATGCAACCGCTGGGTATAAAACGCCTGTATTTTTTGAATTACTGGTACAGGGAGAAATGACCATGTTGTCGCGGGAAGCATTGGACTATAAAACATACAGCTCCTCATTTTACATGGGCTCTTACACCCGGCAGGTGATGGTGAATTATTATTTCTTTCTTAAAGAGAATGGAGATATTGAAGAATTCAAAGGATCTAAAAATGATTTACTAGATCTCATGGGTAAAAAATCAAATCTCGTTCAGCGGTATATAAAAGATAATCGCTTGAAGTTTGATGAGAAATCTGATCTTGTTAAGATTGTAGCCTATTACAATTCACTTTTTTAATTAATACTTTTTGAATGGAAAGACCACTGATCCTTGTTTCCAATGATGATGGAATTACATCGAAGGGAATAAGAACCCTCGTATCGATTGTTTCAAAATTGGGCGATGTTATTGTTGTTGCACCCGATAGTCCGCAGTCGGGCATGGGACATGCCATTACCGTTGGGGAGACACTGCGATTGGAAGAATCAAACATTTTTGACGGAGTTAAAGCGTATGAATGCAGCGGTACACCTGCCGATTGTGTGAAGATGGCGCGCCATTTTGTTTTGAAAGATGATCGTCAGCCGAGTATTGTGGTGAGTGGGATTAATCATGGGAGCAATACATCCATAAGTGTGTTGTACTCCGGTACGATGTCTGCGGCTATCGAAGGTGCGATTGAAGGTACCCCTGCCATCGGCTTTTCGTTGTGTGACTATTCTCATCATGCTGATTTTTCACATACCGAAGAATACATTACAAAAATTGTGAAGCAGGTATTGGATAAAGGATTACCGAAAGGGGTAGCGTTGAACGTAAATTTCCCACCGAAACGGAATGAGAACATAAGAGGAATCCGCATTGCGCGGCAATCCAATGCCAAATGGGTAGAACAATTTGATGAACGCTTTGACCCTAACGGAAGACGCTATTTTTGGATGGCGGGCAATTTTGTGAATTTCGACAGAGGTGAGGATAATGATGAATGGGCGATCGCCAATAATTATGTTTCCGTTGTGCCGTGCATGTTTGATCTCACGGCACACCAGGCAATTCCGATTTTGAATGAGGATTGGGATATCCTGTAAAATCCAAGATCCAGAAACATCTTTAATTATTTTTAGGTTAGGGATCTACATTCACGACAACCCGAACTTTCCTGAACTCCTTCTCTTTAGAAAACTGATTAATAACGGTCTGAATATTGGTCTTATGGTCCTGCAGTTTTCCGCTACCACGGTAAATTTTAATAAGAATTCGCTTTAAATACTGATTTCTGATCTTGGGGACCATCGGGTCTCCCGGTCCAAAGACCATTATTCCGGGTACTTTGTCACGGAGCATTTCAGCAAAATGCCGGGCACCTGTATTCACTACTTTTGCATCTACATTTTTCAAGGTAATTTCGATTAACCTGGTAAAGGGGGGATAATGATGCTCATGGCGATCGGCAATTTCACGTGTATAGAATTGTTCAAAATTATTATGCAATACAAATTGTAATATCGGGTGATCGGCACTGGCAGTTTGAATGACCACTTTTCCCGGCTTCTCCCTTCTTCCGGCACGACCACTCACCTGGGTGATCAATTGGTAGGCTCTTTCAAATGCACGGAAGTCAGGAAAGTGCATCATACGATCAGCATTAAAAACCCCCACGACACTAACATGATCAAAATCCAGACCTTTGGTGACCATTTGTGTTCCTACCAGAATATTGGTTTGTCCTTCCTCAAATTGTTTGATGATGGTTTCGTATCCTGTTTTTGTCCGGGTAGTATCCCAATCCATCCGTTGGATTTTCGCATCCGGAAATTGAAGCTGTAATTCTTCCTCCAGTTTCTCCGTTCCATACCCGACGGTGAGAATTCTGGAGCTGGAACAGGTCGGACAACTTGTTGGCAATGATTCTTTATATCCGCAATAGTGACAAACCAATGCATGACGGTATTGGTGATAGGTTAGCGATACAGCACAGTTCACACATTTTGGTACCCAGCCACAATCCTGACAATTCACCATAGGCGAGTAGCCCCTTCGGTTTTGAAAGATGATCGCCTGTTCCTGGTTGTTCAGGCATTCCTGCAGTTCGGTTAAAAGCCTTTTTGAAAATTCACCTTTTACAGTTTTGTTTTTACGTTCCCTGTTCATATCGGCGATAATAATTTCAGGAAGCTGTGCTTCACCAAACCTTCTGGAAAGATTCACAAGGCCAAATTTTTGCTGATGCGCCAGATAATACGATTCCAAGGAAGGAGTTGCAGATCCAAGCAATACTTTGGCGTGATGAAGTTTGCCCATCATCAGCGCAACATCCCGGGCATTGTAACGGGGTGCAGGTTCCTGTTGCTTATAGGAGGGGTCATGCTCTTCGTCAACAATAAATAGCCCCAGATTATCAAACGGAAGAAATATAGAGGAGCGTACACCAACGATTAATTTAAACCGACCGGTTAACGTTCCGTTCCAGACTTCAACCCGCTCATTGTCTGAAAATCGTGAATGGTACACACCCATCAGGCTACCGAATATCTTTTTCAGCCGTGTGACGGTTTGAGTAGTGAGTGCAATTTCGGGAAGCAGATAGAGTACCTGGGCACCACTGTCTAGCGCACGCTTGATCAGGTTAATGTAAATTTCTGTTTTTCCGCTACCGGTAATCCCATGCAACAAGGTATTGGAATGTTGATCAAAACTTTTAAAAATCTCCTGCTGCGCATACTGCTGTTCTTCACTGAGCATGACATCCTTAATTTCCGATGTTGTTTCCAGCGGGAATCGGGGAACCGTCACTTCAAAGGATTCGAAATACTTGTTCTTAATAAGTGTTTTTAATGACGAGGCGGACAACCCACCGTCCAGTAAGGCAGACTTTAAAATACCCTGGTGATTAAGGGTGGAATCACGAAAGACCGGTACTTCCTGAAGATATTTCAGTAGAATGGCTTCCTGCTTTGGTTTTTTTGCGAATGATTCGAACATCAACGCAATTGATTTTTCGCTGCTATTTGATTTGGTCAGCCGAATTCTGGTTTCAGTTTTAGGTGTATATTTTTCGATGATTTCTTCGTACAGCAGCACTGCTTCCTTACTTGTCAATGATTTAAGAATAGCATATACGTTTTTGACATTCAGAATTTTTGAAATTTCGGTATAGGATTTTGGCGCATCTTCCAATTGGTTGAGTAGAAGTGTTTCTTTTTCAGAGAAATGATGCGCACTGGTTTCTTTGTCGAATTCAGGATTAATTTGAACCATCGATTCACTGGATAACCGAAGGCCGGAGGGAAGCGCTGCATTCATAACTTCCCCGACGGTGCACATGTAATAATTTCCAATCCATCGAAATAATTCTAACTGTACATCAAAAACGATTGGGAATTCGTCAAGAAAGTCAAGGATGTATTTGGCTTCGTATTCTTTTGGGGGGCGGTTATGAAGTTGGATAACCAACCCGGTAACAATTTTCCGATCCCCAAACTGAACAATTGCACGGATTCCAATTTTGGCGTGCGGATTCATGGTAAGCGGAACCCGATAGGTGAAAAACTTTGGAACTGGAACAGGAAGCAGCACCTCAGCAAACAGTGTTTGTTCAAAATCGGGGGGCGGAAATACAGGTGCGTCTTCTAATTCCATTAAAAGTAATCTGATTGATTAACCAAGAATCGGAAGTAAATTAAGAAAGAATCTTGAAGGGGAGCTTATTGTTCAATTTTGTTTTTCATTTTCTGAAATTCTTCTTCAAATCGGGCAGGATTTTTATAGCGGTGAAATTCTTTATTCCTTATAAGGATCACTAACTCGATAAGTTCACTGGTATTCATGCTTGAAATATCTTTCGTTAATAATTCCCGTAATTCCGGCAAATTGTTGCGCAGATCGCGGATTTTGTTTTGTGTAACATAATCAAAACATTTTTCTGGTGTACTAAAATCTTCTACAGCAAAACCATATTCCAATTCCTGAAGCCTGCCGGGCCAATGCACATCCGCAAGTACCTGATTGCTTTTCACCTGAATATCATAGACTAAATCACAGGCGCAATGGGGGAGGTTCTCGATTTGTCTTCTTCTAAAAAGAATTCGAGTACCATAGTTCACAAAGAGCTGCTTTGTCATGGAGGTGTGGATCGCATTGGGGTAAAGTAATTCATATATTTTGACAAAGTTATCCGGAAGAGGTTGAGCATTATTAACCTCTGAGGACAGACTTACCATTTGTGCATCGTTTAAGAAAATTGACCAGCGTGATGAGATTAGCCAATAACCAAAAGCAATTCTGAAAAAGTACGATGAATGACTCCACTAACCATAATAAGTACTTTACATACCGAAGGGCCTTTTTAGTGAACTTCGTCCATTTTTGATTCATCATAGTAGTATCAGCAAGCGCAAAATTAATAACGGATGCAAAGAAAAGGATATTTTATAATTATTTCTTTTTTGTTCTTTATAAATAAGGTGATGATGGATCATCGCTGACTGATTTGCGGGACAGCATCAGCAACAGAAAAAACGGGTCGCTTGCAGGTTTTGTTGAAACACACAAAAATGGTTGTTTGATCATTGAGGGGTATCTTTTCTTTTAACAGGGGTAATGTGCTGGTACTTTCTGTACCCATGGAGAACGCAAAGGGATGAAAATGCTTGTGAAATTCTTTTCTAAAGGTGTTACTCTCAATCCCGACAAAGACCACTTCCGCCATTTCCTTTTGGATTTCGAGCGAGACCATTGCCCATTGTGACATATAGGTCGGTTCTTTTATCGCGGCTTCCTGCACGCGATCCACCATGGATTTGGCAATCTCTTTCCAATTTGTGTTGTCGAAAATAACGCCGTAATGAAACAGGTTTTGCGCCATAACCGAATTTGAGGCAGGGATTACATTATCATAAATTTCTTTATTTCGGGCAATTAGGGTTTCTGATTCATCTCCATTGTAAAAAAAGAAATTCTCCTGATCATCGTAAAAATTTTTAAGGGTATACTGCAAAAGCGTACTTCCTTTCTTTAAATAGATTTCATTGAATGTTACCTGGTATAACTGCAGGTACGCCTGGATCGTGAACGCATAATCGTCCAGAAAACCACGGATATGGGATGGCTTATCTTTGTATGAACGCACAATTTTATCTTCGTGAATTAAATTTTGTTCCAGGAATTCAATATTTTTTTGTGCGGCTTCTAAAAAAACGGGGTCGCCGAAAGCCCGGTAGGCATCGGTCAACCCGGTGATCATCATGCTATTCCAGGCGGTAATAATTTTATCATCAAGCCCCGGTCGTTCTCTTTTTTCCCGAGCTGTCAGGAGTGACTTTTTAGCCGCAGACAGGATGGTATTCCATTCCGGTAAGGTGATGCCATGGGTTTTTACAAATTCAGAATCGGGTTGATTCCGGATGAGGATATTGTTCCCATGTTCCCAATTTCCTTCTGGTTGCACCGAGTAGTATTCCGATATGGTAAGGGCATCCTGGTGTAATAGGGTATTCAGTTCCTCCAGTTGCCAGGTATAAAACTTTCCTTCTTCACCTTCACTATCGGCATCGAGTGCAGAATAAAACCCACCCTGGTTGCTCGTCATTTCGCGCTGAAGCCATTGAAAAGTTTCATATACTATGGCTTTGAATGCGTCATCATTCGTTACCGTATAGGCTTCGCTATACAAACTGATTAATTGTGCATTATCGTACAGCATTTTCTCGAAGTGCGGAGCAAACCAGTGGGCGTCTACCGAGTACCGTGAGAAACCACCACCGATCTGATCATAGATCCCGCCCATTGCAATACGGTGTAGTGTAAGAATAACATGGTCAAGTGCCTTTTGATTATTTGTTAAATAATATTGTCGCAGTAGCAATCGCCAGATGGAAGGCATAATAAATTTGGGAGCTTTATCAAGCCCTCCCCATACGGTATCGAATTTGGGTTGCAAATTTGAATAAATGGATTCCAGATTTTCCTGTAAAGATTGCGCCTGACTTTGCCGGGCTAAATATGTGAGGTCATTGCTGGCCAGCTGAGCCGTTAGTTTTTGTGCGGAGGATTCAATCTCTCCACGTTTTTCGAGATACGCTTTGTTAATGCTGGTTAGCAATTGTACCCAGTTTTTAGGAGGAAAATATGTGCCTCCGTAAAACGGCTGTTGATTCGAAGTAAGAAAAACATTCAGCGGCCAGCCACCATTAAGGCCCATGGCTTGCACAGCTTCCATGTATACCTGATCAATGTCGGGTCGTTCTTCGCGATCAACTTTGATGCATACAAAATATTCGTTCATGATGGTAGCGATATCCGAATTTTCAAACGACTCCTTTTCCATTACGTGACACCAGTGACAGGAAGAGTAGCCAATACTCACCAATATAGGCTTGTCTTCTTTTTTTGCTTTTTGTAAAGCTACCTCATTCCACTCATGCCAGTCGACGGGATTGTAAGCATGCTGCAACAAGTATGGGCTGGTCGATTCAATTAATTGGTTGGGTCTCTTTTCACTTGATGAAGTCATGGGTGCTGTATCCTGATAATGTATAAATGCTAAAAATAGAACTATGAATTTTGTTGTGGTATGGGAATAGGCAGTAACCATTATCGAATTCTTTAAGATGACAAAAAGAATTAACTATTCCACTTTATTGATCAGTTGATTTCGTACGAATTGCAATTCACCTTCAATATTTACGTGTTCCGATTTTGAAGCAATACGTGCTGCCAGTTTCCTGAGAAACTGTTGATGAGGTACCTGTTCCGGGTGAAAAGGTTTATGCTCTAAATCTTTCAGGATTTGTTTCCAGTCGTGAATAAACGCCTGACTTTTTTCATCTACGAAGCTCGCCATAAACTGATCCCAGATGTACTCTTCGGCAACCGGTGAGGGGTGAATCATGTCGGCGGCATAAAACCTGTAATCTCGGAGGTCATCGATCATCATTTCATAGGCCGGAAAATAATAAACGTGTGCATGGTTTTGACTCAGGGTATGACATGCTAAGCGTAAAATAGCCTTGCTGACTGAATTCAATTCCAGGGTATCTTTAAGGTGGCGTACCGGGCTCACCGTAAGAATGATTTTGATATCCGGATTTAGATGACGAAGTCCACTGAGAAGTCTATCAAAAGAGGCTAGGATCATCTCCTCACTGAGTAAGGATTTCGTAAACAGGCTTGCCGGTATTTTGTGGCAGTTCGCTACGATTTTTTTTGATTCAGTGTGGGTGTATACCCAGGAAGTACCGTAGGTGATGATCAGCCATTCTGTTTTTTTAAGATGCTGGTGACTTTCTGCCAGTGCTGAATTGATTTTGCTGGTCACTGCTTCGGCGGTAGACGCTGAGTAATCAGAATGAAAGTCATAGTGATAAAAGATATCCTGGTTTTGCACGATACCATCCATTATGGTGGGGATTGGGGTAATGGCCAGGTCCAGGGCTTTATGGATAGAGACAGGATTATAGAGCACTCCGAAAGGATTGGTAAGGACCTTAAACTTAAAACGCTTAAACCGGGACCCCATGGCATCCGCAAAACAGGATCCCACCGTCATTAGCGGATGATTTAGGCCGATTTTGGAATCCGAAGACGATGACCTGAGGGTGGTTCTAAATACGCTCATAATAATATGTTACCGCACACACTTGCTAAATTCGATGTTTTTTAACTAAATTGCCTTTGTAATTACTTAACTATACAACAATGTCAGACGAACTTACTGCCTTTGAGAAAATTCCTGTCAAAATTTTTACAAATTCTGATGCAGGTTCTGCATTCGTCGCGGATGAAATTGCATCACTAATTAAATCCCGTCAAAAAGAGGGGAAATATTGCGTGTTGGGACTGGCCACCGGTTCGACACCTATTCGATTGTATGCCGAATTGGTGAAAAGGCATCAAGCTGGATTAAGTTTTCGGAATGTGTATACGTTCAATCTGGATGAATATTATCCGATTCACAAAAACTCGCTCCAGAGCTACGTTCGATTTATGAATGAGCATCTTTTTGATCATCTTGATATCCCTAAAAAGAATATCCATATTCCGAATGGACAGCTTGAAAAAAGTGAGATCGAAGCATTTTGTAAGGATTATGAAGATAAGATTGAGAAGTTAGGAGGGATTGATATTCAGGTACTGGGAATTGGCAGGACCGGGCATATCGGATTTAATGAGCCAGGTTCTTCCGAAAAATCTTCTACCCGGTTGATTACACTGGATCAGGTTACCCGGTTGGATGCTGCTAGTGATTTTTTTGGCGAGGAGAATGTGCCAAGGAAAGCGATCACCATGGGTGTTGGATCCATTCTTCGTGCAAAGAAGGCATTCATGCTTGCCTGGGGAGAAGGAAAAGCTCCGGTTATTCAAAAGGCAGTTGAAGGTCCGATTACTGATCAGATTCCATCATCTTTTCTACAAAAGCACCCGGATGCAGTGGTGGTGGTTGATGAAGCTTCCTCGTCTGAATTAAAAAGAATAAAAACTCCATGGTTGTTGGACGGAGTAGATAAATGGGACAATAAGCTCATTAAAAAAGCAGTCGTTTGGTTATGCCAGCATTTAAACAAACCGGTGTTAAAACTTACCAATAACGACTACATGGAGCATGGTATGAGTGATATTCTGACAGAATATGAATCAGCGTACCAGGTGAACATTAAAATCTTCAATGAGCTTCAGCATACGATCACCGGATGGCCGGGTGGGAAACCTAAAGAAGACGATACGTACCGTCCGGAACGGGCAAAACCATTTCCCAAACGTGCGGTGATTTTTTCCCCACACCCGGATGATGACGTTATCTCGATGGGTGGAACCTTTATTCGCTTAGTGGACCAGGGGCATGAAGTGCATGTAGCCTATCAGACGTCCGGCAATATTGCCGTTTTTGATGATGATGCCATTCGCTTTGCAGATTTCGTAAATGATTATAACAGCCAGTATAAGCTCAGTAAAGGGGAAAGCAGCAGGCTCTATAGAAATGTAGTGAAGTCAATTAAAATGAAAAAAGCCGGGACAGGTGGATAGCCCCGATGTGATGGCAATCAAAGGACTCATCAGAAGGGGGGAAGCGAAGGCAGGTTGCCGGTATGTGGGCATCCCCGATAATCAAATTCACTTCTTAGATATGCCATTTTACGAAACTGGCCTGGTTAAAAAGAAACCGTTGTCGGAAGAGGACATTCAACTTATTGTTGATTTGTTACAGGAGGTGAAACCCCATCAGATATTTGCGGCGGGTGATCTTTCCGATCCACATGGTACCCACCGGGTGTGCCTGGCGGCGATTTACGAAGCGATTAACCGATTGAAAAATCGGGCATGGATGAAAAACTGTTATGTGTGGTTATACCGAGGCGCCTGGCAGGAATGGGACATCGATCAAATTGAAATGGCTGTGCCGTTAAGCCCGGAGGAATTATTACGAAAGCGTCGTGCGGTATTCAAACACCAGTCGCAAAAAGACAGTGCCTTATTCCCCGGTAATGATCAGCGGGAATTCTGGGTACGGGCTGAAGACCGGAATCATGCTACTGCACATGCTTACAATCAGCTGGGGTTAGCGGAGTATGAAGCGATGGAGGCTTTTGTCCGGTATCAACCTTTCTGACCGCTAACCTGTCTGACCGCTTTGAGCGGTCTGACGGGTAAAAAAAAGGCCACTCATTTGAGTGGCCTCTTCTTTTAATACGGCTAAATGTGGATTAATCAGCAACTACCAATACCTTCACTTCATGTTTCACTTCTTTGTGAAGATCAAGTGTGGCCGTGTATTCACCTAGTTCCTTCGGCTGGACTTTGAACATAATCTTTCTTCTGTCGACGTCAAAACCTTTTGCTTTTAAAACATCCGATACCTGATTCGGTGTTACCGATCCAAATATTTTACCAGTATCACCAGCTTTTGTTTTAAGCTCAACTACAAAATCACCAATTGAAGCAGCCAATGTTTCTGCATCCTGCTTGATTTTAGTAGCCTTGTGAGCTGCTTGCTTATTATTTTCTTCCACCATTTTCTGGTTGGATTTAGTAGCAAGAATCGCGAGACCTTGAGGAATTAGGTAATTTCTACCAAATCCAGGCTTCACGCTTACTATCTCATTTTTATATCCAACACCAGCAAGGTCTTGTTTCAAAATTATTTCCATGATCGTTCAGTTAATTTATTAACGACTACTTTAAAGAATCTCCCACATACGGAAGAACTGCAATGTGGCGAGCACGCTTAACAGCCTGGGCCACTTTTTTCTGAAACTTGATACTTGTTCCGGTTAGTCGGCGAGGAAGAATCTTTCCCTGCTCATTGACAAACTTCATAAGGAAATCAGGATCCTTGTAGTCGATATACTTAATTCCATTTTTCTTGAAACGGCAGTATTTAGGCTTAATTTCTGCGCGTTTAATTGGTTCGTTAAATAGTGTCATTTTGCAAGTTCCCCCTCTTTTTTAGTTTTGTCCTTCTTGAATGCGCCATTGCGTCTGCGCTCGTTATACACTACTGCGTGCTTGTCTAAGCTCGTCGTTAAAAAGCGCATAACTGACTCGTCTCTTCTGAATTCAGTCTCCAGCGAGTGGATGGACTGAGGGGAAGCCGAAAATTCGACAAGGTTGTAGAAACCAGTAGACTTATGCTGGATTGGATAGGCCAGCTTTTTTAAGCCCCAATGCTCAATATTAAGAACCTTGGCATCTGCTTTCTTCAACACATTCACGAACTTATCGACAGTATCCTTCATCTGATCTTCAGATAAAACGGGATTTAAAATGAATACCGTCTCGTAATTACTCATGTGTTATAGTTTTAGTTTTTAAGGCTGCAAAGGTATGAAAATGCCCCGAATTGACAAATCCAGGGCATTTCATTAGTGACTTAGAAGTACAATTATGGCCTATTTTACGATAAATTGGCCATTTCCGATTAAATAATCATCGGTATATATTTCGAGGGTATAGGTTCCACCCGCATAGTCGGATCCTTTATCATACAAAAAGCTTAGTTTTTGACGGGTATTATCAAACAGTATTTCCTGAGCGGCCGTATAAAACTCCTCTTTTCCTCCCAGCATAAATGTTCCCGAGCCACGGGCTACATCAAAAATGACCTGATTGTTTTGGTCAATAATCCGGATAATAATCTTTTTTCCTTCGACCGGGGCAACGTTGTTTTCTGCCAGGTTAAAATCAACTTTTATTTGACCAACCTGCCGGTTTTTGAAAGGTGATTCCCGCTCTCTTCCTTTCTCATTTACCGCCACAATTTTAATATTTTCAGCTTTTAGCTGAGATGCGATGGCCACCTTTGAAGCCAGCACTTCTTTGCTTTGTGAAAGTTTATTGATCGAATCGCCTAATTGATTTTTTTCCGTTTTTAGCGTTACGTTTTCAGTAAAGAGTTCTTTGTTGACGGTCTTCAATTTTTCAATTTCTTCATCTTTTGCCAACAATAGTTGCTCGTATCCTTCTACTTTGTCACGAAGTTCTTTTATCACTCTTCCGTTTGCGCGTTTCGAACGCTTTAATTCTTCTTCGATCTCGGCCTTAGCTTGTTCCAATTCTGTAACATCGCCACCTAATTTTTCAATCTCGGCAATCTTTAAATCAAATTCTGCTTGAATTTCAGTAAGCCGTTGCATGGTGGTAGCATATTGCTCCTCCGTAGAGGTTAGTTGCTCTTTTACCTCCTGCTTTTCCTGGCTATCTAAATAAATCTTTATTCCCTGAATAATAATCACAATGGCAAGAAAGCCAATCAACAGGGCCATCTTGTTGTTTGATTTCTTCACCGGAGCTACCGGTTTGGGATTCTGATTGGGGGTATTGGGTGTTTGCTCGCTCATGGGGTATAATGTTCGGCGCAAAAATAGCGTTTATCAACAGGAATTCAATGATTAGTACTGCAAAACAACGTGTTGTTTGTTCAGTGATGGATCAAAAAAAACAATTCCACAACGATAGAGGTCGATTGAGCAGTAAACCAGTTCGTGCGATTTGATTCTTGCCCAGGCATTTTCCATTGCTTCTGACTGGTGGATATCGTCTAAAATGATCACACTTCTGGTGTGTGTTTTTCTTAAAATGGCCTCAAAGTAGCGAAGGGTTGGCTCGAACTGGTGATTGGCATCCAGAAATGCAAAGTCAATGTTAGGTTGCTGGTTGAGAAATACGGGTAGAGTTTTATCAATATCTCCTTCTATTAATTTGACATTGGAAAGTTTCAAGTGCTCAAAAGTATTCCTGGCAAGAGCCGCAACTTCCGGTTCGCCTTCAAAAGTGAATACCTGGGAGTCTTTTTTTTTCGCGATATAAGCGGTGTTAATGCCTATTGAAGTCCCCAGCTCCAATATCGTCCTGGCGTTAAAATAATGGGTGATTGCCCAATATAGTATGGCGTATTTTTGCGGGCTAACACTTGTCTTTGCAATCGACTTTATCTCCCGTTTATTTTCAGTAAAGTGTTTTGACCCAGCACCTAATCCCAAAAGATTAATGGCTTTAACTTCTTCAAGATATTGCTGTCGGATCTGTTCGATGTCAGCAAATTGTTGACGATCAGGTTTTGGTCGTATTACGCTGGTATAGAAATCAAAAAGGAAAGGCGAGTGCAGTGAGTGGTGATCCACCGCATAAAGCCAATAATGCAGGTAAGACTTTAATTGATGCTTAATCACTAATTGAGGCGCAAGGGAGCAATCATGGTAAAAGATGGAATGTTGACTCTTACCTTGGTGCCATCTACGATACGCTCCATAAGGTACGTTCCCAGCATTTTACCAATTCCCGATTTTAAATTGCATCCTGAAACATATTCATGTTTCTGACCGGGTTCTAATACAGGTTGCTGACCAACAACTCCTTCACCTTCGACTTCCCGCGATGAAAACCCGGCGTCATGAATATACCAGTGCCTGCGAAGTAACTGCATGGTAAACTCGCTGTGATTTTCGATTGAGACTTTATAGGTAAATACATAATGGTACTGACTCGGACTCGAGTATGCTGGCTGATATTCTGTCTCAACGCAGACCTTAATTCCTTCTGTAATTTCAGTTACCATTCGAGTCAAAAGTATTAATTTTTTGAATGCAGCAATAGCTTTTCAAAACTAGTTCTGAAAAGGGTTGAAAATCAAGTGCTTAAATTTAATTTTTCACCGCAAAGGCGCTAAGACGCAAAGTTTAAATAGGTTTAATTTTCGTTTCGATTATCTAAATACACTAAACCATACGTCCTTTCCTTATGGTTAAATTTCACAGCAAAGATTCTGTGACACCTGGATAGGGTATAGGTTGGTGGTTCAGAAACAATCCACACCGAATGCCAGCAATAAAAACTTTGCGTCTTAGCGCCTTTGCGGTTAATATCCTTTAATATCCTCAAGTTAAAACGCAAAAATCCCCAATAGGATTCCCCGAAATTTGGGTAAATGAGGAATTGAGCCCTAATTTGGTCAGAATTTAAGAAAATGGATGTAAAAATTTCTCCTGCATGGAAATCAGCGTTGGTTGATGAATTTGACAAACCTTATTTCAATACCCTGGTTTCTTTTATTAAACAGGAATATGCATCAGGTACCGTATATCCTCCCGGTAAAGAGATATTTGCGGCCTTCGATCATTGTGATCTGGATGCCGTCCGTGTGGTCATTATTGGTCAGGATCCTTATCACGGTCAAGGGCAGGCCAATGGATTATGCTTTTCCGTTCGTAATGGGGTTCGCCATCCTCCTTCCCTGAAGAATATTTTTAAAGAGATTCACGCTGATTTAGGCAAACCAATCCCGCAATCCGGTGATCTTTCAAGATGGGCCAAACAAGGGGTGCTGCTTTTGAATGCCACTTTAACCGTACGGTCTTCCTCTCCGGGATCTCATCAAAAAAAGGGATGGGAAATGTTTACCGATGCCGTTATTAAACACCTGTCGGACACCAAGCAACATGTAGTTTTTCTTCTCTGGGGAGCGTATGCTCAAAAAAAAGGAGAGGTGATTGATCGAAGTAAACACCTGGTATTAATGTCGGCTCACCCAAGTCCCTTCTCCGCAGATCGGGGCTTTTTTGGTAACAAACATTTTAGCAAAACGAATGCGTATTTGAAGAGTAAGGGTTTTCAAGAGATTGAGTGGTAATCTTTGGTTGCCGGTTGCCGGTTTCAGGTCACCGGTAACTGGCAACTGGTCACTAGCGAATCAGCTTAAAGAACCTTTTCCACCTGATCTTATTAAAGAAACTGGCGTTCGGATCGATGGATAGCCATATAAAAAATGCTTTACCAACAACATGGTCTTCCGGAACAAAACCCCAATAACGTGAGTCGAGGGAGTTGTGTCGGTTGTCGCCCATCATGAAGTAATAATTTTGATTGAAGGTATATTCGGTCAATTCTTTGCCATTGACAATCAATTTGCCATTTTCAACCTTTACATCATCATTGTATTCATAATGACGAATAATGGTACCATACAAGGCAAGGGTGGAATCATTCACCACAATGGATTCTCCTTTTTTTGGAATCCAAAGCGGACCAAAGTCATCCACGGTCCAGCTTACATATTGTTTTTCATCTTGTGCAGGAGACCAATCATAATAATAAGAATACGGGAAAGCACCCTGTTCTCCGGTGTTATCCTCTTTGGTCACTGAATTAATATACGGTAGTCCTTTTACTTCTTCCGCTTTCTCATCGGTCAGAAACATTTTATACTGCACCTGATCGTTTTCTAATCGTGCTGTGATATCATAATCTTCTGCTCCCAATCCTAACTTGTCAAGGTTCCGATCATTGATCTGACCTTTTGAGACCACCAGATAACTAAATTGCATTTCGGGGGGTAGCGGTTGTTTTTCTCCATTCACATAAACAACACTATTTTTTATTTCGAGTTGGTCACCGGATTGTGCAACACAACGCTTGATGTAATTGGTTTTAAGATCGACCGGATAATCCTTGTTATCGTTTAACATTTTGGGCGGGATATTGAAGACGACCACATCGTTGCGTTTGATGCTGCTAAATCCCGGCAAACGGTAATACGGGAGTTGGATCCAGTCGACATAAGAAGGAATTTCGGTAAACCATATTTTTTGATGGGTTAACGGAATCTGAAGCGGTGTTTTTGGCGTACGGGTTCCGTAATGGAATTTGCTCACAAACAGAAAGTCACCAACCAACAATGAATTCTCCATAGAAGGAGTGGGGATGGTATACGCTTCCATGATTAACCAACGAATCAGTGTTGCCGCGACAACCGCAAATACGATTGCATCTGCCCACTCTCTGGTTTTGGATTTAGGAGCTTCTTCCTTCTTTTCCGTACTTTTTTCCCAAAATTTCCAATTCATACTGTTACTCTATTATTTAAGAAGTCGCAAATAAAACTAATTTTCTGGTTAACCCGGCTAGAATTTCAGATAATCATCCATTCCAAATACGCCTGTTTTGCCAGGCAGCCATTCAGCTACCATCACCGCACCTTTTGCAAACCCTTCACGAGAATGGGCCACATGCCGGATTTCAATATCATCGATCGGGGATGAATAATTCACCGTATGAGTTCCAGGAACCGAATCGATACGAAATGACTTTATTACGATTTGATCAGGCGTTGTGTTCTTTTCCTTTGAAGTCCAGGCTGTTTTACGGGATAAGTGGTCGGTAATACCTTCCGCAAGCGTAATGGCCGTGCCGCTCGGGGCATCCTTTTTCTCCGTATGGTGAATCTCATCCAATGTTACATCATACTCCGGGAAGCCATCCATCATTTTAGCGAGGTATTTGTTGAGTTTGAAAAACACATTCACCCCCAGGCTGTAATTAGAGGCATAGAAAAAAGATCCTTTCGTATTTACACAAATCTTATCGGCCTCACTTTTTTTATCAAGCCATCCGGTAGAACCCGATACGACCGGAATGTTTCGGTCAAAACATTTTTTAATGTTTTCAAATGCCGCTGTCGGGCCTGAAAATTCAATGGCAACATCTGCATCAACCGTTGCCCATTCGTCCTGATTATCGATATCAATTCTGCCAGCAATCTCATGCCCCCGATCAATTGCTATTTTTTCTATCGTACGGCCCATTTTCCGTAGCCTAAAAGTAAAATCTTCATTGCATCATGCATTAAAAACGAAATGTCAAAGATAATCCAGTTTGGTTACCGATCATCGGATCGGTTGATAGGATGGGGCGAAGGCGTACCTGAAGATTAGGGTTAAGGTCAAATTCTTTTAAATGAGCATCAACATGTGCATCAATTATTTGCAACAGATACATTCCGCCAAAAAGCAGATACATAAAATCCCGGTTTCGCCGGAACTTATCAATGTTGGTTCGATACTGCGATTCTGTTAATTCGTATGGTGGTGGCCCGGTGGTTTCGCCTGTTTCCAGAATGTAGTAAAGGCCACGTTTCAATTCCTGATAGATATCGTTGTTCCATTTAATACCATAACCGATACCGATAAACCCACCATAAACAAACGGCAATTTCCAATACTTTTTATTGTAGATCTGTCCCAAACCGGGTAAAACGGCAGCATAAAGTAGTGCTTTTTGAGGATCATACCGATCGGCATAACTGGCTATTTCGATAACCGTATCGGCTGAGATTATGGGTGCTGGCCGCACAATCGTATCGGCTTCAATAACAACATCATTTTGCGCCAGCAAGGGCAGGCTGGCCATCAACAATAAGAACGTAAGTATTCGGGTCATTACATCTTCAAGATATCTAAAATCCGATTCAAGTCCTCTACGGAGAGGAATGGGATTTTGATTTCTCCTTTTTTTCCATCGCTTTTTACAACAATACGAGTGCCAAAGTGTGATGATAACCTGGATTGCAGTTGCGTAATTTCGCGTGGAGGGTCAGTGACCACTGCCTTTTCGGATGATGAAGTCTTATTCGAAAGTTCACGAACCAGTTTTTCAACATCGCGCACAGAAAGTTCCTGTCGGATAATTTTGCTAAAGATGAATAATTGCCGGTCGGGGCTTTCCACACTTATTAAAGCCCGGGCATGCCCCATCGAGATCTTATTATCGCGAACGGCTATTTGAATATCCGGTGGTAATTTTAAAAGGCGGAGGTAGTTGGTAACCGTCGCGCGGTTCTTTCCAACCCGTGTTCCTAATTCTTCCTGCTTCAAATTACATTCTGTTAGAAGCCGCTGATAACTTAAGGCCACTTCGATGGCGTTTAAGTTTTCACGCTGAATATTTTCAATCAATGCCATTTCCAGCATTTGCTGATCATCTGCGGCACGGATATACGCCGGAAGCTTTTCTAAGCCGGCAAGTTTGGAGGCCTGATATCTGCGTTCTCCAGCAATTAACTGGTACTGTTTATCGGATAACCTGCGAACCGTAATGGGTTGAATAATACCATGCACCTTAATGGAATCAGCCAGCTCCTGCAGCGCTTCCTGATCAAAATGTGTACGGGGCTGATACGGGTTTACTTCAATTTCTATTATTGGAATTTCGGCAATACCGCTCACCGGGATAACCGGTTGCTTTTTTGGGCTGTTAATATCAACATCCAGTCTGTCTTCTGATGAGGGCTCACTGTCACTCAACAAGGCATTTAAGCCTCTTCCCAATGCTTTTCTTTTGCTCATTTCAACACTACATTTTTAGCCAACACCTCATGTGCCAGGTTCAGATAACTAATCGACCCTTTACTTTCTGCATCGTGAATAATGACAGGTACCCCAAAACTTGGTGATTCGCTCAGTTTAACATTTCGGGGTATTATATTTTCGAACGTCATTTTCTTAAAATGGGTTCGCACTTCTTCCACCACCTGGTTGCCTAAAGTAGTTCGGGAGTCGTAAAGCGTCAACAGAATTCCTTCAATCTCCAGATCGGGATTCAGTCGGGTTTGGATGATTTTTATGGTGTTCAATAATTTACCTAACCCTTCCAGTGCAAAGTACTCGCACTGTACTGGAATGATTACCGAATCCGCGGCAGTCAATGCATTGATGGTAATCAATCCAAGTGATGGTGAGCAGTCAATGATAATAAAATCAAAATCATCTTTGATTTTCGCCAGGGTGTTTCGCATTTTTTCTTCGCGTCTTTCCAGGTTTACCATTTCTACTTCCGCACCGACCAGGTCGATATGGGAGGGAAGGGTAAATAAGTATTTGATTTGCTCATTGGGAACAATTGCGTCAGCAGGCTCCGCTTCATCTACCATGCACTCGTAAATACCTACTTCAACCTTTTTTGGATCTATTCCTAAGCCAGAGGTAGAATTGGCCTGAGGATCGGCATCGATCAACAACGTCTTCTTCTCCAACACAGCTAAACTTGCCGCCAGATTAATAGCGGTTGTTGTTTTTCCTACGCCACCTTTCTGATTGGCAATTGCGATTATTTTCCCCATCCTCCGTTTATAATTCGATTGTTTCTCCGATGTTCATTAATATCAATTTCTTATCTGCTTGTTGTGCTTTGTGACGTGCTAAATCATGATCAATCTTGATTGGCGGAAAGGTGTCATAATGCATTCCAATAATTTTCTCAGTACCCACTAGTCGTGCAGCTTTGATAGCATCTGCTATGCCCATAGTAAAGTGATCACCAATGCATAAGAAAGCAAAATCAACCGAGAATTCTTCCCCGATCAGTTTCATATCGTAGGTAAGGGCGGTATCACCTGAGTAATAAAACGTTTTTCCTTCTGATTGTATGATGAATCCCCCAGGATTACCACCATAGGTTCCGTCCGGCAGACTGCTGGAGTGAATAGCATTGACCACTTTTACGCTTCCAAAATCCAATGCAACTGAGCCACCAAGATTCATCGGGATGCTATTCTGAATTCCCTGTTTTTCAAACCAACTGATCACTTCATAATTCCCAACAAGCTGTGCACCTGTATTCTTCTGAATTTGAACTACATCCATAATATGATCACCATGTCCATGACTGATCAGAATATAGTCGGCCTTTATCGTGTTGATATCAATCGATTTGGCTAATTCATTTCCACTGATAAACGGATCGAATAGCATGGTTTTACCTCCTGTACTTACTTGAAAGCACGAATGTCCATAGTAGGTAATATCCATCTGGTTTTGGTTTAAGCGTTCGTTATGTTAAGCCATAAAAATAGTGGCCCCGGTCGTGTGACGGGGCTACAAATATAGAATAAAAGGTTTATCCAATGGGGGGGATAAAATGGTGTGTTGTCCACAAAGCACTAACAATTTGATTGGCTGATTAGCGAATTAGGGGATATGCTAATTGGAATACAGCTTAATTAACGCATGGTTATTACATTCGGGCAGGTCATAGCCTGTGTCCTCAGAGACCATTTTACACCTGTAGATTTCGGTCTGAGTAGACACAGACCGAGGATTGGCACAAGGTCCACTTTGGCATCATCTAATCAGTAAATCACTGTTGTTCGGGTAAGATTTTGGATGAGACTCTTCGCTAACGCTCAGAGTGACGGGTGCTTCTATTGTTGATCTGTGCGTCATTCAGAGCGTCAGCGAAGAATCTGACAATTGCTATTTAGCATAATACCAGGCTCTACTGCCAATTCGCACATTCACTAATAATCAGCAAATTGGCTAATTATCAAATCACTTCTTCTTCTTTTTCTTCCCATCACCGGCATTTTTCCGGGCTTCTTCGCTGGCCTTCATGGCCCCTTCAAGCTTGGCCATAAAGCGGGATTTCTTTCCACCACCTGCAGCAATCTTCTTCCGGTTTTCTTCCAGAATGGCTCTGATTTTGTCATCATCCACACTTTTCCGAATAAGCACCTGCTGGCCAAACGTTACCAGGTTGGAAATGAAGTAGTAAAAGGTAAGTCCCGCAGAAAACGAATTCAACACAAAGAAGAAAATGACCGGCATTAAATACCCCATCGATTTCATAGGACCCTGCACCGAAGAAATCTGGTTATTTTGCCACGTTGAAACAATGGTAGAAAGCGTCATCAGCAGCGTGAACAAACTGATATGATTTCCTAAAATAGGCAGCGAAAACCCGAACGTAATGATTGAGTCATACGTCGACAAATCTTCTGCCCACAATAGGGGTTGCTGTCTTAATTCGATGCTCGCCGGGAATAAATAAAACATGGCAAATAGAATAGGCATCTGCAACACCACCGGAATGCAACCACTGATCGGATTGACCCCTACCTGTTGATACAGTTTCATCGAATCCTGCTGCGTCTTCTGCATGTCCTCACCATTCTTAGCCTTGATCTCATCCAACTCAGGCTTCAAAACACGCATCTTCGCCATGCTAACATACGACTTATACGAAAGGGGCAACAACACCAACTTCATCAGGATCACCAAAATGATAATGATGATTCCGAAGTTGCCAATGAACTGGGTTAGAAAATGAAAGACCGGAAAGATGACAAACTTGTTGACCCAAAAAACAGGAGGCCATCCCAGGTACACATTTTTCGAAAAGTCAGGTGCCACATCACCAATTTCCTGGTAATCATTCGGACCAATATAATACCGGAAGGATGCACCGTTTTCTAATTCTTTAACTGGAATGTTTACCTGCATGGATGCACGCTTGGCAACTGTTGGATCCGATTCATTGATGGAGGTTTCTACTTCCCCACCGGCAAAATTGTTATCAGCAATAATGGAATTCAGAAAAAATTTCTGTTTCAATGCTACCCATTTAACCGGTTGGGTAAACTCTTCTTTTTCGATATCGGTGGAACGTTGTGAGAGTTCATCGAAACCATCTTCCTGTGTATAGTAACTCACCGTTGAATTCATGCGTAAATCGTTAACATCTTTTTCAATCAACTCTACGATGCCATTCCACTGTAACGACAGGTTATCACCGGTTAACCGGCGCGCAATTCCTTCACTAACAATCTCGTAATTAATCTGATAACCCTTTTTCGGGATTTTATACTTGTGTAAAAGCATGGAACCATCCTCCAGCCGGATGGAGTAGGAAAGGGTAGTTGTATCGCCGCTTTGCCCTACTTCTGTCTGATAGTACAGATTATATAGATCAATGGTTTTCCCTTCAAATGCTGATTCGAGTTTGAATGATGAATTGGTTGGGCTTACCAGCTTTAGTGGTTCCTGATTGTACGTTTTGAAATGCTTGAGTTCAAGTTCTTTGATTATGCCACCTTTGCTGCTAAAAGTAACAATCATGTCATCGGTTTCTATTTTGTAGGGTGTCGCAGTACCGGAAGAGTATTTCGATAGACTACCAAATGCAGTAACAGCCGCTGCACTATCAGGTTGGATAGTCTCTGTGCTTACAGGTGCTTCAGTTTCTTGCGTTGATGGTATAGTTTGCTCAGTAATACCTTGTTCTTCAACGGGTGGCGTTGGAGGAGTTCCAAACCAATAAAAATACGCCATCAACAATGCCGCAATCAACGTAAGCCCTATGGCTGAATTTCTATCCATTATTGTTATTCTTTGTTATTTTATTCTTAATATTTTTCTCGCAAAGACGCTAAGCACATGGAGCCTTTGCGTTCTTTGCGTTTAACCTTTGCGCCCTCTGCGAGAAATACTTTTGAATCATTATTTCGTTACTGTCTTTTTATAATTAATCGCTGCTTCCACAAACTTTACAAAAAGCGGATGTGGATTTAATACCGTACTTCTTAATTCAGGATGATACTGCACACCAATAAACCAGGGATGATCTTTCAATTCAACCACTTCGATCAGGCCGGATTCCGGATTGGTTCCTACTCCACGAAGTCCCGCATCTTCAATTTGTTTTAAGTACTTATTGTTAAACTCATAGCGATGACGGTGTCTTTCCTGAATGTTGGTTTCACCATACACGTTATACGCTTTACTTCCTTTTTTCAGCTTGCATGCATAGGCCCCCAAACGCATCGTTCCTCCTTTGGAAGTGACTTTCTTTTGCTCTTCCATTAAATCAATTACGGGATGCTTGGTTTTTGGTTCTAATTCGGTGGAGCTTGCATTGAGTTTTAAAACATTTCGGGCAAACTCGATCACGGCACACTGCATTCCCAAACATATCCCGAAGAAAGGGATGTTGTTTTCACGTAAGTATTTAATCGTCTCAATTTTTCCCTCCATTCCGCGCTCGCCAAAACCAGGGGCAACCAAAACGCCATCCAGGGTTTTCAACATATCGGGAACCGAATCAATGTTAATATCTTCAGCAGAAATCCAATGCAAGTTTACTTTGCAATCATTTTGCGAGCCGGCATGGACAAAAGCTTCCGCAATCGACTTGTATGCATCGGGGAGGGATACATATTTACCCACCAATCCAATGTTGACTTCATTCACCGGGTTTTTCACTCTACCCAGGAAAATCTTCCATTGTTCCAGATCGGGCTCTTCTTTAGTATGAATCTTTAATTTTGATAATACTCGCTCATCCAATTTCTCCTTTCGCATTAGTAAAGGGACATCGTAAATGGTATCCGCATCAATGGCTTCGATCACACAATTGAGCTGTACGTTACAAAACAGGGCTAATTTCTTCCTGATTTCGATGGGTAAGGCCATTTCTGTGCGACATGCAAGGATATCGGGCTGAATTCCGGCTTCTAATAATTGCTTTACCGAGTGTTGAGTAGGTTTTGTTTTTAGCTCTTTAGCGGCTTTCAGGTAGGGGATCAGGGTTAAGTGGATGACTACCACATTGTTGGAGCCGATTTCCCATTTTACCTGTCGTACGGCCTCTATAAAGGGTAAGGACTCGATGTCACCCACACAACCACCGATTTCAGTGATGATGAAGTCGTATTCTCCGGTTTCGCCCAGCGACATAATATTTCGCTTGATCTCGTCGGTGATATGCGGGACCACCTGGACGGTTTTGCCGAGGTATTCACCTTTACGCTCTTTGGTGATGACGTTAAAGTAGATTCTGCCGGTGGTAACATTGTTGGAGCGGGAGGTAGGAACGTTCAAAAAACGCTCATAATGACCTAAATCGAGGTCGGTTTCAGCTCCATCGTCGGTAACATAGCATTCCCCATGTTCATAGGGGTTGAGTGTTCCCGGGTCGATGTTGATATAGGGATCCAGTTTTTGGATGGTGACTTTAAACCCCCTGGCCTGCAGCAACTTACCGAGAGATGCGGAAATAATCCCTTTTCCAAGGGAGGAAGTGACACCCCCGGTTACAAAAATATACTTCGCTGCTGACATAAGTGGTTTTAGTTCGCCCGTAGAATTTACGCGTGCAAAGGTAGATTTTTCAGGTTAAAACTCAACAGTTAGACACAAGTATCAGGACGCAGGTGATAAGTTTTTATTGTTGGATGATCCTGGTCGCCGGTTACCGGTTGCTAGTCACCGGGAACTGGCAACCGGCAACCTGCAACCAATCTCAATGTCTTATGTCTAAATAGGGTTACTAAAATCACACTTAGGGTATTTATAATCTGGTATTAACCTTTTGTCTCTGGTTTGGCTAATCTTTAACAAGTTCCTATTATTGGAAATTGAAACCTATGGAGAAGATTTTACCGAAGCGATTCGCTTTACTTGTACTCTTATTTTTTAGTACTGCGGGTATTCTCCTGGCACAGCCTTCCGTCACCACCGTGTTTATGACGGGTGCAATGAAGGATGGGCATTCACTCACTATTAATTATACGTTCGTTCCGGGTCCAAATCCGGAAGGGGTCACTACCTTTCAATGGTTTCGGTATGATGACAATAATGGAACCAATCCGGTACCGATAGCAGGGGCCACGGGTACTACCTATGTCCTGACAGCAGCTGATGTTGGACGGCATATTGGTTGCGTGATAACACCTGTAGATAATGTAGGCACATCTGGAGCACCTTTTACTTTTCAACCCTGGAACGGACTTCCATCAAGTCCTTTAACGAATCAGGGACCGAACCCCGTTTTGGCTAACGCTGCATCATGTTTTAAAGCAGATGGTATTGGTGTTCCTATTCCAGGAAACTTAATTTTGAATCCCAGTTTTCTTTGCTCCCCTCGTACACTGGACTGGCAGATCGATTATACAGGGATTAATTACAGCAATACGCTTTCATTATTTCCAAGAGTTACTATTGACTGGGGTGATGGGAACATTGAGACAGTTGTTCCGGCTTTATTAAATCCCCAGGAAACAAACATGGCGAAGCAAACCTGGCGGGTAACACAATCTCATATTTTTGATTATAGCGCCGGAAGTCTTGCATCCACAGTACCGGGTAGCAGGTGTACCTATACAATGGGTACTTCATGGGCAGTTGGGACGTACAGTGGCGTAGGATATGGTACAGTTACACGTTGTGATGGTTTTGGAATTCAAACGCAACCCTTTACGGTTTGGGATACCGAAGATAGTCCTCAGCCACTTGGTCAAATCGATATCGAACATGATCCAACATCCACAGGTGTCCAGACCATTCCTCCTGCCCCATTACCACCATCCAATGAAAATGTGAATGTTTGTGAGGATGATACGAACCCGGTTCGATTAATTGATAATACTGATTTTAACTGTACTCCTGCACTTGAAAACCCACAACCCAATGATCAGGCAAGATGGGTTCAGTGGGTGTATGGAACCGCCGGCTCAAATATTAACGCTCCGGGTGGAGTAGGAGGAAGCATTATTATCAATGGAGTTTCCTATACTGCTGCTCAACTACCAGTCTATGGGCGACCACAATATATTCCTGCATCCACCTTAGGACCTTCAGGGGTCATTACGGATAATATTGTAATGCCTACTACCGCCACTCCAAATCAACAGCTTTTTGTTACAATGCGAAGTTGGAATATTTGTAATGCATTTGACAGGAATACAGCGGACGGATGCGGTCTTAATCCTCAACAAGGTGGTGTAGGTACGGATATTTTTAATATTTATGGGATAACTAACCAGACAATGCCTGCAAATTGTGGACCATTGGTCGGTGCACCTCCCAATCCGTATTATGCCCATAACGATCCGGTTACACGACTATTCACCATTACCATCATTGATTCCCCTGATCCTCCAACTGTACCTAACCGCGATGTGTGTCAGTCCGAGTCGAGGCAGATTAGTGTAACACCCGTTATCGTGGGGCTGACGTATGAATGGTATACAAACCTTGCGGATGCCGCCGCACGGAATTCTCCGATTGCCAACGGTGCCAATTTTACTCCCACAACAGCCCAGGCACCAGCGGGGACTGTAAGTACATTCCATGTTGTAGCTGTCGCTGCCAATAATTGTTATAGCACCCCAACAACAGTGACATTAACAAGAAGGCCATCACTTGCTCAGCCACCACCGTTCTCCACGGCACCCATAGATATTTGTCCAAATTCGACATACACGTATGCGTTACCAATAGATCCGGCGACCGAGACTCCCGGAGGTGTTACTGAATATGTCTGGACAATACCGGTCACATGGACATTAAATTCAGGACAGGGAACCCGACAAATATCAGTTACCTCGGATGGAACTATTGGTGCTTCTGCTATTTCGGTTGTACGACGATACATTACCCCAACATCAAATGGAACCCAATGTACTTCACCTCCGCGAAATGTTACTGTTAATATCCGTGCGAATCCTACCGCAAACATTACTCCCGGTGTAGTAAACATTTGTGAAGGGGAAACACCTACACTTGATGGAAATCCTACCAACACATTTGGTACCATATCGAGCCATTTGTGGACCGGTAACACTGCTATTCTGGATGACCCCAATATTCAATCACCAAGCATATTACCGACAGCAACGGCCGGTACCTATAATCTTACCTATACCGTTACCAACAGTATTGGTTGTTCAGGTTCTGACGCTGTGGTGGTCAATATTAGTCCCAACCCGGGTATTGCAACGGTTGGTCTTAATCAGGCGCTCTGCGGAACCTTAACTTCTAACCCGATGGGTGGAAGTAATCCTGCACCCGGTACGGGGACTTGGTCGTTCGTTTCCAGTGCTCCAGCCAGGCCTGCCCCTGCGATTTCCGGTATTAATGATCCCAACGCAACAATTACGATCACTGCTGGAAATGAAGGCGCGTATACCATGCGTTGGACCGTGGTAAGTGGTACCTGTACCAGCTTTGCGGATATTGTTGTTGACCTAGGCTCTACACCGACAGCCTCGGTTGCTGGTCCTAATTTTTCTGCCTGTGGGGAAACCGCTAATCTTGCCGGTAATACGCCCGTTATCGGTAGTGGTACCTGGACCGTTGTAAGTGGACCGGGTGCCTGTGTAGGCGCCGGCTGTCCGATCAGTATTGTTGCACCAAATTCTCCAACATCGCAACTGGATTTAAACGGTCCAGGATTTACATATGGCGCATATACCCTCCGTTGGACAATCGCGAGCGGAACGTGCTTACCCTCTTTTTCGGATGTTATAGTTACCTTTAATCGTCCAGCAACCGCCGCGGTTGATTCCGATTTCACATCGTGTGTAGATCAAACTGTTTTAGCTCCCATTGCCATTTCCGGCACAGTCGCCGATGGTAGTGGTGTAGCCACACAACAGGGGAGGTGGCAGGTAGTAACCGGTGGAGGAACTTTTGTAAGCAATGGTGCAAATCCCGGGGGTGCGATCACCGGACCAACAATTAACGACAGCTACACACCCACCGCCGCTGACTTTGCCGCCGGGTTTGTGGAGCTCCGGTTAGTAGCCATTGATCCGGATGGTGCCGGCCCTTGCGGAGATGTTAATAGTCTGACGAATCTGACGATCAATTTTGACCGTAAACCTACCGATGCGGTAGCTGGTCCACCACAATCACTTTGCGTTGATAATACAACGCTTGCGGCCACGCCGGTGAATAATGGCGGGCAAGGCACATGGTCAACCGTAACAGCAGGAGTTACCTTTGGTGATGTAAACTCACCAACTTCAAGCGTCTCCAATTTACCATTGGGACCCACCACCTTAACCTGGACGGTGGAAAGTGCAGAAACACTTTTAGGAACTCCCGGTGCCTGCGCCAACACGACTTCCGATGTAATCATTACTGTCAATCCATTACCCAATGTTTTCGATCCGGCACCACAACTTTGTGAACTGGTTGAGTCTTCTTCCATACGACCGGGTGTTGACCTGACCTCCTTTAATGATGGTGTAACCGGAATCGCCGGCTCTGTCGATCGCACAGTACAATGGTTTGATAATTTACCACGCATCCCGGCCAACCTGATTGCTACCCCAACAAGTTTCACAGTAGGCAACGGGCAAATACTGTATACTACGGTCACCACAACGAGTACGACCTGTACGGCAGACGGTGTCGTTACCTTTACGGTAAATCCATTGCCAGCGGCCAGTGATATCTTCCCGGAAATTTGCGAAGACCTCCCGGTAGGAAGTAACAATGTTGATAATGTTGATTTAACATTTTATGATGACCAGGTATATGGTGCAGCTACTCCTAATCGTGTGGTTACCTGGTTTACCGATGCAACTTATACTACCCCGGTTCCGGACGCTACCGATGTGGATGGTGTCAGTGATACTGATCAGTTTTTTGCACGTGTCAGAAACACAGTAACCAATTGTGAAAATGACGCGACCTTAACATTTATAGTCAATCCACGTCCGGTTGTGAATCCGATCGCTGGTCCCACCAGTGTGTGTGCCGATGCGGCAGCAGTTGTTTTGTATCAGGTAACAACGGTTAATCCGGGATCAACCTATGTATGGAATATCCCGCAAGCAGCAGGGGAATTTGTCCAGTTTGCAGGCGGTGGAATAAATGATTTCTTTGTCCTTCTCAATTTTCCAAATGTTGTTCCTTCACCAGGGTTGGATATTTCGGTTACGGAATTTTCCATTGATGGCTGCCCGGGTGTAACGGAGACGCTGAACATTGCCGTAGAATCCAGTCCTCCTGCCATTTCAATTGTAGGTCCCCTGGCTGTTTGCGCGAATGAAACTGGTGTCGTGTACTCGGTTGCTAATTTACCCAACACCACTTTTGCCTGGTCGGTACCCGTGGGTTCTTCTATTATCGGAGGCCAGGGAACCAATACGATTACTGTTAATTTCGGTGCACTTAGTGGAAATGTTTCGGTCCTTCCGACTACAACGACTGGTTGTCCCGGAAATCCGGATTCTGATTTTGTAACCGTGAATACCCGTCCAATACTGGACCCGCTTTTAAATGCCACCAACTGTAGTAATGATTTATCTGGAATCATCTTTGATGTGGCAGCAGGAAGTGTACCGGCGCCCACCTATAATATTACAGCAGTCAACGTGGATGCAGGATTATTTCCGATTACGGGTCCGACCTCCGGACTTGGACTTGCAGCAGACGCTATTGCCAATGATGAATTTGAAAATCTGACCGGTGGACCACTTAACGTGCGGTATACGGTCATCCCGGTTAGTGCAGAAGGCTGCGAAGGTGCACCACGAACCGTCACACTTACAGTACGCCCGGAACCGACACTGGATCCAAACCTCGGTGTTACACTGTGTAGTCAACAGGCTACCGGCATCATCCTGAAAGTAGCCACCGGTAGCTTCCCGGCAGATCAATTTGAAATTGTATCGATTACTCCGAATGGCCTCACTGCTTCGGCTGGTAACCCTACCGTTGGAATATTTGGACCAACTGAAATAGCAGATGATGCATGGATCAACATGACCACTGCCCCGGTAACAGTCACCTACCGAATCCGCCCGATTAATTCATCAACCGGTTGTATAGGTGATCCGCCACAACCCTTGAATATCATTATTAATCCGGAACCTATTGTTGCTCCCGATGCGGAAACCATTTGTAGCGGGTTCTCACCGACCATAACGCTAACTTCATCCTTAGCCGGCAGCACGTTTGCCTGGAGTGTGAAAAGTGTGACCGGTATCGTTATCGGTGCTGCCAGCGGCACGGGGAATATGATCACTGATGTGCTGGTGAATAACTCCGGGGCTATTGGAACGGTTACATACGAAGTGCGGGCAACAGGTTCCATTGCCAATGGCGCCTGCATAAGTGCACCCGCAGATGTTACCATAACGGTAGAGCCGGCACCACCTGTAAATAACATTACACAAACGGTTTGCTCGGATGCTGCAGGCGGAACCACCTCGATTACTGACCTGGTTTCTCTTGAGCCTGCTGTCAACAGTGGAGGCGGGGTCACCTTTGCCTGGTTCCAGGATGCTGCATTAACCATCCCAATAAACGCTCCTCAGGTGAATGCCTATCCGCTTGCCAATGGAATCCCGGTCTTTGTTCGCGTTTCGAATGGGATCTGTAATAATGTAGCAAGCGTCAATTATACCGTAAATCCGTTACCAAGCGCTTCCGCAAGCGCCCCGCAATTTAATGGATTTGAAATCACCTGTAATGGTGCTAACAATGGAAGAATAACAGCTGTCGCTTCTCAGGGATCACCACCGTATCTGTTCAGTATTGATGGTGGAGTGAATTTCTTTCCGACTGCTGTCTTCAACTCATTAGCACCAAATACCTATACGATTACGGTTCGGGATTCCAGAGGATGTGTAGTTAATTCAAATCCTGTAACCATTGCCGAGCCTACGGTATTGACTGTTACACCCGATGTAATCATCGATCCTGCTTGTCGTGGAACGGCCACTGGAAGTATTCAAGCCCTGGCCACCGGCGGTATTATCGGCACCTATTCGTACTCCATTAATGGTGGTCCCTTTCAGGCGTCCGACCTATTTGGTAATTTATCTTCAGGTTTCTATACCATAACCGTTCGTGATGCCAATAACTGTACGGCCAGTGCCAATGCTACTGTATCTGATCCATTGCAGTTAACCGGTTCTGTCACCGGCCAGATCAATGTTGATTGTAATGGAAATAATTCAGGAAGTGTAACGGTTGAAGGAGCGGGCGGGGTTGCACCGTACACATATGCTATTGATGGTGTGAATTTCCAGGCGAGTGGAACATTCGCCACCTTACCGGCTGGCGGGTATACAGTTACCGTCAGAGATGCCAACAACTGTATTACTCCGGTACCCGTAAATATTACGCAGCCAGGAGCACTGGTTTTAAACCTGTCATCCAAAACAGATGTAATCTGTAATGGTGAAAGTTCGGGGGCTATTACGGTAATCGCAGCGGGCGGTACCGCGCCGTATGAATACGCCATTGACGGAGCCACCTTTCTGGCAAGTGGAGATTTTACGGGATTACCATTTGGTCCACAGACCTTAACGGTGCGTGATGCCAATCTTTGCGTCGCAACCTTACTCGTGGTCATCAATCAACCGAATCCGATTAACGGATCCATCACCAGTCAAACCAATGTTGACTGTTTTGGCAACAGTACCGGTAGTGTTACGGTGAACGGATCGGGTGGTACCGGTTCATATTTGTTTGCACTGGATGGCGGAGGATTTGGTGGCAGCGGAACCTTTACCGGATTAACCGCCGGAGCGTATGTCGTTACCATTCAGGATCAGAACAACTGTACAACCGATGTTCCGGTTACCATCACCGAACCCACCGTGTTAGGAGGATCGGTTGTGAACAGCACTAATGTTTTGTGTGCCGGTGGAAATAGTGGTACCGTTGAAGTACTGGGTTCCGGTGGAACGAGTCCTTATCAATACAGCATTAACGGAGGAGGATTATTTACTTCCAATCCATCTTTTACAGGATTGACTGCTGGTCCGTATACGGTAATCGTCCGTGATAATAATTTATGTACGTTCAATATTGATTTTACAATTACACAACCGACACCACTGGTTGCAGGGATTGCATCTCAAACTCCGGTCGACTGTCGGAACAATGCAACAGGAAGCGTGACGGTCAGTACTACCGGTGGTACCGTTCCATATGAATTCTCTATTGATGGATCAACCTTTCAGGCTACCGGAACATTCGCAGCACTGGCTGCTGGAAATTATATTGTTCGAGTTCGGGATGCTAATGCATGTACTCAAAATGTAAACGTTACCATCACCGAACCACCACAATTGGTATTGGCTCTGCAAAACCAGACCAATGTAGATTGTAATGGTAATAGTACTGGTAGCATTACTGTGGCAGCTTCCGGTGGAGTCGGAAGTTATACCTATTCAAGTGATGGGGTCATTTTCGGAGCCACGCAAACCTTTAACGGTTTTGCGGCAGGAACCCACACGCTGTTTACACGTGATGCCAATAACTGCCAGGCCCAGTTGGATGTTGTCATCACAGAGCCACTCGTATTGACTTTAAATGTGGTGAGTACCACTGACGTTTTGTGTAATGGACAGAATACTGGAAGTATTACGGTTGAGGCATCCGGCGGTGCGGGATCATACGAGTATTCACGAGATGGTTTCATCTTTACTCCGTTGAATGTATTCTTTGGACTACTGGCAAATAATTATAACATCACCGTACGGGATGCGAATGGTTGTACTACTTCTCAACTGGTGACCATCAATGAACCTGCCGCACTAACCGCATCGACAACGCAAACGGCTGACATTTTATGTTATTTAGGAGCCGACGCGGAACTAACGGTTGCAACTTCCGGTGGCGTGGGTGTTTTGCGATTTCTCTTGCTGGAAGATCCGGCTAATTCAACGGGTTTGTTTTCCGGCGTATTTTCAGGGATCAGAGCGGGTACGTATTCCATCCGGGTTACCGATGATAATGGTTGTAGTGTTGTGACGGTGCCTGTAACCGTGGCAGAGCCATCACAGTTAACGATCACTGCACAAGTCACCTCTGATTACAACGGGTTCCCATTGAGTTGTGAAGGGGCAAGTGATGCGCGAATCGAAGCGACCGCCGCCGGAGGAACCGGGGCCTATACCTATACGCTGTTAAATCCTGGAATTGTAGCTTCCAATGCTACAGGAATTTTTGATCTTTTACCTGCCGGTAACTATACCGTTCAGGTTCAGGATGTGAACAACTGTCTTACACTTTCATTACCGGTATTAATTTTTGATCCGTTTCCATTTTCTCCCGGCTTCATAGGTTTTAATCAAGCCATTTGTCAGGGTGATAATCCTGCCTTGATTGAAGAGCTTGTGCCACCTTTTGGCGGTATTGGAAATTATCAATATCAATGGCAGGAATCCATTGATGGTGTTGCCTTTACTGATATCGCGGGGGCCATGAGTGCCGTATTTACTCCGCCAGTTGCACTGGCACAGACCACCTACTACAAGCGCATGGTGACCACTGGTACCTGTGCGGCTTTGGAAAGCAATACCGTTCAGGTAACTGTTAATCCTTTACCAACCGTAACATTTACAGCACCTGCTGAAGTGTGCGAAGGTGATTTCTTCTTGTTGGAGTTCAACTTTACAGGAGCACCTCCTTTCAGGTTCGACTATGATGATGGTATTAATGTGTATAACAATAATGTTGGTAATTTTTATACACCGGTTCCGATTTTCAATTTTGCGAATACCACAACTTACACACTAACCCGTGTGGTAGATATTAATGGTTGCGTGATCTTCCCGAACCAGTCTGTTACCGTAAATGTTAGTAAGATTGATCCGACTTTTACAATTGTGAGTCCGACTGCACAATGTAGCGGGTCAACATTTTCTTTTGAATGGAATGTTGCACCTGATGTTGAATACACGTGGGTATTTGGTGATGGTGCCCAACAAATTATCGCACCTAATACACTTCCGGTTGGGGTGAATACAATCGATCATATTTATACAAGTCTGGTCCCAACTACCTCGATTAATTTTCCTGTTATTTTACGGGCAACAAATTTATCCAATGGATGTGGACCCAAGCAGTCTAACCAGGCTATCACCGTATTTCCTTCTATTGTTGTTAATGTATTGCCTTCCGATAATTCAATTTGTAGTGGGGAGACTGTCAATTTTAATAACCTTACTCAAGGTGCGAATACGCATCGCTGGTTCTACCGGGAATTAGGGAATGTTGGGCAGGAACTGGACGTGCGGACTACCGCTTCGGTTAACTACACGTTTACCAATACTACTACTCAAAATCCTATCACCTATGAGGTGGTGTATGTAGGTTCGAATACAAATGGATGTAGTGACGGAATTACGATTCCAATAGAAGTATATAGAGGAATAACGGCCAGCTTTGATGAAGGGATAGTGCCACCATTTGTTGGCGGAATGTCAACGGTCACGGTTACAAACACTTCCGTGCCGATTGATGTCGGAGCGTTTAATTATGATTGGAATTTTGGTGTGGATGCCACACCAGCTGCACAAAATGGGGCAGGACCTTTTGCAGTAACATATTCATCACCTGGAAACAAAACGATAATTCTTGAGGCTACTAATATTGCTGCACAGGCGGCAGGGGAAAATTGTGTAAGCACGCAATCTAAAATTATAAACATTGTACTTCCTCCGTTGACGGCAGGGTTCAGAGCGATTCCATTAAAAGCGTGTTTTCCGACCACGATTGAAGTTGTTGAGAACACATCAACGGGAGATATATTCCAATGGCAGGTATTTGATGATGGTGGGAGGTTAGTAGCAACGTCGAATGCTCCGCTTCCGGAGTTCAGAATCGTGAATCCGGGTATTTATGATATCTTCTTACAGACTACCAACTCCATTACCGGCCAGAATGCTTTTGCACAGCAAAATGGAATTGAAGTATATGACCAACCTCAGGCTGCTTTTGAAGCACGACCGACTACTTTTTTTGTACCTGACACCGAGCTAACAACCTTTAACTTTACCAATGGGGCCAGTCAGTATGATTGGGATTTTGGTGACGGGGGTACCTCGATGGATTTTGAACCAAAACATATATATACGCTTGAAGGGAAGTATGAAATTGTTTTGGTGGCCGGGTTTGATCATGGTAATCATGATATAGATGGTGATGGTATACTGGATGGCAACATCGTTTGTTATGATACCGCCAGACGTGAAGTAGTAGGCAGAGAAGGTGGATTGACGAAGATACCAAATGCGTTTACGCCCAATCCGAATGGACCGAACGGTGGTATTCCAGGAAATGGAACTTTTAATGACGTGTTCTTACCGATTACACGCGGCGTTGAAGAATTTGAGATGCAAATTTATGACCGTTGGGGAAATCTGATTTTTGAAAGCAGAGATAAAAATCAGGGTTGGGATGGCTATGATAAAAATAGCAGACTACTGCCCTCAGGAGTATATGTATATAAACTTGTTCTTCGGCTATCCGACGGGCAGCGAACGACGCAGATTGGAGATGTTACCCTGATTCGATAAATTGAAAATAGATGAGAAAGACTAACCTCCGTAAACTCGTACTTTTCAACATGCTAATGTTTGTTGCAGGGACGGCTCTGGCTCAGGATGTTCAATTTTCTCAGTTTTATCAGGCTCCTTTATTCTTAAACCCGGGTTTCACAGGAATAACCCCACAACAACGATTGGTAGCAAACCATCGATTGCAATGGCCCAATCTTCCACAAGCCTTTGCGACCTATGCCTTTTCCTACGATATTTTTGTAGATGAACTACGAAGTGGTTTTGGACTGCAAGTCACCACCGATAAAATGGGATCCGGAGGATGGCGTACAACAACCGCCGGATTGTTGTACTCCTTCAAGGTAAAAATTTCAGAAAAGGTTGTTTTTTCTCCAGGACTATATTTTGGTTATGGTATTAATGGGTTGGACCGTTCCAAGCTAAAACTTGGGGATGGATTGGAGTACGATGGAATTTCCCTTGATCCTGAATTAAATAAACTGGGTCAGCAAAGTTATTTTGATTTTGGATCAGGATTCTTGGTCTATACCCGCAGCCTCTGGTTTGGTGCCGCCTTTTCACATATGAATCAACCGAACCTATCCGTGTTGAATGATGTAAGCAGGCTTCCGATGAAAACAACCATCCACTTTGGTGGAAAGTTATCACTGGCACGAGGAAGAAATGTTACGAAAGGACATTATCTTACACCTTCCGCATTGCTGATGTTTCAGGGAAAATCATTTTCACAATTTGCAGTAGGTGTCAATTACCATGTTGATCCCGTTTCAGTAGGGATCTGGTATAGAGGGAAACCCTGGGAACAGAATGTTGTAAGCAGTGTCTCTCAGGATGCCTTGATTTTACAATTGGGTTTATATTTCGGAAACTTAAACATCGGCTATAGTTACGATTTTACAATCTCTGAATTACAAACTACATCAGGAGGTGCCCATGAGATCTCATTGGTATATGAATTTGTAACCCGACCGGTGCAACGTAAAGTAAAGAAGAAATACCGGTTAATCCCGTGCCCTACCTTTAACAGTAAAGAAGGTTTCTGGAATTAGTCTGATTTTAGAAATAAGATGTTAGATACAAGACGAGGACTTCTGAATCACCAACAACTAATCCTACTTTGTCAAGTTCAACGAGAATGAATACGATTTCATCGCTGCCGGGACAGGTTCTAATTTTCCAATAATTGCACAAATCCCGCTCCGGAGGAGCGGTATGTTTGTAGCAGCGGGTGTAACCCGCGGGTATAATGTTGGTGTGTATCCGTGTCGCCTGCTAACGTTCGATGAAATACAATCATTTGTTCGACACGATAGCACCAATGATATAGTTTTTAATTATTTGAGTAGCCTTCTGACTGGGAGGACACCCATATGAATGTTGATTTAAACCAACAACGTACCCTTCGTGAGAAACTGTCGGTACTTCAAACCAAATCAGGGAAACTTGACAAACAACTACCAACTATTTACCCCAAAACAAGTAAATTTGTGACCAGCATCTCAAGTCATGGATTTATCAGATTCCCTTACCCATCCTTCTTTTAAAATTGTATCTATTGCAGCGAAGCAACTGGGCTTTCCTGCTTATGTGGTGGGAGGGTTTGTGCGTGACCTTTTACTCAAACGGGAGTGCAAGGATCTTGATTTTGTTTGTGTAGGCAGTGGAATTACGCTGGCACAAGAGGTTGGTAAAGCGATGGGACTGAGTGTAAATGTTTTTAAAAACTTCGGAACGGCGCAAATAAAAGTTAAGGATTTTGATTTGGAATTTGTTGGAGCACGGAAAGAATCGTACCGCAGCGACTCCCGGAAGCCCATTGTTGAAGACGGTACGCTTGAAGACGATCAACTCCGCAGAGACTTCACCATCAACGCAATGGCGATCAGTCTGAATGAGGAAGACTTTGGTCAGTTGGTAGACCCCTTTGATGGAATAGGGGATATAAAACGAAAATTGATCCGGACACCACTTGATCCCGCTATCACTTTTTCGGATGATCCGCTACGGATGATGCGGGCTGTTCGATTTGCCTCCCAATTAAACTATGATATCGAAGCTGATACCTTCAATGCGATTATCCAGGAAGCTGATAGATTGGAAATCGTATCGCAAGAGCGGATCACGGATGAGCTGAACAAATTAATCTTAAGCCCGGTGCCATCTTACGGGTTTAAATTACTTTTTCATAGTGGCTTGCTAACTAAATTTTTTCCGGAAATGGTGGCATTGCATGGGGTTGAGTATGTTGGCGGAAATGCACACAAGGATAATTTCTTTCACACCTTACAGGTGCTAGACAATGTAGCAAAAGTTTCGGATGACTTATGGTTACGCTGGGCCGCAATACTTGCATGATATTGCCAAGCCGGCAACAAAAAGGTACGATAAAAAAGTTGGCTGGACTTTTCACGGACATGAAGATAAGGGTGCCAGAATGACGCCTAAAATTTTCAAGCGACTCAAATTACCATTAAATGAAAAGATGCTTTTTGTTCAAAATCTTGTGCGGTTACATCTACGCCCCATTCCGTTAGCCAGAAATGTTAGCGATTCAGCCATCCGCAGATTGCTGTTTGATGCAGGCGATGATATAGATGCACTGATGCAGTTATGCAGGGCCGATATTACCTCTAAAAACAATGCGAAGGTGACGAAGTTTCTGAATAACTTCGATTTGGTGGAGCGAAAAATGAAGGAGGTTGAAGAAAAGGATCATCTTCGAAATTTTCAACCTCCGGTAAGTGGTGATGAGATTATGAAGTTATTCAAAATTACTCCGGGTAAGGTAATAGGAGAATTAAAAGATCAGATCAAAGAGGCAATTTTAGATGGAGAAATTCAAAACAACAAAGAAGAAGCTACTACACTGCTGCTTAAATTGGCCAGGGAAAAGGGGCTTGAAATTGCTGAGTGATAGTTGGAATCCTTCTAATAGGCGAATATGCCGTCGCTGTTCATTGATTGGAGTACACTGGTTCCGTCCCTAACGGGACGGGTGGGTTCCTGTTAATTGATGGGCAACAGATATGTCGTCCTTAACGGGACTGGCAATATTTCAAAGGGATATTGGCATCATGTCGAAGAGATTAATTATTGATTAATCCTTCAAGGACAATCCCTGACATTGGATTTTGCTGATCGCTGCTCCAAGAGGGATCAGATACCTTGCAAGCATTATCCTACCCTGGGATAGCTCTTACAATGTCCCGTATGGACAAAACCTTTATAGCATGATTTTTATACGGTTACGCCGTCCCATAAGGAAGGAACCACAGAGCTTTGGGACATGTACCCAAAGCCGAAAGGTCAATAAATCAATCGCAATTATCTTAATGTGTATACCAGAGCTGCGTCTAACTGGAATGAAGGTATTTCTGTAGATGTTCCGTCCCTACGGGACGGGATGCTTCTACACTTGAGAGTTACAAAGGTTATGTCCCTACGGGACACGTAGTCACCAATATGTACTTTTTCAGAATTATAAGTCCCGTATGGACAAAACCTTTGTAGCATGATTTTGATACAGTTATCGCCGTCCCGTAGGGACGGAACCGGGCAAGGGCAAGCATATGATGTTCAGCATTTAATGGACAGTTTAGGACAAACATTGGAAGTTTTTGCCTGTAGATATAAAATTATAATAACATTTTAATTTTTGACAAACAGTCCACCAGGGACGTACCGTTGCACAAAATTTAATATTATGGCAAACACCTACACTCAGGTATACATACAATTTATATTTGTTGTAAAAAACCGTGAAAGCCTGATTCATCCTTTCTGGGAGGAACGATTGTTCAAATACATCACCGGAATTGTTCAGAATCACAATCACAAAATGATTGCAATTAATGGGATGCCGGATCACGTTCATTTATTTGTTGGATTGCACACGAACCAATCCTTATCGGCATTAATGCAAACTGTTAAAGGAGAATCCTCTGAATGGATCAATAACAATGGTTTTACCTCCGGAAAATTTCAATGGCAGCAAGGCTATGGAGCTTTTTCCTATACCCGCAATCTGATCGGAAGAGTATACAAGTACATTATGAACCAGAAAGAACACCACAAAAAACAGACATTTTCAGCTGAATACCTCAATTTACTTAAAAATTTTCATGTAGAATTTGATGATCGTTACCTATTTAAGGCAATTGAATAAAATCTCAGCGTTTTACCTTTATTAGGTGTCAGGAGTAAAATTTTGAGCAAAAATTGCAACCCTTTTTGTCCGTACCTTGTCTTTTAATTTAGGAAGACAGACGTTTGGACCAGGTAGTAAACATTCATGATGATCTGATACACAGGTGTCAGTCCGGGGATCGGATTGCATACCAGCGGATTTATCAATTATACGCTAAAGCCATGTTTAATGTTTGTTTTAGGATTACCGGGAATGATTTCGAAGCGGAGGATGCCCTGCAGGAAGGTTTTATTAGTGCCTTCAGGAACATCCATAGTTTTCGTGGGGATTCAACCTTTGGTGCCTGGTTGAAACGTATAGTCGTCAATAAGGCAATCAATGAGTTAAAAAAGCGGAAAACGGAGCGACATAATGAAGATGACCAAATCGATTTTCCGGAGGAAGAAGATACTGCAGACTACCGTGAATCGTTATCTGTAGAACGGGTAAGAGATGCGATTGAAGCGCTCCCGGATGGATATCGCACGGTACTGTCTTTGTATCTTATTGAGGGATATGATCATCAGGAAATAGCGGAGATACTGGAGATTACTGAGTCGACTTCCAAGTCGCAGCTGAATAGAGCAAAAAAGAAATTACGCGAAATGTTATCGCAGAAAATGAATGCATAGTAAATGACAATATCATGAAAGATCAATTAGAAGATTTCATTAAAGACAACGGGCCCGCATTTGATAACAGTGAACCCTCCAGTCGTGTATGGAATGCGATTGAAAAAGCAATTTCTCCCACCAGATCCATATGGAATTCGGTGACGATCTGGCGGGCAGCGGCGATAATTTTCATGATGGTATCGATCTCCTTACTGATTCCAAGAGAATCACGCGACCGGGTTGCAAAAACAGACGATAAAGTGTTATCGGATTTTCAGGATGTTGAGTCTTTTTATGTTGCCGAGATATCAAATAAAGTTTCGCTGATTGATCGGTTTGAAGGAAACGAGGGACTCAATGGGTTCACTCAAAATTTTCAACAGTTGGATGCAATGTACATGGTGTTAAAGGAAGAGATGAAAACCAGACCTAGTGCGAAGGTAAAAGAAGCACTTGTGTTGAACCTGCTTATTCAGATTGATTTGCTTAACAAGCAATTGGATAAACTTGATTCAGGAAAGCAGGAAGAAAAGGGTGATGAGAAAATTAGCTAGTCCTTCTTTAATGGTTAATTGTTAATGTTTAATTATAAAGGAGACAACTAACCATTAAAAATTAACAATTAATAACTATACTCTTAGATTTCAAAATTCTCCTTATTGGAATCAAGTATTTTACCATCCACACATTTCAGTATTCGGGCGGGGGATTTTTTTAATAGATTGTAATCGTGAGTAGCCATTAAAATAGCAGTTCCGCTATTGTTGATTTGTTGAAATATTTTCAGGATACCGCTCGAAACTTCAGGATCAAGGTTCCCGGTAGGTTCATCGGCAATTAAAATTTGTGGCTCATTCAATAATGCACGGGCGATTACAATTCGCTGTTGTTCACCACCAGAAAGCTGGTGTGGCATTTTTTTCTCAATCGAACCTAACCCTACACGCATTAAGACTTCTAACATGCGGGCTTTCATCTTGCTGGTCTCTTTCCATCCTGTCGCTTTTAAAACAAACATCAGGTTTTCAGCTACACTTCGATCAGGGAACAATTGAAAATCCTGGAAAATTATACCCAGTTTTCTTCTCAGCAAGGGTACTTCCAATGACTTAATGCCTCGCAAATCATATCCTACTACCTGAATATCGCCCAACCGCAATGGGAGGTCTGCATAAAGTGTTTTAAGTAATGATGATTTTCCTGACCCCGTCCGGCCCACCAGAAAAACAAACTCACCTTTTCCGATGGTAAAACTGAGGTCTCCAAGAATCGTATTATGATCCTGAAAAATACTGGCATCTTTTACACTTACGACGGGTTCGGTAGAGAACATGGATTATCCGGCTACTTTTTTATAGTCTTCGAGGAATTTAGCAAGACCGATATCTGTAAGCGGGTGATTCAATAAATCGGTGATTACTTTTAGCGGGCAGGTTACAACATCAACACCAAGTTCAGCACACGTTACTAAATGAATAGTATGGCGGATGGATGCAGCCAATATTTCAGTTTCGAATCCATAGTTGGAGTAAATCCCTACCAATTGGTCAATAAAATCAAGTCCGTCTTGAGCGATATCATCCAGGCGTCCTAAAAAAGGAGAAACGTAGCTGGCGCCTGCTTTTGCGGCAAGAATTGCTTGTCCCGGTGAAAAAACCAATGTACAATTGGTACGTATTCCTTCACTGGTAAAGCTTTTAATAGCTTTAATACCCTCCTTTATCATTGGAATTTTGACAACGATTTTATCGTCAATCTTTGCTAACTCATGACCCTGCTTCATCATACCATCATAATCAGTAGCGATTACCTCGGCACTCACATTGTTATCAACAATATTGCAAATGGCTTTATAGTGAGCGATGACATTATCATGTCCTTTAATTCCTTCTTTTGCCATTAATGACGGATTGGTGGTTACACCATCCAAAACTCCCAAATCATAAGCCTCTTGAATTTCAGCCAGATTAGCAGTATCTATAAAAAACTTCATTTTTTTTAAATTAGTGGTTAATTGAAGCCTAAAGGTAGGAATGATTTTTGAACTCTCAGCCTAAAAATGGCGATGGATCAGGAAAATGAGATAAAAAAAGGCAAACCGAACATCGCACCGCTACAACTACTTACCCTTGCTACCTTCCGGTCCTGGGGGATTCAGCAGGAGCTGGTCGTGCCGGCTTGCCGAGCGGCAAAGGTAATGCATTTGATTGCGTGTGACAAACTTGTTTTTATTATTTACCGGCTAATCCGGAAAAGTACAAGTTAAATTCAATAGCGCTCGTTTCTTTAAAATCATCTGCTTGAAGATCTTCGAAAATTTCGGAATCAAACTCCATTTCCCGAATCTCGACGGATTCATCGGCTCCTACCGAAATCTCAGCTCCAAAAAAGGTAAGTGGATTGACCTTAACCAATATTTTTGCACCGCCGATTTCCTTTTTAAAGTATTGGTGAACGATATTTGATGACTTTTGCGTTTTTTCCTTCATAATGAAACTGGAATTTCCTGAAAAAATTTTAACTGATCGTTTTCGGCTTGAGCGGCTAAGGTACGAAGATGCCGAAGAAATATTTTATTGCTACGCCAGCAAATCGATTGCTACAAAATATGTTTCATGGCCGACCCATAAATCCATTGTTGATACGCGAAATTTTCTAAACTATGCGGTGGCCGCCTGGGATAAAGGAATAGACTATTCTTTTTCAATTCGATTGAACAAGGATGGCCGGCTGGTGGGTAGCATTGGGATTATCAATGAAGCAGGTAAAATTCAAATCGGATACATTGTTTCCCCGACCTTCTGGGGGCAGGGAATTGCGACGGAGGCCTGCGTAGCGATTGTCTCGCTCCTTAAAAAAATGAAGGAGGTTTTTAGAATCGGTTCCTTTGTGGATGCCGAACACCTGTCCTCCGCGCGGGTATTAAAGAAAGCAGGGTTTATAGAAGAAGCAAGGCTTGAAAAGTGGTTTCGGTTTATAAATCAGGGGAATACACCCAAAGATTGCATACTTTTCAGCTATCCAATCGAAACTAAAAGTATACCTGATGAATAAAAGTTAAACCTAAATTTTGCTTTGTTTTATCCCTTTACTATACTTGCTGGCTCAAATCAATGAAATAGATGGGAAAAGGAGATAAAAAAACGAAGAAGGGAAAAATCTGGAAGGGAAGTTTTGGGAATTCCAGACCAAAGGCAAAAGGCCCCGCTTTTATAGCCTCGACAACCGATAAAGTAGTTTCTGAAACGGTTGAAGTGAAAGCAAAACCAAAGAAAAAAGCTGCTCCTAAAAAGAAGGCTGCAGATAAATAATAATGAAGAACGCACAAAACATAGCATGGTGGTGGCATTTATCGGATTTCGGTAGATGAACAGGCATGGTATGCTAACGTATAGTTAAGAGGCCCACTGTTCACAGTGGGCCTCTTACTTTTTAAACTAAATAGTAAGCGTAGAAAAATGAGTTATAAAATATTTACGAGCACAAAAAAGCTGTTGGCAGATACTTTAACACCTGTCAATATCTACTTAAAAGTACGTGATGTATTTGCCGGAAGTATACTCCTGGAAAGTTCAGATTACCATGGTCAGGAAAACAGCCTTTCATTAATTTGTTGTGATCCGATCGCCTCTTTTCAGGTTAAAGGAAATGTGCTCGAGATCCAATACCCCAACCAGTCGAAAACAACAGAGTCTTTTGAGAATGGAAACACTGTGCTGGCACGCCTGGATGCATTTAGAAATTCATTTTTAGTAGAGGATGAAGCAGCCAATCATTTGTCCAGTGGATTATTTGGATACATGGCCTATGATGCAGTTCGTTTCTTTGAAGATGTTTTAATCAGTAAGACTGAGAATTCGATACCTGACATTCTGTATAAAGTTTATCGATATGTAATGGTAGTCGATCATTTTTCCAATGAACTCACCCTGTATGAAAATTCACTGGAATCATCAAGAGGTGAATAGTTTAGATAAACTTGAAAAAATAATATTCAGTAATCGATTTTCTACTTTTCCTTTTACTTCCATTGGGCGGGAGGAATCGAATCTAACCGATGCGGCATACAAAGAAATGGTGAAAAAGGGCATGCAGCATTGTTTTCGTGGTGACGTATTTCAAATTGTATTATCACGGAAATTTACCAGCAAGTTTAAAGGCGATGAGTTTAATGTATATCGCGCATTACGATCGATTAATCCGTCTCCGTATTTATTCTATTTTGATTATGGAAGTTTTAAAATTTTCGGATCTTCTCCGGAGGCTCAAATTCAAATCAAAGGTGAAACAGCCAGTATTTATCCAATAGCTGGAACCTTTAAACGTACTGGAAATGATCAGGAAGATGCAGCACTCGCGAATCAATTGACGCTCGACAAAAAAGAGAATGCTGAACATGTGATGCTGGTAGATTTGGCACGGAATGACTTAAGCCGCGATTCATCAGCGGTAGCCGTAGAAGTCTTTAAAGAGATCCAGTATTATTCACATGTGATACATCTCGTTTCAAAAGTAACAGGAAAGTTGGATGCGGGTACTTCGCCTTTAAAACTTGCAGTCGACACCTTTCCTGCAGGGACCTTATCCGGCGCACCGAAACACATGGCCATGAATTTAATTAATACCTATGAAAATGTAAATCGCGGTTTTTATGGTGGTGCCATTGGCTTTATGGGTTTTAATGGCTCCTACAATCATGCGATTATGATCCGGACATTTATGAGCAAAGACAATACATTGACCTATCAGGCAGGGGCTGGAATTGTTTCCCAGTCTGTGCCCGAAAACGAATTACAAGAAGTCAATAATAAAATTGAAGCCCTGCGCAAAGCAATTGCTATGGCTGAACGAATTTAACGCTATGAAAATACTAGTACTCGATAATTACGATTCCTTTACCTATAATTTAGTACACATTATTCATGAACTCGGATATACAATGGATGTGATCCGGAATAATAAAATTGAAGTTGAGGAAGTTGGAAAATATGATAAGATTTTACTTTCTCCAGGTCCGGGGATTCCCGATGAGGCCGGGATCATGAAAGATGTTGTACACCAGTACGGTTCTTCCAAGAGCATTTTAGGGGTCTGCCTGGGGCATCAGGGTATAGCAGAGGTGTATGGAGGAAGTTTGATAAACATCCCCAAGGTCCTTCATGGTGTTACTTCTAAAGTTGAGGTAATCGAAGAAGACGCTTTGTTTGCAGGAATTCCAGGAACGTTTACCGCTACCCACTATCATAGTTGGGCAGTCGTGAAGGAAAGTATCCCGGAAGTATTAAAGATTACAGCTGTCAATGATGAGGGGCTGGTCATGGCGATTGCACATACCTCCTTTGACGTTCGGGGTGTTCAATTTCATCCCGAGTCCGTGATGACTGAATATGGTAAGGAAATGATTAATAACTGGTTGACGTTATAGCATGAAGGAAATACTAACAGAGTTAATCGAGCATCGGTCGTTGACTAAAGATACCGCCAGACAAGTGTTGATCGACCTTGCCTCCGGTAAATATAATCCCAGTCAGATGAGTGCTTTCATGACGGTGTACATGATGCGTGCCATCACGATTGAAGAGCTTCAGGGATTCCGTGATGCGATGCTGGAACTTTGTATTCCAATAAAATTAGATGCACCGGTAATAGACGTATGTGGAACCGGTGGCGATGGAAAAAATACGTTTAATATATCAACACTTTCTTCTTTTGTAGTAGCAGCAGCAGGACAACCTGTAGCAAAGCATGGGAACTATGGTGTTTCCTCTGTTAGTGGATCATCCAATGTTTTGGAACACTTTGGCTATCAGTTTACAAATGATAAAAACAAACTGAAAAAAAACCTGGAAGAGGCAAACATCTTTTTTATGCATGCACCGCTGTTTCATCCGGCGATGAAAAATGTTGCTCCCATTCGGCGGGAACTGGGTGTAAAAACATTCTTCAATATGCTGGGGCCAATGGTAAATCCCGCTTTTCCTCCACGTCAGTTAGTAGGTGTCTTTAGTTTGGAACTTGCCCGTCAGTATGGCTATTTGTATCAGAATACAGATAAGGATTTTGTAATTCTCCATGATGTGCAGGGGTATGATGAGATTTCATTAACAGGCCCCTTTAAAGTATTTTCGAATCTTGGAGAACAGATGTATGTCCCTGCCGATTTAGGTTTTGCGGAGGTAGACCCTTCGGCCATACATGGAGGTGATAGCGTAGAAGCGGCCGCTAAAATATTCCTGGACATTCTCGAAGGTAAGGGTACTCCGGCGCAGGAAAGTGTTGTGATTGCCAATGCAGGAATGGCACTGTATTGCGGAAGTCGGGAGGAGGGAATTCTGGCGGCTATGGAGAGGGCAAGAGAAGCTTTGGTTTCAGGAGGGGCACTGGAGAAATTTAAGAAACTGATTAAAGAGACACATTAGACGTAAGATATAAGACATAAGACATAAGATGTAGTAATGAGACTTAGAGGCACTATTCTATAGCTCCGTCTTACTGCTTACTACTTACTACTTGATACTATTTAAAATGGATATTCTAAAAACTATAATTGCTCACAAACAAAAGGAAGTTGCTGCACGCAAAGAACTTTATCCAATCAAATTGCTGGAAAAAAGTATTTATTATGAATCGCCTACTGTTTCTCTGAAGAAATACATCCAGCGTGAAGATAAGTCCGGAATCATTGCTGAGATCAAAAGGAAGTCGCCATCAAAAGGTATAATTAATGCGCATATCTCAGTTGAGCGTACCTCCATAGGATATATGCAGGCAGGCGCTTCAGCCTTATCAGTATTAACGGATCATGAATTTTTTGGGGGCAGCAGTGAGGATTTAACGACGGCACGTAAGTTTAATTTCTGCCCGATTCTCCGAAAGGATTTCACCATTGATGAGTATCAGATTATTGAAGCCAAGTCGATTGGGGCAGATGCCATTTTATTGATTGCTGCGAATCTGGAGCCCAAGCGTTTAAAAGAGCTGGCTATTTTTTCGCACGCATTGAAATTGGAAGTCTTGATGGAGGTGCACAATGAGGAGGAGTTGCAAATCAACATTGAGGCACCGGTTGATTTGATTGGTGTAAACAATCGTGATCTTAAAACTTTTAAGACAGATATTGAGGTATCCAAACGATTGGCAAGCCAAATCCCTGATCATGTGGTAAAGGTATCGGAAAGTGGTATTGATTCTCCTGCCACTATTATGGAGCTTAAGAAATATGGCTTTGAGGGATTTTTAATGGGCCAGAATTTCATGCAGCATAGTCGTCCGGAAAAAGCTGCCAAAGACTTTATTGCAGAGTTAAATCGATTACATCCATGACAGGTTATCCTCCCATAAAACTTAAGGTTTGCGGAATGCGGGATCCAACGAACATCCTGGAGGTGGCAGCGCTTCAACCTGATTTTATGGGATTCATTTTCTATGACCAGTCACCGCGCTATGTTGGCGATGATTTCATAATTCCGGCTGCTTTTCCGGATACGATCAATCGTGTTGGAGTTTTTGTAAATGAAGAAACAAAGAAAATGATTGCGTTGTCAAGGGAACATCGACTTGATTATTTGCAATTACATGGAAATGAATCTGTAATGCAGGTAAAAGAATTGTATGACACAAATTATAAAATAATAAAAGTGTTTTCTATTGATGATGACTTTGATTTCGCCGCCACAAGTGAATACCAACCATACTGTGATTATTTTCTTTTTGACACAAAAGGAAAGTATTATGGAGGAAATGCGAAGGTATTTGACTGGAAACTCTTAAAGAAGTACGATCAGAAACTTCCCTTTTTTTTAAGTGGAGGAATCAGTATTGAAAATATTGAAAGTATAAAGACATTACAGGGAATGAAACTTTTTGCGCTGGATGTGAATAGTGGCGTGGAGATTTCTCCTGGGGTCAAAGATGTTAACCGGATTACCCGTCTGACCGCTCAAAGCGGTCTGACGGGTATAAACTGAATTTAATGATTATGGATAAAAAATTTCAGGTAGACGAACATGGATATTATGGACAATTCGGAGGTGCGTACATTCCCGAAATGTTATATCCGAATGTAGAGGAATTACGGAGCCGCTATCTTTCCATACTGAAAGATGATGCTTTTAAGAAGGAATTCCAGGCTTTACTGCGTGATTATGTGGGAAGACCCACCCCCTTATTTCTTGCCAATCGCTTATCGGAAGTAACGGGTGCTACAGTGTATTTAAAACGGGAAGACCTTTGTCATACAGGGGCACACAAGGTCAATAATACGATCGGGCAGATACTGGTTGCGAAGCAGTTGGGCAAGCAAAAAATTATTGCAGAAACCGGTGCCGGTCAGCATGGTGTTGCTACGGCCACGGTATGCGCGTTGATGGGGATGGAGTGCATTGTGTATATGGGCCAGGTGGATATTGAGCGGCAGCGTCCCAATGTAGAACGCATGCGCATTCTGGGGGCAACGGTGGTTCCTGCCACCAGTGGGAACATGACCTTAAAAGATGCAACGAATGAAGCGATGCGCCATTGGATTAATAATCCGTCTGATACCCATTATATTATCGGATCTGTGGTGGGGCCGCATCCTTATCCGGATATGGTGGCGCGATTTCAATCGGTAATCAGTGAGGAGATCAGACAGCAACTGATTACAGAAATCGGAAACCCGAATCCGGATTATGTTTTTGCCTGTGTAGGCGGTGGAAGTAATGCCGCGGGGGCTTTTTATCATTATCTCGATCAACCCCATGTTCGGTTGGTCGGAGTGGAAGCCGCGGGTCTGGGTGTTGACTCCGGTGAATCTGCTGCGACCACCGCGCTGGGTAAGCCGGGTGTCCTGCATGGAAGTAAGACGTTACTGATGCAAACAGTCGATGGACAGGTGATTGAACCCTATTCAATTTCTGCAGGGCTTGATTATCCGGGGATTGGACCCATTCATGCGCACCTGTTTGAAACCGGTCGGGTTGACTTTCTGAATGTCACCGATGATGAAGCGATGCAGGCGGGTATTGAACTCAGCAGACTGGAAGGAATTATTCCAGCCATCGAATCTGCCCATGCAGTAGCAGCACTAAAGAAAGTGGAATTTGATAAAGATGATGTCGTGGTGGTGAACCTTTCGGGAAGAGGCGACAAGGATTTGGAAACGTATATTAAATGGGGGAAGTATTAGTTGGTTTCGGGTTACCGGTTTCCGGTTGCCGGTTTTACACTGTCTGCTAACGACTAACGCTAACTACTAATTACTAATGTCTAACGACTAAAAATGAATAGAATAAACGAACTTTTTAAAACCAAAAAATCAGCTATCCTTTCCATCTTTTATACGGCTGGGTTTCCACAGCTGGAGGATACCGTGGTGATCGCAAAGGCACTGGAAGATGCGGGTGCTGACATCATTGAAATTGGAATTCCATTTTCAGACCCGGTAGCCGATGGACCTACCATTCAGGAAAGTAATAAAGTGGCATTAGCAAACGGAATGACGGTAGTGAAATTACTGGAGCAGGTTCGTTTGATTCGAAAAGAAGTTTCTATTCCTATAATTTTAATGGGGTATTTAAATCCGGTGATGCAATATGGAGTTGAAAAATTCGTAAAAGATGCCGCTGCTGCCGGAGTGGACGGATTGATATTGCCGGATATGCCATTGTATGAATACGAAACGCATTATCGTAAATTATTTGAGTCGCATCATTTAACGAATACCTTTTTAATTTCACCAACGACTTCTGAAGATCGGATTCGTAAAATTGATGCGATTTCGAACGGCTTCATTTATGCGGTATCAGCCTCCAGTACAACCGGTAAGAAAGGGAAATTCTCAAACGAACAATTAGCATATTTTGATCGTATTCAAAAATATGAAATTGCAAAATCCCTTTTTAATTGGCTTTGGGATTTCCGATCATGAAACTTTTAAGTGGCTTCTTCTTACGGACAAGGAGCAATTGTGGGGAGTGCGTTTATTAATTTACTGAAGGATTCAAAGATATAAAGTCCGATATTAAAGACAATTTATAGCTAATCTTAAAGGAGGACTGGTCAGAAAGTAAGTAGTTAGTCAAGAATATTATGTTTAAGAGTCCCAACCTGTCTCGCGTCTAAAGTCTTGTGTCTAACATCTAACGTCTAAAAAAATGATTATCCAACTCTCACCCACCATCACCTCTTCAGAAAAGGAAACCATCCTGGCCAAAACCAAATCCCTGGGATACAAGACCACTGAAGTAAGTTACACAAAAGGGCGCCTACTTCGTCAGCATTGGGAAGAAAGAATTCGATATCCGACTCCTGGGATACATGCAGGGCATTCAGGATATTCACCGAGTTTCGGATGAGTATAAATTGGTTTCCAGTAAATGGAAAGTAAACTATACACAAATCGATTTAGGGGATGAGGTCATTATTGGAGATGGATCCCTTTCGATAATGGCGGGTCCGTGCTCAATTGAAAACGAAGCACAAATTCAGGATACGATCGATCATCTTGTAAAGAATAATGTTCGGCTCATGCGAGGTGGGGTTTTTAAACCCAGGAGTTCTCCGTATTCCTTTCGTGGATTGGGTACGGAGGGATTAAAGATGTGGTATCAACTGGCACGGAAGGCCGGGATTAAAATAGTGAGTGAGGTTATGCAAGTATCCCAAATTGCGGAGATGTACGACTATGTGGATATCTATCAGGTAGGGGCCAGGAACACACAGAATTTTAATTTGCTGGATGAGTTGGGAAAAGTGGATAAGGCAGTCATGATCAAGCGGGGAATTTCCGGAACGATAGAAGAATTACTCTCCTCAGCGGAGTATGTTTTTTCTGCCGGAAATGAAAACTTACTGTTATGTGAACGCGGTATCCGTACGTATGAAAAAGCCAGTAGGAATACGATGGATATCAATGCCATACCGATCTTAAAAGAGAAGAGTCATTTACCGGTCATTGCAGATCCATCGCATGGAATTGGTATTCGTGATTTTGTGGAGCCGGTGGCCTTGGCGGCCGTGATGGCAGGGGCAGATGGAGTTATTTATGAAACGCATCGTAAACCTGAAGAAGCGTTTAGTGATGGTCAGCAGACGCTGGACTTTGAAGAATCAAAACGATTGATTGAGCGCATGCGTAAGGCATTTGAATTACGTCAAACGTTCTAAAATAAAAAACCCGATCGGTTGGATCGGGTTTTTTTATTAAGCGTATTTCTTCTTATCTTATTTAGGAAGTCCGGTTCCTGCATATCGTTCCTACATGTGCTTTAGGAATAGTGATCCAAATTTAGCATTGATAGCATCGATAATAAACGTTGAAATAAATGCATATCCACGGCTATTGGGATGAATTCCATCTTCAGAGTAAATACCTGTTGGAGGCGCCAGACTGGGAGTTAAGGTCACGCCATTTACTACAGCAGCACCTGCAGATGAAAAACTTAGAAGTGCTGCATTGATATCGACAAAAGCAATACGTGCATTACTTTCTACTTTGGTTTTAATAGCATTATTAAATGCTGCCAGGCGGGTATTAATCGCGTCTTTTTCGGCAGGTACAACTACATACTGATCCGTGAGTGCTTTTGTTACTCCCCAGATAGTGGTCGGATCACCTGGTGTCGCTTCTTTGCCAAGAACACTCCCTGCGGCAAGCGGCAACTTATCTGCTGAAGTTGCATGACGAATTTTTGGCAACCCTGGGACTGCTGTTAGACTTTCATCTTCAATAACCACCGGATTGACACCAGCATTAAATTGAATTTTTCTTGCATCCGCCTCAGCCTGGGTAATCAACCCAACTGCAGCCGTTAGCCCTGCATTGTAGGGGGCATACGCTGCATTTATTTGCCCTTTTTGCCTCATCCTCAGGACTTGTAGTGAAAGGGATTGCGTTAACAGGGACGAGATTAAAATGCGGCAATGAAAAAATATCCGGTAAGTTTAAGACCACACCTTTCAGCGTTGGGTTGGCTAATATTCCATCTATTGAATTATTAATTAATGCCGTGAAAGTTGGTAAGTCCGTTAATGGTGCAACTGTTGGGTCTGCTCCAAAAACTGCATGTAAGAGAGCATCATCCATTCCGAGCCAGTACATAAAGAATGTACCGCCGTTAGTAAGAGAACCAATGTAATCACTAAACATCGTACTGGTACCCGGAGCCGAGGCAAAGCGCGCATAAAATGGATTAAAGTACGGGTGTGAGGGCTGCCCCAATTACCGGTTTCCGTTAATGCGATCGCCTGTCCTAATACCACTGCCTGAACTGAAAAATTATTCAGTTCATTACTGGCTCCGGTATACAAGAAACCAGGAGTTCACCGCAGGATTTGGCAATGCACCTATGTCATTAAGCGTTTGCGTTGGGGCCGGTGCTGGCGGCGATCCTGCTAATCTCAATTTCCCCAGAACAAGCGGTCCGCCAGGTGTGGTAACCGGATTGCCCGGGATAAAAATATTAAATCCGTTTTCCGTATTGATATCCGGCTGCTTAAATGTTCCCGCACCTACGCACTCGAACTGCTTATTAAGAATAGCAGGTAATGAATTGTTTTGGCCGTTTGTGTATAAGGCGCCTGATTGAAATCCTGCGAATAGGATGTGCCAATTGCTACAAATTTTGTAAATACAGCGGTTCCTGCTACTGCATCCTCACAGGGGTGTCTACTGGTGGTGTAGGAGGTGCAGTTAAAGTGATCACTTCCTGTTCACACCCGGTAAACATTGTTACCGCCAGTGTTAAGATTATATATTTTAATTTCATAATGTTCATGTTTTTGAAATTCATAATTATCTCAGGAATTCATCAAAGGTCAAAGAGATGTAGAATTGCTGACCGACGAAAGGAGCACCGAGATTTGTTCGATAGTCGCCGCCCAATAAGTTTGTACCACCCACTTTAGTAACCGTACGTTTTTAGGTAAGAAATCTTGTAACTCACCTGTGCATCTAACACCCCAAATTCAGGGACATTCCAGGTACCAAAGGTTGACTCCCACAGGAATCCTTCCTGCCATCTGAAGTTGACATTAAAACCAAGATTTTTATTTTTCAACAACTTTCGATTACTAATTCCGACAGTGAATTTATTTTCAGGTGTATTAAATCCTGCTCTGAATTCTCCTGTTTGATCCGTATCAAAAGTAGCGTAGCTATAAGAACCATTTAAAGTAAAGTTACTTGGTAGATTGTAGGTAAGTCCCAAACCAACCCCATACGAGTTAACATTGTCAGCTTTGTTAACATAAGGTGAATATAAGCGATCCTGGATCTACTGCCACCCCTTTTTGTGATGTAGGCATTTTAACCGCTACTATTTCACCACCAATAAAATTTTTATAGCTTGTAAAGTAGCCATTCAAATCAATCAAAAGGGCTGAATTAATCAGTCCTTTATATCCAATTTCTACTGATTTCAGTTGCTCGGGTTGTACGTATGCGATATTGGAAGTCACCAGTAAACTTGGTGTTCCGCCAACAGGATCTCCGTTTGTATGATCGAGTGTACCTCCCGAAGCACGGAAGGCATTATAGGATGCCTGTGTCCAGGCGCCACCATTGTGTACCCCATAGCGTGAAGCATTTGCTTCGGTGCTTCCAAGTAAGCGTTCCACCAGAAGATGGGAAGTAAATAAACTGTGCCTGTGTATCGGGGTTTCTGAAACCAGTTTGGAACGAAGCTCGTATATTATGAGTTTCATTAAATGTGTATACAGCTGAAAATCTGGGTGTAAACTGGCCATCAAAATTTTCATTTTTATCATAGCGAAGGGATCCAGTCAATCGTAGCGACTCGCCAATGGTTTTGGCAGCCTGAACATACAGACCATACTCACCCACTTTAATTCGTTCTGCATTCCCATCGCCATCCGGATCTTCGTTGAATACAGTGGCATTACTAAATAGATCATACAGCCTATAATTACCACCGACCATTAGATCTACAGCTGAAATTTGTGAGAATTGGTAATTGAACTCACCGTGAAAATAACCGTGAATTATCAACAAATGAGGAACCCGGCTGGGGAGCTTGGAACAACCGGCCTCTTATTGTATTAAGCATGGTCGTGTAATCAGAACTTCCAACTGCCGGTCTGTTTCTATCGGCATATGCTCTGGCAGCTGCATGAGAGGCATCCTGATCTCCACCAGGAAATCCAAGATACCCCTGCATACCCAGCACATAGGTTTGTGCATATTCAGGGGCCCAGCCTCCGATAATATTACCATTTTGATCATATATTACTGAGGGACTATAAAATTCATTCATATAAGCACCTTGCGCACTCATATTCCACGAATCACCATCTTTTGTCTCAGTCATGTAGGCCCGAATAAAGAAATTATCTGATTTTAACTCAGCTTTATAAAAACGCTGTTGAAAATCGCGAAGGGCATACTTTTTCTGTTCCCTGGTAAATTGAACTTCCCCCACCAAACCGGTGATTAAGAATTAATTCTAATTTATCTGTTAATCTCCAGTGTAATGCCGCATCGTATTTCATGCTGATGGCATCCTGATTGTCGAGAATATCTTCTTCCTTAAACCCGGTTCTTCGCAGGTCTAACGTCCCGAATGTTCCACCAATCGCAACTGGAATCTGGGTTTCATCTCCGTACAGATTTAACCCATCAAAATTGGGCTGGCTGCTCAGGTCGACTGTTGATTCTGGATTATTTCGTTCTGTTTTATAGTCATTACTTTTCCAGTCGGTTGCTTTGAGGTAGGAGAAATTTACCTTAATCGCTATTTTGTCATTGAATGCTTTTGCATACCGAACACCAAAATTGTAGTAGGGATTACTTTCCCCTTGTGCATCGGACCGGGTCAACCCCATTTTGGCTTGTGCACTAAGTCCCTGATATTCAAACGGACTTTTGCTATTCATCATGAGGATACCATTGAACGCATTGGGGCCGTATAACGCTGATGCTGCTCCAGGAAGAAGTTCCATACTCTCAGCATCGAGTTCACTTATCCCTACAATATTTCCGGTTGGAAAATTGAGAAGGGAGCAGAGGTATCCATCCCATCCACCAACTGAACAAATCGAACATTGGCAATTGTGGCAAATCCTCGCGTATTGACAGCACTAAAATTCATGCTCCCTGAATTCACTTGTACACCTTTAACATTGGCGAGTGCGTCATAAAACTCCGGAGCAGTAGTTTGTTGAATCGTAACTAGATCAACCTTTTCGATTGTTACTGGTGATGACATAATATTTTCTTCAGTCCTGTTTCCGGTAACCACAACTTCTCCTAATAATGCCTGCGATAGGGTTACGGTAATTCCAGTAACATTTTGTGCATCCGTGATTTCAATTTCTTCTGTAGAAAACCCTACATACGAAATACTTATGGTAAAAGGAGGTTGATTAACTCGGAGCGAAAAAGTACCAGTAACATCGGAGATCGTTCCTGTTACTGTTCCCTTTAATAATGATATTTGCACCAGGTATTTCTTCCCCTGAATCAGCATCCTTTACGGTTCCCGAAACGGTCGTTTGTGAAAAAGCAATCGTGCTAAAACTGATCAAGAAGACCAGCAGTGCTACCGATTTTTTGTAAAAAATAGTCATACAAATCAGTTGGTTAGATGAGTTAGTTTGGATAATAAATTCTATACATAATTGAAATCTACAGAATGAAATCTATGGATTCAATTCAATGTACAAAATTTTATAAATAAAGTAGAAAAAGTGGAAATAGCCTAAAATAGGCTAAACAATCGTTTACGTAAGGTTTTTACCCTTTCTCTTCTTTTTTCAGGTGGTCGGCAATCCGATTGCAAAGATTTTGAGTCTCGTTTGCGATAAATTCATCTCCCGTAGCCGTCAATATGGTTTGGGCGAACCCACTTAAGCAGTCAATATAAAATGCCTTCATCTCGTTTACCGGCATGTCTTTCGTCCACAAATCAATGCGAAGTGTATTTTTTTGTTGCTGATCCCAAAGACCGATACTGATACTTTTCGTTTCACTCAGACCCCCGTTAGGTTTGTCAGTGGCATCCCAATGGATTTTTTCCGGATTGTTGTTCTCATCCAACTCGATCTTGAAATTAATTTCGGTCTTCCTCATCTTTTATTTTTGGTTTGCAAGTTCAATAAAATATTCCATTGATTCGGGGTTTCGAAGGGCCCCTTTATTCACAACTTTTTTAGGATCAAGTCCCATTAATACTTTCTTTACCGGTGTTTCTGTTTTTTTACCACTGATCGTGTACGGTAAATCCGCTACCGCAAGCACCGTATCCGGAACATGCCTGGGACTGTAATCATTGCGGATGGTCTGGTTGATTTTTTTAGTGATCTCCGCCGTAAGTTCCTTCCCCGGATGCATGACCACAAATAGGGGCATCCAAAATTCTCCACCCTCTTTTTCAATGCAAATGATCATGCTGTCTTTTACTTCCGGTATTTTATCAACCGCACGGTAAATTTCACTAGTACCGATCCGAATACCCCCCCGGTTAAGGGTAGCATCCGACCGGCCGTAAATAATTACACCATTCCGGGGTGTGATTTCGGTCCAGTCACCATGCCGCCAGATACCCGGATACATCTCAAAATAACTTTCCAGATAGCGTGTATGGTTTTCGTCATTCCAGAAGTAAATGGGCATGGAAGGAAGGGGTTCCGTGATCACCATTTCACCAACTTCACTCAAAAGCGGTTTACCCTCCTCATCAAACGCTTCCAGTTTACAGCCCAGTGCACGGCATTGAATCTCTCCGGCATACACCGGCCACAGCGGATTACCCCCAACAAAGGCGCTGCAAACATCCGTGCCTCCACTCATGGAGGTAAGCCATAGATCAGCCTTTATATTCTTATAGATCCATTCAAACCCTTCCGGCGGTAAGGTACTACCGGTTGAGCCAATAGACCGGAGCCTGGATAGGTCGTAGTTTTTTGGCTGCGTGTTGCTCTTCATATTGGCCAGTATAAAACCAGCACTGGTGCCGAAGTGATTGATTTGCGCTTCTTCAATAAAAGACCACATCGCCTCCATCGAAGGATGTGCCGGACTCCCGTCATACAACACCAATGTACTCCCAGCCAGCAAGCTGCCCTGGATATAATTCCACATCATCCATCCGGTGGTGGTATACCAGAAACACCGCTCACCTTTTTTGATATCATTATGAAAGGTTCCGTATTTTAATTGCTCCAACAGAATCCCACCATGAGAGTGGGTAATTGCTTTCGGTAAACCGGTCGTTCCGGAGGAGTATAATACCCAGATCGGATGACTAAACGGCACCCGCTCAAATTTTAATTGATGATCCGATTCATTGGTGACCTCCTGCCAGTCTACAGTACCGTCGGGCTGATTTTCCTCGGAATCACTAATCACGATTGTTTTTTCCAGGGATGGAATACCTTCCATCAATGAATGGATCACCTCTTTTTTGTCGAAGGTTTTTCCATTGTATTGATAGTGATCGACCGCTATTAGGATTTTCGGATTGATCTGGGCAAACCGTTCAATGACGGATTGCGTACCAAAATCAGGAGAGCAACTCGACCAGATCGCACCAAGTGCATTTGCTGCGAGGAATGCGATGGTGGCGTCCGGCGTACAAGGCAGATACCCAACAATACAATCGCCTGCTTGAATGCCCTGCTCAAGAAAATAATGTTGTAAGGAAGCCACTCGTTTCGTTAGTACATCCCAACTCATGGATTGCAGCGGAGAGGCTTCGGATTTGAACAGAATAGCAGGACGGTCGGAGGTAGCGTTTCTGAAAATATGCTCTGCATAATTCAGTTTGGTACCCTCAAACCATTGGATATACGGCATTTCATTTCCGGTGAGTACTTCTTTATACGTGCCATCATGCTGGATGTCAAAGTACTGCCATAAACTTTCCCAAAATTCCGCGATGTTTTCAGTCGACCACTCCCAAAGGGATTGATAATCCTGAAAGGAAAGGTTTTTGTTTTCTTTCAACCAGTGCATATAGTGGGTGAGGTTTGCTTGTTGAACAAACGCTTCTGCAGGCTCCCATAAAGGCAACGGTGTTGTGTTCATTTTTAGAAAACAGTTCGTTATTTATTTAATATTTTTAAAGTTGATTCTTTGTCTATAAAAAGTTGTTTTTTCAATCCTTCAAGATCATCATATTTCGAGTCACCACGAATCTTTTCATAAAAGTGAATGGTTATTGACTCTCCATAGATGTCAGCATCAAAATCAAATATATTTACCTCGATATTCCGTTGAGTTCCATTAACTGTTGGACGATTTCCAATATAGAGCATGCCGCCATATCTCATGTTTCCATAAACAACATTTACAGCGTATATACCATCCATTGGTATTAACTTATAGTGTGAATCAATATCCAGATTGGCAGTAGGGAAGCCAATGAGTCTGCCCAATTTATCTCCTTTTATGACACGTCCGGTAACGGAGTACTGATGACCTAATAAATGGTATGCGGTTGCAACATCACCCTGCTCGAGGGCGGTTCTGATTTTGGTTGAGCTGACACTAATATGATCTACCTCCTGTTTTGGAATCTCTTCTATTTCAAAACCATAGGCAGGTCCGTTTATTTTTAGTTGCTCGAAACTCCCTTCTCTGTTTTTACCGAAGCGGTGATCATATCCGATCACCAATATCTTGGTTCCAATCGTATCGACCAGAATTTTCTTAATGAATTGCTCGGACGTTAATTGAGAAAATTCTTTTGTGAAAGGAATTCGAATGAGATGTTGAACTCCATATTCTTTGAGAAGTTCAGCTTTCTCTTCAAAAGTATTCAGCAGTTTAAGATCCGTCTCTTCCGGGCGTAGCACCAGGCGGGGGTGGGGCCAAAAGGTGATGACAACCGTTTCTCCATTGTTGCGTGTTGCCAGTTCACTTAGTCTTGTTAAGATTTGCTGATGTCCAACGTGTACGCCATCGAAAGTACCACTTGTGACTACCGCATAGGGCAGGGGTGCGAAATCGTCAAGTCCGTGATAAATTTTCATGGCTAATAAATTATTTTATTCTATTTCTTCAATGGTAAGGGCATCCTCGAGCAGGTGAGGTCCAATGCGTGTCCTGCAAAGTTCTGAAAGATAAGCACCTACTCCAAGAGCAACACCAAAATCACGCGCCAAACTTCGAATGTAGGTTCCTTTCGAACACACGATACGAAAGGATACATCCGGTAAATGAATAGCTGTGATCTCAAAAGCGGATATCGTCACAGCTCTTTTTTTAAGCTCAACTTCCTTCCCCTCCCGGGCCAGGGTGTAGGCCCGTTGGCCTTTTATTTTTATTGCTGAATGTGCTGGTGGTAATTGTTCGATTTCACCGGTTAAGGTTTCTGCCGCAGCATTCAAATTTTCAGGTGTTATCGCTGCAATGTCTACTGGAGGTGTGGGTTCTGATTCTAAGTCGAGTGTTTCCGTTGTTTGACCGATGACAAATTTACCGGTATACTCTTTTTCCAATCCCATGAAAGAATCAATTTGCTTGGTCATTTTACCAACACAAAGAATCAATAAACCGGTAGCCAGTGGGTCCAGTGTTCCGGCATGACCAATTTTTTTAACTTTTAATTTATACCGCAGTTTTCGTACAACATCGAATGATGTCCATTCGTACGGTTTGTTAACCAATAGCAGGCGGCCTTCTGGTTGAGGGGTTTCCATTTAAACGATTTGCAATTCAATTCCCAGGTAGTATAAAACCAGAATAATAATCCCAACGATGATACGGTAGTATCCAAAAATCATAAAACCATGCTTCGTCAGGTAATTGATGAACGATTTAATAGCCAGCATGGCGACTACAAAAGCTACCAGATTTCCAATCACGAGTAACTGGATTTGCTCACCACCGAAAGTTTCGCCGGCAAGATAAAACTTTAACATTTTATAAGCCGTGGCAGCAAACATGGTTGGTACTGCAAGAAAAAAAGAGAATTCGGCAGCATTTTTTTTGTTAAGCTTTTGGGTTAGTCCACCGATGATGGTGGATGCTGAACGCGAAACCCCGGGGATCATGGCAAGGGTTTGGAAGAAGCCGATCTTTAAAGCAGTCGGATAGGTCACTTCCTGATCAATACTATTTTCATTTTTCTTAAATAAGTTGTCAACAAATAAGAAAAATATTCCCCCCGCCAATAACATAAATCCAACCACATCAACACGCTCTAAAAGTTGATCAATTTTGTCTTCAAAGAGTAAACCAAAAAATGCTGCGGGTAGGAAGGCAACAAGCAGTTTTAAATAGAAGGTAAAACTTTGAATAAATTTTCTCCAATAGAGGACCACGACGGAAAGAATCGCTCCTAATTGAATCGCAACTGTAAACATTTTAGTAAAAGGATCGCTGGCGATTCCCATCAACGAGGATCCGATAATCATGTGACCCGTGGAAGAAATAGGAAGAAACTCGGTGATTCCTTCAATAATCGCCAATACTATCGACTCGATAATCGTCATGAAGCGGAATGATCAGTAAAGCTTATTTCTTAGCTTCAGGTGTTTTGAGAATTGCAAAGATTTCAATGATAAAGCCTGCCATCACGATAACAGGACCTAGTGTTAGACCCAGAAAACCAAATCCATGTTGCTCGCCATCAATCGACATGATAATAAATCCGATCACCAGCGTGATGAGTCCGATGATCATCCATTTATAGTTTTCTTTTCCGAAAGGAAGTTTTGATTCCATGTAGTTTTATAATTAATAAAGTTCATCTAATGACATTCGCAAGTATCGTCGCATCGCAGCATAGGTACTAAATACGGCAACAAGAATTCCGACTACAGCCAGTACACCTGATAAGAGCAACAATTGCATATTATTTTGCAAGAGTACAAGATCTTCAATTTTAGTATTGGCATATTGGGTTAATCCCCAAAGAGAAAGTGATGCGAAAACGGCAGCTAGTAATCCATATCCGGCTGCACGCAGGATGAAGGGTCTGTTGATAAACCATCGTTTAGCACCTACTAACTGCATACTTCGTATAAGAAATCGTTGAGAGAATAAAGCAAGTCGAAGCGTATTGTTAATCAAAAGCACAGCTGTGATCAGGAGTAAAATCACCAGTCCGAGGAGGACCAGGCTAATTTTAGTAATATTTTCATTGATGGATTCGATCAGACCTTCCACATAGAATACTTCAAAAACCCCGGTCATCGCCTGAATATCCTTTTTGATTTTTTCCATTTCAGCTTTCGAATGGTGAGCGGGGTCGATGCTAACAAGAAGCGCATCTTTTAGTGGATTGTCCCCGATAAAGCTGGTAAAGTCCTCACCAGTCTGATCGATAAAAGTTCTGGCAGCTTCTTCTTTCGATACAAAAACAACAGGTTTTTCCTGTCCATCTTTTTTAGTGACAAAATCAAGTGCCAGCAATCGATTTTCAATTTGAAGCCGTTGGGTTTCCGTCACGGAAGATTTCAGATAAACCTGCATCTTAATATTATCCCGGACCATCTTCTCAAGGCGATTGGAGTAAATTAATAGGGTTCCGAAAAGGCCAATGACAAACAACGCCAGGTAGATACTCATGACCACTCCAACAGCAGGATATCCGCCAAGCTTTTTCTTATTTTTTGGTTTTTCCATCGAATTGGGACCAAATTTATAATAAGTAGGGGATAATGCCTAAAAACTTGCCTTATTACTGGATATTGGATGCTTTCGTTAGCCACCGGCAACTGGCAACCGGCAACCCTTTTGATTTGCGATGTGTGAGTATGTGTGAGTAGCGATTAGTGATTTCGGTTACTGTGAATTGACTAACACTCAAAACCCAATCGCGCTTTTTATTTGGTAAAGTTGTACCACCTGCCTGCGCGTAGCCGCTTCGGCGTAGGCAGGCAAAGTTCCGCAGATAAGCACGGTGTTACACAAAGGTTGGCTCGTTAGCCACCGGCAATTGGTAACCGGCAACCCTTTACCAACTACTCTCCCCGATACATTTCAAGTTTACCAAGCAATTGGGTATCCTTAATTGGATTTAAAGGTGTTGGTTTTGCCTTTGATTCATCCAGGAGATAATATTTCCCGGTATAATACAGGAAGATGGTTCGTTTATCATCTGCAATGAATTCCAAAATCTCATACAAGGTAGTATCAAATGATCCCATTAGAATCAGTTTGCCTTCTTTAAATTGATAATGGAAATCGTACTTCTTTTGTGTATTGTCTGTTTCAACGATCAGGCTTGATGCTTTATTACGTTCGCCAGGAATGATGGGGTCAATACCTTCTTCATTCGTTTTGTCATCCTTAACTTCCTTTGTTGGATCATACACTTCCAATTTCGGTTGATTAACCTTTGCGTTTACTTTCGGATTTACCGTTTTCGTTTCTTTTTCTTTTTCTTTTATGGTAGGTTCTGTCGTTTCAGCTATAGCATCTTCAGTATTTGAAACAGGCTGATCTTCTTCAATTTCAATTGCAGTCTCCGGTGGAGTTACCTGATTAATTTCCTCAACAGCAATGGGTTCGGCTTCCTCATTGGAGGAGAACCAATAGATTCCAAATCCGACAAGTCCAACTGCAATCACCCAGGTTGCAACTTTAGCTGTGAAGGCTGTACTACCACCTGCTGCTGGCGGGATTGGCGTGTTGTTCATGATATTCTTAAGCTCCGCGATGCGTGCTTTTTTAATACCTTCAATAAAGTGTTGCTGTGAAATGAATTCACTTTTTAAAGCAGGATCAGCCTCCAACTTTTGTTCAAATGAAGATCTATCAGCGTCGCTCAGGCGATTTGCTAAATAGTCATCCATTAACTCTAAATCTTTTTCAATACTCATGGTCTCAATCTAAAAAGTCACGCTCAGAATACTGTGCTTTAATCAATTCGTCTAATTTCTTTTTGCATTTATATTTTTTTGTCTTGGCAGTATCCGTGTTTAAAAAACCCAAACGATCCGCGATATCCTGCATCGACATTTCATCAAAATAATAATAGGTTAATACCTTTTTACAGGTGTCACCCAGTTGATCAATACACTCGGCTATAATTCTTTCTTTTTCAGCCGTTTCTGTATCAATCGTAACCGGAGAATCTTTCTCTTCATTTGAGAGCCTCTTTTTCCGGTCCAGCTCTTTTCGCCAAAGGTTTTTGCAAATACTATAAATGTACGTGCTGATCTTTGCCGTTAATACCAGATTGCCCGAAGTAGCTTTTTGCCAGAACACAATCAGTGCATCCTGATAAACATCCCGAGCCTCATCTTCAGTTCCACTATTGGTGAGTACCAGTTTGGTCATCATCCGATAGTATTTTGCATAGATTAACTCAAGCGCCTTCTCATCTCCCTTCTGGATACGTTCGAAAATTTCCTTTTCGTCCATTTTTGAGCTCGATCTGTATACCATAAATATTAGGTGTGGTAACCGTGGATTAACGATTTGTTGGTATTAAAATAGCTTTCAATTTTCTCTTTTCCATGTTTGCGTCCTGTAAAACGGCCCCCAATAGCCCCGGACCATAAGCGTATTACCATTTAACCAGATTTTACACCGATAAACCTTCCCATCTGCCGGATCAAGGATTGTTCCACCACTGTACTCATTACCGTCCTTTTTAGAGCTCTTTTATGATCTCCATTCCAATTACTTTTTTGTTATGACGATCATCCTCCTCAGGGCATTGATCACAAATCGGATCCGGGTCTTCACCAGTTTCACGGAATAATTTGATAATTCTGCCATAAAGCAAACCCTTTTGCTCACTGATCTCAACGATTGATTTTGGCTTATTTGTGTCATCATCAATCGTTTTCCATTTACCCGTTACTGAATTCTGGGAAAACGCATTAAAATGACTAAAAAACCCTATTATTAGGCTAATTCCGACAATTTTGGCCAGGAAAGGGAGATTCACAATCTTCATAAAGGACAATAATACAAATAAAACTGTGGCAAATTCAGGGGTAAATAAAAAAGGCCTCTCCATGGAGAAGCCTTTTCAGTTTTTTTAAAATGAATTATGGAACCTCAACGATTTGTTCAGTATTGACCTTTGTGACCGTCTCTACCTTTGGTTTAATCTCTGCATTTCCAGTAGTTGCATTAGGAGCGTCCTTCAATGCAATCATTGGTGCAATTACCAATGCAATTACAGACATCAACTTTAAAAGGATGTTCAGCGATGGACCAGAGGTATCTTTGAAAGGATCTCCCACAGTATCTCCAACAACAGCTGCTTTATGAGCTTCAGAACCTTTATAGTGCATCTCCCCATTTACTTCAACACCTTCTTCAAACATTTTCTTGGCGTTATCCCAGGCGCCACCTGCATTCGACTGGAATATAGCCATCAATACACCTGATACGGTAACACCGGCTAATAGTCCACCTAATGCTTCAGCACCAAGGCCAGGCGTAAAAGCGATAATTAGTGGTGCAACAACTGCCATTAATCCTGGTAATACCATTTGCCGTAGCGCTCCATTGGTAGAAATCTCAACGCACTTTCCATATTCTGCTTTACCGTCAGCTTCACGGAATGTTTTAACATCGTCATCAGACCATTCGGTCATAGGTTTCTCTCCATTTTTCCGCATCACTGCTAATGCTGCAGTTAATTCAGGGATTGTTTTAAATTGTCTACGCACTTCTTCAATCATGTACATAGCAGCTTTACCAACAGCATTCATCGCCAGAGCAGAGAATACAAAAGGAAGCATAGCACCCAGGAATAATCCTGCCATTACATTCGCTTTACTCACATCAATAGAAGGAAGATTGGCAGTTGTCATGAAGGCTCCAAACAAAGCAAGGGCAGTTAACGCAGCGGATGCAATTGCAAATCCTTTTCCAATAGCAGCAGTAGTATTTCCAACGGCATCTAATTTGTCTGTTCTTGAACGAACTTCTTTAGGTAGTTCAGACATCTCTGCAATACCACCAGCATTATCAGAGATTGGTCCATAAGCATCTACTGCTAATTGAATTCCTAAGTTAGAAAGCATACCCACCGCTGCGATTGCGATACCATATAAACCACCGAAATGAAAAGCACCGATAATGGCCACGGCAATAATAATAATTGGAATGGCTGTTGACATCATACCCACACCCAATCCAGCGATGATATTGGTGGCACTTCCAGTTACAGATTGGCTTGCGATTTTTATAACCGGACCTTTGCCTGTACCCGTATAGTATTCAGTTACAAGACCTACCAATAAGCCGCCTACTAATCCAATGATGGTTGCGAAGAAAATTCCAGTCGAAGTATAACGGTTTCCTAATTCAGGATCAGCCCATGCATATAATGGATCCTGGAAGTACCACTCTGCCGGAAGCATTCCTTTGATGATGAACCAGGAGGCAATAACCATTAAAACGGCTGAAACAAGCTCTCCAACGTTTAGTGCAGTTTGAGGATTTCCTCCTTCTTTCACACGAACAAAAAAGGTTCCAATAAAAGACATCACAATGCCAACACCCGCCAATACTAATGGAAGTAAGACAGCGGATAGTCCATTGAAATTATCAATAAAAGTAGTGGACATAAAAGCCGCACCCAACACCATGGTACCAATGATGGAACCAACATATGATTCAAACAAATCAGCACCCATACCGGCTACGTCACCAACGTTATCACCGACATTATCAGCAATGGTTGCAGGATTCAATGGGTGATCTTCAGGGATACCCGCTTCTACTTTTCCGACCAGGTCGGCACCAACATCGGCAGCTTTGGTATAAATACCACCACCTACACGTGCAAAAAGTGCAATGGAGGATGCTCCAAATGAAAACCCTGTAAGTACGGTTAATACCTGCTCAATACCAGTGAACATATTTGAATAAAGGATGAATAAAAGGCTGAGCCCTAATACACCGAGACCCACAACACCCATACCCATTACGGAACCTCCAGAGAAAGCCACTTCAAGGGCTCTGCCTAAGCTGGTACGAGCAGCATTGGTGGTTCTTACGTTTGCTTTGGTTGCAATACGCATCCCAATAAACCCTGCAAGCCCGGAGCATAACGCTCCCATAACGAAGGACATCGCTACCAGAGGTGAAGATGTTTCGCTATTCGCAGTAAAGCCTAACAATAACGCAACACACACAACAAAAATACCGAGTACTTTATATTCTGCTTTGAGGAAAGCCATGGCACCATCGGCGATGTGTTTGGCAATTTCTTTCATTTTGTCGGTTCCGGCATCCTGCTTTGTTACCCAGGCGCTCTTCCAAATCACAAAGATCAACCCGAGGGCACCCAGCGCAGGCATTAGATAAATTACGTTTTCCATTGTTTGTTTAAGTTTTCAGTATAAAGCCTCAATAATCCCTGAAAAGGGATGGTTTTTTAAAAAGTCCCGCAAAGATAGAATAACTGGTATAACCCACAAAATAGATTATTTAGCCTGTTTCAGCGCTGTACAAGTCCTTTTAAAGCCGCCCAGAGGCTTTTTTTTCGGGAATCATCTAAATCACATAAGCTATGGGATTTGATAATGGAGTACCCCTCCTGAGTGGTTACCTGATAAAAGGGGATATTTCCCGATTCTTCATTTATAAATTGAATCACCCATTTTGGTTCCATCTGATTGATGACCGACAGGTCTCCATCCGACTGTGTAATGATCTGTACACCTTCTATCGAAAGTTTAACAGCCCCCAAAATTTTGGTGAGCAAAGTTTTATCGGTCGCTGATATCGAATCCCAGGGTTCAGCGAGCATAATCAATACGCGATCTTTTATCTTATAAATCTCCTCCGGATAAAGATCGGAAACAACGGGTGATCGAAAGGTCATCTTAAATATCTTTTATATCAAAAATAGATCTTAATTCATTGGCTTCACTCGGCTTCAATTTCCCGGCAAGAATTAATCGAAGTTGACGTCTTCTTAACGCGCCATCGTACAAAAGCTTTTCTTTATCGGTTTCCGGTAATACCCCGGGCACCTTTATGGGCCGTAAATTACTATCAACAGCAACAAATGTGAAAAATGCACTATTGCTCTCAAATTTTTGTCCTTTCGGAATATCTTCAGCATGGACATCAATACGAACTTCCATTGAGGAATTAAAAGCCCGTGTTACTTTTGCTTTAAGTGTGACCACATTACCGAGTTCAATCGGGTGCTTAAATGAGATGTTATCTACCGATGCCGTTACCACCGTTGAGCTTGAATGTTTTTGTGCGGATATTGCTGAAACAATATCCATCCAATGCATCAGCCGTCCCCCCATTAAATTATTAAGTGTATTGGTATCGTTGGGCAACACCAGTTCCGTCATGCTAATTTCGGATTGGCGGGGAAATTTTTCTTTTAGATCCATTCTTAATTTGTTGTCTTGGTACGGGTTTCAATCGTTAGCGAACATACTACTAAGTGTTAGTTCGCCTACGTGCGCACAAAAATCATGAAAATATATTTGCAAAACAGCATTTAGGGTTATTAATTCGCATGTGCTAATGATGGAATCAACACTGATACAATCCTTAATAAAAGCGGACACCGAATCCGGAGTTCCTTTTATTTCCATTATTACAACCACAACCATTACGGGGTAATCCCCGACTTTGCCTCCATATAACCCAATTCATTTTGGTCTTGCTGTAAAGACCGCAACATCTTTTTGATCATTTTATCCAGCATATGAAAATTTTAAAATTTGGTGGCTCCTCAATCGCCTCTTCCGAACGAATACGATCGGTTATTGACATCCTGAAAAAAGAAAAGGAGCAATCATCAATTACGGTTGTCTTTTCCGCATTTGGCGGAGTTACCGATGCGTTAATTGAGACAAGTCACCTGGCACTTACATCGGATCCTACCTACAAAATGAATCTGGAGGCAATTGAAAAGCGTCACCTCGATGTTGTGCGCGATTTGATCAGTATTCAGAAACGCGGTGCAATACTTTCGGAAGTGAAATCATTGATCAATGAATTGGAAGATGTTCTGCACGGCGTCTTTCTAGTACGCGAACGTACCCTGCGAACATTGGACTACATCATGAGTTTTGGTGAACGTTTATCTTGTTTCATTTTGTCTGCCGCCTTGACGGAGCAGGGGATCAATTGTGCATTTTTAGATGCGCGTACCATCATTCAGACCGACAATAATTTTGGTCATGCACGCATTGATTTCACCGCAACAGACAAAAGGATCAGAAAATTCTTCAATGAACAATCGAAGGTTCAGGTTGTAACTGGTTTTATTGGTGCTTCACCGGAAGGGGAGACCACCACCATTGGACGGAGCGGCTCAGACTATACTGCATCCATTTTGGCAGGAGCGCTCAATGCTGCTTCCCTGGAGATATGGACGGATGTGGATGGAATGATGACGTGCGATCCACGGCTGGTAGCCAAAGCCTTTACAGTGCCCCAAATCAGTTACGATGAAGCCATGGAGCTTTCACATTTTGGTGCGAAAGTGATATTTCCATCAACCATGCAACCAGCAATGGCGAATAAGGTTCCGATTTGGATTAAGAACACCTTTAATCCTGATGGTACTGGTACTGTCATTTCCGCTGAAGTGACGAATGGAAAATTGATCAAAGGGATATCGTCCATGAATGAAATAAGCCTCCTGAATATTCAGGGAAGTGGACTAGTAGGAGTGGCCGGTATCTCCATGCGCATCTTTGGGGTTTTGGGACGCGAAAAGGTAAACATCATTTTAATTAGTCAGGCATCGTCCGAACATTCGATTTGTTTCGCCATTGAAACCAAAAATGCAGCGCTTGCCAAGCGTTGCATCGAACTGGAATTTCAATATGAAATTAAAAATGGAGAGATGGATCCGGTAGCGGTCGAAAGTGAGTTGGCGATTGTTGCAGTAGTTGGTGAGAATATGAAACAAAATCCGGGCACGAGTGGACGGATGTTTGGTGCACTGGGAAAGAATGGCGTCAATGTGAATGCGATCGCACAAGGGTCTTCGGAGTTGAACATTTCAGCGGTAATCAAGCAGGAAGATATCCGGAAAGCCCTGAATGCGTTACATGAAGCATTTTTTCTCTCTGATCATCGTGTCTTAAATCTGTTTATGGTAGGGGCAGGGCTGATTGGAAAATCATTGATGAAAATGATTACCGTTCAGGCGAAGAAACTTGCGGAAGAGAATCTACTGGAGATTAACCTGATCGGACTGGCAAACAGTAAACGAATGGTGTTTGAGGATCAGGGGATGGATTTCAAGGGTGAGTTGGTAACGTTACTCGAAATGGGTGATCCTATGGATATGGAAAAATTCACCAAACGCATGGTGGACTTAAATTTATCGAACAGCATTTTTCTGGACTGTACTTCCAGCGAAGAAGTTACAGATTTCTATGAAGCGATATTGTCTTCCAATATTTCAATTGTCACCCCGAATAAAAAGGGGAATTCCGGTTCATTGGAAAAATATAAAAAGCTTAAAGCCACTGCGAAAAAGCGCGGTGTTCGATTTTTATTTGAAACAAATGTTGGAGCGGGATTACCCGTCATCAATACCATGAATGATTTACTCTGGAGTGGTGATAAAGTAATGAAGATTGAAGGGGTATTAAGTGGTACGCTCAATTATATATTCAGTGCTTTTACGGGTGATAAAAAATTCAGCGACGTGGTCAAGGAGGCAAAGGAAAAGGGATTTACTGAGCCTGATCCACGTGATGACTTAAATGGGATGGATGTTGCCCGAAAAATTTTGATCTTGTCACGGGAAGCTGGAATTGATTTGGAGATTGATGATGTTAAGGTTGAAAATCTCGTTCCTGAAAATTGCCGGGGTGAAATGGATATTTCGACTTTCTTTACTGAATTGGAAGCACATAATGATATGTTTGATAAAATGAAAGCTGGCGCTGCTGCGAAGAAGGAGAAATTACGATACATGGCGGTGCTGGAGAATGATGCCGTAAAAATAAAATTGGATAGTGTGGGAGAGCAACATCCTTTTTATGCGCTGGATGGAAGCGATAACATTATACTACTGACAACCGAACGGTACCATGAGCGACCGATGGTTATCCGGGGGCCTGGTGCCGGTGCAGAGGTTACTGCGGCGGGTGTTTTTGCTGATATTATACGAATTGGTCATTATGGAAATTAAGAGGAAAGGAACCATCCGGGCTTATGCCCCTGCCTCCATTGGAAATGTCTCATGCGGTTTTGATATTTTGGGTATCGCTGTTGATGCACCAGGGGATGAGGTAGAATTGACATTGACATCGGATGAGGTTGTTATCATCAAAGAAATTATTGGTGATGGAGGACGCTTGCCGATGCTTGCAGAAGAGAATACGGCGGGTGTTGCAGTACAATCTTTTTTGAAATCCATTCATTCAAATCAGGGTGTTGAAATTGTACTGCATAAAAATTTACCTCTGGGGAGTGGCATGGGTTCAAGTGCTGCAAGTGCGGTGGCTGCACTTGTCGCTATAAATCATTTGATGGACAGTCCTTATTCAAAAAAGGAGCTATTGACATTTGCATTGGATGCGGAACGTGTAGCCTGTGGAGCCGGACATGCAGATAATGCCGCACCGTGTTTACTGGGAGGGTGTGTATTGGTACGTGAATACGCGCCATTGGATATTGTTGAGATTCCAACTCCGGATCAATTGTATTGCACACTGGTGCATCCTCATCTGGAAGTAAAGACTGCAGACTCGCGTAGAATACTTCGTAAAATGATTCCCATTAGTGATGCAGTTACTCAGTTGGGTAATGTAGCGGGACTTGTTGCCGGATTGATGTTAAGCGACTATCCTTTAATTGGCAGATCTTTAAAAGATGTAATCGCAGAACCTATTCGTTCGGTATTAATTCCGGGCTTTGATGAAATCAAAAAGAAGGTTAAGGAAGCGGGGGCGCTGGGATGTGGCATTTCAGGTTCTGGACCTACCTTATTTGCATTCAGTACTTCTGCTGAAACGGCAAACGCAGTAGGTAAGGAAATAAGCACCAACTTCTCTTCCCACGGCCTCGAAAGTGATGTATTCGTATCAAAAGTAAACAAAGAAGGAGCTCGTATATTACAGAACTAATGGCGATCAGGTATTACAGTACAACTAGCAAGAACAAGACCGTCAGTTTAAAGGAGGCGGTTATCCAAGGGCAGGCTGCTGATGGTGGATTATTTTTACCCGAAAAAATTCCAGTATTACCTTCATCTTTTTATGATGAAATAGCGGATCTTACTTTTCCGGAGCTAGGGTATGAAGTAGCGAAGGTTTTCTTGCAGGATGAAGTTCCTGAGGAGGAGATAAAACGAATCGTAAACCATACCATAGCTTTTGAAGCACCTCTGGTTGAAGTCCGTGAAGGTATTTATTCACTGGAGTTATTTCATGGTCCAACGATGGCATTTAAAGATTTTGGTGCGCGGTTCATGTCACAACTACTTGGTTTTTTTGCCTCCCATGAAGAGAAGAAGATCACCATTCTGGCAGCAACGTCAGGAGATACTGGGAGTGCGGTGGCCAACGGCTTCCTTGGGGTGGAGGGAATTGAGGTCATTGTATTATATCCTTCCGGGAAAGTAAGTGATATTCAGGAGAAACAGTTTACAACTCTGGGTGAAAATATTACTGCACTTGAGATTGATGGTACTTTTGATGATTGTCAACGGCTGGTTAAATCTGCATTTTCGGATACCGAACTCTGCCGTCAATATTTTCTTACTTCCGCAAACTCCATCAATATTGCCCGGCTTATTCCGCAAATGTTTTATTATTTCCATGCATACGCCCAATTGAAGAAATTCAGTAAACCAGTTGTTTTTTCTGTACCCAGTGGGAATTTTGGAAATTTAACTGCAGGAATAATGGCGATGAGAATGGGGCTTCCGGTACACCACTTCATTGCCGCTACAAATGTGAATGATTGTGTCCCACAATATTTACAGACCGGTGTTTTTGAACCTCGTTCATCTATTCAAACGATCAGTAATGCGATGGATGTCGGGAACCCCAGCAATTTTTCGCGATTGCTTGAACTTTTTGATCGAGACGCGAGTAAAATGGGTGAAGTGATTACGGGATATGCTTTTGATGATGCTGAAACTGCTTCATGCATGCATCAGGTCTATCATACCAACGGCTATTTGCTCGATCCGCATGGAGCAGTCGGTTATTTGGGGCTGAAGAAGTATTTAACAGATAAGGAAGTGAAGGGGGTATTCCTGGAGACCGCTCATCCGGCAAAATTTAAATCAGTTGTTGAAGCAGCAATTCATGAAGAGGTAAAAATTCCGGAAACGCTTCAGAAGTTTATGCAACGGGAGAAACAATCCATTCCTTGTGGAGGTGACTATCTCTCTTTTCATGATTTACTAAAACAGATTTTGTAGCCGATCAGGAATTTTTTATGGTTTCTGTTTCAATCTCGTTTTGAGTTGGTTTAAACACAATGTATTTCCGGGTGAAGAAATTCCATACGATGGTCACCAGAATGGCCACAATTTTTGATATTCGATAATCGATACCCGCAAATTCAACAACGGCCCATAATACCGTCTGGTTAATTGCTAACCCACCACATAGAAAAACGATAAAAAGGGCGGCTTCATGTCTTTTCTTACGATCGGTCGGGCTGAAAACAAAATGTCTGCTTAAGAGGTAGGTAATAATATTGGTCAAAGAAAAGGCAAGCACGTTTCCAGGTAAATACCCCATTTTCAGTGTTTCTACCAGCAAGACCAACAGGCTGAATTCTATTACTGCAGAGGTTCCACCAACCAGCACAAAACGGATTACCTGGAAGCGCATGAGGAGTGAATTAATGTATCGAATTATAAATCGGATCATAAAGGCGCCAAATAAAACACTTTTTTTTCAAACAAAGGTTAACTGGACCAACCCTGATCGCCCAATAATGGTACGAAGGCAAAATAATCGAATTCTTCCTGAATGAGCTTGCCATTCTTTTTGGTGATTTTGAGCATAACCTGCCGTTCACGGTTTCCTACCGGGATCACAAGAATTCCCCCTTCGGCTAACTGGTCCGTTAGTGCATCCGGTACAACGGGGGCACCCGCGGTGACAATTATTTTATCGAATGGGGCTTTTGTCGGTAGACCTTTTGATCCATCACCATGAATAAAATAAGGCCGATATCCCATTTTGGGAATAAAATTTTTGGTTCTTTCGTACAATTTTTTATTGTACTCTATAGTATAGAGTGTCGCGCCTAATTCGAGCAGGACACAGGCTTGATATCCGGATCCGGTCCCGATTTCCAAAACCTTATCCTTGGGCTTAATTTCGAGTTTTTCAGTTTGGAAGGCTACCGTGTATGGTTGTGAGATTGTTTGACCTTCCCCAATGGGAAAAGCCTTATCCTCATAGGCATGTTCCAAAAGAGCGTTTTCAAAGAACACATGACGGGGTACCTTTCCCATGGCGGCTAAAACGCGTTCATCCGAAATACCCTTTAATTTAAGCTTTTTTAGCAGTTTATTGCGCAATCCGCGCTGTTTATAATTGTCTTCGAACATGAAAATTTGTCAGAAATTAGGCCATATTTACAAAGTGAACAAAGTTGCTAAAATTTCTTAGGAAAATTGATTCCTTTGCCCGTACTTTATATTCCTCTCCACATGATGACATAGCTTTTTGCCATAGCGTTCAACATGTGTATACCTGCTCCTACAGTAGGCGTGGTTAATCCCACTCCCTACTGCAAGAGCGGGGAGAGTTTTTATACTCCCAAAATTTCGCATACTTAGATTAAGTTTGTTGAAAAATTTAGTAATTAAAATCTCATTTTTCCAAAAATGAGATTTTTTTTTGCCAGTTTATTCACGGGTTTTTTCTTGAAATATTTTTAGTGCTTTCCGTGATTCATCACTTACTTTTTTATTGAGGATTGAACTCCATCCTAAAAATATACCAGGTATTCCAAGCGCCATTCGCGACCATTTCCAAAAATTAAAATGATCAGTGTGCTGAATAATTTTTCCATCCTGAAAATGAAAGGTAGCTTTTATTTTATTATGCACATTCCGGTTAGTTTTTGAAAACAGGTAGGTTGCTTCCCAGGCTGCTTTCCCCGTATGTTCATCAGCGGTAATATTTGAAAAGGTAATTTTCAGGTTTGCTCCTCCTCTTTGTACGAGCATTCTCCACATGTCACCAGCTTCGTGACCATGAAGCGTTTTGAAAACAGGATCATGGAATTGAATATTCGGGTGGTAGCAGGCTGCCATGCCCTCGGCATCCAGGTTTTGAAATGCTGTATAAAACCGCTTAATAAGTTCTTGGTTTGCTTCCATTTGGAGTTAGTAACCAAGGAGGACAAAGGGAGCCCAGTAATAAGGCGCTGCGTAATCTCCATTGATGAGTACGCGTTTAGAGGCCCGCAGGTTGTCTGAAAACTTCATGGAAGGATTATTCAACATGCGGCCATAAAAGTCTTTCATTAATTCAGAGGTAGAATCATCGGCCACACTCCAAAATGATACAATCATATTTTGGGCTCCAGCATATACCAAAGCGCGTGACAAGCCAATCACCCCTTCTCCCTTTGATATTTTACCCAATCCAGTTTCACATGCCGAAAGTGTGACCAGGTCAGCGTTCAGCTTTAAATTATAAATCTCACCAGTATATAGTCTACCGTCCTCAACTTCTGCATCGGCTTGCAAGTATATCCGTGAGAGTTCAGGATTTGATTCATCCACAATACCATGCGTAGCGAAATGAAGGTAGGAGTAGTTACTTAACCCTTCAGCTTTGATGGTCGATTCTTTTGCGTCTGCATTCAGATAAACACTTGACTTATAGTTTTTGCTGTTAAAAAGTTCTGAGATCGCATTTACCTCTAAGGCTGTGCCAGGCAGATCCGGTAATCCATCCCCGGCGAAATTAACGGGTGCACATAAATAGATAGCGGGATTGTCCTGTTTTTTGGAGGTGTTACTTTTTTGGATAATCAAGCCGGCAGAGAATTCATACCGGATAGAATAGTCATTCAGCAGATAGCTTAATGAAGCATAGGTATCATCTGGTGATGCTTCCTTTGTTAGTAACGCTTCAAATGGAATAACGCCTAATCTGCCGGTTGGTAAAATTACAAGTTCATTAATACCACGGGGGACAACTGGAATCAGAATTTGGTTGAGTTCATACGCAGCCCGTTGGAAAGTTGGTTGGTCATTGAAATATAGCCCATTTCTAAACCCGGTAATATACCGATCAAAGTTCTCGGGTAATGCATGGTCTTCAACTTTGAATTTATTGTTCGTAATCAGAAAAATGTATAGCCGATTATTTTTATCATCTATAAAATAACTAATGAGTGCTGTTTTCTTATCCAGGAGTGAATTAATCTGGCCAATAGTAGGAGAGATCGTGTTGAATTTTAGATTGAAGTACTCCGGATACTCCGTTTCAAGTTTCTTAATAAAATCTTCATACGATCTGTTTAGGCTAAAAGCAGTTTCCCGTAAGGTTTTTTCTTCTTCCGCTGTGGGCTTTTGTGCCAATTTCTGTGAACAAATTGCCAGGGCCGATTTAATCTCTTTCTCGTTTTCAAGTAAATCCTGCGGGATACCGGCAAATGATTTTGCATTGGCATCTGAAATGGCAGAAAGCAATGCTGCAGACTTGCTTTTTTCAGCGAAATAAAATATTAATTCTTTGTATTCTTTTTTACGGACAGCATTATCGAGTGCGGTTTTGGAGATCCGAACCCCATCGGCATAGATTTCATGCGCGATGACGCCAAGTGCAATTTTATCACTTTCATTTGTTGCCTGCTGCCGAAGTATGTCAATTAACTGATCAGCAAGTTTTAGCAGTGTAAGGGCATGTGTGAGTTCATTAAACTTAAGTGATTTTCCAAAATACCGACCTTCCAGAGCTTGCGCTTTTCCTAACAGGGAGTACAATAATACCGTACCTTCATAATAGTTTTCCAACTTCGGATTTACAGACGGATCGTTCGCATTAAAGTCGCTAATGTTTGCCTTTAACGCTTGCTGGTAACTAGTAAGTGCAGCCGCAAATTTATTTTCTGAATTTTGGAGTTCCCCCAATTCGTTATATACGCGTGCAACTTCTGGATGCTTGGTTCCATAACTTTGCTGGTACATTGAAAGCGCCTGCTCAAGATACCCTTCCGCTGCAGTTTTATCGGTTTGGGCATAGGTAAGCCCGAGGTTTAATAAGACAAATCCCTTTGAAGGATGTGCTTCCGGATACACTTTATTCCAGATTGCAAGTGCGGTTTCAAAATCATTCTCAGCCTCGCCATATAATTTCATTTCACGGTAAACAAAGCCCATGTTGGTATTTGCAATGGCAATTTTGGGATGATTCTCTCCATGGAGTGTTTTATAAATAGCCAACGCCGATTCATAATAATCCAATGCCTTGTCCTTATTCAGCTGCACATTCACCACACCCAAATCATTATATGATGCTGCGATCAATTCATGATTTTTGTCCAATAACTTTTGACGAATAGAGAGTGCCATTAACAGTTGTTCTTCAGCCTGCTTATATTGACCACTGTTTAGATAGATCAGTCCCAGATTGGAAATAGCTTGCGCACCTTCCAGGGTATTTTCTTTGTTGATGGATCGGAAGGAGGTGAGGGCTTGTTGAATAGTTTCCAATGAAAGATCACTTCTTCCCTGATTCAGGTAGAGGGAAGACTCACTGGTTTGGATTACTGCTTTTTGAAAAATATCATTCTCGCCAACCTGCTGCAATGCAGATTTTAGTACGCCATCTGCTTCCTCCAACTTACCCAGTCGAATCAGGGCTTCAGCCTTTTTGGTCAGTAGTAGAATGTAGCTTTGATTTTCAATGTTACTGCCATCCACCAGGCTAATGACACCCAGGTAATCGGAATCGAGTAACATGGCATCCGCTTTCTCCAATAGATTATTCTGGGCAAACCCAATGCTTGATAACATGCAGGTTAGCATAAATGGAATTAGAATTCTTTTGATCATGCTGCCCAAATTAAAAACGATAGTAATAACTGACGGAGGTAACCTGTTCGCGGGTAAGGCCATCAGGATTTACAGAACGATGAAGAATTCGTTTACCCAATAGAACTTTTACCCCGGAACGTACATTAAAACTATACCCTGCAGTAACAATTGCGGAGAGAGCCAGCCCGGTAGTATTATCCAACTTCTCCAGTTTTCCTTCCGAATTTTCTATTTGATCTTTGGTGATCCGATAGATCGGAAGTAATCCAACCGAAACATTTACTCTGGAAAAACGAAAATTACGTTCTACCCGTAACATCACATCTGTACCGCGCTTTAAATTCGTAGCCAGGTCATACTCCCGAACATATCCCGGATCTGGGTATACTGGTGGATCCCATTCGCTGTAAGCAAACTGGTTCCCATTTTGATTAAAAGGATATTGGATACCCGTTGCAATCAGCCAGTCTCTCGTAATAAAAGAAATCCCTGCAATGGCATCATAAGTACCTAAACTGGTTTGGTAATACATCGGTAATGGACGTGCTTGTCCCTCCCGGAATTCTGTTAAATTGGAATCGTTCGTTGGGATTTTTGCACCCAATGAAACATTGATGTCATACTTTTCTTTCGAAATTACATTTCGTGTATAGCACAATGAGATATCACTCAGACTATAAGCTCCCCCAAAATTACCGCTTGTAACCTGGAAGGGTAGTTTTACCTGAAATGAATTTTTCGAATTTAAACTAAAATTTAAATCGGCGGTAGCAACATAGACCACAGGTGTGAGTGTAGTGGTTCCCCGATAGAAACTGATCTCCATCGATCGCAGTTTAAATTCAATTTTCTTATTGAAGGGTTGATCCGGTTTCATTGCACCCATTGAACAAAATCCCGCATCACTGCATCCCTGAGGAAAGGCAATGGAGCAGGAGAAAAGAAACAGGATGAAGGTGTAAACTATTTTAGTAGAAGCTGTCATTTATGAAAGGGTTCATAACTTCTAATTTAATGGATTAAAACAAGAAACCCGAATAAATTCGGGTTTCTTACTATCGTTAAACAGGTCAGGACTTACATCCCCAGTGCTTGATTTTCAATGGAAGCAAGTTCAATAACTTTCTCGTATTCCGCAGGGGTAAGGTCATTAAAGAAATAGTGAACAGGATTAATATGAACATCGTTTAACATTACTTCATAGTGAAGATGGGGAGCCGTGGAAAGACCGGTATTCCCAACATAACCAATAAGCTCACCACGTTTCACGTTCTGTCCATTTCTTACAACAAAGTCGTGCATGTGTGCGTAGCGTGTTTTATAACCGAAGCCATGATCAATTACTACCATTTTTCCATATCCACTGAATCGTACACTTACCTCTTCGATGGTACCGTCTGCTGTAGCATAGATGGGTGTACCAATAGCAGCAGCAAAGTCAATTCCGGTATGCATTTTCTTTACTTTGTAGATCGGGTGAATCCGAAGTCCGTAACCGGAAGCCAGTGCCAGTAATTTTTCATTGCTTACAGGCTGGATTGCGGGGATGGCAGCATTTTGTTTTTCTTTCATTTCCGCAAGGTGAACGACTTCATCCTGCGATTTTGATTCGATATAAAGTTTGCGTTTCAGTTTGTCTATTTGCTCGTGCAAACTGACAATCATATCATTGTGAATGATGTTTTTTTCTTTAATATCAGCGTACCGATCTGCACCTCCTACACCTGCATCGCGGACCGATTTATCAATGGGTTCGGCACCCAGCACTTTTCTATAGATGTTGTCATCCCGATTTTCAACGCGGGCAACATTTTCCTCCAATGCTTCTACTTCTTTCTTGAAATATTCAAGATAGTATTGTGCTTCCTTGATCTCATTTTCCTGAACCAATTCTTTAGGGGATGGGAAGTAATTGGTCCATAAAACAATAAAGACGATAGCGATTACTACCGTCAGACTCAGAATACCCAATGCATTCAGAATGACATCGCTCGTTCGCGTCTTGACCCGCTCATATTTGCAGGTTTCAGTGTCGTAATAGTATTTTATTTTTGCCATAAAAAAACTTCCAATTATACGGTTTTCGGCCTAAAAGGCTTGATAACCTGTTCATTACACTCGATAAACGGTCCATTTAAAAGGTCAATGCAATAGGGGATCGCGGGAAATACCGCATCCAGGCATTGCCGGATCGCTTTCGGTTTACCAGGCAAATTTACGATTAATGTTTGATTTCTAATACCAGCCGTCTGCCGTGACAGGATAGCGGTAGGTACATATTGGAGGCTAATGGAGCGCATTAGCTCCCCAAATCCCGGCATCATTTTGTCACAAACAGCCATTGTAGCCTCAGGAGTGACATCTCTTTTTGCAGGCCCCGTTCCACCAGATGTAATAATTAAGCAACATTCGCGATTATCAGCCATGTCTTTCATGGCCATTTCAAGAAGGTCCTGCTCATCGGCTATGACGGCATATTCCTTCTCCCAGGGCGATTTTATGTATTCAGTCAGGGTCTCAACAATCGCTTTTCCGGGGATATCTTCATAGATCCCCATACTGGCCCGATCTGAAACATTAATAATGCCTATTCGAATGATCATTTTACTTCTACTGCTTTGTATAAAATATTTTTTGATCTTCCCTTTTTATAGACCTGCCGTCCTTTGTCAATCCCTTTTCTAATCAACTTTTGTTCTTCTTCAGGCAATTCCAGAATGGACTGGCATTCCACAGAACAACAATTGTTGAATTTATCCTTACATACCGGACATTGTATAAATAGTAAGTGGCATCCGTCATTCTTACAATTCGTATGGTCATCAGAAGGTTCACCACATTGATGACAAACGCTGATAATATCATCCGATATACGCTCTCCTAACCGTTCATCAAAAACGAAATTTTTCCCGATAAATCGATTTTCAATCTTTTGTTCACGCACCTGACGCGCATATTCAATAATACCACCATTGAGCTGAAAGACATTTTTAAATCCTTTGTGTTTCATCCAGGCACTTGCTTTTTCACAGCGTATACCGCCTGTGCAATACATGAGCAGGTTTTTATCCTCCTGTCCGGTCATGATCTCTTCCACTACTTTAAGTTCCTCCCGGAAGGTATCTACATCGGGACAAATGGCATTTTTGAAATGGCCGACTTCACTTTCATAATGGTTTCGCATATCCACAATAACCGTATTCGGGTCAGTAGAAAGTCGGTTAAACTCATCCGCATTGACATGGATTCCATGATTGGTTACATCAAATGAAGCATCATCTAATCCATCAGCAACAATTTTTTCCGGACAAGGATTTTCAGTTTAAAAAAAGATTTTCCGTTGTCGTCAATCGCTACATTAAGTCGAACGCCGTTTAGAAAGGAAATTCCATATAATTTTTCTCTGAAAATTTCTTTTTTAGAGTCAGGCACACTGATTTGAGCATTAATTCCTTCATGAGCCACATAAATTCTACCCAATACGTCCAACTGATCTAATAAGAGATAAAGTTCATCACGAAACGCATGGGGGTCCGACAACTGATGATACTTGTAAAAGGAAATGGTTACCCGATCCAATTTGGGTACACGGGCAAGTTGCTCCTTGAGCACTTTGCCCTCTATTCGATTGTATAAGGTCATTATAAATTGGGTTCTTTCGCAGGAAAAACCAATTTCGTCACAAAAATACAATGGATTGTGAGTTTAACAAAACTCCATTACTGTCGGGGAGCAAGCTCCCCTCTGAGGAGTTGGTTATATTCATCACAGGTCAAAATACCATGCGCATCACAATAGTCGCAGGTTTTATACGTATCACCAAATGCTCCTTTTTTGATGATCACATGGCTTCCTTTACAAACAGGACATGTAATTTTACCACTCGGTCCACAATCAATATCATAGTTCCTTGAAAGTATGCGGTTTTTTTGTTCACTGGCATTTAACTTCTCTAATAGGAGGCCCGCCTCTGCCTCTTCCAGTAGTTCGGCCGCCTCTTCCGAGTACTGACCATTTGTTCCTTTCAACTGGATATACTTATTCAGCCAATCGACGCTTTGTTTGTATTCTTTTAAAAAGAATGAATTTTTTCCAAAGGAGAAGACCAGATCGGAAGGTACGCCTCTGACATTGTCCAGTACATACCTGAATTTTTCATCTGCCAATTTGTATTCGCCCATCTCCATGTACGTAACACCAGAATCCAATACGCGCATTACCTGACTGCGGACATACTGTTCATTCATTTCTTTATACGCATTGGCTCGTTCTTGCTCACTTTGTGCAACGGCAGAAAACCCCGTTATAACAAACGCAATAAGTAAAATACAATTCTTCATCTAATCAAACCGATCTATTGAAACTCCCAACCACTCCAGGGTGGAATGACAAAAGATATCTTCCACCGTAGCAGGGTCTAAATTCATTTCTTCAATAAACTTGCCAATTTCCAAATCACCAAGGGGAAACGGATAATCTGAACCAAGTGTTATTTTTTTTGATCCCTGAAGTTTAAGTACATACTCAAGCATCATGGGATCATGCGTAATGCTATCCACCCAAAACTTCCCAATATAATCCCTTGGATTAACATTATTATCTATCGCTACCAAATCGGGCCGGCAATCAAACCCATGCTGTATTCGTCCGATGGTGGCAAGAAATGACCCACCGGCATGCGCAAAATTAACGCGTAGTTGGGGTAGTTTTTCAAATAACCCACTAAAAATAAAGGAACACACGGCTCTTGTGGTTTCAGCAGGCATTCCTACCAACCAGGGCAACCAATAGCGTTGCATTTCTTTTTGTCCCATCATATTCCAGGGATGAATGAGCACTGCCATATCCAATTCCTCACAAGCCTCGAAAATTGGGTAGAACCGTGGCTCGCTTAAATTTAAATCATTGATGTTGGATCCGATTTGTATCCCCTGTAAGCCAATTTTTTTACACCTCTCCAATTCTTGTATTGCTAATTCGCTATCCTGCATGGGGATGGTTCCCAATGCCAAATAGTTCTTGGGATACTTTTTAAGTAGCTCTGCTAAATCATCATTTAGAAATTTTGAAAGATCCAGACAGTCTGCAGGTTTTGCCCAATATGAAAACATTACAGGAATGGTGCAGACCACCTGTACTTGGGTATTAAATTCCGCATACTCAGCAATTCGAACATCTGCGTCCCAGCAATTCTCTTTGATTTCGCGGAAAAACTGACTTCCGCGCATCATGTTGGCGTATCCCTTTTTGTGGTGTTGCAAATAGATGAAATCGCCATACCCGAATTTCTCACTCCAATTCGGGAGTTTTTTGGGCAAAATATGCGTATGGGAGTCGATTTTAAGCATTTACTGAATTGTGAATTCAGCAAAGGTAATACATTCGGCTAATTGTTTTTAACAAGTTTTACTGTGCTAACGATACCCTCCTCTGTGGTAATTCTTACTAAAAAAATTCCATCACGGAGTCCATTCAGGGATAATTCCTGATCCGTAATGGTGGATTCAAATTTTCTAACCACTCTACCGACGGGATCGATCACGACGACTTGTACGATCGGGACCATCGAATGAATTTGAAAGGTGTTGGTTGCCGGGTTTGGAAATACTGAAATTTGTCCGGATTCATCGCCGCTAAATATATTTTCCGACAAGGGTGTAATGGTTCTGGTGAGAAAGAAATCTCCGGATCCATTCGGAATTCGACTAGATGAATAACCCTCGGGTTGATAGCCGAACTGATAACTATCAATTTCTTTTGGATTTTCTCCGATCATTTGAAATAATCCAAGCGCTTCTCCATCATCCGAAATTTTGAAGTTTAAATGCAGCGGGCCATCTTTTGAATCTTCATCCGCATAGAATACCAGGTAATCCAGTGCTTTGAGAATGATTGGATCTGTTGAATCACCACCAATTTTATGTTTCGTTGGGTTTTCCAGGTTGTCGGTTAAATACAAACCCTTGAGATCAATATCCTGCCCGGTAGTATTGTACAACTCTATCCAATCCGAGAGCTCCCCTTTTTCATCAGGTAACGATTTATTAGCGCTCAGTTCATTAATCACCACACCAGAAACTTCTGGCAACTTCTCAAGAGTTGCAATCAGTTGAATGTCTCCCGTTGCAATTCCATTTAACTGCAAGTCTGTTGTTTGATACTGTAATTCTTCGCCGATTACTGTATTCTGTAATAAAAAATCGAAACTTATATCGGAGCTTTGCGGTGAAACCTGATGGAGTTCCACAGCGATCATGTTTTCACCGACAATAAAATTATTTTTACTGATCAGGAAGTCCTGAAAAACATTCTCAACGGCAATTGCCTGAAGTGCAGGTGTAGTTTGATCAATCGCGCCGGTTGGAAGGTTATTATTGTAGACAGCAGTACCGTTGACATATACGCGCGCACCATCATCCAGGAGAATGGATGCATGGATATTTTCTGCCAATGCATTTATATCATCGATTACAATCTTTTTTCTAAAGTAGTAGGTGAGGTGTTTATTGTTTTGATCCCCTCCGTAACTGAGTGTGGTTTGTTCATCGCCCTCTCCGTATCCGAGCTGTGCACTCCCATCTGGCCAACCGGAATCATCGAATGTCAGATCGGTCCAGTTCGAACCCGGGAAACTGCCCAGATCCTGATAACTCCAATGATCGCCGGGGGTAATAATTTGTTGAGTAGTAGTAGAATTTTCGGTTACATCCCAGTGAACAAAGGTGTAGCCCTCAAAGGGTGTGAAGCCCACCACCCAGGGAAGTCCTTTCACCAGACTAATTGAATTTTCTTTTGTATTGGTTTTGATTTTATTTATTTCAAATTCGCCACCACCTAAAAGATTCATTTCTACTGAAAGGGTTACCTGTTCAGGAACGTTAAAAAAGGTCGGTACATATTCTTTCATGAAGTTGTTCCGTTCGGTGGCGAAGTTACGCAAGCGTTGAACCTCCCAATTCCAACCAGAAAGATTACCACCCCATCTTTGTTTGTGTCGGATCATTTCTGGTTCGATTTGTTGCTGAAGCGAATTTATAAACTGATTGACGCGTGCCGGTGCAAAGGAAGTATGAATAGCCGTCATAAAAGTTTGCAGGAACTGATTTCTGAAAATGGGATTCTCGAGGAGCAATCGAAGATGCAATGTTGACCAGGCAGGGTTCGGCCATTGGGTTTGGTTTGGATCGGTAGCAAAATCAAGCGTAGGATGCGTGGCATAACTAGCACCTGTATAGAGTGCGAATCCAAAATCGGTATCAAATAATAGCCATCTGAATTTCCCGTCAGGAGATTTTTCCCGCCAATACTTATTGTTATTACCAGGCCAGTCTGTATTAGCAAAATAAATCTGAACAACGTTATAGTTTATAAACTCCTGAATATCGATTTGGCTATCGATATAATCATACGCCTCTTGCGTGCTGCGATCCATCTGCTGCAATTGATTGATATAATTTACATAGGTGGTGTTACTCCCTTCGATAACACTGGCATTGCCCTCCAATAAATCAATTTGCTCTTTTTTCAACCCATAGTTGGATTCGATATAATCTGCATCAATTTTTTCCCGCAGGTTTTGTATTCCCCAGTATTCTCCGTTCAAGTACAACACGGCAGGTTGATATGCCTGGTAATCAATATCCATCTGATCACGGATAAGTTGCTGCATAAAGGCATCCCGAAACATCGTTACATTAAAATCATTACCTGAATTTCTTAAAATGAATCCTCCATATTCTTCACTGTCTTTTTCTTTAAATAATTTCCGTTGAAAAGTATTATCTCCGTACTTGTTTCGGGCTTTAATCTTGAATGATTTCTGTGGTTGGCCTCTGCTGCACCCCCCAAACATTCCGATATCACATTCTTCATCAAAATCCTTCTCACCGGTTATTGAGAAGAACTCAATAGATGCATGCCGGTCCCAATCCTGATTCCAATTTTTGGGTGACGATGCACAGTTTCCCCAGGCTCCATTTTGACCATCGGTATAGATACCGAATTGATTGTCCCATAGGTACGCGGGAGTTGTTGTCAGAGAAACTACTGGAAGTGTGAAGGGTGGTTCATTGATAAAATAGGTCTTTACTTCGGTATTGCTGGGAAGGAAATTCGTATGATAGACTTTGGCTTTTACTGTTTGGGTTTTGGAAATGGAGATCGGTCCTGTATACAATGATGAAGTTGCTTTGGGTTCAGCGCCATTCAGTGTGTACCGAATACTTGCACCGGATTGACTGGTTGTTAAAGTAACTTGCTGAGTGCCGGAATAACGACCTGCTTTTAAACTGAATTGTGGATTGTCGAGAAGCATGGTTGCCTGGGTGCCTGCATTTGCGGCTCCTGGCGTAGGAACCGTACTGTATGCTTTTGTAAGAGAACCATTCGATATTCTACCAAAAGATATGTTTACATATTGTGCCGGGTAAGTTAGTGTATCAGCAAGTTGCTGAGATGGTGTACTGAGTATTATTTTCTCACCCTTGGTTCGTAATGAAAAATTCGTGTGCAACCCGGTATTTCGTTCATCACACCAGATTAAAAGATATCCGTTTGCCGGAATTGTAGTTCCCACGGGGATTGCCCACTTAGTGACTGCGTTACTGTCATCCGATAAAAAATACCCTCCAATATTGGATGGGCTGGCAGTGGTATTATAAAGTTCGATCCATGGAGCGAAGTTTACAAATTGGTCATCTTTAATAATGTCGGCGTTGGTTGCACAGATCTCATTAATTACAACCTGGGCTTCGAGAATAATCGAAAATTGGAATACGCAAAAAAAAAGAAGATACTTCACCTGACTTATTTGGTCGCAAGATACAAATAGTCTTTAATACTATTTAAACCGGAAAGGCAACCAGAGGGATTTAATAGTATTCGTATTAAAAAAAATTCGTTAATCTTCTTCATCCGACCAAACAATTCTCGACAACCGGTTATGACCAGCCACCCAATAGGAATCCTCGGCAATTCCAACGGTATAATAGCTCTCATTGCTCAGGGGTGACCAGCTATACCCGCCATCATTTGAAAAAGAGATCCCCGGTAAACCCACTGCCATTATTTTTTCTCCATTTGATTTGGGGATGAATTTTACGCAGGAACGGTAGCCGGGCTGTTGTCCGTTTGCCAGCAATGTCCATGTTTGCCCACCGTCATTGGTGATCGCTTTGTTTTTATAATTCATTTCTTTTTCATTCCAGTCGCCGCCGAATATGATTCCGGTTTGTTCGTTATAGAAATCAACAGTATAGATGCCTGTCATTTGGCCACCCTCAATGATTGGGGTGTCAAATGATTCCCAGGATTTGCCACGATCTGCGGAATGAAAAATACGTGCTCTTTTTCCACCGGTAACAATCCATGCATGGTTACCAAACAATGCGATATTAGAATTGCTGGCAGCAAAAGCAGCTTCACCTTCTTCAACAGGCGGAAGAATCGAGCATGGTAATTTTTCCCATTGCTCTCCGCCATCGCGTGTTATGATGATAGACAGACATTCATCTGTCGGATCACCAATGGCAATCCCTTCCTGATCATCCCAGAAAGCCATCGCATCATAAAAAGCTTTAGGGTGATTTTCCTGATAGACAATGTTCCAATTCCTGCCATCATCTTCTGATTTATAAAGCAGGGCAGGGGACTCGATGCTCAAAAGAAAGGTCGCTTTACTGGTAACAGCAATGGACCGGAAGTGTGGTGTGATAGTATCGGCTTTGATGCTATCGATTGTCCAGGTTGCACCGTTATCTTTTGTAAATCCATACACACCTTTTGATCCGGCAAACCAAACTTCGTTTTTATCAACAACTTTCAGGGCACGAATACTTGCATTAACCGGAGTGCTCTTAAATTCCTTTATAACAGGTTTATTTTCGGGGGAGGTGCAGGCGATCAGGAACAGGCTTGCGTAAAAGGCGATCAGTCTTTGCATTACTTGCAGGATTCAGAGAATTCGACTACATGAACACCATCCATTGCTTTTAATTTCTCCAGCGTTTGTTTTGCTAAATCAGGATCCTGCACTTTTTGAAGTGGTGATCCGGTGAACGATGGATCAATGTTTTTCTTCATCCATTTTTCGGATCGTTTTAAAACTTTGGCAAATTTTGGTGAATTGACACAGCAATACGTAGTAAACACATCCTTACTCACCACGGTGGTTTCTTTCCCATCAACGGTAGCGGTTGCATGGAGCCATACATACCACGTATCGTTTTTGGGTTCGGTACTATCCTGTGCTTTTGCAGTTACGAAGACCACACCAAAAAATATAATCAATAAAAAATGTTTCATCTTATCCCTCTGTTACAAGTTATGGTTTCAGGTTTGTCTTACGTCTAAAATCTTATGTCCTGCGCTTGCAATTACCAACTACCAACTACCAACTATAAACTCCATCCATCTGCATACTCCCTTTTCACAAACGCATTGGCTTCATCAAAGTTGGTGATCTTCATATTTTTCGCATCCCATAAAAGCTTCTTTCTTCCCGGATAACCTTTTCCTTCAGGGCCATTTAATTGATAGCTTCTGAGAGCAAGATTTCCCATTAAGACTGCTTCTGTAAAAGGACCGGCAAAATCAAAAGGAGAACTTAATTCGATCTTACCATATCCGGCAATACATGCATCCACCCATTGTGTATAATGGCCATCTTGTTGACCCGGTACACGAGAAAGTGATGGCTTTGGCATTTCAGTGTCCTGCATTCTGGAAGATGGCAGCAATCTTGGATTAAGGCCGTAGCAATCGGCCATGATTTTACCTTTTGTTCCTTCGAAAATTACACCACCATCCCAGTTACCCATGGGTTCATCCGGTAATAATTCATCCGGCCTTTCTGGTAAAATTCCGCCATCCATCCAGGTTAGTTTGATATCTCCTTTTCCATCTTTTCTTGGAAAGTTAAGATGGATCACCGAGGAGGCGGGACAGCTATCTTTAAAAGAGGCTTCACTAAAAAATCCTTTCCAGATAGTTGTTGTGCTGCACTCCACCGAATTAGGATGATCAATAGGCAAAATTCGAAATACCGGATCCAGTATGTGACAGGCCATATCGCCTAATGCACCGGTTCCATAATTCCACCAACCCCTCCAATTGAAAGGTAAGTAAGCAGGATTAAAATCTATTTTTTTAGCAGTTCCCTGCCATAAATCCCAATCGAGTTCTTTTGGAATTTCATGTTGACCTGTTGGTGTTTCAAGCCCTTGTGGCCATACAGGTCTGTTTGTCCAACTCCAAACTTTGGTAACCTCTCCGATCATTCCGGCATCCACCATTTCCTTAAACTTTCGAACGCCATCGGCTGAAGCAAATTGATTGCCCATTTGGGTTACTACCTTATGTTTCTTTGCAGCTTCTGTCAACATCCGTGCTTCATAGATGTCATGTGTCAAAGGTTTCTGAACATACACATGTTTTCCTTGTTTGATCGCTGCCATAGCGGCAACAGCATGTGTATGATCGGGTGTGGAAACCGTGCAGGCATCAATGGATTTTTCCTTTTCCAACATCTTCCGAAAGTCCTTGTAATATGTCGCTTCCGGAAAATTTCCTCTCGATTTAACAGCCATCCGGTCGTCAACATCTGCCATTGCAATAATCTTTGCTCGTGGATTCTTCGCAACCATGGCCATGTCACTTTCACCCTTACCACCAGCACCAATACCAGCAATATAAAGAGTATCACTTGGTGGAATAAATCCATTTCCCCCCAATACAAAACGAGGTACAATGGTGAATCCGGCAGCAGCGGCTCCTGCCTGTTTAATAAAAGTTCTTCTGGAATTGGTCATATTAAGATTTTAGTATCAAGTATCAAGTATTTAGACAATACAATTGTCCTATGTATTAAGTCTTATGTCTTATATCTTACATCTAAAAGTTAGTCGAATTTTACCGTTTCATTTAATTCTCTCTCCGAATATTTTACTCCATGCTGATCAAGAACATCCTGTGGTACCCCATCCCATTGGTTTGGCCGGTTGCCAACATAGCCAAGATCTTTAATCCCGATTTCAGAAGTATAAAATCCTGTAGCTGTCAGGTCACGCATCTTATTAAAAAAGGCAACACCTTGTTGCATTTCGGGTTTTGCTTTTTCTGGAAAAGCAATTTCATCAATGATGGAAATTTGCTGGTCACCTGATAATTCAATGAACGCTGCATTGTGACGTTTCATACTTTGGATGTCCAGCCATTTGAGTCCGCCGCGCATCGGTAACTGATGACTGGGGATATCTTTCACAATGAATTCAATAAAGTCAGGAACCTTTGCATCGGTGGCTCTACCGGAAGTTTCATCTTTGGGTATGATGATATCGGCAAGGACTGCAATGGTCGCCATTTCATGCGGATCAAAATAAGTTTCTGCATGGAGTTTGTCTTCCAATGCTTTTTCAACTGGTTGCCGATCGATGCCACTGGTGGGTTTTGGAACAACTTCTTCGACTGGCTTATTTTCGCACGATTGATTAATCAACACGCCGGCACCAATGGTACCAATGGTCATCGACTTGAGATATTTTCTTCTGTCCATCTTTTTTAAAGTTGTTAGTTGTTAGTTGCTGGTGCTAATGACTGGCAACTATCAACTAATTTAAATAGTTTGTTTCTTTAATTCATCAATAATGTATTCAGAAGTTCGCATCGAAAGCGCGAGAATTGTCCAGGTTGGATTCTTATCGGCCTGCGATACAAAAGCTCCACCGTCGACCACAAACAAATTTTTGCAATCGTGAGCCTGGTTGAATTTATTCAGGGCAGACTTTTTAGGATCACTACCCATCCTCACAGTGCCGACTTCATGAATAATTCTGCCGGGTGCTTCTAATCCATAATCATCTTCCGGACCGGATTTTCCCCAGGTAACAACACCCCTTGAATTGTGAATGATTTCCTCAAAGGTCTCTTTCATGTGTTTGGCTTGCTTCACTTCATAATCACTCCACTTATAGTGGAAGCGCAATACAGGAATTCCATATTGATCAACGGTGTTCGGATCAATTTCACAATAATTGTCTTCTCGTGCAATGGCTTCACCACGTCCCGCCATGCCAAAGCCAGATCCATAGAAGTAGCGATAGTCATCTTTTAATGAAGCGCCATATCCTCCTGCTTCTTTTTTAACGCCATCTCTACCCGGATATTTTCCATTGGAATGCTGCATACCAAATCCGAATCCATACCCGGGCATACCCATTCCACCCCAATACTCGATGTGATACCCTCTCGGGAAATCCAGTTTTTTATTATCAAGCCACCAGGGTGTGTATACATGCATACCTCCGACACCATCTTCATTATACCGCTTTCTTCCGACCAGTTCTGGAATCACACCACCCATCGATGCTCCTGTTGAATCATGGAGGTATTTCCCAATAATATTGCTGGAATTGGCCAGGCCGTTAGGATGCGCCGATGATTTCGAATTTAATAGCAGACGTGCGGATTCACATGCACTTGCGGCCAGCATGACAATTTTTCCATTTACGGAATATTCCTGCATATCCTCCTTATGGACAAATGAAATTCCTGTTGCTTTTCCCGAGGCATCTGTTAAAACTTCACGCGCCATAGCGTTTGGAATAACATCCACATTACCAGTTTGGATCGCGGGCTTTACTAATACAGATGAGGAAGAGAAGTCACCGTACACGGTACATCCCCGGTTACATTGAGAGCAAAAGAAACATGCTCCCCGATTTTTATTATCCGGGAGTGGTCGGGTTAAGATAGAAAGCCGTGATGGGATGACAGGGATATCCATTTTTTGTGCACCTTCCTTAATGAATAGCTCATGAAGCCGTGGTTTGGGTGGCGGAAGAAAAATTCCATCTGGTTCATTAAAGATACCTTCAGCACTGCCGAAAACACCGATCAGTTTATCGATTTTGTCGTAATAGGGTTTTACATCTTCGTATCCGATTGGCCAGTTATCTCCCAGGCCATCAATATCCTTGCGTTTGAAATCATTTGGTCCAAAGCGTAATGAAATACGTCCCCAGTGATTGGTTCTTCCTCCTAACATTCTGGAGCGCCACCAGTCGAATTTTGTCCCGTCTTTGTGTGTATAGGGTTCTCCTTCAATAGTCCACCCTCCATAGGAGGCATCGAAATCGCCAAAAGGGCGAAAGGTCGTGCTGGCACCTCTTCTTGCTGACTCCCATGGCCATTTTAATTGTGTCACATTTTTAGCAGGATCGTACATCGGGCCTGCTTCGAGTAGACAGACTTTAATGCCGGCATTTGCCAGTGTGTAGGCAGCCATTCCACCGCCCGCACCGGAACCAACAATAATCACATCGTAGTCTTCTTGTTTTTTCTTGATTTGGAAATCCGTCATAATGAACTATTAGGGTAGGCTAAAACTAATCTTTTCTATCCTAATTCTTTATCCCTTTTCTATAAAAGGGCCTAATTTTTTGTGGATTTGAATATAATTTTAGCATACATGAGGGATGTGTGTCGTGTGTCAAAAAAAAATTATAAAGTGGGATAGGGGTCTTTTGCTTAACGATTGTCATAGAACCAAATGAAACAATATAACACATGAAAAAGACCATCGTATTAGTCGGATTAATTATGCTTGGAAGCGTAATGTCCAGGGGACAGGAAATTCAAACCGTATTTAAAGGAGCCCGCTCCTCTGGCGGGTATGGTGCCATCACCAATAAGTTTACCTACATCAATGGCGAGTATGCAAACATGGTTGGATTGTATGGTGGTTGGTACGTCAATCATCGTTTTTTGCTGGGAGTAGGGGCGAGTGCAATGACGAATTACCTTCAGGTACCGGCGGAAGCAAGCGTAAACCCATCGCTTGATCTAAGTTATGGTTACGTTCAGATGGGGTTAATGACAGAATATGTCTTCTTTTCCAATAAAACTTTTCACTTCGTTTTTAATTTACAAACGGGTGCAGGACTAACCTTTCAATATCAGCGGTATGACTGGCATCACAATAATGATTACGATTTTGAATATCCTGTTAAAGATGAGAACTGGTTTTTCGTAGCTGAACCAGGTGTGCAACTCGAAATTAATTTATTAAAATGGATGCGCTTCAGTCCTGGAGTATCCTATCGTGGAGTTTTTGGTAGTGATGGAAGAGGATTAACTGATAATGGATTAAGCGATATCTCCTATAACCTGACGTTGAAGTTTGGGAAGTTCTAAAGCAAGAAGACAAAGAAGCCCTTCGATGATAATCGAAGGGCGTTCGCATTAAAACCACTTTGAATACACCGGGTTATTCGGCTAAAGACTAGTATTGCAGCTGAAATCTATTATTTTTGATAGATAATGTAAGTGCTATATGTTTGAGTGGTTAATTGATTGGCCATTAATCTGGGGTTTGATATTTTTTATTTCCATTGGTGTATTAAGTGGGATACTAATATTTGTTGCGGTTTATCATCTCTTTGTTAAGCCCAATTACCAAAAGCAACATTATCAAGTAAGTAAATTATTATTCAGAACCTCCGCTTCCCTTCTTGCGCTTATGTTATCGTTTACATACGCCAATCAACGAATTGATTACATCACTTTAAAGAGCAGCATACAGGCAGAGGCATCCACATTAGTGGACATTCATATGACACTCCATTTCTATAACACAAAGGAAGCGGAGGAGATTCAAAAATTAGTACAACAGTATGTTGGAGGTGTGTTGGACGAAGGCTGGGGACCCATTAAAGAGGCACCGTTTGAGTCTAAAACATTTTCAAATTACAGAAACATTTTTGATCACATTTTAAAATTGAATGCAGGAGACGAAAATCATATTAGGTTGAAGAATGATTTATTACAAGATGTAGATGCACTATCAGACTATATGCAGATTCGATTCTATAAAACGCGACCGGAGACGCCTTTCCTTTTCTATGTTGCATGCTTTGGCTTTGTAATCGTCATGATTCTATTCTCTGCCTACAAACCCGACAAAATTTCTGTTTTATTCGTATCCCTTTATAATTCATTCATAGGAGTTGTGCTGTACTTTATTGTAATGATGAACAATCCACTCGTTGGCCCCCTGCAGGTAAAGGCGGATTCATTCGAGATTCTTAAAGAAACGATTGATAAAAACTTGAAATAGATACTTTGTCAAAGTTTAAGACTTTGACAAAGTATCTTTTTTCGGCACCGGATCATATCCATGGGTGCCCCAGGGATGGCATCGGGAAATTCGTTTGAGTCCCATCCACATTCCTTTTAACACACCCCATTCCTGTATAGCTTGTATCGCATAGTTTGAGCAGGTAGGAACGTGTCTGCAATTTGACCCAAGCAAAGGCGAAATGCTGAGTTGATAAAATCGAATGGGCAATATGAAAATTTTCTTTAACAATCAGGTATTATTCAATCGCGTACGTCATTTCTCCGTTCTTGCCATCTTTTAACTGAATGCCTTTGGCTTTCAGGTCATCCCGAATTTTGTCAGATAACGCAAAATTTCTGTCCGCTCGTGATTTCTTTCGTAGGACAATTAATTGGTTAATCACGCTGTCAAGTAAATCATGATTATGCACTTCCTCTTCTTTCAGGCCTAAAACATCCTGCATAAATGCTACATACGTTTTTTTAAATGAATCAAAGGATTCTGCGGAAATCGCATTCAGCAGTACGGCCCCGGATTTAAAATCATTAATGCGTGCAGACATCTCGAATAATACGGCTAATGTTTTTGCGGTATTAAAATCATCACTCATGCTTTGGTAGCATTCGTTCACCATCCGCTCGAGTTCTTTTTCAAGCGCGGTATTTGTTGTCTCTGCAGGTGATGTATAGTGAAGCTTTTTGATGGCTGTCAATGCTTCACTCAATTTTTTAAATCCCTTTTCTGCTGCCTTCAATGCATCGTTCGAAAAATCAAGGGTACTTGAATAATGCGATTGCAGCATAAAAAAACGTACTGCCATGGGACTATAGGCTTTATCCAATAACGGATGTGCACCTGTAAATAATTCCCGAGGCAAAAAAGAATTGCCTTTGGATTTACTCATCTTTTCACCATTTACGGTCAGCATATTAGAATGCATCCAGTAGCGAACGGGGGCAGTGCCATATGCTCCTACACTTTGGGCAATTTCACATTCGTGGTGTGGGAATTTTAAATCCATCCCCCCGCCATGTATATCAAATTGTTTTCCGAGGTATTTTGAACCCATTGCAGAACACTCCAAATGCCACCCTGGAATTCCTTCCCCCCACGGTGAAGGCCATCGCTGGATGTGATTGGGAGAGACACCTTTCCAGATGGCAAAGTCGACCGCATTTTTTTTATCATCCTGACGATCCAGTTCGCGGGATCCCTCCATTAACTCATCTATATTTCTACCACTCAACTCACCATAGGAATATTGTTCCATGAACTTGCGCACATCAAAATACACGGAACCATTTTTTTCGTACGCAAAACCATTATCAAGAATCTTTTTGATCATCTCTATTTGTTCCACAATATGTCCCGTAGCCGTGGGTTCTATACTTGGCGGAAGGATATTAAAAATCTGACATACATCGTGGAAACCAACGGTGTACTTTTGAACAATTTCCATTGGCTCAAGTTGCTCTAATTTCGCCCGCTCTTCAATCCGGTCAACACCCTCTCCGGCATCGTTGGTCAGGTGTCCGGCATCCGTAATGTTGCGTACATACCGAACCCGGTAACCAATATGGGTCAGGTAGCGATAAACGACATCGAACGCTGTAAAAGTTCGGAGGTTCCCCAGATGGACTTCACTGTACACCGTGGGGCCGCATGAATAAAGACCAACAAAGGGTGGGTTCAGGGGCTCAAACAGTTCTTTTTTTCCACTTAAAGAATTTGTGATGTGGACCGGATACTTAGCAAACAGTGTCATAGAAAAATCAATTGCCCAAAAATAAGGAATTTGAAACAGTATCCTGTTTTGTCAATTCATTTCTTCAACACAATTCAATTTAACTTATGGTTTGATGGCTTCACTAATGGCATGGAGTAGTGAGGTTTCATCCTGGGTATCCTGACTTATTTCCCAGATCATGACGCCTGCAAGATTTTCTTCTTTTGCCAGCCGGGTTTTCTTTTTTATGGTGCTGATACCGTTGTAATAAATACCTTCAAATTCATCTGCCTTGGGATCGGCTCCATTTTCAATAAGTTGTTTGTATTGTCCTTTTCCTCCACCGGGTTTGCCATAAAATGGTAATCCTAGTACTGCTTTTTGAGGCGGTAATCCTCGTTCATGCACCCAGTAGTTTATGGATTTTTCGGCTAGTGAATAGGGAGCGTGCGGAATGGGCTGGCCACCATCATCATCGTATGCCATCAGGTTTAGCCAGTCAACAATTTCAAATATTTCACTTTTTATTCCGTCTCCCTGATGGCCATAATGAACCACCGCTGCGGTAAGCTCCTTATTTTTTGAATGCAGTGTGTCCGCTAATTCCTGCATTAATAGAATAAAATCATCAGCCGAGCGAGAATCAGGATCCGGATATTCCCAATCTAAATCAATACCATCCAAATCAAATTCCTGGACGAGGGCCATTGATTCATTTATAAACGTGGAACGATATGCTGCGTCTGCTGCTAATAAATGAAACCGGGTATCATCTCCACCACCATCGCCAATACCCCAGCCGCCAATGGATATAAATACTTTTACATTTTTTGATTTTGCCTTGATGACTAACCCCGTTAAAACTTCGGGTAAACGTAGGGGTGCCAGGTGACCGCTATCTTTTGCTGGGATCGCAAATGAAAAATTAATATGGGTGAGTTTATCAAAGGGGACGGTTGCCGTATCAATGGTGTGTCCTTGCATGTAGCCGATCACCTTAAAATCGGGGACCGGTTGCTGTTCTCCTGTGTTTTGATTTGGAGAGCACTTAAAAATGAGGATTGAAATGACAGCACAAAATAGGAGGGGAGAATACGATTTCATTACAGTAATTAATGTATATGAGAACTCAAATAGGAAGGTAGGTTTTGGCGTGTTATAATTTCCAATGGGAATAAATTCAGGGGTGGCACTTTTTTATTAAAGACGAGGTAATTTGCCAGATGGCTTACGCCCAGAAAAGCCTGGTGTTTTGGATTTTGATTGATCAGGAAATCAATGGCACCGGATTTCAAATACTTCAGGTTTTGTTCCAGCATATCGTAGCCAATTACTCTGATGTTTTCTTTGTTGTGTTTTTCCAAAATGGAGGCGATAATATAAGTGCCTTTGGAAGTACTAACGAAAATTCCTTTTAGGTTTTGGTTTTTAAGCAAGTCAGTAACGGTTTGCTCGAATTCCTTTTCCGAAGGGCTCCCGAGGTTCAGGCCAATGACATTGTAATTTGTTTTTCGGTGTTCTTTAAGGTATTCTTTAAAACCTTTTTCTTTTTCCAATAAGTGAACCGAGTCTTTAACGTCTTCATCAACATGAATAATCGCAACATCATAGGTACCGTTTTGTCCCAGGTTCATCAGGTCAGCTGCCACCTGACCACTTTGGAATAAATCCTGTCCGATAAAGCTAATCGGTGTAACATCGGGAATATTGGTATTGAAAAAGATAAAAGGAATCTTAGCGTTTTCGAATTCAATCAGAAAGGGAAGTACTTCGTTATAGAATATGGGTGCAATCAAAATTCCATCGACCTGGGCGGAGGTAACCTTTTTGATTTCCCTGCTGAACAAACTTTTATCATACAAATCAAAATAGTAGGGTTCAATCGTGATTCCATATTGCGACCACTCTAAAGTTGCCTGATGAATCCCGTTGTTGGCGAGTTCCCAATAGGGATCTTGTTCCGGATTGGGAATTACGACTGCAATTCGGAAAGTTTTCTTTGAGCCTAAAGTTCGTGCAAGCAGGTTGGGTTTGTATTCAATTTTATTGAGCACCTCCATCACCCTTGTATACGCCTCCTGCGAGATACGCCCCCTGTTGTGCAACACACGGTCGACGGTTCCAACGGAAACTCCCGCCATTTGGGCGATGTCTTTTATGCGAATATTTTTTTTCTGATTCATTTTATCAGAACCATTTTTATTTGAATTGGCGAAATTTAACACAAAGAAGGGGAATTGCAATGTGTACGCGCACATTGTGTGTGTGTGCGTACACATTTATTAGTTTTTTCTTTTTTTTTTGATTGTTGTCCGATATTTTTACTAATCCCCAATATCTGATTTCGTACTGAAATCATGATTGCATGGGGCGCAAATAATCCATTTAACCAAAAAAAAATGCCAATGAAAAAATGTTTACTCTACCTCGTATTGCTGCTGGTAGGATCGCTTTCGGCGATGGCGCAAACCATCACGGGAACGGTTACCAGTAGTTCGGATGGAGCAACCCTTCCGGGTGTCTCTGTGATTGTAAAAGGAACGACTACGGGAACATCGACAGATGCTTCCGGAAAGTTTGCCATTACTGTTCCTAATCAGCAAAGCGTTTTGGTAATTTCCTTTATCGGATATTCTACTCAGGAAATTACGGTCGGCACACGCACGACTATTGATGTGCAGTTGCAGGAAGATGTAACACAACTTACTGAAGTAGTGGTAACGGCCATTGGAATTGAACGCGAAAAGAAAGCGTTAGGTTATGCTGTTTCAGAAGTTTCCGGCGAGGATGTTTCAACAGTCAAAGACCGGAACTTTGCAAGTTCTCTGGTGGGGCGCGTACCCGGACTTGTTGCGACACAATCCAGCTCCGGACCAGGAGGTGGAACACGGATCATTATTCGTGGTAATAAATCACTCGGCGGAAATAACCAACCCCTTTATGTTGTTGACGGAATTCCAATAGATAATTCAGGATTTGGATCTGCTGATGGGCCAGGTACCGGAGAGTATGCAAGAGCAGATTATGGAACCGGGCTCTCTGATATTAATCCGGATGACATCGCTTCCATAACGGTGTTGAAAGGTCCGAATGCTGCTGCCTTATATGGTTCACGTGCAGCGAATGGTGTAATTATGGTAACCACAAAGAAAGGCAGAGTGAATCAGGGATTGGGAATTTCCTTTTCAAGTAATTATACTGTTGAAACCCCTCTTTTATTACCTACCTATCAAAACACGTATGGTCAGGGAACAAATGGAACCGTTCCCAACGATTTGGCGACTTTAAAAAGTAGTGGCTCCTGGGGGGCGGTAATGGATGGAAGTCAACAGCTGTATTGGACAGGTGAACAACGGCCTTACTCACCGCAGTCATCAAATGTGGAAGATTTTTTTGAGCCTGGTTCTACTTTCATTAATTCGGTTGCACTCGATGGAGGATCCGATAAATTCAGTACACGATTTTCGTACACCAATAATCAATCTAAAGGCATTATTCCAAATTCGGATTTGGTAAAAAATAACTTTAGCCTTCGAAGTGTTGTCAATCTGACGGATAAATTATCCCTCGATGCAAAAGCCACTGTGTTTTATCAAAGTGCTAAAAACCGTGCAGTCCAGGGTACCGAAGGGATTATGGCCAACTTGTATACCATCCCACGGAATACCGTATTGGCGGATTTAGAAGATTATCAAAATGAATCCGACTTCTCAGTGCGGTCTCCAACCGCGAGTGGTGGAAATCCGTATTGGGTTGTTAACCACGACATAAACGAGGATAAAAGAAGTCGTGTGCTTGGATATGCAAAGTTAAACTATGCGTTTACGGATAATTTATCTGCGTTTGTACGAATTGGTACGGATGCAGTCAGACAGAAAATTGAAACGGTAAATCAACCGGGACATTGGTTTTATTCAACCGGCCGTTTTAATTACAGCGACACCCATGTGAGTGAAACGAATGCAGATTTTCTGTTAATGTTCAATAAGGACATCACTCCTGATTTCCAACTGGATGTAAATGTTGGGGGTAACCATCGCTATCAAACATTTGAAACGCAGTCATTGTTTGGAGAGAATTTTAAGATCCCAACCAAAGCAACCGCTGCCAGTGCAACCATCCTGCAGCCGGGTTATACGCCATTACGGGAGAAGGAAGTAAATTCCTTGTATGGATCTGCACAAATAGCGTTTAGGGAAATCGCGTATCTTGATATTTCAGCACGGAATGATTGGTCTTCTACCTTACCGGAAAATAACTGGTCATATTTTTATCCTTCCGCTAGTTTGTCTCTTTTGGTGAATGAGTTTATTGATCCAAACCAATCTACCCTCGATTTTTTAAAAGTACGAGTTGGATGGGCTAAAGTAGGAAATGATACCAGCCCGTATCAGTTAACAAATGCATACGATTTACAGCAAAATGGTTATTTGGGATTAACTACGCTTTCCAGACCAGCCACGTTGTATGATGAGAATCTAAAACCAGAACAGATATCAACCTACGAAATTGGATTTGAATCTAAATTCTTACAGAATCGGATTTATGCGGATTTTAGTTATTATAATATCATCTCTAAAGATTTAATTTGGGATGTCCCAATAACCGGATCAACCGGGTATACCTTGTTCCATACCAATGTGGGGCAAATGACCAATAAAGGATTTGAATTTGTAATTGGTGGTATCCCGGTTAAGACCGCTGATTTCTCATGGGATGCATCCTTGAATTTTTCCAAGAACACCAATTCATTGGATGAAATTGTTGGTGATTTGACCAGTATCCCATTATCGACAACAAATTCCGGATCCATAAGTGTACAGGGTACTGTTGGTGGTGGATATGGAGATATTTATGGAACAACCTATCAACGCACCTCGAGTGGTGAGCTTATTGTTGATGCTACAGGAAGACCATTAGCAACCAATGAGCGTGTTTATCTGGGGAATTATCAACCTAAATGGATTGCTGGTTTTAGCAATACGCTGATGTATAAAAATTTCAGCTTACGAATGCTAATCGATATGCGATACGGAGGTCAGGCATATGTTGGTACTGATGCCGGAATGGATGGATCAGGCGTTTCTGAAAAGACGTTGCAATATCGTGAAGAGGGAATCATTGTCGATGGTGTATACAACACCGGACCGCCGGATAATCCTACGTATGCGCCGAATACAAACCAGATCACCGGTCAGCAATATTGGGGATCCTATAGTGGAATTGCTTCCAATTATGTGTATGATCAAACGAACATCCGCATGCGGGAGTTAACATTAATCTATAATTTCCCAACAAGTACATTAGGAAACTTTATTAAAGGTGTTTCCGTAGGAGTTGTGGGTAGGAATTTATTCTTCTTCTCTAAGAAGATAGATAATTTTGATCCTGAAAGCAGCTTTTCAACAAGTAATACGGCACAAGGCGTACTATTCTATAACCTGCCAACAACCCGTTCGCTAGGTTTCAATCTGAATGTGAAATTTTAAACATTGAACCAGAAAACTATGAAAACAATACGAATATTTTTTGTGATGATACTGGCAACAATGTTTGCCTGTACATCCGATTTTTTGGAGATGAATACAAATCCCAATGCGGTTACGAAAGAGGAGGCAAGTGCGAAGTATTTTTTAACAAACATTCAATATCCCTTAGTGGCACCAGACCGTTATCCCTACTGGCGTGCACATCTGATTCATGCCGATCGGTATGCGGGGCATGCTACCTTTGGATTTAATGGATCCTGGTGGAGCGATGAGCTGGGATATACCCGAAACACCGGGTATGTAGATGCTGCCTGGGATTGGCTGGATAGTTATTTTGGTAGTCTTGATAACTTTTTAAAGATAACCAAAGCCGGCGGCGAATTTGAAAATGAAAGGATGTATGCAATTGGGTTAATTATTAAATCCCTATACTTCCAAACGTTTACAGATATTTTTGGAGAAATTCCTTTTTCCGAAGTAGGTAATCCGTCGATCCTTCTTCCAAAATTTGATACGCAGAAGGAAATCTATAAAGGAATTCTGGCTGATCTGGATGATGCCATGGCCATTATTGGAAGTGAAACCAAAACCGGCGATGGGGTAGAGGATGTTGGCAGCAACGACATCTTCTGCGGTGGCGACCTTCAGCTATGGAAGCGGATGGCGAATACATTGAAATTACGAATCGCGATGCGCGCGCATGGTGCAACGGGCGATGACTTCTCTGATGCAGCCATTAATCAGGCGCTGGCAGCACCGCTACTGGAAACAGAAGATATCCTTATGGAGAAAGACAATATAATTTCGCAATGGAGTAGTGCATGCTATGGTGATGTGTGGTGGAATTTTAGTAACCGGAACAATCCTGATGCAGCCTCGGGATCGCAATGGAAAGTAGGAAAGACGTTGATTGATTATTTGCGTGACAATAATGATCCACGGTTAGAGCTAATTGCGCAGCCGGCATTGGGTGGAACAGTCGTCCTGGATAAAACCAGTGGAAATTATACTCCTAATCGAGTTGATTTTATTTTGAGTGTGCTTGATGATGCCGGAGTGGTTTATAATAAGGTCGAAACTGCGGATGATATTACGATTGAGATGCCCGCCAAGACCTATTATGTTGGACAACCCACACGACTAAATGGGCAGATTTATGAGTATGCAAAACATGAGTTTTTCTCGAAACCTGCTGAATCCGTTATCCGCGATAAAAATACAAGTGCGATTTTCCCGGAGATTGTGATGACTTCAGCCGAAGCCTATTTTCTTCGTGCGGAGGCAGCACTTTTAGGTTTTAGTGCAGGTGGTACTGCTGAGGAATTATATCAGAACGGTATTCGAAGAGCGATGGCATTGTGGGGTGCAAATGCCGATAATTATATTGCCAATGAAGATATGGCAAAATTAAATGGTACGCTGAATGAGAACCTGGAAAAGGTAGCCGTGCAACGCTGGATGGCTGCTTATACGGATGGATTTGAAGCCTGGTCGGTCGTACGTAAGTCGGGATATCCCGCCGAACTGGCCGCTGGTGTTTCTGATGTTGAGCTTTTTGGATTGGGTGAAATAAATGGGGCATACCCGCAACGTCTTCCATATGGAAGCTCTGCCTATTCTAAAAACGGGACAAACCTGAACGCTGCTATTGGAAGACAGGGTCCCGATCAACAGGATGTTGAACTTTGGTGGACCAAGTAAAGCTTTGGTGAGTTAAGTTTGGAAAAGGGGCCTCAGTTTGAGGCTCCTTTTTTTTTACGGTGCGGGTTCAATTATTTCACTTTCGTCAGATTCATTTCCATGAAGTTCATCCAGTTGGTACCGTCCTGTGAGAAAAATCCTTTTTCATTCCAGGTACCTTTAGATGAATCCATGGTAATCGTGTATTTAATCTTTCCGGAAGGAACATCGAAACCCCATTCAAATTGATGATCTTCCAAAATTTTAAACCAGGCATCGGTACTTCTTCCTTCCCGCAAATACGATTTCATTTTAAATTGATTGGTAGTCTCATCAAAACTGATGATTGCCATCGCATTAAAGGTAGTGGATCCGTCTGCAGGAGATTTTCCAATGCCTTCAACTAGCAGGATGGTATTTTCCAATCGGAATTCAATATGTTCTTCCTGGTTGACTTTAATCGGCTCACCGGGTCCACGGCGAATGGTAGCTTCACCTTTCCAATCTCCTTGCCAGTAGGCCAGTTTTTTGAGTTGTTCTTGTGCGATTTTACTGGCGGGTTGGGCCATACTTTTTCCAATAGACAAACCTGCTAAACAGGCAAGTAAGATAAATACATTTCTCATAGTCATTTGTTTTTGGTTGTTGTTTGAAGTTTTCATTTTTATAAACTGGTTTATATTATAAACTAAATACTTAAATTTTTTTACTTTTTAATATACTGTTGAAGGGCAGCCACGTAGGCTTCGAATGCTTTGATCCCTGTTTTAGTAATCTTACAGGTCGTCAACGGTTTCTTTCCTTTAAAAGTCTTTTCTATTTTAATGTATCCTGCCTCTGATAATTTATCAAGCTGGACACTCATGTTACCGGCTGTTGAGTTGGTTTTTTCCTTTAAGTAGGTAAACTCTGCCGTCTCTACCGATACGAGAATACTCATAATACCGAGGCGCAATTGCGAATGAAGTAAAGGATCAAGTTCGGTTAACATCAGTCTTCTTTTTTATTGCTCAACAAATAACCAGGAATCAGGTATCCGCAGATGATAGCAATACCACCTACCAGTAACTGGTTTTCATAGCTCACATTAAAGGACAAAATTCCAAACGCCCAGAAGAGGATACCACCAATGACTAGGGGTTTAAATCTCAAGGAGATCCCGGAAAGAAAAGTGGGAATACTTGTGATCAATAAAATGATCGAATTGAACTGGTAATTAATCTTGAAACCGAATGCCACCAATGTAAAGATGACAATTCCAAAACTAATCCAAAGCCACATATAAATTCTCCCCAGATGGGTGGTGATCCGGCTCTTTCGTCCATGTTTAAATCCAAAGTACATTGATAGGATGGCGGCAGGTATTGTTATGAGCCAGACTAAATGTGGTGATGGATATTCCAGTTGAATGAGTGCATACATTCCAAAATTAGCAATGGTGACTACCCATCCCCATAGAAGAAAATGTATACCGTTATTACGAACATTTCCTTTTGCCTGATGGATCATATTGGCAATGAGGTCCAGGCTCTCGTTCGGATCTAATTTGTGTTCAGTTGTTTCCATAGTAGTTGTAAGGTTATACTTCCTTATACGGCATAAATATAAAGTAGTTTATAAAATAAACCAAAATTAAATAATTTACTTTGTAAAGTATTGATATAGAACTAAATAGGTTTATTAGATTACTCAGAATCGGAGGGAAGTACTTTGTTTTTGCGTCTTGCTTGCTGTTTTTCATCTTTTTTGTGCTGGCGAATCTTCTTCCGGTTACTTCGCGCTCCGATACTCTCTACCACACCGCTTAACGTACTTTTTGTCAGGAAATCAAAAATACTTTTTGCGTGATTGCGCTCAAAAAACACATCACTCTTTCGTATAAATGGCGCCGGGTTTTTAGAGCGTACGATAAAGGTATTGGCAAAGAAGGAAGCCAGCGCTTTCCCGAGGCCCGGGTTGGGTTCTGCAACACTTTTTATTAATCCCACTTTAAGATTATTATACCGGAAAATCATTTCACCTTGTGCATAGTCGTCATTGGCAGTCACCACCTGTTGCAGGGAATTTAACGTTCCCTCCCTAATCCTGGCCAGTACCGCAGGTTCAAGAATGGCGTTTAGTTTCAATAAGTCAAACTCTCCAACGGTGGTCGTGTATTTGTATCCGTAATCAGGATCTGAAAGATCAAAATCAAACCGGGCGACTGTATTTCCGCTTCCATACAACCGTGTTTCAATAAGGGCAGTCATGGTTGGGTTTTTCGTTATATGTGCGCTGTCATTGGTAATGTTGGTGATACTTGCTTGTATTTGATTAAAGTAGATGCTTCCGGTAGTATCAATTTTTGCAGATTGTTCAACGTATTGAACATAACCTGAACGTACTTGTACCGTATCGATTTTTACACCCAACGGTAAATTCTTTAAACTATGATGTGGTAATTCGCGTACCTGATTGGTCGGGAAAGGAAGACGTTTGTCGCGAAACACATCGATGGAGATATCATCTACCACTATTTTATTTGCATGAATGGCTTTGTTTCCGATCAATTGCTCAAAATCAAGATTTTGAATTTGTGTCTTTGTATTGGTTAGTGACATCCAACTTGCCTGCTCACCTAACTTTTCGGCATACGCCACGCGATCATATAGGGGAACAATGGCCAAACCCTGAACGGTGGCAACAGAGGGTTTCGACCGGTAATCAAACATGCTGATCTGAATCTTATTCATGGGATTGATCTGGTAGCTCACATCCGAAACAGTGAGTTCAAATTTCTCTGAGTGAAAGGGTAAATTACGTTTTGCAATGGAGTCGGGATGCAGTATAAAATTGTTTAATTGAAATCCGATATTCCCAATGGAGAGTAAACTATCTTTTATTCCGAGGATTCGGGCATCCTGTACACTTCCGTGGTTAATCTGAATGGAAGCGATTTGATTTGTTTGGAATGGGTATTTGTTTAGCTGTGCAAATTTACCGTTCTGACGACTTCCTTGCGTATTCAGGGCGACTTGTACAGTAGGGTTTTTAACGGCAAGGTCTTTTACAATTACCTTTTTTAATTGCGTGAAATCAAAAAACGACAGGCCGGTAAATTCAATCGAAGGGATGGACCCAACGATTGGACTCTCGTGATTAAGGGTTAAATGAATTCCATCTAATTCCATTTTTTCATCCTTTGAGTTAAGGTGCACACTGCGAACGGCGACCGAATCGTTTACTGAACGGTCATGATAAAGGATATCCAAAAGCTTAAAATCAACTTCTTTTGCAAAAAGAAATTTTTCGCGAATCATTTCACTATCCCTGAAGACTTCAAAATCATCCAGTGTTAGATCAAAATTTTTGATCGTAAAGGTTTTTGCTCCTTGAAGAAATTGCAACGATCCTTTCGTAATTTTAAAATCATCAACACCTAAACTATCCCAATCAAATAAAAATAGTGTACTCGTTAAAGCTGGAAAACCGGTTTGTACTTTTTCTGGATTCCGAAAGCCTGCCTGTATCCGAATGGATGGTTTTTCAATCTGAAGGGCAGATATATCGATCTTTTTATTGTAATACGAACTATAATCATTTATTCCTTTGAATGTAATTGCTGGAATGGATAATGTAAAAAGAGAAAGCGAATCCTGTTCGACAATTGGAGTAAGCAGGATATTTTGAATACTTCCGGTAGAATCCTTCAGGTGAAACTGACAGTTCTGAACATTTAACACATGTTTGAATTCTGGCGAAGAAAAATACAGACTATCAAAATTCAGTAAAAAATCTTCGTATTTGACAAGGATTTCATCCTTTTTTAGATCTTGTGAACTTAGCGCAGCATTGGTTACTAACAACCCCAAATTATTCAGATGCGCGATTTCAAGATTTCCTTCCTGGTACCTAAGTTCCCCATCTTCCACCGAAATCAAACCAATTTCAAACTCATCGATAAAGCTGGAAATATTTGATTTACTTTTCGGCTGACCGGCTATTCCGCCCACTTCATGTACGTCAATCACAGGATGTTTAATGATCAACGAATCAAATAAATAGCGCTGCTGATATAAGATTTGTCTCAGCTTTAATCCTTTAAAATAAACTGCATCAACGCTTCCATTTACTCCGAATCCAGAGGAGCCCTTCTTTTTAGTAAATTGAATGGTTTTTGTGGTCAGAAGTGTTAAATCTTTGTTTATATAAAAACTGTCAATTTCAATTTGTTGGTCTTTAACCGGTAAAATTGCCCTTGGTACAAAAACAATAAAATTTTCTACCTGAAAAATATTCTCGGGTTGCAAATGGGTAGTGCTATCCAGATTAAATGAATTAATGAGCAAAGAAGCACCTTGTACAAGAAATGGACCATTGGCGGTTGGCATGTCAAGATTAATATTTTGGATGGATAGACTATCGATGCGCAATTGATCAGAAAACGGTCGGATGTAAGGGAAGAGGTCCTCCAGTTCATGTATGGGGTTGATCCCGCTTTTTTGTACAGTCCCTGCCTTCGGTGTTGTTTTGATCCCAAGACGTTCGACCTTAATTAACTTCAAAAGTAACTGCCGGTCATTCACCAATTGATACGGGTCAAATCCTTCGAGGGTCAGATTTTCAATCTGTGCTTCGTTCAGAATACTCACAGCAGGATCATGAAGAATGGGCTTGATATTGATTTTGCCGGCAGAAAATAACTTCTTTCTGGTTGAGATATGAACGTTTGCCATCTCCAGTCGATGATTTCGTTCCGAAAGTTCAATGGCATGATCATTTAACGTCAGTTCTAAATCTTTAAAATAGCGATGATCAAAATCAAATGCCGTATTGCTCTGATCCAGATTAATTTGGTAGACGGATAGATCCAATTGATTTAGCTCAATTTTTTCCGGAAGCCCGATGGGGTCTGCATGGATACTGAGCTGGGTATCTTTAAAGGTTAATTCCTGAATCGACAACTTTCCGAAAACATGATTAATTTGAATAAGTAAGTCGGGATTGCGGCTTCCAATATTTTTTTTCCGGTTATCGACAATAACAGTTCCTCCTGACAGCAGTATTTTGTCGATATTAAGTTCACGTTGATTATACGCTTTGCTAAAATCAACATTGGTAATACTCAGTATGGGGATATTCAAATCGTAATAATTTGACTCGAGGGATATATCTTTTTTCGCTGTAATGTTAAAACCATACACATAGAAATAATCTTCGGCTGTGGAAAGCGATAAACTATCGAAGTGAATAGCATGTATGCTATCGGGCAGGTAAAGTGATTGATTGGCAAACTTCACTTTAATATTATCTGTCATTAGGATCTTATCCTTCCTGCTTGCACTGGTTTCATCCAATTGAAAATTTTCAATCCAAAGTGATAGGTCATTAATAGTTATTTCACTTATTCCTTCTTCGTTGTGCAAGAGGAATGTAAAGTGGCCATGTTGTAAATCAAAGGTTGAGATTGCAAGCGCATTCAACATTTTTGATATCGAATTGTATAAATCCCCCGTTTGCAATGAAAGGTTGGTTGTTTCATTTTGTCCTAATTTTTTATGAACTCTTATCCTGGGTTGAAGAACGGACAATCCTTCAATGACGAGCGATTTTTTAAAATAGATTTTCCACAATCCATCAATATTCAGGTTAATGATTTTAGCAGAAAAAGTATTATATACGGTATCGGTTCCCGTCGGGTGAAAAGAGACTTCAAGATCATCGAATATTAGCTGACTACGCATCAGGCTATAATGAACACCAGTGTAAGTGACTGTATTTATTTGGCTATTCGCACCCCGGGCAATAGCCACCAGCTTTTCGCCCATCATTCTTTGTGAGTAATTTTTGACGATTGGCGTATTATAAAGTAATATCAGCAATAGCGGAGTAACGGTACCGATGGTTAATCCTTTATGTGCCTTAAACCACTTCATCTGTTATACATTCTTTGCCTATAACATAAGGATCACCCATTTTCAGTTGTTTCCAAAATCTAAATTAATCTTTTCTTTCCAAATTAGAATGCTTCCTAAATGGATTCACCTTTCCCTTCAATTTGCTATTTTTGTTGTCTCATCATTTTACTATGTTCACAGGAATCATCGAAACACTAGGAGAAATCCTTGAGATAAGAAAGGAAGGTACCAATGTTCATTACCAGCTAGCCAGTACCCTTAGTCAGGAACTGAAAGTAGATCAGAGCCTATCCCATAATGGCGTCTGCTTGACGGTCACCAAAGTGGACGGGAATTCACATTGGGTTACCGCTATTGATGAGACTTTAATCAAATCAAATCTGGGAAAGTGGAAGATTGGCGATCGGATTAACCTGGAACGGGCGATGCTCAATAATGGAAGATTTGATGGGCATATCGTACAAGGACATGTCGATCAGATGGGTGTAGTACTCGACATTAAGGAACAGGCGGGAAGTTGGGTGATCGATATTGGACATGCCTCCGGTCAGGACTATATCACTGTGGAAAAGGGGTCGATTACCCTGAATGGGATAAGTTTGACCTGTTTCAATTCGTTGGCCGATGGTTTCGCTGTAGCGATTATTCCATATACCTGGGAAAATACCAATATGAATGGGATTGCGGTGGGTGATACCGTAAATTTGGAATTTGATATCATTGGAAAATACGTACAGCGACTAATAAATCTAAAATAGTAGCGGTGCCATGCAACCTTCCGTATTTGACGGGCGTCTATACTTTGAATAACTGAGTATCAATCCGGACTACCCGGAAAGTCTAGAATAAAAAACTACATGTCATGAAATACTTTACCTTCTTCATTTTAATGATTTCTTGTTTGTATGTCAATGGCCAGACTAAAATAGAGTTGGCCGACTATAATTCGGTGGATGTTTTTGGTGCGGTTGAAGTCGAGCTTATTAAAGCTGACAAGCCCTATGTGGAAATCGAATACAATGGGGTATCAAAAGAAGATTTTATTGCCGATGTAAACAGCGGCGTGTTGCGGTTGAAAATTAAAAACCGCCATTACCTTGATGACTGGTCATCCAATCATGATTATAACCGTTCTGAATATGTTCGGGTAAAAGCATATTATGTCGAATTGGAAGCGATCGAAGGTCAGGCTGCGGCGATCATTACCTCCCGGGCACCTGTGAAATCAAAAAATCTTTATGTGGATTGCAGTATGGGTGCAGAAATTGACCTCGAGTTAATTGCGCAGCGGGCAAAGCTAAAGTCGAGTATGGGGGGTATACTTACTCTCTCCGGAAAGATTGAATATATTGATGTGCGTGCTAACATGGGGGGGGAACTCAAAGCTTCGCAACTAAAAGCCAGAGTGGCTAATGTCAGCGCCTCCATGGGGGCTGAAGTCCGGATAAATGTTGATGATGAAATTGATGTATCTTCTTCATTGGGTGCCGAGGTAAGGTATGTCGGTTCTCCATCTGTAAAGCACGTTAGTCGTAACTTAGGAGGGGAAGTGAATCATCGATAACGCTACACTTTCCTTCCTATCCTTGATAGTGTAAAACGTAACCCAGTGTACGCAATAACGCCGGCGAGCAATCCAATCAATGCGCCAACCAGGATATCACCAGGATAATGAACACCGAGGTAAATGCGGGTATAGCTAAACATGAGGGCCCAGCCAAAAATCCAAATAACATTTGGATAACGTTTTCGAAGGCTAAGCCAAACCAACATGGCAATCCCGAACGAGTTTGCTGCATGGCTTGATGCAAATCCGTATTTTCCTCCTTTATATCCGTTTACGAGGTGTACCTGTCCCGCCAGGGCAGGTTCATGAGAAGGTCGCAAGCGTTCAAAATAGGGTTTCATTACACCGCTTGTCGTGCGATCTGTTAAGAAAATAGAAATACCAGCAAAGAGCAATACCAGCAGTGCCTTGCTCTTAAATTGTTTAATTAATAAATAGATTAGAAAAGCATATAGCGGAATCCAGGTGATCGTTTTGGTCGCCCAAAAAACGATCGGGTCAAGCCAGCTAACATGCATGTTGTTAAGCAGTAAAAAAAAATCCTGGTCCAGGGATATAAGTTGATCCATTTTAATTAATCCGTTAAATTCTTTTCCTGAATCCAATTTAGCGCACTTTGGAAGGTAACAAAAGCACCAAATTCAATATGGAAGTCTGGAAGCTTTTTTTGCAGGCCGGCAACAAATGCAATCGTACCTGGTTCAGCTGCATCTTTACGCACAAAGCATATTCGCCTCAGTCCATTTTTGGCTGCTGCAGGAACAATTTCTTTTATTAACCAATCTAAATCTTCGGAGCTAACCGTCCCTCTCTCCATGGCATCTGAAATCCAATTCGGAGTATTGTAAACACGCAAAAGCTCCAGGCACCGGGTCATGGTAGTTCGGTATTGTTCACTCGAAATACTGCCGGACCAGACCAGCCCGCAGGTATCATAGGGTGCGTTGAAGAAAAACTTGGAATATGCTTCTTCAAAGATAATTTGCCGGGAGATATTGGATGGTTTTTTAATAGAAATTGAAAATTCTGTAAAGTGATTAACCTCACTTTCAACATCAATGGTACCCCCCAATGATTCTACTTGTAATTTTACGAGATATAGGCCCAGCCCTTTACCTTCAGAATGTAAGTGAAAACGCTTGTATAACTTAAATAGTGATTTCTTATATCTGCTCAGATCAATCCCCAACCCATTGTCTCTGACTTGTAATATAAAATGGGTATCGGTTTCTGAAGTTGTGATGTCAATGACACACGGCCGGGTTGCATTTCTGTATTTAACGGCATTGGTTATCAGGTTGTAAAGAATGCTTTGAATTAAGGGGCGCACAGAAAAAATATCAGGACATTGTTCCAGTCTCAGATTAAGTTGAATATTATTTTTCTGGATCTCCAGATTAAGATGGTGAATGATCTGATTAATCTCCTCCTTCCATGCAATGCGTTGCCGAATTTGAAAGATTGAATGGCGTATGTCAACAATTTTGCTTAAGTCGGTTATGATCTGATCCAAGTGATTGGCAGATCGGTCTATAAAGGTAAATATGTTTTGATTTTCGTCCGACAGATCTTTTTTCTTAAATAAGCCGATCAGTCCTAACAAACTGGCCACCGGACCTCTTAAATTATGGGAGACAGCATACGAAAATTGCTGCAATTCATTATTGTGTTTAATCAGTTCGTTATTGGCATCTTCCAAATGCTTACTTTTTTCAAGCAGTTCGCTCGTAAGTTCTGTATTTTCAACTTTTAGATATTTGTTTTGTTCTTGAATTATAAATTTCGCATTACTTAATTCTTCATTGCGTTTTGAAATTTCCTCAGCCTGAGCGCCTAGCTGATCATGCTGAGAAATGATTTCTTCATTTTGTGCTATTAGTTCTTCGTGCTGGGCTGATATCTCATCATTTTTCTCAGCCAGAATCTTATTGTTTTCGTTTAGCAATTTTACGTATTCCTCATTTTCATGCTCAAATTTTTCAAAATACGAGCGTAATGTAATCACTGTTGCAAGCAATAGAATGTAACTCAATAGGATTACCACATTACTGAAATAGTAGGTGTCATCACTTTGGTTCATTTGAAAATATCCATACCCGAAGTAATTATGAATAGGGTCGAAAAGGACAAGGCAAAGAAAGCTTCCAAATAAACTGCTCAATAAAAGCACACGTTCCTTTAGGTTTATATAAATAACAGGAAACATGGAGGCGACCAGTAGGATAAACCGATAGTCATAATATCCTGATTCCTGAATTTCATCCGTATTAAAATGCTTACTGGTGATAGCTGTTACAATGGTAAGTACCGGGAAGATAAAACTTAATACAAGTCGACTGGCAGAAATTAGTGATAGCGCGTTGAGGAGCAGCGGGAGTAAAAATAGAAGTGTGCATACAAAGATAATCCCAGCCGTCAAATCCAGACCATAGAAGAAAAGATAGATGCAACCGAGAAGAAAGGATAGCAATACCAGTATGAGTGATGAACCATTGCATAGCAAAATATTTCGCTCCATTGACCTGGGTGTAGACCGAATACCGGTACGAAGCAAAAAATCAATTGGTTTCATCCGGGCAATATACTACAAGTTGGTTAACTTTATAAAATCGATTTTATGTCTTTACAAGCACCACGTCATGTTTTAATGGTCAGACCGTCATCCTTTGGAGCCAACCCAGAGACCATGCAGTCGAATGTTTTTCAACATACACAGGAGTTAGCCGCCGAAGAGATTCAGGCACGTGCTCTTCAGGAGTTTGACAGCATGGTTTTGTTGTTGCATGCGAATGGTATCGAAACATTAATTATTGAGGATACCATATCCCCATCCAAACCCGATGCGATATTTCCAAACAACTGGTTGTCTATGCAACCAGATGGTGATTTGGTAATATACGCGATGATGGCTGCCAACCGAAGAGTTGAACGGAGGGGTGATGTGCTGGAAATTATTAAGGAAAAATTTATGGTGAAGAGGGTCCTTGATTTTTCTGATTTTGAAAATAAGGGGGAATTTGTCGAGGGCACAGGTAGTTTAATATTTGATCATGTAAATCGCACTGTATATGCTGCACGGTCGCCGCGGACGCATGAGTCACTGGTGAAAGAAATTTGTCAGTCGCTGGGTTATTCGCCTGTACTCTTTAATGCGACTGATGCTTCAGGACAACCGATCTATCACACTAATGTAATGATGGCGGTCACCACCGACTTTGCCCTGGTTTCGTTGGACACCATAAGAGATGACAGTGATCGTGATCGGGTAATCAAATCCCTCAACAACACTGGACACAAAATCATTTCAATCAGTTTTGATCAGTTAAAAAATTTCGCCGGGAACGTATTGGAAGTTTTAAAGAAGAATGGAGAACGGATTTTAGTGATCTCAGAGACAGCGGTTCAATCATTAGTACCCGGGCAACTGGATGCAATTACCCGGTTTGTTGATATTCTTCCGATTCCAATACCCACTATAGAGAAATATAGTGGAGGTAGTGTAAGGTGTATGCTGGCTGGAGTTCATCTTCCTTTAAAAGGGTAATCAAATATGAGCTACGTTTTTATCAATCCAGGCCTCCGCCTCTCTTTTTGATTCAAAAAACTGAATTGTAATTCCTTCCTGAAGGCCAACGGCTTCAATTTTTTTTCGGTACTCTTCATTGTGCTGTAGTGGATCATAGATTCCACAAACGTTTTTCAATCCATTCCGGATAGAATCACGTAGGATGGCGGTGACCATCCATAGTTGGTCGTCTATGCTAATGGTTCCTTGTTTCCGCAAATCACTAATCACCGTAGGGGTGTTGTATAACTGGACCATTTCGCGGCATTTGCTAAAGAGATTACGATACCCTTCAGAGGTTACTTGCTTATTCCAGACAATACCTACTGTATTCGTACTGGCATTATAGTATACGCTTCCAAATTCACTGGTATAGCAGATCTGGCCATCAATTTTTTCTGGAATTTGAAAAGTGATCGTAAAGGTTGTACCAACATTAAGTTCACTTTCGATTGCTATTTTACCACTCACGGCTTCAACCTGCGTCTTTACCAGATACAAGCCGAGGCCTTTGCCTTCGGTATGTGTGTGAAAGCGTTTATAAAGACCAAATACATTATCCTTATGGGCATCCAGATTTATCCCTAGTCCATTATCAGCAATCGACAAGGTGATTTGGTTGTTTTTAATTTCACTATTAATGGATAGTTTAAGTGGTCGAGTTGGTGATCGATATTTTAAAGCGTTGCTGGTCAGATTGAATAGAATGCTCTGGAGAAATGGTCGGATGATGAAAATATAGGGAGCATTAAAGTTAACATTAAGTGTAATCTCGTCTTCCCATTCTTTAAGAACAATGGATTTTACTTTTTTCCATTCATCCTCAAAATATACTTTTTCATTGATCTTGTGCAATTCTTTCTGAACATCGATAATTTTATTTAAATCCTTAATGATGTCATCAAAATCATGGGCGGTATTTACAATTAATGCTAAAACATTTTTAATGTCGGGGTCAAGATCCTTCTTCTCAACCGTGAGGAGTTGGGTAAGTCCCAGTAACCGTGCGATCGGGCCTCGCAAATTGTGGGATATGGTATATGAAAATTGACGGAGGTCGGCATTGGTACTAAGGAGTTCGTTATTGGCGTGAATTAGTTCCTGATTTTTTTCTTCAATTTTCTTTTTTAATTCGGTGTTGTAGTTTTCAACAATCTTGTTTGCCTCTTCTAATTTTTTTTGATTTTCTCTCAGCTCTTCACGTTGTGAAATAATCTCCTGGTTTTGTATTGCACTATTATTGGCGGCTGTTAAGATTTCATTATTTTTATTTTCCAATGTCTGTTGCAATTGAAATTGTATTCTTTCTGAATTTTCAATAATTTTTTTTAAGGTTATGATACCAGAAAATATCACAAAAAAAACGATGACCATCAGATAGTTTAAATAGAAATAAGAAGGTCCGTCAAACCCACGCTGATAATATCCTACATTAAAAAATTCGTGGAGGGGATCAAAAAGGATCAGCATTAACAGGCCAACTCCAAAAGCAGTCCAGAGTTTTATTCGCTCATGAAGACTAAAGACAATCCCGGGAGCAATGATCAGTGAAAGGAGAATGATACGACTGTCATAATAATTAATATCACTGCTATCAGGATAAGCGATTTTTGCCTCCAGTGTCAAAGCAAGAATGGCGACTGGCGGAACTACAGTGAACAGAATCCTGCTAATATTATAGAAACCAAAATAATTTAATACGCGAATGAAAATAAAAAATAATGAAAGAAGTAGTATAAAAGGAGAGGTAACTGACCATCCGAAGAAAGTAAGGAGAATAATCAGATAAAGTAGGGTCAACAATGAAAGAACAATCGAAATTCGATTTGTAATTTTAATGTTTCGTTTAAGGTCCCATGGGAGCTGGGATTGTTCACGAATGTTACTGGGGGTCTTCATTCAGTTAAAATCTGAATCATTTGATCTAAAAATAGTCTTTAATTTCTATCTTCGTGAACCTAACGTGAATTTTGTTATGCAAAAATTTGATTTGATTGTTATTGGAGGAGGACCATCTGGATATGCGGCGGCTATGCGTGCTTTGGATTTTAAGAAGAAGGTATTATTAATTGAAAGAGATCGATTAGGAGGTGCTGGTGTAACAAATGGAGCATTATCTTCCAAAACCTGGTGGGAACTTTCCCGGGAGACTTCGTCCTTCAGGAAAAATTTAAAACGATTTAATCTCAAAGAGCCCAGCATTAATTATAAAGAAATTCAAAGCGAAGTATTGAATGCGGTCAACGAACGAAAATCAATGCTGGAGGAACATTTGAATAAAATGCAAGAACTGCATCCATCCGATAATTTTTCGTTTAAAATTGGATCGGCAAAACTGGTAAGTCAGAACGAGGTGGAAATCGTGAGTGACACGACGGGGAATGAACGAGTCTATGGAGAGAATATCATTCTTGCGACGGGCAGCAGACCCCGCTACTTACCAGAGCTTCCGATTGATGAAAAGATTGTGATGACCAGCGAAGGAATTGAAGCGATGGACGACTTCCCGGAAAGTATGGTAATTGTGGGTGCCGGGGTAATTGGTTGTGAATATGCAACTATTTTTTCCGGATTTGGGAAAACAAAGGTTCACCTGATCGATAAAGGTGAGCGGATTTTGCCTTTTGAAGATCTGGATGTAGTTTCAGTAATTGAAAGAAATATGGAAAATAATGGCGTACTGATCCATCGAAATTCAAAATTGATCAGCATGCGGATTGTAAATGACCGGGTAGAATATGAGCTGGAATATACGGATGGTGGAAAAGAAGTTTTTAATGTTGAGAAGGCGCTTATTGCCGTTGGCCGAATCCCTAATTACCAGGACCTTTGGAGTGATAATGTCGGAATCAATATCTCCAAACGAGGTATTGAGGATAATGAAACACAAACCAATATTTCAAATATTTATGCTGTTGGAGACATTACCGCTGATATATCACTGGTAAATGTTGGTGAGTTGGAAGGCAGATATGCGGTCGAAAAGATCTTTGGCAACCCTAAACGAAAACTGGTGTATGAAAACATAAGCACGATTATGTTTCTCAACCCCGAAGTTGCTGGTGTAGGCCTGAATGAGACCCAGGCAAAGGAAAAAGGCATTGAATATCGCGTTGTTTCACTGGATTATAGTTGTATTCCCAGGGCTATTGCGAAAAGAAATACCCAGGGTTTTATTAAATTGTTGGTTACCAATGATGATGATCAGAAGATACTAGGTATGAAAGTTGTGGGGAATCATGCATCCAGTGCAATACAGGCAGTGGCATTATTGATTTCTATGGATAAAGGAATTGAAGAATTAGCGGAGTGTGTCCATCCACACCCTTCTATTACCGAAGGCATCCAGGAATGTGTCCGCATGCTTCTGGGTAAATCGCTGTTTAAGCCGAAAGCTTTAAGCGGGAAAATTTCGTGCAGAACCTGTTGCAATGGTGAGTATAGTGATATTGTATTTTAATGTTGAAGAATAAACTATTCATAGCGATCGTGTTAATAGGGGGGATGACGTCCTGTATCACTATTAATCATCCGAGCCCCGGAAGTGCAAACAAAAAAAGCGTACATCAGTATGTCGATTCGGAAGATATTATCAGAAGGTTTATTACACGTGATGGAGAACCTCATTTAATTGAAGGTATCTATACAGTATCCAGTTCCATTACCCGGAAAAAGAAGGCGCTATTATCACAGCAGATTAAAACGAAAGTAATCGCCCGGCAAGACAACTATGCGCGCGTGGCTATTGTCCGGGACGATAAAGGATCGAATAATGATTTTATTGAAATCTCATTGAACGAAAAACACGATGAAGTACATCCAATCGTCGGACAGATTAACTTATTAAGTGAAGGAAGCGGATTTATCTACAAGCACATCGAACCAAAAGGAGAAGTATGGAATTTCACATTTTTATTTGACGAAGATGAACCCGATATTCTGGATGGTGTTCATACCCGAAACAAAGGATCTGCACATTATACTTATTCACTTTATTATCACAAGACTTTCCCTAAGGAGATAGAAGACACCTTTAATTAGTGATTGCTAATTACTGATTACTAATTAGACCTACTATCGGTCTGCCGGTAGGCGCAACAAACAACTAATAAAACACAGCAATATCCTTCAACGATTTTCTTTCCAGTTGCGGCACGTATACCTCATCAGCAGGATATCCTACAGGAATTAGCAGGAAGGGTCGTTCATTCGAAGGTCGGTCCAGCACCGTTGATAAAAAGTTCATAGGGCTGGGAGTATGGGTCAATGCCACTAACCCTGCTTGATGAATGGCAGACAGTAAAAAACCACATGCAAGTCCTACGGATTCACTTACATAGTAATTGGTGTGCTTAACTCCGTCACCATCTAAATCATAGGCTTTTTTAAATACGATTATTAGATAAGGGGCTATTTCCAAAAACTCTTTCTTCCAGTCGGTTTGTAATGGCCGCAAATCTGCCAGCCATTCTTCACTCATTCTGCTGGTGTAACTTTCGTACTCTTCCTTTTCAGCGGCCACACGAATTTGTTTTTTTATTGCCGGATCGGATACCGCACAAAACGTCCAGGGCTGTTTATGTGCCCCTGAAGGAGCCGTTGAGGCAGTCATAAGTAAATTTTCGATAACATCTTTTGGAACGGCTTTATCAGAAAAGTCACGGACCGTTCTTCGGGTGTCCATCCAGGCATAATATTCCTTGGTTCTCAAAAGCATTTCATCTGCCGTAAAGGTTTCACGTTCATAACGGGTAAAAGGATACCCATCAATAATTTTGGTTGATGTACTCATGTGCTTTAAAGGTAACGTGCTGTAATTAAGAATTTCGAAAGCTAAGAACTTGTAAGCTTGCCGACAAGTCAGTCGGCTTTATGTCTTTTTTTAAGAACGCCGAGCACATCAGTTAGGGTATGTCCTTTTGCCTGAAGTAGTACCAGGTAGTGAAACATCAGATCAGCTGCTTCACCAAGAAATAGTTCATCATTTTGATCCTTGGCTTCGATCACTAATTCTACAGCTTCTTCACCTATTTTTTGGGCAATTTTATTAATTCCTCTGGAAAGTAAATCACTGGTATAGGATCCTTGTTTTGGGTTTCTTCTCCGATCTTCAATAATGGATTCCAGGCTAGTCAGGTTCCACTCCTGATTGGATTCATTAAAACAGGTATCTGAACCGGTATGGCATGTGGGGCCTTTGGGACTCACTTTAACCAATAAGGTATCCCGATCGCAGTCAAGTTTGATATCCGTCAGGTTTAAAACATTACCCGATGTTTCTCCTTTTGTCCAAAGCCGCTGCTTTGATCTGCTATAGAATGTTACCAGTTTGGTATCCATTGTTTTTATGAGTGCATCCGCATTCATATAGCCCAACATTAATACCGTTTTGGTAGTAGCATCCTGTACAATACAGGGAATAAGTCCGTTTGATTTTGAAAAGTCAATCTGTGTAATATCAATCATAATCGAATGGGGATCTTTAATTGTTGTAAGTATTCCTTCAAGATAGGAACTGGAATTTCACCAAAGTGAAAAATGCTCGCTGCCAATGCTGCATCTACACCCGTTAGTGTAAATACCTCAGCAAAGTGCTCTTTTCTTCCAGCACCGCCAGAAGCAATAACCGGAATTGAGAGTAGTTGATGGAGTTTCGAAAGTGGGTCTATGGCAAATCCTGCCTTGGTTCCATCATGATCCATACTCGTGAAGAGTATTTCACCTGCACCACTATCCTGACCCGACTTTGCCCAACTGAATAATTTCTTATCTGTCGCTCGTTTGCCTCCATGGGTATGCACAATCCATTGATTATTTTCTTTACGTGCATCAATTGCCAGAACAATGCATTGCGATCCGAAGGCTTTTGCCAATTGACCGATCAAATTGGGATTTTTAACGGCAGCAGAATTGATGCTCACTTTGTCAGCTCCGGCTTCCAATAAAGGGCCAACGTCTTCAACGGATGAAATTCCTCCACCTACAGTAAAAGGGATATTGATATGTTTTGCTATCTCAGTCACTAAAACCGCAAAAGTTTTTCTTTCTTCATCGGTTGCAGAGATATCAAGAAATACCAATTCATCGGCACCCTGCTGTGCATAGGTTGCTGCGAGTTCTACCGGATCACCGGCATCACGAAGTTCCAGGAAGTTAATCCCCTTTACGGCTCTTCCATTTTTTATATCCAAACAAGGAATAATTCTTTTTGTTAACATGTTATTGAAACTGCATTAGTTCATTTAGTTCAATAGTACCTTCATAAATTGCTTTCCCAATAATGACACCATACACATTCATGTCAGCTAGTGTTTTTACATCACTAATAGAACTGACACCTCCACTGGCAACGAGGTTAATATCCGGAAAACTATGCATCAATTCCTTATACAAATCGAAATTCGGACCTTCCAGCATGCCATCTTTGGATATATCCGTACAGGTTACAAATTTCAGTTTGTGAAATAAAAATTGCTCAACAAGTTCACCGATGGTGACACCTGAAGTGCCTTGCCATCCATTTATTGCAATTTCCCTGTTTTTCACATCTGCACTCAGAATAATCGCTGAAGGACCAAATTGTGAAATCCAGTCATACACTACTTCCGGTTTTTTAATGGCCAGACTTCCGATATTTATTTGCGTAACCCCAAGATTCAAAAGCCCTTTAACATCTTCTTCTTTTTTTACGCCCCCACCAAAATCAATCTGAAGGGCTGTTTTTTCGCAAAGTATTTCCACAGCGTTCCAGTTTATTACTTTTCCGGATTGTGCACCATCGAGATCAACAACATGGATGTAGCGAAGCCCTGCATCTTCAAATTGTTTCGCCACCTCCAACGGCCGCTCATTGTAGACCTTCTTTTTTGAATAGTCACCCTGTGTGAGACGCACACATTTTCCGTCAATAATATCAATGGCTGGAATTATTCTCATATAGATAAAAAACTTTTTAATACTTGTGCTCCAGCTTCTGCTGATTTTTCCGGATGAAACTGAACAGCATAAAAATTATCTTTCCGCATCACTGCACTAAAGGGTTCAATATACTGGGTTGTGGCTACCGTGTGGGCGTTAACCGGAACATAGTAACTATGAACAAAATACGTGAATTGATTTTCAAGTGTTGGTGAAAGCCAATCCTTTACATCGGTTAATTGATTCCATCCCATATGGGGTACTTTTTGGCTCGGTGTCGGATCAAACTTCTTCACATATTCGTTAAAAATCCCCAGGCAGGTAGTGTTATTTTCTTCGGAATGCATGCACATCAATTGCATACCCAGACAAATACCAAGAACCGGCTGTGTTAATTCCGGTAGCAGTAAATTTAATTTGGAATCCTTTAGGTACTGCATTGTTGTACTAGCTTCTCCTACTCCCGGGAAGACTATTTTATCAGCTTGTTGAATCGTCTCCGGGTTATCGGATATCACTAAATCAACATCCATTCTTTCAAGTGCAAAGGAAACTGACTGAATGTTACCAGCATTGTATTTAATCAACACCACTTTCATAAAACACCTTTTGTTGTGGGCAATGAATAGTTACCTTCCTCTTTTTTGACTGCCATTTTGATTGCTTTCGCGAATGCTTTAAAGATCGCTTCAATTTTATGATGCTCATTGATGCCTTCTGCTTTAATGTTCAGGTTACACTTGGCGGCATCTGAGAAAGATTTAAAGAAATGGAAAAACATTTCGGTTGGCATCTCGCCAATCATTTCACGTTTGAATTCAGCATCCCATACAATCCACGGTCGTCCTCCAAAATCAAGGGCGACTTGTGCCAGACAATCATCCATCGGAAGGCAAAACCCATACCGTTCTATACCTCGTTTACTGCCCAGAGCTTTTGTGAATGCTTCGCCAAGTGCTAGCGCTGTATCCTCGATGGTATGGTGCTCATCAATTTGAAGATCACCCTGTACCTGAACCAGTAAGTCAATTCCTCCATGTTTTGACAATTGATCAAGCATATGATCAAAAAAGGCAATGCCAGTAGTGTTCGATGAGATACCCGAACCATCCAGATCTACTTCAATCCGAATGTCTGTTTCTTTTGTAGTTCGCTGTACAACCGCCTTTCTGGTGATAGACGAAATGGATTTCACAATGGTTGCCCAATTGGCTGTAATAAGCGAACAACTGGATTGAAGTTCTCTTTTTTCCAACTCACTTTTTAAATTTCCATCGTTAATCAGGATACCTTTCGAACCAAGATTTTTTGCCAGTTCAATATCCGTAAGACGGTCGCCAAGCACAAATGAATTGGCCAGGTCATACTGACCATTCAAATATTTTGTAAGTAAGCCTGTGCCTGGTTTTCGGGTAGGTTTATTTTCATGTCCAAAAGATTTATCAATGATAACGTCATTGAAGACGATACCTTCTCCTTCAAGCGTCTTCATCATTTTGTTGTGTGCAGGCCAAAATGTTTCCTCTGGAAAACTACTGGTTCCCAACCCATCCTGATTGGTGACCATTACCAATTCAAAATCGGTTTGCTCAACTATTTTTTTTAGTCCTGAGATCGCTCCCGGATAAAATTCTAATTTCTCCAGACTATCAATTTGTTCATCCGGGGGCTCGATGATGATGGTTCCGTCACGATCAATAAACAATACTTTTTTCATTTCTTATGGTCTTTACATTTTTTGATACTTGCTCACGGTAGGGATTTCATATTTTCAATGAGCACTTGATTCTCCTCCGGTGTGCCAACGGTAATACGCAGGCAATTTTCACATAGAACTACTTGCGACCGATCACGCAGGATAATTCCTTTTTTCATCATACCGGTATACACACCCTTTGCATCCGCAACCCGCACTAATAAAAAATTAGCATCCGAAGGGAAAATATTTTTTACCCACTGGATTGTGGTAAGTTGTTTGCGGAGCAATTCACGTTGCTGTAGTATGAGTGCTACATTTTTTTTGATTTCGGTTTCATCTTTAAGTTTCGCTAACACCAGGGTTTGTGTGCTTGCGTTGATGTTATATGGATATTTAATTTTGTTTAGGACATCAATGATTTCGGTGGAAGCAAAACACATCCCCAGCCGCAGTCCTGCTAACCCCCATGCCTTGGACAAGGTTTGAAGGATTACCAAATTTGGATATTGGTTAAGTTCTTGAAGAAATCCCGGAAAATCTGTAAAATCAATATAGGCTTCGTCAACAACCACAATCCCATTGAATGTACCAACAATTTTTAGGATATCATCAGTGTTCAAAAGGTTGCCGGAAGGGTTGTTAGGGCTACATAAAAAGATGAGTTTGGTAGTGTGATCGATTGCATTCAGTATTTTTTCCACCTCAAGTTGAAAGGTTGCGGTCAACGGCACTTCCTGAACGTTTACGGCATTAATATCTGCACTTACTTTGTACATGCCATAGGTTGGAGGGGTAATTAAAATAGCATCAGAATGAGGTTCACAAAAAGAGCGAATTAACAAATCAATAGGCTCATCACTTCCATTTCCAAGAAATATCCGGGCAGGATGAATATTTTTTATGCTGCTGATTGCAGTTTTTAATTCCCGCTGTAGCGGATCAGGATAGCGGTTGTACGCGGTAGGAAACGGATTTTCATTAGCATCCAGATAAATCTCTGCAAAACCGGTAAACTCATCCCGCGCCGATGAATAGGGTTTCAGCGCGCGAATATTTTTACGGACTAATTTTTCAATGTTCATAATCACAAATTTTTCAACCGCACCTGTACAGCACGCGTATGCCCCTCCAGCAATTCTGCTTCTGCCATAGCTTCTACGGTAGGACCCAGATTTTTTATTCCCTCTTTAGTCAATTGTTGATAGGTTATAAATTTTACAAAGCTATCCACAGATACTCCTGAAAATGATTTGGCATAACCATTGGTAGGAAGCGTATGGTTTGTTCCTGAGGCATAATCACCCACCGCTTCGGGGGTATAATCTCCCAGGAAGACTGAGCCTGCATTCTTAATTGATGCTGCAATATCCTCAGGCGATGTCGTATTAATGATCAGGTGTTCCGGAGCATACCGGTTAATAAATTCGATGGCATCCTTTTTATTTTCCATTACGATGATCCTGCTTTTTTCGAGTGAAGCGGTTGCGATTAATTTGCGCGGTAATGATTCCAGCTGACTGGTAATTTCCTTTTGAATGGGCTCTACCAGTTCTGTATCCGTAAGGACAAGGATCACCTGGCTATCTTCACCATGTTCTGCTTGCGATAAAAGATCAGCGGCAACAAAAGCCGGTGTTGCATTCCGATCAGCGTAGATCAATACTTCAGATGGTCCTGCAGGCATATCAATAGCAACCCCTTCTTCGGTTACCAGTTGCTTCGCTTTGGTTACATACTGATTTCCGGGGCCAAATATTTTATACATGGCTGGAATGGTCGCTGTTCCATATGCCATCGCAGCAATAGCTTGTGCACCTCCCACTTTAAAGATTTCAGTGATTCCTATTAATTGAGCGGTAAATAGGATGGCTGAATTTACGTTTCCTTTTTGATCAGGAGGCGTGCACAGTATTATTTGATCACATCCTGCTAACTGTGCTGGAATGCCAAGCATCAATACCGTTGAAAATAAAGGGGCAGATCCACCCGGAATGTAAATTCCTACTTTTTCAATTGGGATTGGTTTTCGCCAACAGGTTACACCTGCCATGGTGGTCACTTTTACTTCAGGCATAACCTGAGCAGTATGAAACTTTTTAATATTTTCAGCTGCTTGTTTGATGGCATTCTTCAGATGATCCGGAATGGTTTGGACGGCACGATTTATTTCTTCTTCCGATACACGTAAAGATGATAATTCAGCTTTATCAAACTGAAGTGATAATTCTTGCAAAGCAGCGTCACCTGATTTTTTTACCCGGTTAATAATATTTTTCACGGAACTATCCAGGAATTCAAGTTCGAGTTGTGGTCGCTCGCAAAGTGCAGACCATTCATTACGAGGCGGATTTATATAGTGTTTCATAGAATCATTTTTTCAATCGGGATAACAAGAATACCTTCAGCACCAAAGGAACGAAGTTGATCAATTCGTTCCCAAAAATCATTTTCATTTACAACCGAATGCAACGATGACCATCCTTCACGCTTTAGAGGAATAATGGTAGGGGCCTTCATTCCGGGAATTACATCCGTAATTGAATCGATCGATTCATTTGGACAATTCAGCAAAATATATTTATTACTCTTTGCTTTTTGTACGGATTCAATCCGGAAGAGCAGACTCTCCAGTATAAGATTTTTATCGGCTTCCATCTCGGGATTTCCGATGATAACTGCTTCAGACTGCATGACCAGATCTACTTCGCGCAGACCATTATTGAGCAAGGTACTCCCTGTGCTGACAATGTCGCAAATGGCATCTGCAAGTCCGATACTTGGAGCGATCTCAACGGATCCGCTGATTTCATGAATGCCGGCAGAGACTCCATTTTCCTGCAGATATTTCTTCACGATTGTAGGGTAGGAGGTGGCGATATTTTTTCCGTCCAGATCTTTAATCGATTGATACGGAAATGAGCGCGGAACAGCGATTGATAATCGGCATTTAGCAAAGTCGAGTTTTTTGACTAAGATATTTTTTTTCTGTTTTTCAGTAAATACATTTTCACCAACAATTCCGATATCGGCAACATTATCTTCTACATATTGAGGGATGTCATCATCGCGTAGAAAGAGAAGTTCTACGGGAAAATTTCTGGCCTGTGTCTTCAATTGGTTACTTCCGTTACTAATAGCAAGTCCACTTTCTTTCAGTAGTTTCAAAGAGTCTTCCTTTAGTCGACCTGATTTCTGAATGGCAATTCGTAATATTGTTTTCATTTTTTTCGCTGGTTATAAAACAAAAAGGGCTTGTCAGATTGTGACAAGCCCTTTTCTACAAAAGTTAATATGTTTATACAAACATAGCCTTGCCACTCATCCGGGTTACATGATGATGATGGTGAAGACTGAAGTTTGCTGTTGTTCTCATTTCTGCAACAAAGAAATCAAAAGGGAATCAATTATCAAAGTCTTCGACTCATGAAAGTGAAAAGAAACATCAAAATAATGAATAGACCGGCCACCGATCCTGTGATAACAAGTACGAACCATCGTTCGGAAAAGCTATCAACGTATACGGATTCAGGGTCATCGGGGCTTACCATCAGCGTTACCGGGTCACCTTCATTGTACTCAGGTGAATTGGAATACCAGGTACCCTTACAGGAATAGGTCTGATTATCGACCGAGTAGGAGATAATGGGGGTATACTGAAGATCTCCATTTCCATCATAATACGTATCAAAATCAACCACCGTTCCGGTTATTTCAATTCGCTGGGATTCATCGTAATGAAAATAGACCCCGAAACCAATGGCAGCCAGTAGCATGGGAATCCCAAAAAAGCCAAAGCCAAATGCAATCATACCATAAATGGTTTTCTTGCAGCCTTTGCCCCCCGACAACATTTGAGGGATACGCTTAAATAAAATTCCCGGATTTACAGTTTCTTTAAGGGCGACAGCGAGCAATTTTTCAGCTTCTTCACGACTGATGTTATATTTTTTTTGGAGTAAGGAAATGGCTTCATCCTTTTTTCCGGATAAAACAAGGTTCGTGATTTCCTCTTTTATTTCTTCGAGATCGTTCAAAATACTGATCTTTGTCCTAAATTATTAAAATGGAGGTTAAATAACTATTTATGGTAGCCTTAAAGCGGAGTCTGACAATCATCCTTGTCAGTATTTTAATATTTGGATGTTCAGAGAAGAAGGAAGCAAGACTTCAGCGGTTTTTGGAGAAGGGGAATGAAATGGAGGCACGTCAAAATTATCCGGAAGCTTTTGATTACTATCAGGAAGCAATAGATTTGGATTCCTGTTATGCAGATGCCTGGAATAATATCGGTACCCTTCAATTCAAGCAAGGAAAATTACTGGAAGCACTTTCTAGTTATAATCAAGCCTTATTGTGTCAGCAGAATTTTACAAATGCATTGTATAATCGTGCTCGTGTATTTTATGAATTGAGGAACTATTCCAACGCATTGTCTGATATCGACCGGGTTAATAAAGTATTTCCGGATTCCAGCACTATTCATTTTATGCGCGGATTAATCCAGGTAGGGTTACAGGAGTATGTGCTTGCAATTGCGTCCTTTCAAAATGCACATTTGAAAGATAGTATGAATGCGGAAGTGTTGGTGAATTTGGGATCTGCCTTTTATTATACCAATGATTTTGCAACGGCTGAAAGTTACCTCAGTAAAGCGCTTGAAATAAACCCAGATGAAGCGTTTGCCTACAATACCCGTTCATTAATTGAAACAGAAAGGGGGGATTATCAACATGCCCTTGAATTGATCAATACTGCCATTTCGTTAGCGGATCAGAATCCTTATCTGATCAATAACCGCGGGTATATTCACTTGTTATTGGGTGATTTAGAAAAAGGGCAACAGGACATTAATACGAGCATCAAACTTGATACAGAAAACGCCTGGGCTTATCGGAACAAAGGTATTTATTATCTAAAGACCGAACAGTATGAAGATGCCGTGCGATTACTCAAGCAGGCGATAGGGATGGATGCAACGGTGGGGCCGGTTTATTTTTATTTATCGGAGGCATATCTTCAACTCGGACAATGGGAGGAGGCATGCCAGGCATGGAAGAAGGCTTCTGAGAGGACTGAACGTGGGAGAACTACAACGATGAAACCATGTAAATAAAAAAAAGGGCCGAAGCCCTTTTTTTTAGTGATAAAAAATTAATTATTGATGTCCCAGTTAATTTCGGATGTTCTTTCAGCAACCTGGGTAAAAATATTTCCCTCATCGCGTAAGTCGACATGACTTGCATCGAGTTTACCTGTTCTTCTCAAATCAATCCAACGATGTCCACCTTCAGCCCATAATGAATATCTTCGTTGAAAGAGTATTTCTTCTATGAGCTCATCAAGCGAGGTACCACCAGCGTAATCAGCCAGTCCCCAGGCATTTCTGATTTCATTAATGGCATCAACTGCCTGCGTTGTATTAGTTAGATTTGCTTCCGCTTCTGCCAGAATCAGTATTAATTCTTCATTTCGAATAAACTGAATTGACGCTGTATTTGTGGCCCAGCGATTATCCTGGTATTCACCTGGAATTTGGTCACCATTTCCATCCCGTAGATTATTAGAGGTAACCGGGCTGGCACGCTGGAAAAATTTAAGAGCAATTCTGTCGTCATTGGGTAGTGCATCTTCAATAAGACCGGTATGTGCGATCAGAATTGTATTGGTAGATGCATCCAGTGGATAATATAAAGGATTATTCAAGTCCGGGCTATTTCCAAAGGCATGCTCTGGTCCGACATACAAATCTGCTGTTGAAGTAACGGTCGTATTCATAAAGGAATTTGCCAATGCGGTTTTTGCACCCGAATAGTCATTTGCATAGAGTGCTAACCTTGCAGCAATAGCTCTGTTTACTTTCGCCATTTCACCAGGTGAATCAAAACCAGTAAATCCTTCCAGCGTAAATGCAAAAGTTGATCCGGCAGCATTTAAATCATCATAGGCTTCATCTAATAAATCCCGAATATATTGCAGGGCTTGAGCATAGGTAACAACCGGACCTGGATTTACGGGATTGATAACATCCACCCGTATGCCATTTTGGTATTGTTGCATCAAAGGCCAGATATATTGATACGCCATAATGGTTTTTGCATATCCCTTATATCCATTTGCTTCCGCTACCGTTAGCAGGCTTGTATTATCAACCGACTGAACGAGAATGTTCCCTTGTCGAATGGCCTGATACGGTGAATTATAGGTACCTGCACTGCCAAAGAAATCATTGTAGGTATCGGTTACAGCAACACCTAACCATTCCGTCAGAAACCGAGGATCAGAAGCAAAGAATGCCCAGACTTCTCTACCGAAACTGCCGAACATTTGTGTTGCATTCGAAAAATACAATCGATGTTGTGTTTCGAGCCCGGTAACCAGGGATTGCAATTGTGCTTTATTCGCATTGTTGAGCACACTTCCAATTGATGGATTGTTGGGGTCAACAACATTATCAATTTCACAGGAGACACCCAGTACAAGTATGGCACACGTTAAAATTGAAACTATAGTTTTATTTATTTTATTCATAATCTTTGAAATTAGAAGTCAACTGCTAAATGAAAGAAAAATCTTCTCGAACTTGGGTATGGCGAAACTTCAACAGAAGCTGCAATGGGTTGCGATCCAAAGTTCGATACTTCAGGATCATAACTTCCATACTTGGTCGATAGTAAGATGTTATTTGCTGATACGCCTATTTTAATTCGAGATATTGCATTATTTAGCGCATTTGATAGTACTTCCTTAGGAATCGTATAGTACAGTGCAACTTCCCGTAGCTTGACATAGGAAGCATCCTGAACATATACGGAAGTATTTCCACCGGCCCAGGCAGTAATTCGATCTACACCATCAACTTCCCAGTTTGCAGTTGCACCTCCATCATCCCATAGAAGGGCAGATAAATTGATAGCTCTTCCGCCATCTTTATAATGCACCAGGAAATTAAAATCAAAATTCTTAAAGAAGTTCAATTGTGAACCGAATGACATTTCAAAATCTGCCTGGCGGTCACCGATTACGGTACGGTTACTGGTTTCAGGATTCGTTACAGAAGGGTTGCCGACAATCGCTGTGGGGGAATATCCTTTTGAAATTAAATACGTTCCTAAGGAAGGCCCAAATCCTCCGGTTGTATATGTTGGCACGTCCATTTCCAACATTTTGGATCTGTTTTGCCAATATAATACCGTCACATTCCAATCAATATTATCAGTCTTTATCGCAGAACCGGTAAGTCCTATTTCAAATCCTTTATTTTGAAGTTTACCAGCATTGGTCACCAGTGTTGTTGTACCTGTCGATTCCGCCAGCGAAGAATTCAAAATAATATCATTAATCGTCTTATCGTAATACGTAAACTCAAGTCCAATTCTGTTATTTAAGAATCCCGCATCAAGACCAAACTCAAGTTCATTGGCAGTCTCTGGTCTTAAATCAGGATCAACCACCTGAATCGGTGTAATAGAGCCGGTAGCCCCGCCGATACGTTGGGCAGTTAATGATTCAAAAGTGCCTCCAAAAGCAGGAACCCCTGGTGACTGACCTAACGCAATCCTTGGCTTTAATTGACTAATTGCACTTACATTCCAAAAATCAAAATTGGTAATATTAATGGCCAATGATGCTTTATAAAATGTATAAAATTTGTCTTGTTTCAAATTTAATGTCGAACGATCCTGACGAATTCCTACAGACGCAATTACCCGATCTCTCCAATTTGCATCTTGCTGAAAATAGTACCCTACGTCTGTAGCCTCAGTAGCCTGCTGCGCTTGTGGTGAAACCACATCCGCCCAGAACAGATTAGTCTGACCAGCTGAAAGACCTCTGCCCCGCATCAAAAGAAAATCGGTTTTGTTGCGAATGTAGGTGAGGCCCACCTGACTGATTAGCCCGATATCACCAACCGTGTAGTCATAAACAAGAGAGGATTGTATATTGGCATTAAAGTTCTCCTGCTTTCCGTGCATAACATCACCCGCGGGCGGAGCAGCAACCTGGTTTTGCATATCCTCTGGAAAGTACACCAACGTTCTGGAAGAGAGAAAGTCCACACCACCATTAAGTGCAAATTTTAATATGCCATTTGGTTTTTGAATAATGTCCCATCCCAGATTACCAGCAGTAATAAAGCGGTCTACAATTTGATTGTTCACCGCCCGATCCCGTATGGCAATTGGGTTGTCATTAAAGTATGGATTGTTTGCGTAGTTCCCTTGTGCATCCGGCTCAATTATGTTTAATGCATAACTTGGTAAGAATGCGATGTTATATCCAAGACTACCACCGGTATTGTTTTGATTTCCGGTAAAGCCCCTATCATTGTCACTTTTTACATAGTTTGTATTTAACCCAAAGGTTAACCGTTCACTAAGTTTGTGATTGATATTTGCACGAACACTAAACTGATCAAATCCTGTATTCTTAATAATACCATTTTCTTTTTTGAGGCCACCAGAAATATAAAAATTAGTTTTTTCGTTACCTCCCGAAATGCTTAACTGACTATTGGTTAACGTTCCTGTTTCACCATAAAAATAATCTTCCCAATCAGTAAAACCCTTGCCCGCAGCCTGCGCATCTGCAAGACGTTGCTGCTCGAGAATTCCACGTGTTCCGGTACCATAATAGGCGGTTACCTTCTCAGCATCCCAATTGTCAAATCCTTGAAAGTTTTGACCTTTCGCAAATCCAATATCCTGATTGAAGGATACTTTTGTTTTACCTGATTGGCCACGCTTAGTGGTAATAATAACCACACCTGCATTTGCCCGAGCACCATAAATTGCCGAAGCTGACGGACCCTTCAGTACTTCAACTCTTTCAATATCATCGGGATTTAAATCTGCCAGACGATTTGGAGCATCATCCTGTGAAGAAGCGTTTTGTCCTCCACTTGCACCACTTACCTGTGTTCTTCCTGTACGGATAACGGAGTTATCAATGTACACACCATCGATTACAAAAAGTGGCTGCGAATTTCCCGCCTGAATAGTTGAGAGACCACGAATTTGCATATTAATACCGCCGCCGGGCGCACCACTGTTGGCAGTCATATTTACTCCGGGAATCTTTCCTTGCAATGCATAATCCAGCGTTTGTGCATTTGTACTACCGGTGAGTTTATCAGCATTCACCAATGCAACCGCATTTGCCAAATTAGATCTTTTCACGGTTGTTGCTAAACCGGAGACCACAACTTCCTCCAGACTGGTTACGTCTTCTTCTAATTTAATAGACAAGGTGGTTGTGCCGGCTGAAATTGGAACTTCCAGCGTTCGGTATCCAATAAATGAAGCAAGGAGTGTTTCCGTTCCGCTTGGAATGGTCAACGAGAAAGCCCCATTTGCATCGCAAACAGTTCCTTGCGTTGTACCCTTGATCACCACATTAACACCCGCAAGCGGTTCCCCGCTACGTGCGTCAGTTACAGTACCGGTAATGGTGGTACTCTGACCGATTGCTAATCCTGTTGTTACCAGCAGTAAAAACAGAATCCTACTTAAGTTTTTAAAGTAAAATTTTGTCATAGATTATTTTGGTTAAAGTTTACGTAATGTACCAAGTTTCTTTCCCTAACACAAGTTAGGGGAGTTGATTTCACGTAATTTGGGTTAAGTAAACGAAAAGCCTTTTATTCCCTAATTTTACAGGATGAGTGATAGTTTCTTCAACAATTTAGCACAACGTTTAACAACTGAATTACCAGGAAACCGAGCCCACGAAGCACTTCGTGCGGTTCCAACGGGGAAGGATATCCCCAATTTCACACATTTAGCTCCGCCGAAACCGGGTAGTGTACTAATATTATTATATGAGGACAGAGGGGAGCATTACTTTCCTTTGATTAAGCGAACCGATTATAAAGGGTTACACAGTGGACAAGTCAGTTTACCAGGGGGCAAAAAAGAACAAAATGAAACGGAGGAGGAAACTGCGTTACGTGAAACGTATGAAGAAATAGGAATTACACCATCAAAAGTCAAAATCATTGGACGTCTTAGTAAATTTTTTGTAATCCCAAGTAATTTCATGGTTACTCCGATTGTGGCAATGATTGACCATAAGCCGACGTTCATTCCCGATCCACGTGAAGTGGATAAAATCATTCAGGCTAATCTTACTTCAATACTTCATGACAATGCAATCGTGACGAAAGAGATTCTTGCAGCAGAGCGTTTTCGGCTTAATGCTCCACATTTTGAAGTAGAAGGGGAAATGGTATGGGGGGCAACAGCGATGATGCTCAATGAATTACGAATGATCATTCGGGAGATACAAGGAATATAGCCATTTATTCGGTCAACGCCCTTATTGGTTTATTCAACCAACAAGATTTGTATTTAAAAATCAACAAACGTCGGGGTTATGAATTTGTTGGTTTGGAAACCTACAAAGACGGCGGTGCCAAATAAAAAAGGAAGACCGTATAGCCTTCCTTTTTTTTGTTGTAGAATAAAATTTTTACTTCTTCCGCTTGGTAACTTTCTTCGTTGCCTTTTTCGAGACTTTCGCTTTTGTCTTTTTTGTGGTGCTTTTCTTAGCTGCTTTTCTTACCACCTTTTTTGTTACCTTTTTCTTTGGTGCAGCTTTCCTGGCAACTTTTTTCTTTGCTACCTTTTTAGCAGACTTCTTCGGGGCTGCCTTTTTAGCCACTTTCTTTGCCACTTTTTTGGCGGCGGCCTTTTTCTTAACTACTTTTTTTGCAGTCTTCTTGGCTACTTTCTTTTTCACCGCTTTTTTAGGAGCTTCTTTTTTGGCAACCTTTTTCTTTGCAGCTTTTTTAGTGACTTTCTTTTTAGTCGCTTTTTTAGGAGCTGCTTTTGCCTTTTTCTTAGATGACTTTTTCGCTGTTTTCTTTGCAGCTTTTTTAGGCGTGGCTTTTTTAGCAACCTTCTTCGCTGTTGCTTTCTTTTTCTTAGCTGGTGATTGTTTCTTTTCACCAGAAATGGATGCTGCCATCAGGTTCAAAGCAGAACCAGCTTTAAACCATTCAATCTGTCCCGCATTATACGTATGATTCGCATTGATGGTATCTTTTGTTCCGTCACTATGATATAAAACAAGAGTTAATTGTTTATCCGGTGCAAAGTCAACTAAATCGATAATATCTATTGAATCGTCTTCCTGAATTTTATTGTAGTCTCCTTCGTTGGCAAACGTAAGACCGAGCATTCCCTGTTTTTTCAGATTGGTCTCGTGGATACGTGCAAAGGATTTTACCAGGATCACTTTAATTCCCAGGTGACGCGGTTGCATCGCGGCATGCTCACGGGAAGAGCCTTCACCATAATTGTGATCACCTACGACAATTGTAGGAACGCCAGCGGCCTTATACGCACGTTGTGTATCCGGAACCGCTCCGTACTCACCTGTAAGTTGATTCTTAACATTATCCGTTTTATCGTTGAAGTAGTTAACCGCTCCCGTTAAAGTATTGTTCGAAATGTTATCAAGATGTCCTCTGAAACGTAACCATGGACCTGCCATTGAAATGTGATCGGTGGTACATTTTCCTTTTGCCTTGATCAGTAATTTCAATCCGGTCATGTTCTTGCTATCCCACTTTTTAAATGGGCTGAGCGCTTGTAACCGTTTTGATTTTGGATTGATGCTTACTTTTACTTTTGAACCGTCTTTTGCAGGAGCGAGGTATCCCGGATCTTTGACGTCATATCCTTTTGGTGGAGCTTCTTCACCGAAAGGAGGATCCAATCGAACCGCGACACCCTCATTGTTGGATAACATATCCCGGATGGGGTTGAAGGTTAAATCGCCGGCAATTGCCAGGGCGGTTACAATTTCGGGTGAGGCTACAAAAGAATGGGTATTTGGATTACCATCATTTCGTTTGGCAAAGTTTCGATTGAATGAAGTAATGATTGAATTTTTACGATTGGGATCATCTGTATGCCGTGCCCATTGTCCGATGCAAGGTCCACATGCATTGGCGAGGACGACGCCTCCCATTTTATCAAAAATCGAAAGGAACCCATCACGTTCTACTGTGAATCGTACCTGTTCCGAACCGGGTGTAATGGTAAATTCTGCTCTGGCAGTAAGGTTTTTGTCAACAGCTTGTTGTGCGATGGACGCTGCGCGAGAAATATCTTCATATGAAGAATTGGTACAGGATCCGATCAACCCGACTTCAAGTTTTGCAGGCCAACCGTTGGCACGCACCGTATGGGCAAATTCTGAAAGGGGAGTAGCCCGGTCAGGAGTAAATGGTCCGTTGATGTGTGGTTCAAGTTCTGATAAGTTTATTTCGATTACTTCATCGAAGTATAATTCCGGTTGTGCATACACTTCGGGTCACCGGTTAAATGTTCTTTGATTGTATTGGCAAGGTCTGCAACTTCTTTTTCTTCCTGTTGAAGCTCAAGATAAGCTGCCATTTTTTCATCATAGCCGAAGGTAGAAGTGGTAGCGCCAATTTCTGCACCCATATTACAGATGGTTCCTTTTCCGGTACAGGATAATGACTGGGCTCCCGGACCGAAATATTCAACAATTGCCCCGGTTCCACCTTTTACGGTAAGAATTCCGGCAACTTTTAGGATTACATCTTTTGAAGATGTCCAGCCATTCAGTTTTCCGGTAAGTTTGATACCAATTAATTTCGGCCATTTTAATTCCCAGGGCATACCGGCCATCACATCCACTGCATCCGCACCACCAACACCAATCGCCACCATTCCTAGTCCACCGGCATTGACCGTATGGGAGTCGGTACCGATCATCATCGCTCCAGGAAAAGCATAATTTTCAAGTACTACCTGGTGGATAATACCGGCACCTGGTTTCCAGAAACCAATTCCATATTTATTAGAAACCGATTCCAGAAAGTTGAAGACTTCACCACTCGCGGTAATGGAATCTTTTAAGTCTTTCTTTGCGCCATCTTTAGCAAGGATCAGGTGATCACAATGCACCGTTGAAGGGACTTGTACCTGTGGCATTCCGGCAGACATGAATTGAAGCAACGCCATCTGGGCGGTAGCATCCTGCATAGCGACACGGTCGGGTGAGAAATCAACATAGGATTTTCCCCTGGAGAATTTCTCAATTGGTTGATCGGTGTGCAGATGACTATAGAGAATCTTTTCCGAAAGGGTAAGAGGCTTATTGACCACCTTACGTGCTTTTGAAATTCGGCCGGGCATGTTTTTGTAAACCGCCTTAATCATGTCTAAATCGAATACCATAAGTAGAATTTTAGGACAGCAAATTACTAACAACTGGGTAGATACACAATTTAGAATGAGGGTTATGGGGTATTAGAAGCCCATAAACTCAAGATAATTTTAATTCGAGTGGATTTTATCGAGGATGGAATTCAATATTTTGGCTTCTGACTCGGAGAGAATCAACAATTCACTATCAAAACGCTTTACGGGCTCATCCATCCGGATCAGTAATTCTTCACCTTTTTCTGTTAGTCGTATTTCTGCTGCGCGTTTGTCAATATCCGACGCGCATCGGGTAACAAGTCCTTTTATCCGGAGGCGTTCAACAATCCGGGAGGCATCCGACATCTTATCAATCATCCGCTCTTTAATCAGGTTGATCCCCGCAGGATTAGGTAGCTGTCCACGTATAATTCTCAATACATTGAATTGCTGGCGGGTAATACCGTATCCTTTAAAAAGGTTATTTAATTTTCCGATTAGATGGTTATGGGTAATCAAAAGGTTGAGGAGCGCTTTGTGATGTTCTGAGCGAAACTCCTTTTGCTGGATGGCATCTTCAATTGACATCTGTAGATCTTTTTGTAAAACAATGACCTACAAGATATTAAACATGTTTAACAAATGAAGGATTACTTGCTGTTTATGTAATTTAGAAACTCCCGTTTTATGTTTTCATCCTTAAATTTCCCGGAAAAATAGGCCGTTCCCGTTCTTGCTATTGGTATCGCTAACCCCCGTGAGGCCACGCACATATGGTTGGCGTCAATCACAACACCCACATGCTCTGTTTGCAGGATTCTTGAAAACTCCTTGCCGATTTGAACCGTCAATCGTTCCTGTACTTGTGGGCGTTTGGCGAAGTATTGGACAATCCTGTTAATTTTAGATAATCCAATTACTTTCCCGGAAGAGAAGTAAGCGACATGTGCCTTCCCATAAATGGGAACAAAATGATGTTCACAATGGGAATAGAAGGTAATGTCCTTTTCCACCAACATCTGATCATAGTTATATTTGTTTTCAAATAGGCGGGCATGGGGCTGGTTTTTGGGTTCAATCCACTGAAAACTTCCTTTCACATACATTTTAGCAACCCTTCTTGGTGTTCCACATTAAGGCTATCGTCGGTTAAGGTCCAATCCAAGAATGTTCATGATCTCACGAAAGTGAGTTTCAATTTTTTCAATTTTGACATCATCGGATAAATCAAAAGCATCTTCGCGCAGAGGCGTCTCAGCTGATGAACCCACATGGTCATCGTCATCGGAATGACCCAGCGGTTTAAGAGGCTGGATATTCAACGGAATTTCTTTCGGTCTCATACACGATTACTTTAAGATCTAATGTTGATTCAATTTTTGCGCGGAGAATATTCCATATGACCACGGCAATATTTTCTGCGGTTGGATTTAGTGTTTCGAAATAGACAGTGTCAAGATTTAAATTTTTATGATCAAACCGATCCAGAACATGAATTTTGATTAGATCACTCAATTTTTTCATATCGTACACATACCCGGTTTCAGGATCGGGCTCTCCGATAAGGCTTACTATTATTTCATAGTTGTGTCCATGAAAGTTTGGGTTACTGCATTTCCCGAAAACTTCTTTATTTTGATCAGACGACCAATTAGGGTTGTATAATCGATGGGCAGCGTTAAAATGCTCTTTGCGGGAGACCTTTACTTTCATTCTCTGGATAAACAGCTTCTCATTCAAAAGGTTCAAATATCCGAACTTTTAAAGAATTAGAAGCTAGTAATTGAGGAATCTTGGAAATCGAAGACCGCCAGGTTGACCCCCAGACTGATTTCATGGCTTGTAAACTGGGTTCCAACCGATTTGTCTGTTGGTAATTCAAAAGTGTAACCCATCCGGTAGCCTTTGCCAAAGCGAAATCCTCCGATAATGCCGTAGGTGTTCAAATTTCTGGTAAACAGGCCTGCCGTATATTTTTCATCGATGTTAATAGCAGCATTGAAGTCGAGGGAAAGGGGGGAGCCTTTAACGCCCTTCAGAAGGGCAGAGGGCTTTAACCGAACGCGTTCAGACAGGAAGAAGACGTATCCCACGGCGGCGTAAAAATGGCGACTGTACAATTCTGTTTGGATATCTGCGACGGAAACGGTTGAATTCAACATGCGGGGTACAGAAAATCCAATAAATAGTTGGTCGCTTTTTAAGATGATACCGGCACCAAAAGTTGGCTTCCAGAGTTGTTCATCTTCATTGAAGGCCGGGTCAGAAGGATCATATGTATTCAGTTCGCGGTTGTTGGTACGATAATTAGCCACACCACCCTGCAATCCAAAAGATAAAGCTGTTCTGCCCATTTCAATCTTAAAAGAGTACGCTGCATTCGCCTCTGTATTCTTGTTGTTTCCAATATTATCCTGAACGATCAGGATGCCAAGTCCCATTTTATTAGCTGCAAAAGAACTATGTCCGCTGAAATTGAATGTATTGGGATTTCCATCAAAACCTGACCATTGCATCCGATAGGAGATTGAAGCATTCATTTATTATTAAGCCCAGCATAGGCAGGATTAATGACAAATGGATTACTCATATATTGGGCATAAAGCGGATCGATTTGACTAAAACCCTGAAATGGTAACGAACGCAAAGAAGTGATAAGGCGAGTAGAGTTTTCTTCATAGATTACCATTTTAGGGATAAATAGCCCGTTACTGCATTAGCTCCATCAGAGAATTCAATTTTATAGAAATAGGTACCCGATGGTAGTTGCCTGCCGTCCTGCCCCAAACCTTCAAATCGTTTTCCCTGGATATCATTGTCGTACCCCTCGAGTGAAAAAACTTGGTCACCCCACCGGTTATAGATGTTCACTTTGTTACTTACTTCATCTGGAAGATTAAAAATCCGCATAAATTTATTGTTCCCGGTACTCGCCGGAGCAACCGCATTATGCACGATCAGTTCACCCTTAAATTCGACCGCAAGTACAATGTATTTTCTGTACATGCATTCAGTAAATCACATGCTTCTATTTTTAGTTCGATCATTTCCTTTAAAAACAACACCAGTATAGTCAATTTTTAGCATTTGCTGTTGATCAATTGTTGCCAATCCTCCACTCCCGGGTTGTTCAATAATTTTTAAGGATGCGGGATCAAGATTGCCGTCCGGATCAGAAATAAAATCAAGGAGATTGAGGGTCACATTTGATTTTTGAAGCGGAAGTAATGGAGGATCAATTACTGGTGGAAGGTTACACGCAACATTGACAGTTAGATAGTAATCACCGGGTGGTAAGTTTGAAAGATCTTCTGAGGTGGATGTAAAACTGTCAGGACCGACCCACTGAAGGTTATAATAAGGCGTGGTGCTGGTCACATCGATCTGGATTTCACCATTGGGTACAGCGCATCCCGTATTCGGAGTGATAAACGAATTAGCAATGGTTGCGGAAGGCGATGATTCATCTAAAATGGTGATGGCTGAAGGGCTTCCCTCGGGTACTGTAATAGTGCATCCTGAAGAAAGATCCGTGATGATAAATCCATACGTACCAGGACCCAGTGTAGTGGGATTTTCTTCAGTTGAAACTGTAACTTGATTCTTTATCCAGTGTACGCTGAAAGGACCAGTTCCCGTGGGTGTAATCTGAACACTACCATTGTATGGAGGAAGGCACGTTGTGTTATTAGTGGTTCCAAGAATAGAGTATCCTGGTGAGGTCAATGATTCGGTAATGCCGAAAGTAGCATACCCTGTGCACCTGGAAACATTATCCGTAACATATACGCTATAGAGTCCTGACCGCGCATTGACTAAATCTTCAGTTGCGCCCGCAAAAGTAAAGGTTGTCTGATTATACCAGGAATAGGTGTAATTACCGGTACCACCGTTGACGGTAATGTCGACTCCTCCATCGGCAGGAGAACAACGACTATTGTTGCTAATCGAATTGGTGGTAATCGTTAATGTAGAGCTTGTGCTGATGGATGCATACTTGGTCTGGGTACATCCTAGTGTAAGGTCGGTCACCAGGAGGGTATAATTGCCGGCAGGTGCAGCCACGATGTTTTGGTCGGTGGAGTTTCCTCCCGAAGGCAGCGTCCACAAATAAGAATAGTTGCCGGACCCGCCAATCACATTAGGTGTGATTGCCCCGGTATACGGAGGCTGACAAGAAGTATTTTGGATAACACTGGTATTGACAGTGAAAGGAGAGGTCAGATTGATGGCTTCAAAACGTGTGCCGCAGCCAGGGTTATTAATATCACGATAGCGAAGTTCGTAATAGCCTGGAAGTAATCCCGAAATATCCTCCGATGTTGCAAACAGTGCTCCGTTCAAATACCATTCGTAAGAAAATACGTTTGAACCTCCGGTGATTCCAATATTGATTGCGCCATCAGTGGTGCTGCAGGAGCTGGCATTGGTTACCGTTTTGGAAACCAGAAATGCACAGGCCGATGCGCAGGTAGTTTGAACCGTAAAGGAAAATGACGCATCGCAAGTACCATCGGAAACGATCAGGTTATAGACGCCGGCAGCCAGGCCGGTAAGATCCTGGTTGGTGGAAGAAAAACTTCCCGGCCCGGTCCAGGCATAGGTATAATTTCCCGACCCACCTGTTACGGTAATACTGATCGCACCGGGGCCACCGATACAATCCGATGTCTTAAGATTGTCCAGCTTAACCGCGACCGTTTGATCGGTTACGGAAAACTTTTTCTGGTACTGCTTATACTGAGCAGCGGCAGTAAGATGTACGGCCAAAGTACAGACTAAGACGATGATAAAGTGTTTATTCAACGCAAAAAGATTTAGTCGAATGGTGAAATTATGAATTAAAGCTATTATTCAAAATAATTATTTAAAGTATTGATAATCAAATAATATAGAGACAACAACTAAAACGTTAATTCAAGTACACTTTTTGGTCAAATCAGCCTTGTATGACCATTTTCAGCCATACAAAAAAAGGCTACCCTTATCGGGTAGCCTTCCAAAAAAAAATTTAAATTTTACTTAACAGTACTCATTAAACACCTCTAACAAGTGTTCGCCGATCATTTGTGCATTGCGTCCTTCGATATGGTGACGCTCAACAAAATGAACTAACTCACCGTCTTTGAACAATGCAATGGCAGGTGATGATGGAGGATAAGGCAGTGTGTATTCCCTGGCTTTGGCGACTGCTTCTGTATCAACGCCTGCAAATACGGTAGTCAACTGATCTGGTTTCTTTGAAGAATTTTGAATAGCCCATTTCACACCTGGACGTGCGGCACCAGCTGCACAACCACAAACGGAATTGATAACCACCAGGGAGGTTCCTTTGTGATCTGTCAGATGGCTGTCAACATCTGCTGCGGTTTTGAGTTCTTTAAAACCTACTTCGGTAAGATCTGCTCGCATGGGAGCTACTAATTGTTCTGGATACATATTATTCTTTATTTATTCGCTTTACTTCTTTTACATAAATCCAAGTTCCAGTTTGGCCGCTTCCGACATCATATCCTGAGAATAGGGTGGATCAAAAGTTACCTCAACCTTCACATCATTGATTCCGTTTATGGCCTTAATGGCCATCTCTATTTCACCGGGAATTACTTCCGCGGATGGGCATGAGGGAGAAGTCAGGGTCATCAACACATACACATTATTAATAGGATAGAGATTGACCTCATAAATTAACCCAAGCTCATAAACGTCTACCGGTATTTCGGGATCGTATACAGACTTTATCGCCTTCACAACCTGGTCCCTGAGCTCATCAGCGTTGGGTTGCGGTGTACCGTTGTTTCCTATTTCTGATTCCTGACTCATTGTTCTACTTCCATTTTTGTTTTAAAAGCCAAGGCATACATTTTCATCTGCTTGATCATCGCAGCAAAACCATTGGAACGCTGTGTTCCAATAAACCGTTCCATCCCGATTTTGTTCATAAAATATAAGTCAGCTTCGAGAATATCGGTGGGCTTTTGGTTTGACAAAATGCGGACCAGCAGACTGACCAGACCTTTGGTAATGGCTGTATTACTATCGGCGTGAAAGACAATGGTACCCTCCCGGAGCGTGGCGGATAGCCAAACTTTAGACTGGCACCCTTTTACAATATTTTCATCAGTCTTTTCACTTTCGGGCATATCCTCCAGTTTTTGCCCTAATTCCATTATATAAAAAACAGTCATCTCCATATCACCATCCAGCAATGCGAATTCGCTTATGATTTCATTTTGAATGCCGGCGATGCTGCTCATGGTTGCATGAAATTAATAATGCGTGATAATCCATCGACCAATTGATCGATTTCCTGTTTGGTATTATAAACAGCGAAAGAAGCCCGAACTGTTCCCTCAATATTAAAATGATCCATCAGTGGTTGTGTACAATGGTGCCCGGTTCGCACTGCAATTCCGCGTGCATCCAACATTTGTCCAATATCAAAAGGATGGATGCCTTCAATTAGAAAGGAAAGCACGCCTACTTTGTTTTTGGCGGTACCGATAAGCCGAACACCTGGTAGTGCTCCAACTTTACGGGTAGCATAGACAAGCAATTCATCCTCATGTTTCCTTATTTGAGCCTTGCCCAATTCGTTGATGAAGCGGATAGCTTCTCCAAAGGCAATTACATCAGCAATATTGGGTGTACCGGCTTCAAATTTGTATGGGAGATCGTTATAGGTCGTTTTTTCAAAGGTAACATTCGCGATCATTTCGCCACCGCCCTGATAGGGATTCATCTTTTCAAGCAAGGCCTTCTTTCCATACAGGATACCCGTTCCGGTAGGGCCATACATTTTATGCGATGACAGACAATAAAAATCGCAATCCAGTTCCTGAACATCAATATCCAGATGGGCACCGGCCTGAGCCCCGTCAATCAGTACAACCGCACCAACCGCATGAGCCTTGTCAATAATTTCTTTAATGGGATTAATGGTCCCAAGACTGTTGGAGGCGTGGTTCACCGCTACCAGTTTGGTATTTGAAGTAAGCAGACGTTGGTAAGAGGCCAGGTCCAATTCTCCTGAGGATGTAACCTCAATCACTTTCAGGATTGCTCCGGTTTCGTCGCAAACAAACTGCCAGGGAACGATATTGGAGTGATGCTCAAGACCCGAAATAATAATTTCATCACCCGCTTTCAAAAATGCTTTTCCATATGATTGGGCAACCAGGTTGATGGCTTCTGAAACACCCCGAACGAAGATGATTTCTTCATTGGCATTCGCGTTAACGAATTCACGTGCCAGGATCCTGCTATCCTCATACGCTTTCGTTGCTTTTTCCGCCAAAGTGTGAATCCCACGATGAATGTTTGCATTATAGCCGGTATAATACGCGGTTAATGCCTCAATAACCCGCATCGGTTTTTGTGAAGTCGCTGCATTGTCAAAATAAACAAGGTCTTTACCATTTACCTGCTGGTGCAGAATAGGAAACGATTCCCGTATTCGCTCCACATCGAATGGTGCCATTGTTTTTGCTGTAGTCATGACTAAAAATTTGTATGTAGCCGGTCGCTTGCAAGCTGATCAACATAGTTACGTAACGCCGGAATTTTAATGCGGTCAATAACTTCCCCGATAAAGGCATACAATAACATAGCCTTTGCTGTATCTTTTCCAAGTCCACGGGTACGCAGGTAAAACAGTGCCTCCTCATCCAGTTGACCGGAAGTACAACCATGAGAACACTTTACATCATCGGCCCAAATTTCCAATTGGGGTTTGGTGTGGATGGTAGCCTCCTCGGATAACAATATGTTCCGGTTACTTTGAAAGGCGTTTGTTTTCTGTGCTTGTGGCCGTACATAAATCCGCCCGTTAAAAATCGCTTTTGATTTTCCTTCCAGGGCCCCTTTATAGAGCTCATTACTTTGTGAATGCGGCTGGGTATGATCGGCGATAGTATGGTTGTCACAAATGGAATCCCCCTTTAACAGATATACGCCATTCATATGTGAATCACAATTCGCTCCATCCAGGATGAGGTTTAAATTATTCCGTACCAGTTTTCCGCCCAGCGTAAAGGTAAACGTATTGACCCGGCTTGAATTCTTTTGTACAAATTGTTTATGATTGAATTCAACATGGTTGCCTTCGTTATTTTGGATTATGTAATAATTCAATCCTGAATTTTCATCCACGATACCCTCTGTAACGGAATTAAAGAAACCTCCGTCTACGCTAAACGTTTTTTCAATGACCGTTATTTCAGAATGCTTTTCAACAATCAGTAAATTCCGATTCAGGTGAATGGAAGAATCAGAAATTACGTTATAAAGAAAAATGGGTTTCTCTAGCACCACATTTTGCGGCACATAAACGAACATTCCATTTTTCCAGCCTGCGGTATTGAACGCTATTAAACCGTCCTTCTCATACGCTGCGTACTTCCCTAAATGTTTCGCAATTAGTTCGCCATTGGATTGCAGGGCAGTCTGCATCGGCAACACCACAACCTGATCGGGCAATGAAGATTGTTCCCTTACAAAATTGCCATTTCTGAAAACCACCGGATACCCCTCCAGGTCAGAAATGCTAAACATTGCTGCCTCGACTGCTTTCGACTCAGCACTCGCAAATGTGAACCCTTCAATTGCTTTTGCAAGGGGTGTCTTCCTGAAATCTTCATCCTTACTGGTGGGTAGACCATGTTTTGAAAAGCTTTCAAGGGCTGCTTCGCGAAGTTCATTAACACCTATAAATGAATGCAGATTGTTTTGAAGATAGGAGAGGAGCGCATCGGACGGAGTTGATTTTGTTTTGGCTACACTCATGCTATTTCTACTTCGTCTTTAATCCAATCATATCCTTTTGCCTCAAGCTCCAACGCTAATTCCTTCGTTCCTGATTTTACAATCCTGCCTTTGTATAAAACATGTACAAAGTCGGGTACGATATAATCAAGCAATCGCTGATAGTGTGTTACAACAATTGTAGCATTGTCTTTTGATCGAAGCTTATTGACACCATGGGCGACAATGCGCAATGCATCAATGTCTAATCCGGAATCTGTTTCATCAAGGATCGCAAGCTTTGGTTCTAGCATCGCCATCTGAAAAATCTCATTTCGTTTCTTTTCGCCTCCAGAAAACCCTTCATTCAATGCCCGGTTCAGAAGTGATTGATCGATATCCACTAACTTCATTTTCTCCTTCATCAACCCAAGAAAGGACACTGCATCCAGCGCCTCCATACCGCGGTATTTTCTGATTTGATTAACAGCGGTCTTCATGAAATTAATCGTACTAACCCCCGGGATTTCTACCGGATATTGAAATGCAAGAAAGATCCCTTCCCGGGCACGATCCTCAGGTGATAATTCAAGTAAGTCGGTGTCCCGAAACATCACTTCACCGGAAGTGATTTCGTAATCTTCACGCCCCGCCAATACGGATGCCAGGGTACTCTTACCTGATCCATTCGGTCCCATGATGGCATGAACTTCTCCGGCCTTCACCTCCAGGTTAATCCCATTTAATATTTGATTATCTTCAATCTTCGCTCCTAAATTCTTAATCGACAGCATTCCTTAAATTTGTTGTTAGTTGTTATTTTTTAGTGGGGCATCTATCCCATACTCCTATAATCCATAATCCCTTAATCCTAAAATCCCGGCCCTATCCGACACTTCCCTCCAGTGTCAAGGCCAATAGTTTTTGTGCCTCCACAGCAAACTCCATTGGCAATTGATTCAATACTTCTTTAGCATATCCGTTAACAATCAAGGCTACTGCTGATTCTTCATCAATGCCGCGTTGTAAACAATAGAAGATCTGATCTTCTCCGATCTTTGAAGTGGTCGCCTCATGTTCAATCTTGGAAGATTGATTTTCAACATCGATGTAGGGGAAGGTATGTGCTCCACACTGATCACCCATCAACAGCGAATCACATTGTGAATAATTGCGTGAGTTGGTGGCACGTTTCATGATGTGCACCTGCCCGCGATAACTATTCTGAGATTTGCCGGCTGAAATTCCTTTTGAAACAATTCTGGATCGCGTGTTTTTTCCAATGTGAATCATCTTGGTTCCTGTATCCGCTTGCTGGTAATTATTCGTGACTGCAACGGAATAAAATTCACCGACCGAATCATCACCTTTTAAAATACAGGATGGATATTTCCAGGTAATAGCCGATCCGGTTTCTACCTGTGTCCAGGATATTTTAGAACGCTGCCCTTCACATAAGCCGCGCTTGGTAACAAAGTTGTAGATTCCACCTTTACCATTCTTGTCGCCAGGATACCAGTTCTGCACCGTAGAGTATTTAACATTCGCATCTTTCATGGCGAAGATTTCCACCACAGCAGCGTGCAATTGGTTTTCGTCACGTTGGGGTGCTGTACAACCCTCCAGGTAGCTAACGTAGGATCCTTCTTCTGCAATGATCAGTGTTCTTTCAAACTGACCGGTATTGGCTGCGTTAATACGGAAATAGGTGGATAACTCCATAGGGCAACGAACCCCTTTTGGGATATAACAGAATGAACCATCTGTAAATACCGCCGAATTTAATGCAGAGAAATAATTATCACTAACCGGAACAACTGATCCTAAATATTTTTTGACCAGTTCAGGATGCTCCTGAACAGCCTCACTAAAGGAACAGAAAATAATACCGAGTTCACCCAGTTTTTCTTTGAAGGTGGTAGCAACTGAAACACTATCGATAACGGCATCAACCGCTATTCCTGTCAGCCGCTTTTGCTCCGTTAACGAAATGCCTAATTTTTCAAAAGTTTTTAATAGCTCGGGGTCTATATCTTCCAGACTCTTTGGTTTTTCTTTTTGCTTTGGTGCAGAGTAGTAGATGATATCCTGATAGTTGATGGGCGGGTAGTGAACATTCGACCATTTTGGTTCTTTCATGTTCGTCCATTGAGCATACGCCTTTAATCTCCATGTTAATAACCATTCAGGCTCATTCTTTTTGGCCGAGATAAACCGGATAATATCCTCATTCAGACCCTTTGGTGCTGAATCGGTCTCAAATGCCGTTTCCCAGCCATGTTCGTACTCTTTTGATGTAAATTCCTGGATGATATCCTTACTCATGGTAGTCTATTTAGACTAAATTTAAATTGTAACACTCTAATCAACAAAAATACAACACAATAGTTCGAAAGCCCAATATCTGGTAACAAAATGGGTGATTTTACTGGCTGAGGTTTAGGCTCCGGTCCATACTTTCTTCCAGGGATATCATGGTATCTGTTCGCTCTATTCCTTCTACCTTCTGGATTTTGTCGTGAAGCACTTCCTTTAAATGGCTTGTATCTTTACAGTGGACCCGAATGAACATGCTGTAATTTCCAGTTGTATAATGGACATTCGTAACTTCTGGTATTTCTTTTAACTGCCCCAGAACAAATTCATAGAGGTCACTTTTCTGTAAAAAAACCCCAATAAAGGCTGTGATATCATAGCCTAGCTTGGCATAATTAACCTTTAGTGTGTTTTTTTCGACAATACCTGCTTCTTCCATCTTATTCATGCGCACATGCACCGTTCCACCTGATACAAAAACCCTTTTTGCGACTTCCGTATAAGGTTTTTTGGCGTCTTGCATTAGAATCTCCAGAATTTTGAGGTCAACATTATCAACTTTATAATTATCAGCCATATGAATATGTGGTTTTTAAGAATGATTCAAAAATATGATAAAATATTGAAAATGATATAATAATTTAGATGTTTTATTGTCAATATGAATGAAATGCACTTCTTTTGTTAAAGAATTTGAATCAGACGGAATCAAATTATACACTGTAGGGTGTTGAAATTGGCAGACATGCCCTCCTGTCTCGGGGGTGGAGAAACAAGGATAAAGTCCAGCCTTTGGCGACCTAACTTCTCCGTGGAGGTTCGAATCCTTCCTCTACAGCTTTTCTTGTAATTGTTAGTTTGAGTAAAAGTCCGGGAACCCCCCGGACTTTTGCTTTTTATGCGCCATCCCACCGTTGTAAATCAGTCCAAAATGTTCGTAATTGGCATGCAAACGATTACATAGACCATAATGAACGATTTTCCCTGGCTAAAGAACTATCCGAAAGGTATTCCTGCAGAAATCAACTTATACGATTACCCGTCACTCCTTGAATTATTTGAGGATTCATTTAGAAAACACAAAGATTTGGTAGCATTTGAAAACATGGGCGCCCAAATGACCTATGGAGAACTGGATGAATTATCTAAGGATTTTGCTGCTTTTCTGCAGGAAGGCCTCGGGCTCAAGAAGGGAGATCGCATTGCTATACAGATGCCCAACCTCCTTCAATTTCCGATTGCATTTATCGGCTCCTTGCGCGCGGGACTGGTGGCTGTGAATACCAATCCGTTGTATACACCCCGGGAGATGGAACATCAGTTTAAGGACTCGGGAGCCAAAGCCATTGTAATTGTAGCCAATTTTGCCAGCAACCTGCAGGAGATTGTAGGCCATACAGCTATTAAGCATGTAATCGTTACCCAGTTGGGTGATCAACACGGTGGATTAAAGGGAGCGATCATCAATTTTGTAGTTAAATACATCAAAAAGATGGTCCCGAAATTTCACCTTCCCGGTTCATTAAATTTTAATGAGGTGCTGGAACGGGGAAAGACTATGGAATATATAAAACCAACTGTCACCAATGATGACCCAGCAGTACTTCAGTATACAGGTGGGACGACCGGAATTTCTAAGGGAGCTCAATTGTCCCACGGGAATATTGTAGCTCATAATTCGATGATCGAGAAATGGTTCATTCCATTCTTAAGCGAGCACCAGCAAGATATCATGATCACCGCATTGCCCATGTATCACATTTTCGCCCTAACCGTGAATGGCATGCTGATGTTTCATGTTGGTGCAAAAAACATCCTGATTACCAATCCGCGCGATATGAAAGGATTTGTAAAGGAAATGAGCAAGCATAAGTTTACAATCATCACAGGTGTCAATACTTTATTTAACGGAATGCTCCACAATGATGATTTCAGGAAACTTGATTTCTCCTCATTAAAAGGAGCTGTAGGCGGAGGAATGGCTGTTCAGGATGCTGTGGTTAAACTGTGGATGGAGGTAACAAAAACGCCGCTGGTCGAGGGGTATGGACTCAGTGAAACCTCACCCGTCTTATGTTGCAATCCGCTGGACGGTACGCACCGTACAGGTTTTATCGGATTACCGATGCCCAGTACGGAAGTTGCCATTTTTGATGATGAAGGAAATCAGCTGCCAATGGGAGAAACCGGCGAAATTTGTGCTCGAGGGCCACAGGTGATGAGTGGATACTGGCAAAAAGATAATTCCGATGTGTTCTATGAAGGCAGGTGGTTTAAAACTGGTGATATCGGTTTCATGAACGAAGACGGGTTTTTCAAAATCGTGGACCGTAAGAAAGATATGATTAAAGTTTCCGGTTTTAATGTGTTTCCTAACGAGATTGAAAACTTTATTGCGGGTCATCCAAAAGTACTGGAAGTAGCAGCTATTGGCATCCCGCATGAGAAATCAGGCGAAGTGATTAAAGTATTTATTGTGAAACGTGATCAAAGCCTGACCGTACAGGAAGTACTGGATTATTGCCATGAAGGACTCACAAAATATAAGATTCCCAAAGAAATTGTGTTTCGGGATGAGTTACCCAAATCGAATGTTGGAAAGATCATTCGGCGTGTTTTGAAAGAAGAGGAAAAAGCAGCTTAACAATTTTTATTGAATTGCGTTACAATTATGATTCTTATCAGGATTGTAATCCCGCCATGTTTAATATCTTCGCGCCAAATTTAACGTCCATGTTTATCCGTACTTGTTTTTTCTTTCTGTCATTATTGCTTTTCATTGGTTGTGGCCAGCGTCCAGTGACCGAATCCGATTCAAATGAAGATGCTTCTTCCGCTATTGCGGATACACTTCGCTATCCCGAGGAAACCCATCTAAAAAATCTGCGCCAGATTTCATTTGGGGGAGACAATGCAGAAGCATACTGGAGTTTTGACAATACAAAACTGGTTTTTCAATCGAACAACAAGGCCTGGGGACTCGGTTGCGATCAGATTTTCACTACGTCTGTAGAGGATGGAAATCTTCAAGATGAAAAACCAACAATGGCGAGTACCGGAATGGGCCGCACAACCTGTTCGTATTTCATGCCGGGTGATACCACTATTATTTATGGATCTACCCACCTGGGAGGAAAAGATTGTCCTGCTGAACCGGAACGTGTTCCGGGGGGTAAATATTTATGGCCAATTTATGATTCGTATGACATTTTTATTGCGGATTTATCGGGCAAGGTCATGAAGCAAATAACCGATACACCGGGTTACGATGCCGAAGCAACCGTTTCAGCACAAGGTGATAAAATTGTATTTACCTCTACCCGTAATGGCGATTTGGACCTGTATACAATGGACATTGATGGTACAAATGTTAAACAAATAACATTTGACCTGGGGTATGATGGCGGCGCGTTCTTTTCTCCTGATGGAAAGAAATTGGTATTCCGTGCATCGCGGCCACAAACCGATGAAGAAAAGAAGGAATACACTGATTTATTAAAACAAGGATTGGTGGCACCAACAGCAATGGAGTTGTATACCTGTAATGTTGATGGTTCAGATCTAAAACAAATCACAAGTTTAGGAAAAGCGAATTGGGCGCCGTTTTATCATCCATCCGGAAAGAAGATTATCTTTTCCTCGAACCATCATGGGAGTCGTGGGTTTCAGTTCAATTTGTTTATGATTAACGAAGATGGATCCGGATTGGAACAGATTACGTATGATGGGGTATTTGATTCATTTCCGATGTTCTCACCAGATGGCAAAAAAATTGTATTCTCATCCAATCGGAATAATGGAGGCACCCGGGATACCAACATTTTTGTTGGGGATTGGGTTGATTAATATCATTAACGTGCTGTTTAAATCGCCGGTTCATAATCGAAAAGGTAATTATTGCGCACTGGAACTCATTTAACATTAGCCTTCGGTTAAAGCTGCAAATAAAATTTACAAATCACGCAATGATGATGGATTATCAGGGTTGCTCTGTATTTATTTTTCCCCACTCGAACGTAGATTTTGCCCTTATTGTTATGTAGCTTTAAGAATCACTTTAAGCATTTATCATGATCGGTTTTTTTGAGCATCAATACCTTTCCTACAAAAAAAATCACATTAAAAATCTGTTGGCACTGGCCAAGGCAGATGGTCACCTGCATGAAGAGGAAACAAAATTACTTTTCAAGATCGGGGATCGGTATGGACTAAAGGAGCGGCAGGTACAATCACTGATCGACAGCAAAAAGAAATTTGAAGTGAATATCCCGGATAATCATTCCGACCGGATGAATCTTCTGTATGACCTGGTATTAATGGTTTATGCTGATGGACGGGTAGATGACAATGAGATAGAATTTTGCGAGGATGTTGTTGAAAAATTCGGTATGAAAAAGCAAATGGTGAAATGGTTGCTCAAAGAATTCGATCGCGGAACACCTCCACCACCTGATGATTGGGAAGATATGGTGCGTGTTGCGAAAGAGAAATTCATGAAGAAGTAGAATAATAGTTGTTAGTTATTAGTGTATAATTACCCAACTATGGGTGATGGATTTAGGTTGAGATTGCTGCAGATTTAAATGACTGTATAACCTAAACGACAATCTCATGCGAGTTTTATTTCCTGTCTTATTTTTCACTTTTATTTCTTCAGCTTTTGCTCAACCACCCAATGGTTATTCGAATGAACCTTCAGCAGCAAATCCTTATGGGAAAGTAAATCCAAAAGCTCCGCAACAAACTAAAGACTTTACTTCCATGATAGGAGTAAGTGAATGCTCATCTTCGAATCGCAATCCGGATGGTACCTGGAACGATCCGGTATCGATGCAATGGAAATTCAGATATATTATGGATGGTATGGCCGTTCAGGATGAAACTCTGAAAAGTGATGGAAAACACTCCGGTAGCATTCGTCAGTACAATGCCGATAGTAGTCGCTGGTATGTGCACTATTATACATCGGCAACAGCGACACCCCGACTCTCTGCCTGGGAAGGGAATATGGAAGAGGGAAAAATAATTTTAAAAATGCCCCAGGCAGCACCTAACGGAATGGAAGGCTTTTCACGACTAACGTTTTATGAGATAACGCCAAAATCCTTTAAATGGGTCGGGGAGTGGATAAAAAAGGATGAAACCATCGTTTATCCCTTCTGGAAAATTGAATGCAGGAAAGTTAATTAGCGAATTAGAAAATTAGTGAATTAGCCAATTAGATAATGTCTAATGTCTTAAATCTTTTGTCTCGAGTCTTTTGTCTAGTCACCAAAAAGTACACTCAACCCGATAAACTTATCAATGATGATCAGGACAGAGAATATTCCCAGAATTACCGGGATCAGGTAGCGGATTGCGAAGTTTAAATACTTTTCCAGAAAGGAACCATGGTAATCAGGATTTCCAATCGAAAGTTCCTCACTCATTTTTGCTGCAGACCATCGCCTGGAAATAAAGATTGCCATTAAACAACCGCCCAATGGCAGACTGATGTCGGAAAAGACTTCACTTACAAAAGTCAGCGCATCTTTACCCTGGTAAAAAGGTATGGATGAAAACATTTCTACAGCACCTTGAGAAAGCATGCTCGGCAAGCCAACAATAAATATGATTCCAGCCAAAATCCACGCTGCTGTTTTTCTTGGCCACTTCTTTTGATCGACAAGGTAGGCAACCGGAACTTCCAGTAAAGAAATTGTTGAGGTTAATGCTGCAAAGCAAATCAACAGGAAGAACCCACCACCCACAACCCGGCCCAGAACAGGTCCCATTGCCTGGAATATCCCAGGGAGTACCACAAAGAGTAAAGCAGGACCTGCTGCCGGTGATTGACCCTGAGAAAACACTAACGGGAAAATTAATAAGCCCGAAAGGAATGCTACGGACATATCCATAATGGTAATCGTAAAGGCTGATGAAATAATGTTTTGTTGTTTGCTCACATACGATCCATAGGTAATCAGCGCTCCCATTCCCAGCGACAGGGAGAAGAAAGCCTGACCCATTGCTGAATAGATGGTCTCGGCGTTAATGGAAGAAAAATCTGGAAATAAATAAAACTTAATACCATCCATCGCATTGTCTAGCGTTAGGCTATACCCGATCAATCCGATTAACAGAATGAACAACGATGGCATCATAATTTTGGCTGCCATTTCAATACCGGCTTGTACTCCTTTTACCACAATAAATGCAGTGATCAACATGAAGCAAAGGGAAAATATCAGGTTGTCAGAGAAATCGTTGACATAATTGGTAAAGAAGGATCCGTAGTTGGGTTCGTTTAATAAGTTACCAAAAGAGATTTCCAGAAAATAGCCGAATGCCCAACCCGCTACAACATTATAAAAGGAGAGGATCATGATCCCGCAAAGGATTCCAAAGAGACCAAGGTAGCCCCACTTTTTCCCGCCAAGGGATTTATAAGAACCATAAGCATCTGAACCCACATTCCGGCCAATGGCAATTTCACCAAGCATGATCGGAAAACAGAAGGTAAAGGTTAAGACTACATAGATTAACAAAAAGGCAGCGCCTCCATTTTCTCCGGTTTGGTAGGGGAACATCCAGATGTTTCCTAACCCGACAGCTGATCCTGCCGCTGCCAGGATAAAACCTAAGCGACCGGAAAAATTACCTCTATTTACCATACGATTGATTTATGGCGCGAAAAATAGGTCTATTAAATGGAATTATCAAAGCCCGGCGAATTCCGGCTGATCAGAATGTCCGTGCAGCAAGTTTCACAATCAACCGTTACAGTTGTAAACCTCTATTCTTCGGGTTGAAGGAGTTGCCGTGTTCAGGAGAACATGTTTAGGAAGTTTGTACTATGAAGAACCATATGAAGCAATTTTAGCATAGATTTTGCAATCTTTTTCTTAATCTATTGTTGTACTAATTGACATTTGATATACTACCTTAGTAGCTGATAATTTTTGGAGTTGATATGGAGGAAAAGAAAGGATTAACCACCCAGGAAAAGGCGCTTCAGATTAATCTTGACAGCACCATTTATGGTTCGTTTGCAGAAATAGGAGCAGGTCAGGAGATTGCCGCCAATTTTTTTAAAGTAGGGGGGGCTTCCGGCACGGTAGCCAAAACCATGTCGGCTTACGATATGAAGTTCAGCGATGCGATTTATGGACATTGTGAACGGTATGTATGTGAAGATCGGTTGATTCAAATGCTGGATCACGAATATCCCTTGTTAGCAGCAAGGTTGCCCGATCGGATTAAGATTTCACGGTTCTTTTCGTTGGCCGATACAATTGAGGCGTTAAATTTTAACCAGACCAATCAGGGGCAGGGTTGGATAGGGCTCCGGTTTCAATTGCGACCCGAATCTGAACCAAACGAGTGTGTCATCCATGTGAAGATGCACGATAACGACACCCTCTTACAGCAATATGCTATTGGAATTGTGGGAGTAAACATGGTGTATGGCTGCCAGTTTCTCTCCGATCCTGAAGAGATCATGCTCTCACTAACGGATGGACTTTCATCCCGGAGAATTGAAATTGATATGTTCCGTATTAGCGGTCCGGATTTTGAACACATTGACAACCGGTTGATGGCATTAAAGCTGGTGAAAAATGGTATGACGAAAGCAGCCATGTTTGGTCCGGATGGAGAAGTGATGCAACCTTCGGAGATGCTCTACAAAAGAAATGTGCTGGTGTTGCGAGGGCGCTTCCGGCCGGTGACCCATGTAAATGTGGATATGCTGCTGGCATCCAGGAGGATGTTCAAGCGCGACCCGGAAGTGGATAAAAAGAACATGACGGTGGTTACGGAACTTACCCTAAATGACCTCAATCTGGATGGCAAACTTGATGAGAATGATTTTCTTAGCCGCGCCGATTTATTGTGTTCATTAGGGCAAAGTGTTTTGATCTCCAACTATTTTGAATATTATCGTTTGGTGGATTACCTGTCGAAGATTACGCGCGGCCGAAAGATCGGAATCATCATGGGGATTTATGCATTGCAACGGGTATTTGAGGAAAAGACATATGAAAATATCCGGGGTGGAATTCTCGAATGTTTTGCCTCATTGTTTGGAACGAATGTTAAACTTTTGATTTATCCTTCCATCAAAGCAGGAACTACGGATGAGTTGTTTACACTCAAAGATTTCGAAGAAACACTCCCCGATAACCTCAAAAGTCTATTCCGGTATTTGCTTGATAACAACAAACTGGAGGATGTACAAAATGCAGATGCCGACAACCTGCATATTATCTCTGACAATGTACTGGAGATGATCCACAACAATGAAGCAGGTTGGGAAAGATTTGTACCCCGCAGGGCAGAAGAGGTCATCAAAGAACACGGATTGTTTGGGTATGCGGAGAAGGGAATCAGTAAGGTGGAGGTATAAACAGTAGGGCCAAAATTGGACCTGAATCCGACACTTCTCACTGCCCTGACCCAATACCAATGAGGTGTAAATTCAGAGCGATTATTTTTTGCAATCCCAGCGTACGACCAAAAAAATCAACCTCCTGATTGCTGCTTTTTAGCCGCTATATCAGCGTCCATCTTTCCAATTTTAGCAAAGTATATTTTCGCTTCTTTCATTACTCTGGGCGCCAGAATGATTCCCGATAACATGGTAGGGATCGCCATGATCGCATAACTAATATCGATAATATTCATAATATCCTGCATCGTGGCGACTGCTCCAAAAATGATGGTTAGCAAATAAAAGTAATTATAATACTTACCGGCTTTAGCACCGGCAATAAACGACATCGCTTTATTGCCATAATAGCTATACGAGAAAAGTGATGTGATCGCAAAAAAGAAACCACAGATCAATAATAAAAATCTTCCGGTTCCTCCCAACGCACCTTCAAATGCATTCGCAGTAAGGGTAACCCCATTGGCTTCTGTTGTCTGCCATACACCCGTCACTAAAATAGCAAATGCGGTGAGTGTACAGACAATAATCGTATCGATCGCCGGGCTGAGCATTGATACCAAACCTTCACGAATCGGTTCACTACTTTTGGAAGCACCGAGTGCCATGGGCGCCGTACCGACACCCGCTTCATTGGAAAATGCAGCACGCCTCACACCCGCAATGATGAGCCCGCCAACTACTCCACCCAACATCGGTTCTCCCTTATAATGACTTGCAGAAAAGGCATCCGTGATAATCATCCAAAAAATTTCCGGCAAGGCAGTGATGTTGGTGAACAAAATAGCCAGTACTGATCCAAAATAGATAACAATCATCAGCGGAACCATTTTACCTGCCCAGTTACCAATGCGTTGGATACCTCCAATAATTACGATACCCGCGAAGATCATAATGGTGGTACCAATCAGTAATTTTGCGGTTCCCACTTCAAAACTTCCAATAAAGAAAGAAGAAGTGCCTAGTGTTTCTTTGTTAATTCCGAGATCCACGATTACCTGCGTTAACTGGTTTGCCTGAAAGATAGGTAGACAACCGACCATCGCACACAAAGAGAATAAGATTGCAAGAGGTTGCCATTTTTTTCCTAATGCTTCACGAATCACATACATCGGACCACCCTGGATAACCCCTTCTGAATCTTTTCCACGGTACATCAATGCCAATGCACTGGTAAAAAAGTTGGTCGACATCCCGACAAAGGCCGTTACCCACATCCAGAATAAAGCACCCGGTCCGCCGATGGAAATGGCGGCAGCAACTCCGGCAATATTTCCCATCCCCACTGTTGAAGCCATCGCAGTTGATAAAGCCTCATAGGGATTGATTTGTCCCGGATCGTTTGGATCGTTGTATTTGCCCCGTAAAATATTGATTGCGTGGCCGAAATATTTGTATTGCGTAAAGCGTGAATAGAGTAAAAAGAAAACCCCACCGAGGATGAGTAGAAATGCTATTGGAAGATAAATACCGTTTGCGAGGTTGCTGATAAATTCACTCATTGAATTTAGTTGTTTGTTGTTCGTTATTAGTTCTTAGCCTGTTAATAAAAATATACGTATGTGGGAATTTTTACCCCTGGCCTACAATTTAAGAGCTACAACTAACAACTAATTCACCAAACCTGCAACCCCATCGAACAACGAACAACTAAAAACTAACCACTAAGTATGGCATTACATAGCTGATATAAAACCCTGGCGCCGACATTCCCATCCCAGTCATTCACATTTCCCGGAGCTACTTCTGATAAATCGAAACCAATAATTTCTTTTTCTGACTTCATCAGTTTGTTCAACAAGTACACAGCCTGATCATAGTCTAGTCCGCCAGGAACCGGCGTACCGGTATTCGGGCAAAGGGAAGGATTAAGGCCATCAATGTCGAAGCTGATGTATACTTTTTGGGGTAACTCTTTTATAATACGGTTGCAGATTTCATCCCAATTTGTCCCATTGAATTTTGCGACTTTTAAATCCTCATCAAAGAAAACGGCAACTCTTCCCATTGAACGTTTTACATTATTGAATTCCTCTTCACAATAATCACGGATGCCAACTTGTACGATACGCGAAATAGCAGGAAGCTTCAATACATTGAACATAATCGAGCCGTGCGAAAATGTAAACCCCTGAAAAGATTTCCGTAAATCCATGTGCGCATCAATGTGCAGGATTCCAAATCGGTCGTGCATTTCACTAAGTGATTTTAGAAAACCCAAAGGTGTACTATGATCCCCGCCAACGAGGCCTACCCGTTTACCTTGTTGTAGTAGCCCTTTTGTAATGGACTTGATATGAATGTTCAGGTTCTCACAGGCAGTATTGATTTGGTTGAGGACGGGATTCTCTTCCTCAACCGGTTGGTCGCTTTCAATGAAATTGGTTACCAGTGATCTTATTTTGTTGCTTTCCTCTATTAATTCATTTGCGATGGGAAGCATGCTGATACCAAACTTCCAGGCTTCCGATGATTTATTTTGAAAAAGGTCAATTTGCAGGGAAGCATCCAGTATAGCTTGCGGGCCGAATGCAGTTCCCGGATGGTACGATACAGTTGCTTCCCAGGGAACCGGCACCAACACCAGGTTAGCATCTTGTGGTTCGATCGGTAAACCAAATATTTTACCTTTCTGTCCGATACCATTCGGATCAAAGTTTTCAGGAAAGTCAGCGGGCATCATCTAATTAATCGTTACTCACTTCTGCAGGAAAAGTATACCGAACCAAATCACCATTGCCCTCCGTGACCAGCGACCAGGAAGAGAGATTGAATTCAATAACCGCGATACCACCGGTTTTCATATCACCAATTTCTGCCTTCGACAAATACTCGGCCAGATACGAAATGGAGGGATTGTGTGCCACCAATAATATACTTTGCTGGGCATCATCAAAGTTATTAATGATCGATAGAATGGTCCTTGGAGATGCTTCATAAAGTTCGGGCTCGTCCATCACCTGATCATGATCGATTTGCAGTGCATCGGCGATAATCGTTGATGTCGATTTTGCCCGATTTGCACTGCTGGACACAATTATTTCGGGCTGTATCCCTTCTTTTTTTAAAAAAGATCCGATAATCGCTGCTTCTTGTATTCCACGGGGGGTCAATTCACGCTCAATATCCGACTGACCTTGCTGTTTTTCAGCACTTTGTGCATGACGGAGGAGGTAGAGTTGCAACGGCATATTTCGTAAGGATTTTGGGGTTCTTCTGGTTCAAATTCAGGGTCAATATTAGGAAGGTAAATTTGATTTTTTAAAAAAATCATGATATTTGGGCACTTCAGTATAATTATTCATCATGTCAAAAAACTTAGTAATCGTTGAATCACCCGCAAAAGCGAAGACCATAGAAGGGTATTTGGGTAAGGAATTTACGGTGGCGTCCAGCATGGGGCATATCCGCGATTTACCGAAAGGAAGTGGTGCAATTGACATTGAAAATGGGTTTGAACCTACTTATGAAATCAGCCCCGATAAAAAGGAGGTGATCTCTACACTTAAAAAATTAGCCAAGAAAGCCGAAATGGTCTACCTCGCGAGTGATGAGGACCGCGAAGGAGAAGCCATATCCTGGCATCTGAAAGAGGCTTTGGATCTTAACGATAAGAATACCAGAAGAATTGTGTTTACCGAAATAACCAAAAATGCAATTCTGAATGCCATTCAAAATCCACGGGGAATTGATATCGATTTGGTAAATGCACAGCAGGCAAGACGTGTTTTGGATCGCCTGGTTGGATATGAGTTATCTCCCATTCTTTGGAAGAAAATAGGACCAAGTCTATCAGCCGGAAGGGTTCAGTCAGTCACGGTGCGGTTGGTTGTGGAACGTGAGCGGGAGATCGTAGACTTTAAACCTGTTGGCACTTTTAAAATTAACGCCACCTTTGATTTGCCGGGTGGTAAAGTTTTGGTCGCTGAACTTTCTGAGCGATTTAAAACGGAAAAAGAAGCCACTGATTTTTTAGAATCTTGTAAGGGTGCCGAATACTCGATTGCCGACCTACAAACTAAACCGTTAAAAAGATCACCTGCTGCACCTTTTACGACCTCTACGCTACAGCAAGAAGCTTCGCGGAAATTGGGCTTCTCAGTTATACAAACCATGACCGTTGCGCAAAAACTTTACGAAGCCGGTAAGATTAGTTATATGCGTACTGACTCCGTTAATTTATCGAAAGAGGCCGTAGATGGTGCCGTTCAACAGATTCAATCGGAGTACGGAAAGGAATTCGTACAAACCAGAGTGTACAAAACCAAATCGGCAAGTGCTCAGGAAGCACACGAAGCCATTCGGCCAACCAATTTTGCAGTTACCGAAGCAGGGGCAGATCGAAATGCAGGAAGGTTATATGAGTTAATTTGGAAAAGAGCTATTGCTTCTCAAATGGCTGATGCTCAGTTAGAAAAGACAACAGCTACGATTACTATATCAACCAATGACAGAACTTTATCTGCATCAGGAGAGGTAATTAAGTTTGAGGGGTTTCTGAAGGTGTACATGGAATCAACGGATGATGAAGACGAGGAGGAAAACAGCAAAATGTTACCGCCACTTTCAATAGGTCAAGTGTTAGACTTGAATGAGATTATCGGAAAGCAGGTATTCTCGCGTCACCCGGCTCGGTATACGGAAGCTAGTCTTGTAAAGAAATTGGAGGAACTCGGCATTGGCCGTCCATCTACCTATGCACCAACAATTACTACGGTACAAAAGCGTGGTTATGTAGTAAAAGAACTACGTGAGGGAGTGGAGCGAAATTATACTGTATTAAAACTAAAAGCAGATGAAATCACCAAGAAAATAGAAACAGAAATTACGGGAGCGGAGAAGAATAAATTATTCCCTACCAACACCGCGATGATTGTGAATGATTTTCTGGTCGAACACTTTCCAAACGTGACAGACTTTTCTTTCACATCTGGAATTGAACAGGAGTTTGATGAGATTGCCAATGGAAAATTAGATTGGCGTAAAATGATCACAGATTTTTATACGCCTTTTCATAAGCGGGTAGTAACTACAGAAGATGTTGAACGGTCTTCCGTCGGAAAGTCGAAGGAGTTGGGTGTTGATCCCAAAACAGGTAAGAACATTTATGCGAAGCTTGGAAAGTTTGGTGCTTATGTACAACTGGGTGAAAATCCGGATGACGATGGAGGTGAGAAACCAAAGTTTGCAAGCTTGCGCCCGGGGCAGTTCATTGAGAATATAACACTTGAAGTCGCACTGGAGTTATTTAAACTTCCACGTGAAGTTGCTGAATTCGAAGAACTTCCGGTGGTGGTGAATATCGGTCGGTTTGGTCCCTATGTTTTGCATAATAAAAAATTCGTCTCCATCCCGAAAGGTGAAGATCCGTATGTGATCACAGGCGAACGTGCCATTGAGTTGATCAAAGAGAAACGTATTGCGGATGCCAATAAACTGATTAAGAAATTTGATGAGAATCCGGACATAGAAGTACTAAACGGACGCTGGGGACCCTACATCAAAGCAGGCAAGAAGAATGTAAAAATTCCCAAAGACCGGGAACCAAAGGATCTTACACTGGAGGAATGCATTGCCTTAGCAGAAGCTACCCCTGAAAAGAAAGGAAGGTTTGGCAGGTTTGCAAAAGCGAAGGAATCCGAGCCGAAAGCTGCAGCAGCAAAAAAGAAGACGGCTAAGAAGAAAGTGGCTAAGAAAACCGGAACAAAACTCAAGGTGAAGAAAGCAACTGTGAAACGTGCAGCTGCCAGGAAGAAGACGAAGTAACTGTAGTTATTAGTTGTTAGTAGTTAGTTTGCTACAGGTTACAGGTAACTGGAAACCAGTAACTGGCGATTAAGTCTTGTATCTAGTATCTTTTGTCTAACGTCTTACATCTTATATCTAATTCAAAATGAAAAAACTCGTGGTGCTCACCGGTGCAGGTATCAGCGCAGAGAGCGGGATTCCTACTTTTCGGGATGCGGATGGATTATGGGAAGGATATGATGTGAATGAAGTGGCCACGCCTGAGGGATGGAATCGTAATCCTAAACTTGTACTTGAGTTTTACAATCAACGAAGAAAGAAAGCCCTGGAAGTAAGACCCAATCGTGGCCATGAAATTCTTGCGGAATTACAAAGTGATTTTGATGTTACGGTGGTTACCCAGAATGTCGACAATCTTCACGAGCAGGCGGGTTCCGAAAAGGTTATTCATTTACATGGAAGTTTATTTGAATCGCGCAGCAGTGATCATCCGAATCTGATTTATCCAATTGAAGGTTGGGAACTGAAGTGGGGGGATGTATGTGAAAAGGGATCACAGCTTCGTCCTAATATTGTATGGTTTGGCGAGATGGTACCGATGATTGAAGTAGCTGCAAAAGTTTGTACACAGGCGGATGTTTTTTTGGTAGTGGGTACCAGTTTGATGGTCTATCCTGCAGCAAGTCTTATTGATTATGTCTCGTTTGAAACACCCAAGTATGTAATTGATCCCAAACTTCCTTCCATCGGATTCATCCCTTATCTTACCGCCATTGAGGAGAAAGGAAGTGTTGGGTTAAATAAAATAAAGCAAGAACTAATTAATCTTTCCGCATAATGTTACTGGCATTGGACATTGGCAATTCAGATATCACCATCGGCTACTGGGATGGAACAATATGGAAACATTGCTGGCGAGTACCTTCTACGAAAATTCGGCCTGAATTATTTTATGGGGTAAGCATCCGTGATCATTTTTTTGAGGCAGGATTGAAACTGGACAGTATTGATCAGGTTGTTGTGAGCAGTGTCGTACCAGAGTTAACCGATCGGATCGTCGCGGTATGCACATCTTTATTTGATGCAACACCTGTGATACTGGGTCCCGAGCTATACAAGAAACTTCCAATCGGCGTATTGAATCCATATGAGATTGGTTCGGATTTGGTTTCCAATGCATTGGCGGCCTATACACAGTTTAAAAGAAGTTGTATTGTTATTGATTTCGGAACAGCACTTACGTTTACAACTTTGTCGGATACAGGAGTAATAGAAGGGGTGGCCATCGCACCCGGCTTAAAAACGGCCATCAAATCACTTACACAAAATACCGCCAAACTTTTTGATGTACCGCTACAATTGCCCGATTCGGTACTGGGAAAGAATACCGTTCATGCAATTCAGGCTGGTATTCTTTATGGATACGAGGGTATCGTCATTAATATGATCCGTAAAATACGTGAGGAACTCCACGACGAAAGCGTTCCGGTAATCGCAACCGGTGGGTTGTCATCCATTATTACCAGCTTGTCGGCGTATGTAACGGAGACGAACCCGTATCTGACATTGGATGGGTTGCGGATCTGTGCAGAAGTTAGACACTAGACACTTGACATTAGACTTAAGACATTAGACAAAAGATTTCTAATTCTTACTACTTATGTCTTGACCACTATTTCGCCAAAAGATAAATCGCCAGACCAATCAACAACCCAACAAAAATCGCCAGGCCAATCTTCACCGGACTATACGGACGGTCGCCTTGCACTTCTCCTGTGCGGGCATTGATCATAAATTGATATACCTTGTTTTTGAACTGGTAGGCACTAATCCAAACGGGCAGGAGCACATGCTTGAATGTGGGATCTTTATACGTGGTGTTTACAAAAAAAATGTTTTGACGATCTCCGCCAATATCCTGGCGTACGGAATAATGAATAGCATCTTCCATTCTTCCCTTTGCACCCTGATATCCGGACTTCACATCAACGGAATAGGTTTCAGTGCGAAAGCCACTAAGATACTTGTCATCGTAGGGCATGAGTTTATCCAAATCCCAGGGTTCAAGTTCACGGAGTTTGGGTTGCGGAAGTGAAGTGGTCGCTTCAATTAAAAGATCATCAAAGATGTTTGAAACATTGCCAGTTGCAGGATACCATCGTGTTTTAGTAACCGTTCGGGTCCGGGTTACACTTCTCCCGTTTTCCATTGCCTGGTATCGTTCGGTGGTCGTGTAATCCTCGCCCCGTTGTCCGGTATAGGTGGAAGAAGTAGAACAATCAAAAGTCCAGTAGGGGAGATACATGCCATTGAGCTTATCCGATCGATCGGCATAGTGTTTCAGATCATTGGGTGCAAACCATAACTTCTGTAGCCAGGATTTAAAATTACCCAACGCTTGCTGCTCATTGATCCCAAAGGGCAATACGTATTGTGGCTTGTGAAGCTTTTTGCTCTCACCATTTTTGATTACCAGTGTAGTATCACAAAACGGACATTTGTCTGAGGATATCTTTGGATCAAGTGTTGAACTTGCTCCACAGGCATTACATTTAACAACAGTTGCTTCAATTTTTTCTTCTTCCTCGAAATTGTTGGCCAGAAAATCTTCAAGACTTTGTTCTTCAACCTTACCCGCAATTTCAGGACTGGCAATTTCATTGTTACTACCACAATATTCACAAACCAAATGCGTGGTGCCGGGTTTAAATTTTAATAATGAACCACACCCATTACAGGCGAGTTCATCACTGATCGCGTGGGTTGACTCAACAAAATCGCTCATTTAATTACGGCTAGGCTTGAGGTGGTAGTGGTGGAGGAACAGCACCAAACAAATCATTTACTTCAGTAATGTCGGAAGCTTTAAGCCAATTGGCCATGCCTTGTTTCCACAACAATGAATCAGGTTTCAGTGCCCCTGATTGAACCATCTGACGGAGGGCATCAATGGTGAACGGTCCTTGCTGCTGTCCATTGACGGCGACAAAAAATTGAACTGCTCCGCCAGGAACAGGAGGCGGACCCTGTTGATTTTGATTTTGCTGATTTTGGTTAAACATTTGTCCCATCTGACCAGCCATAGCGAAACCCATACCAAGACCGATGCCTTCAGAGGCTCCACCGCCAGCCGGATTTTTAGCCGCAGCTTCCATTGCATTCGCTGCCTGAAATTGAGCATACTGGTTTAAGTTGCCAACGATACCCATGCTGCTTCGCTTGTCAAGAGCTTGCTCCACTTCAGGAGGAAGGGAGATATTCTCCACCAGAAATTTGGTGATTTCCAATCCATATTCCCCAAATTCAGGATTGACTTTCCCGCCAATGAATGTTGAGAGCTCATCATAATTGGCCGCCAGATCCAGTATGGGTATTTTGCTTTCAGCTACTGCATCTGTAAAACGTGTGATGATCAGATTACGAAGTTGATCGGTAACCTCTTCTGTTGTAAAATGTGCCTGAGTTCCTGCTATTTCTTTGATGAATTTTCCGGCATCAATAACTTTTAAGAGCATAGGTTCCAAAAGCACGTAGCCGGATCGGACCAAACTCTGCGTCACGCAACATAATCGGGTTTTTGGTGCCCCATTTCTGATCAGTAAAGTTCTTTGTATTCACAAAATACACCTCCACCTTAAAAGGACTGTTAAACCCATATTTCCATCCTTTTAGGGTCGTAAGGATGGGCATATTTTGCGTGGATAGGGTATGCAAGACCGGGTTCAAAGACATCTGCGATTTGCCCTTCATTGACAAATACAGCAACTTGACTTTCGCGTACTGTCAGTTTTGCCCCTGTTTTAATTTCGTTTTGATGACGTGGAAAGCGCCACACCATGGTGTTCGAACTATCGTCCGTCCACTCGATAATATCAATTAATTCATTCTTAATGCGATCCCAAATTCCCATGGTCTTATTGTTTTTGTAAAACGAAATCTAAGAATAAAATAAAAACCATAACAGGTTTATTTGCCATAGTTTCACTCTTCCGCGAGTCCCTTCAGATATTTCCTGAATTTGGACGTATCAAAGTTGGTGACACCGGTTTTACGATTAACGATTAGACCTTCCTTATTGAGTATAATGGTGGTGGGGATTACATCCGCCTGAAGCTGTTCGGTCAGGTATCCGTACGGTGTAAAAACCGGAAAGGTGAAGCTATTCGCATCGATATACTTCTTGACCTTTTTGAAATCTGTATCCCGGTCAAGTGATAAGATTACAAATTCAATATTTTCAGATTCTATTTTGGTATATAAGCTTTGAATAGAAGGCATCTCCACGCGGCATGGTGCGCACCAGGTGGCCCAGAGATTAATGCCAACGACCTTACCCCTATAGGCTGTAAAATCGACGAGATTGCCATTCATATCTCTTAATCTGAAGTTATAATTGAAGGCCTCTGACAGCGTAGGGGCAGTCGGATTGTAATCCATGACCCCAACCTTCATCAGAGCACCATTGGCCAGCACGGAAATCCCTGCCAATGCCCCGGTATAACGAAGAACCAGCACAATTACAATGGCTGAGAGCCAGGGTTTTATGAGTTTCACCAGACGCATAACTCGTTGGTTATTAAAGAATTCTGTCATTTTGATTTTAGAAGTAATTTATTCGTTAAATTGTTTCTTATTTTAAGTAATTTCGGAAGATAATAGTTCTAGAACATGAGAAAAGTTGGCTTTTTCAAGTTCCTTGTAATTTTCTTAATAGCGGTTCCTGGTTTCGGGCAAAAAGTTAAGTATAAGGATATCTATGGCCTTCTGCGGGCCAAACAATATGATGCTGCTGAACCTGTTTTAAAGCAGTATCTCAGCAGTAATGATGACACACCCAGTGCCTATCTGTACATGGGCCTTATTCTGGAAGAGAAATCTGCACGAATCGATATCCTAAAGCAAACCGATGAGGCTGTCTCCATGATGGATTCTTCTATTCTTTATTTGAACATAGCCTATAGTACCATCACGGAGAAGGAAGTCAAGCGACATGATGAATACTATGAAATTTATAATCGAAGAGATTTAAGAACGGGTGAGTTTGGGGTAAAGCTTTCGGATATTCAATTTGATCTGGAGAAGAAGCGAGATGCGTTAAAAGCACGAATTGATCAAGTTAAAATGGTGAAGCATTATTTCACATTAGCAGATACGCTTTACAAGAAATCGACTGCTTTATATACCTCAATTCAGTCAAAATATCCAACAGAAAAGGAGTTCTACCTGCGCGCGGATGATGATGCTTTGATACAAGATTTAAAAAATTTGGCGGTACGTTTTTGACTCCTGTTTAAAAGCTTTTGATCATTATAAGACCAGCATGAGCAATCTGGGTAAAACCGGCTATAATCAAACCTTTACACTGGTTGATATCAATGATTTTGCACTGGATGGAAAATCCGCAACGGATTTTTATATGGACGAATTGCGGTTATGGAACTATAAGAAATTTGCCACTGCTGCGGAAAAGGTTATCAGGAGAGAGATATCATACCAATGCGCGAGCATTTAATTGCCTACGATATTGAGATCAATAACTTGCGGAGAAACTGAATAAAGATTCGGTCTCTGTCAAAAGTGAATTGACAAAAATTATTGATGAGTTGCTGGCGGATAAGATGAAGCAGTATGATCCGGATCCATTACCCCTTAATTTATTCGCCTTAAAGATTGCTGACCTGGAATATCGCTCCACGGTGATTGAGAACCTAAAAAGTAAGGATTCATTGGATGTCCATCTCAATTTGGAACAAATTAGTAAAGAACTAGGCTATTTGCATACGCTGGATATTGTTGCGAATAAATTATATGAATCGGATCTGGATGCCCTGATTGCCAACTATTCTGAATTTGTAACAAATACCTACAGCAATCCCGTGGTGTTGAAAAGTTATATCAAAGCGGTTAAGGAGTTTGCAGAGCGGGAACAACGGATAAAAAGTGAGGAATCAGAACGCTATAAGAAAGAACTTTTATGGTTGCATGTTGGTGAAGAAGTCATTCCAATTTCCAGTGACATTGAGGATGATAAATACAAGATGTTAGTATTGGAAGAAGAACGGTATACTGCCGGACTGGCTTATATGGATGACTCCCTTAGAGTAGCAGGTTATTTTCATACAATTACTTCCTCGCGGATTCCTGATATTTCCGTTTCCATTAAAGTTGACCCAAAATTTTTCAAACTTTCGGTTTTTGCCGGAACAGCTGCAATGGTAACCTCTGATAAGGATGAGCATATTTTTTATATTCTGTATTTATCATCTGTAAAGAAGGACGATAAATTTAGAGCGACCTTATCAAAAGTGTATCGCGCAGATGGGTTGGCCTGGACAAATCCGTATCCATTGGATTTAAATCCCGCTGAGGTAAAGTATAAAGAAGATACGGGTGATGTAATCATGGTGTTATCGGATGGACATCAAGTGACAATCGATAAGAATGGGAAACTTCTAAAGGATAATTAAAGATTAGCTGATTAGTTTTCGCCAGTCCTGAAAGCGCATATCCATGCGTGTTTTCATTTTTTCGTAGTTCTCCCAGGTATCCGTTACGTGGTAAAGGGAGGGAAGGCTCTTGACGAGTAACTCATCATAATCATTCCGGTAAAGACCGCCACCGTAGTAATAATAGGTAAACATATTTCCCTGGCGGTTGAAGAGTTCGTGGCCCAGATAACCGTCCCAGATTTCACTTAAGATCGTACAGGATATCTCCCTGCGTTTAAAACGGAAGATTTGATTGGAGGCTTCATCCTCAAAATATTCTGAGTACAAATCTGAATCAATAATCCACCCCAAATAGATACCGATGTGAACATACGCCTGTTCAATGGGTAGTGAGTCAGGGAAGTTCCCCAGAAAATGACTCTTAGCGTTGTCGTAGATGGTCTTTTGGATATCCGCTTTCTTGTCCATAATAACAATGTTAATGAAAAAAGAGATAAGCTACGAATATACCGGCCACAATTCCGATAAAATCCGCGATTAAACCCACTGTAACAGCATACCTTGTTTTTCGAATATTGACGGATCCAAAGTAGACTGCTAAAATATAAAATGTAGTTTCTGTACAACCTCTTAAAATGCTGGCCAGTCGTCCTGCAAATGAGTCTACACCATGTGTTTCAATGGTGGAAACCATCATGCCCTTCGCAGCTCCACCACTAAGTGGTTTGAGATATGCAACCGGTAATGCATCAACAAAATCGGTATTTACTCCAGTCAATCCAATTGCAAATCCAACTCCTTGTCATTAAAATAATCCAGCGCGCCTGATGTACGAAAAACTCCAATTGCAACCAATATACCGATCAGATATGGAACTATTTTTATGGAGGTTTCGAATCCTTCTTTTGCACCTTCCACAAACGTTTCGTAAAGAGGTATTTTACTTTACTCCATCCGAGGACAAGAAAAGGACAATTACGGATATAATGATGAACGAACTAAAGAAATTGGATTGCACCTGAAGATCTGCTTGTGATAAGGGATCCAAAGTAATAGATTGCCAATGCAACAATCGTGGTTAAGCCACCGATGTACGCCAATACCACTTTGTCGAAAAGATTAATGCGCTGCACAATCGAAATCACAATCAATCCTCCCATGGAGGAGAAAAATGTTGCGATTAAGGTGGGTATAAAAATATCAGTGGGGTTAGCAGCACCCAAAATAGATCGATCCAGAATAATGGCCAGCGGTATTAGAGTAAGTCCTGATGTGTTCAGCACCAAAAACATGATTTGTGCATTGGAGGCTTCTTCGGGGTTTGGATTGAGCTCCTGCATTTGTTTCATGGCTTTTAATCCCAGCGGTGTGGCGGCATTGTCAAGGCCTAAAAGGTTGGCGCTGAAATTCATGATAATGGAACCCGTTGCAGGATGATTTCTTGGAATTTCAGGGAATAATCGCGAGAAAAATGGCCCTACCAGTTTTGATAGAATGGAGATCATTCCTCCCTTCTCCCCAATTTTCATCAGCCCCAGCCACAGCGCCATTACACCGGTGAGGTATAACGACAATTCAAATCCAAGCTTGGCCATTTCAAAGGTTGAATCCAGTAAGGCCGGAAAGATGGCCATGTCCTGAAAGAAGATAAGTTTAACAAGCGCAACTAAAAATGCAATGATGAAGAAGCCAAACCAGATGTAGTTTAATACCATGCTTGTTTTTGTTTAAAAGAACGAATGTATTTCGATAAATACAAACAGAACCGCAATGGGGAGAACGCTATACATTCACTAGGTGTAGAATCTGACATGCAGCTATCGCGGCAGTCTCTGTTCGCAGGCGATAATTTCCCAGGCTAATTTTTTGGAAGCCATTGGTTAATGCCAGGTCGATTTCTTCTTCGGAAAAATCTCCTTCCGGACCAATCAATACAATATATTTTTTTCCGGGAGTAGCTTTTTGTAATAAGTGATCCTGATTTTGCTGATCAACGTGTGCGATAAATTTCTGATCTGCACCTTCTGAATCCATAAATAATTTTAAGGAAGTAAGCGGACTAAAACCTGGAAGGGTGGCGCGTCCGGACTGCTTCATTGCGCTCACGGCGATACGATCGATACGCTCCTGTTTAACAGTGGTTCTTTCTGAATGGACACATTGGATAAATGAAATCTGATCAACCCCAAATTCGATTGCCTTCTCTACAAACCACTCCAGCCGATCCTGATTCTTGGTTGGAGCAACGGCAAGGTGAATAGTATATGTGCGTTGCGGTTCCTCCTCAACATTTTTTATAGTAAACGTACACCGATGTTTTTCGATTGAATCAATGATAGCAATGTAATACTTTCCTTTACCATCAATTAATTGGATTTCATCACCCGTTTTTTTACGAAGGACTTTCACACAGTGTCTGAATTCTTCATCCTGAAGTGTATGATTACCCGTGGGAATTTCAGGTTGGTAAAACCAGTTCACTGGGTCAGGAGTACTGCTTAAAAAGTTGATCGACTAAATCAACATAGGCCTTCATCGCAGCTTCTTTCGAAAGACCTTTCTTTTCTACCCACGCATCAAACTTGGCAATGGCTTTAAAATCAAATCCACCCGGGCGCTCTCCGGTTGCATCACCATCGGTTGCTTGTTTAAACAATGCATAGAGACTCAACAGCTCATCATTACTTGGCCGTTGCGGTAAATCTTTCGAACGACTTGCTGCCTGATCAAATTGTTCCTGAAGTTCCATAATTACCGCTTGCTTATGTCTACAAAAGGACGGGATACTTCTCCGGTATAAATCTGACGAGGCCTTCCGATAGGCTCCTTATTTTCACCCATTTCTTTCCACTGTGCGATCCAACCGGGTAAGCGACCAATAGCAAACATGACGGTAAACATATCCACAGGGATTCCTAAGGCCCTGTAAATAATACCTGAGTAAAAGTCCACGTTCGGGTACAACTTGCGTTCAACGAAATACGGATCTTTCAACGCCACATCTTCCAGTTTCATGGCGATATCCAATACCTCATCGTTTACGCCAAGTTTGGTTAAAACATCATCAGCAGCTTTCTTGATGATACGGGCACGTGGATCAAAGTTTTTGTATACGCGGTGACCAAATCCCATAAGTCGGAACGGATCGTTTTTATCTTTTGCTTTATTGATCCACTTCTCTGTATCTCCGCCATCTTTTTTAATAGCCTCCAGCATCAGGATTACCTCCTGATTAGCACCACCATGCAATGGTCCCCACAGCGCATTAATACCTGCTGAAATGGATGAGTAGATACTTGCTTTGGAAGATCCAACGATCCGCACAGTAGAGGTAGAGCAGTTTTGTTCGTGATCAGCATGCAGAATTAATAATTTATCCAATGCATCTGCTACAACCGGATCAGCTTCATACTGCTCGGCGGGTAAAGCAAACATCATTTTCAAGAACCGCGAACAATAGTCCAGCGAGTTGTCCGGGTAATTGACCGGATGCCCCAAGGCATTCTTGTACGACCAGGCTGCAAAAGTGGGCATTTTAGCGATGGCCCGTATGATGCTTAAATAAACCTTCTGTTTAGAGCGGTTTGGATCCAGAGACTCCGGATAAAATGCGGTCTGGGAACAAAATAGGGAAGACAGCACACCCATGGGGTGAGAAGTAGAGGGGAAGCCATCCAATATTTTTTTGATATCCTCGTGTACCAGGGTATGGGTCCGGATGTCATGGGTAAATGTGTTCAGTTCATCCTGTGTGGGTAATGTACCAAAAATCAACAGGTAGGAAACCTCCAAAAAGGTAGACTTCTCGGCAAGCTCTTCAATGGAATAACCCCGGTATCGGAGGATTCCGTTATCACCATCCAGATAGGTGATGGCGCTGGTGGTGGATCCCGTATTTTTATAGCCTGGGTCGATCGTGATGACACCGGTTTGATCGCGGAGGCTACTGATATCGATAGCTAATTCTTTCTCAGTTCCTTCAACAATCGGAAAGGTATAAGACTTCCCATCAATAATTAATTCAGCGGTTTTCGACATATCTCACGGTTTTTTGCAATGATTTTAAATATACGGGGTAGCTGTTGGAGAAAAAAATCCTGCCTGTAAATTTCTTCAAATAATGTCAATAGAAGGTAGTCTTGAGTCCTGAGTCGAGGTCTTCAAGCTACCAGCTACCAACTATTAACCATCAACTAATTATTCCCCAGAATCAACGGCATACCCTCTTTCCCGGAACCGATAACGACCACTTTGGAATTGGGTGACTTCGCCAACTCCAGTGTTGCTTCAATTCCCCGCATTTTCAGAAGTTCACTGGTTAAGCTATTGTTGATGATTTTGTTCGCAGCCGATTCACCCTCTGCAGCAATACGCTTCCGCTCAGCTTCACTTTTTTCTTTGTCTAACCGAAACTGGTAAGCAAGTGCTTCCTGTTCCTGCTGCAGTTTACTTTCAATGGCATTTTTAATTTGTGCTGGAAGCTCAATTGAACGGATCAGCACAGCGGGCGCATTCACATAGTTCTTTTGTAGAATCATTTCTGTTTCCGTACGGATGGCCGTCTCTACTTCAGCTCTTTTTGTAGAATAGATTTCTTCAGCCGTATACCTTCCCATTACCTGGCGAACGGTAGACCGAACTTCCGGGATGACCAGGACGTTTACATAATTATCGGTGAATTGCTCATGGATATAGCCTATTTTATCGGGCATCGGGAAGTAGCGGACGGTAATATCAACATGAATGGAAAGTCCGTTTTTGTCCAGTACATCCATGTTCTCCTCGGAGGAGTTTTCGTTTACTTTGTATACATAGATTTCGTTCCAGGGAGCTTTCATATGAAAACCTTGTCCGATAACATGGTCCTTGTCAAGGCCGATACCAAATTTGTAGAAGGCTACAGCACGCTCGGTTGCACCAATGGTATAAAACAGACTGGAGGAGATTCCCATAATAACAAACAGGCTGATTACTGCTATAATAATAAATGGAATTAGTTTTTTGTTGTTCATAATATATAATTTGATTTGATGGTTTTACATTTTATTTTCTTCAGCACGTGGCAGTCCTAATAATTTACCGATGATCAACATGGCGAAAAGGGTTCCCCAGACGCCTTCAATAACACTGATGTTACGAATCAGTGCAGATGCATTGGGTAAACCGGGTTCAACTCCACCTAAAATACTAAAGCTGTACCGAACGCTTTCTGCATAATTTGGGATGCCCAGTTTGATATCGATCCCAAAACTTCCCGGCTTGACGATGCAAATTAAGTCATAAAGGCTTCCAAACGAAATTCCTGTCATTAAGAATACACAAGCAGCCCCCCAGAGTTTATCGGGTGTTAGTTTTCCTCCTGAAAAGAGGTCATTTAGTGCATAGGAGATGATGGTGACCTCAATCGGGAACAGTAAACCATGGATGATGAATAAATTGAGTTGGCGATTAGGGAAATTAATAACCTGGTAAAAAGGGAATTCGGTCAGTATTCCAAAAATTGAAATGACGATCAGTGTTATGAAGATGGTATTTTTGAGAATCGTATTACTTGTAAAGTTCCGCAGCATATCCCACAACAAGAATGCATAGACCGCGCCAAAAGCGCTAAACAGGGTAATCACCAACCTGGATGTAAAAGTTGGCTCATCCTTAATTATAAATTCAGAGAGGGTAAGCCCCATTGTAACTATAATGATCTGGACAACTGTTACATTTCTGTAGTCCTTTTCTTTTTCTGCTTGAAGCTCACGGGGTGTGAAAAAGGAGAGTTTCTTCATTAGGCGTATTTTTGGAATGCCAAAATAGGGCATTACTTTCTACATTATGCTGAAAAAATAATCATTAAAAGATGAAGCCTGCTAATTTTAGCAGATATTGTTGACTAACCATTAGTGCGGAGCATGTTTAGGATTTTTTCAAAGCTAATACTATCAGTCATGGGCTGGAAAGCTGCCAATCCTTTCCCGTCAGACGTAAAAAAATACGTCTTGATTGTCGGGCCGCATACCAGTTCATGGGATTTTATCATTGGCGTCTTGTTTCGATCGGCGTTAAACTTGGAGGCCAGATTTCTGGGAAAAGAAGAGCTTTTCAAAGGCCCATTTGGGTTTTTATTTCGTGGGCTGGGAGGTTATCCGGTGGATCGTTTTACGAATTCAAATATGGTGGATTCGGTGGCCGGTATTTTTAATTCGAAGGAAGCATTCGGAATTGCACTTTCTCCGGAAGGAACTCGTAAGCGCGTGCAAAAGTTGCGAACAGGTTTTTATTACATTGCACGCAAAGCGCAGGTACCGGTTATCATGGCGGGATTAGATTACAAAAGTAAGCGCGCCATCTTCTCTGCCCCGCTTGAGGTGACCGGCAACCAGGAAGCTGACTTTGAAAAGATCTATTCCTTTTACCGACCCATTAGCGGCAAGATACCGGCTAACGGAATGCAGCATTTCTGAAATTGAAAGCACAAAAAAAAGGCGATGAAAACTCATCGCCTTTAATTTTTGAGGACCTGGATTTAGTTGCCAGAACCATCTCCAAATAGAGTAGGCGCTGCTGCAGGAGCTGGTGCTGCTGCTGGCTTAGCTGCCTTCTTTTTTGAAGCTTTCTTTTTTGCTTTTTTAGGAGCGGCTTTCTTTGCTGCCTTCTTAGGAGCGGCTTTCTTCGCGGCTTTCTTTGGAGCAGCTTTCTTCTTCGCTGCTTTCTTCTTTGCTGCTTTTTTAGGAGCGGCTTTCTTCGCTGCCTTTTTCTTGGCTGCCTTTTTTGGAGCGGCTTTCTTAGCTGCTTTTTTCTTCGCAACTTTCTTTGCTGCTTTCTTAGGAGCCTTCGATTTTTTCGCGGCTGCCTTCTTTGCTTTTTTTGCCATAGCTTTTAAAGTGTTAAAATGTGCGAAAAGTTAAAGAATATTTTTTCAACTTTCGATAATTTCTTTCGGGAATTTTTTTCCGACCATTTTCAACCTAAAAAAATGAGTACGTCGGATAGATGAAAAATGACAGCCAACTACCGATAACCTGATCAAAAATGGGAGCATATAGTAAACGAATCGACACATACATTTCAAATGCAAATGACTTTGCCAAACCAGTATTGACCCACCTAAGAAGCATGGTCCATAAAGCCTGCCCGAAGGTTGAAGAAACGATCAAGTGGGGCTTCCCACATTTTGAATATAAGGGAATGCTGTGTTATATGGCCGCTTTTAAGCAACACTGCACTTTTGGTTTTTGGAAAGGAGCACTGATGAAAGATGAACAAATGGTAATGACTGATCTTGGCGAATCGGCGATGGGGCACTTTGGAAAAATCAAAAACATTAGCGATTTACCTGCTAATAAAATCTTGCTGGCGTATTTGAAGGAAGCCGTCATACTGAATGAAGAAGGGGTCAAATTACCGCCAAAAAAAATAAATAAATTAAAAGCCGTTCAGGCACCACCGGACCTGAAAAAAGCCCTGGCGAAAATTAAAACGGCTGCCGAGACGTTCAACTCCTTCAGCAATTCCAACAAGAAGGACTATGTAGATTGGCTGGAAGAAGCCAAGACTGAGGCAACGCGAGCGAAACGTCTGGCGCTGGCTGTTGAGTGGATGACGGAGGGAAAAGTCAGAAATTGGAAATACATTAAAAAGTAGCCCCAATCAACTCACACACATCTTCCTCTCGGCTGTGTTTCACACGGTTGCGGAATTATAATCCTGGAAATCATTGATTTATGGGGTTTGAAGTCCGTAGTTTTGTATTCAGGAAGTCTACAATTACATAAAAAAAACAGTACATTATGGCAAAGACCACAGCAAGAAAACCAGTAAAGAAGGCGGCTGCTAAGTCCAAACCGGCAACTGCAAAAAAGAAATCGGTGGTGTCGATTGAAAAAGTAAGTGAGCAAATTTTAGATAAGCTCAAAGCATTGGATGCTGATCCTCAATTACAGGCTGATATTGATTGGTGCCTTGGAAGTTACCGATATGATCACAATCCTGAAGGACTGTATGCTACCAGCGAGAAGGCATTGACTATTTTAAACGACACAAAGTCTAAAAATTCCAGAGCAGTATCAGCCAAACTGATTGCTGATATTGAGAAGATTCTGGCAAGTTAGGCCATTAGACCTGACACCTCTTGATAACCAATAAACAAAGAGGTGTCAGGCCTAGATAACTAATAAATAGAAGACCTATCTGGTCTTTTTCTTAAAGATTCTTAACCCCAAGTTCTTTTAAATACTTCTCCGAGTTGGCCTTTACATTAGCAGGCGGATTTAAACTTAATGACTTCTTGAAGTATTTGATTGCACTTTTATGATCGCCTTTTGTATAGTACGCTTCACCTAAACTATCCCAGGTATTCGCGCTGGATGGATGGCGCTGGGTATTCAGTGTCAGGATCTCAATAGCCTTATCATGATTGCCCTGATTTAATAACTGGTATCCATAGATATTCAGCTCTCCCTCATTGGCAATATCAGTTGCTTCTTTAACCAATATATCGGCCTCAGCATTCTTCCCCGATTTCTTTAACAGATTTGCTTTTACGTTTAGATTGGCAAAATTTCTGTTTTGTGTTAGTGCCTGGTCAATCCATTTCACTCCCTGTTCAAGCTGCGTATTGTTTACCAATGCATACTGTGCAGCACTGGAATATCCTTGCGGCCCAAAACCGGTCGTCCCTTTCAGCTCTTCAGCCGCATTGGCAAGCACAATATCATCCACAGCGAATTCTATTTTAGCCGGGAATTGTTTTTTCTCCCAGCTTAAGATCAGCTCTGCACTTGTTTTATCTGGATTGATAAAATCGTACGTCAGTAATTCGGTGTGCGCAATGTCACGGATCTTGATGGGGATTCGGGCAGCATCATTTTTAGCATCATACCAGAAGCTGCCCCAGGATTGCGTATCCGTTGAAAGAATTAATTCACCTGTGTTGTCTTCATTGATGACATAAAATAAACCGTAGCTACCGGCTTTTATTTTCTTTCCACCAATGGTTGCATCGTGTGAAAAGTTGATCACTGTATTTTCGTTCGCACCAGCACGCCAGGGCGCATCATTGCCGTATCCAAAACCCTGTTTGTTCCATCCGTACGGAACAAGTTTTCCCCAAACCTCGCGTTCACGAACGGAAGGCCTTGAATACTTGACTGTGACCGTAGAGATTCCGATCGTTTGCATGGTTTTGGCCGCAGGACTGGCAGTTCGTGGAGTTGTGATTTGAGCATCGACGGGTAACCAACAGAGTAAAAGGGCTACCATAAAAAGGGAAGTAAAGGACTGTTTCATAATGATTTAATGTTTAGATTATATATTATAGATTCAACGCGAACTCACCCAACGCGCCGAATTTGATTTCCTTAAATGGTAAATTTCAACCATGACAGGTAAAGTTTTGAAGTGATGAAAAAAGCAGGTCATACCAGAAGGGTGAGTTATTTTTTGGCTATTTTTAAGAATGAAAAATTCAATTCTCGGTCTTCGTACCACGATCTATAAAGTGCCCGACCTGGGCGAAGCCAAGACATGGTATGAAAAAGCATTTAAAACCGCCCCGTATTTTGATGAACCCTTTTATGTTGGGTTTTCTATTGGTGGATACGAACTGGGCCTGTTGCCTGAAGACAAGACAGCAACGCAAGCGGACAATGTACTTTCGTATTGGGGCGTTGAAGATATTCAGGATCGGTATGATCATTTCATTATGTGTGGTGCAACAGAACATGAGCAACCCAACAATGTGGGCGGTGAATTAATGGTGGCCTCGGTTCGGGATCCCTGGGGAAATGTAATTGGCTTGATTTATAACCCGGATTTTAAGATTCCGACCTGACACCTCTTTGATCTCCGATAAAAAGAGGGGTCAGGTCTACTTACATCTGATTCATTACAACTTTTTGACAGTTCAGGTCATCTTCACAACGGATGATCCCATTCTATTTCGTTTCTTCTGCCAGATTATGGAATTTGGTACCATCGCAAGTCATCAACAACCGACATTATGTTTAAGAATTACCTAAAAATTGCCATTCGTTCGCTTTGGAGAAATAAGGCGCATTCATTGATCAATATTGTTGGGCTAACAATCGGTATTGCCTGCTGTATTCTCATTCTATTGTTTGTGAAAGACGAATGGACCTTTGATGCTTTTCATAAAAAGGCGGATCGGATTTATCGGGTATTTGTCAATGAAAATTGGGGTAAGGATCAGGAGTTTTTCTACACGACCTCACCCTTTCCGATGGGACCAACGCTAAAAGAAAATCTGGGAGAGGTAGAGCACCAGGTACGGATAAATCCGATGGGCGTACAGGTGAAAATTGGTGATCAGGAATTCTCGGAACAGATTCTAGTGGCCGGAAAAGATTTTTATAAAGTATTTGATTTTGACAATGTGAAGGGGAGTGGGGATCAGACACTTCAATCGCAGACTGGTATAGTGATCAGCCGGAAAATGGCTCAAAAATATTTTGGCGATGTGGATCCCATCAACAAAGTAATCTCCATACAACTCAACAATGTGTATGAGGATTTTAATGTAGGAGCGGTAGTCCAGAATTCACCTACCAATTCAAGTATTCAGTTTGATATCATGATCTCTGATTTGAACTTCACAAAGCTTTTTCCTGAACAGGTGTTAAATGAAGCCTGGTTTAATATCTCTCCCGAGACCTATATTTTATTACGGGAAGGAACCCAACCGGAAATGGTGGTCGACAAATTCCCGGATTTGTTTCGGACTGTTTTGGGCGAGAAGGAATTTGGAGAGAGTAATTATGCACCTGGATTACAACCCTTACTTTCCATCCACCTGGATACTTCCTTTCCTGCAGGTAATGTTCCGGTAAGTGACCCCAAGTATAGTTATATTCTGGCGGCGATCGCCGTATTGATTCTGGCTGTAGCCTGTATCAATTTTATTACGCTTTCCGTTGGCCGGTCATTGAAGCGGTCAAAGGAAGTTGGAATAAGAAAAGTGGTGGGAGCGCAGCGGGTTCAGTTGGTTTCCCAGTTCATGGGAGAAGCGGTTCTGGTGACCCTACTTTCAATGGGTCTTGGGATTCTCCTGGCGATACTGTTATTGCCTTATTTCAACGATCTTGCAGCAAAGCAATTGATTTTTCCTTTCGATGGGTTCTTAGTGATCGTTGTACTGGCACTGCTGGTCATCATTGGACTTTTCTCCGGAAGTTATCCTGCGCTGGTCCTGTCGGGTTTTAAACCCATTTCGATATTAAAAGGCGGATTAAAAATCGGGAGCAACAAACAAACCTTACGAAAAGGATTAGTCGCCATTCAACTGGTCTTTTCCATTTTTCTGATTTCAAGTTCCCTGATCATGCAGCAGCAGTTGAATTTTCTTCAAAACAAGAACCTGGGTTTCAATAAAGAGCAGGTAATGGTGTTGAACATTCCGGCTTCAGGTGGGAGAGGACTTGCTGAAGTCATCAACAGTGGTTTTGAAACTTCAGTGACCATGAAAGCCGAACTTGGCAACAATCCTGAAGTGCTGGGTATTGCATCCTCTTCCCATGATTTTGCAAATGGCAACTGGACTCAAATCGGATACACGGATGATGCGGATGTGTATCGGGAACTGAATGTAAATGTCATTGATGAAGACTTTATTCCGGTGATGGGAATGGAGATTATTGCAGGGAGAAATTTCGATGCCAATATTCCTTCCGATAAACGAAGGGGAATGATTGTGAATGAATCCCTGCTAAAGGCATACGGCTGGGAGGAAGCGATTGGCAAGCGTCTTCCAGGTAAAAATTTGGGTGATCATGAAATTATCGGTGTTGTGAAGGATTTTAATTACACATCCCTCTACACCCGTGTTGAGCCGCTGGCAATGGTGCAGGATGTAAACCTTGCATTGAAAGGAGTTGAGAATATTAACATTCAAAGTTCACCAGTGCCCAAATTGCTTATCCGGCTTCAGGCTGGAAAAGCAATGACCGCCATCGAAAAGATAAAAGCGCAATGGCCGGCGCTTTCAGGAAAAGAGGAATTTGATTTTACCTTTGTTGATGAGGCTATCAATCAACAGTATAGCAGTGAAAAGACGCTTGGAAAGATTGTCGCAATTGCTACACTCCTGGCCATTCTGATCGGAAGTTTGGGACTTTACGGACTCGCATCCCTGTCATTGCAGAATCGAACAAAAGAAATTAGCATTCGGAAAATATTGGGGGCCACCGAGCAATCGTTGCTGGTGTTGTTATCGAAGGAGTATGTTTATCTGGTGGCCATCAGTCTGGTGATTTCTGTGCCCATTACCTGGTATTTAATGAAAGGATGGCTGGCATCATTTGAGTATCGAATTGAAATGGGACCTGGTGTTTTCCTGATGGCAGGTATGATCGGGTTGACGATTGCTTTTTTAACGATCCTTTACCAGGCACTCAAAACCACCTGGACTTCCCCCGCGGAGACACTTAAATATGAGTAACTGACTCAGAATAGTCCGTTCACATAAATCTGGTAATAGTTTGTTGCCCTTTGCGCTACATTGGATATTAAATTTGTAGCCATGAAAACCTGTACCTATTTACTTGGAATTTTTTGCCTGTTACTGGTTTCACCTGCCACTGCGCAAGATGATATCCGAAAAAAGTTAGAAGAAATTGCTATTATCGATCAAAAGGTAATGATGCCCATGCGCGATGGGGTGCGGTTGGCCACGGATATTTATCGTCCGAAAGGAAATCAAAAAGTGCCCATCATCTTTTCGAAGACTCCCTATAATTTTAATAGTTGGGGAGATGGCGAAGAGCGAACCCGTACCTATCAATCGGCCTTGGATGCCGTCTCACGCGGATATGCGTATGTTGTGCAGAATGAACGTGGTAAATTTTTTTCAGAGGGAGAGTGGGACATCCTCGGACCTCCTACTACTGATGGCTACGATGCCTTCTCCTGGATGGCAAAGCAACCCTGGTCGAATGGTAAAATCGGGACGCTGGGTTGTTCTTCAACAGCAGAGTGGCAGATGGCCGTGGCAGCGCTTGATCACCCCTCACATGCTGCTATGGTGGCGCAGGGCTTTGGTGCTGGTGTAGGCAAAGTAGGAGACTTCTATGAGCAGGGAAACTGGTATCGCGGTGGAGCGCAGCAGATGCTCTTTACGGCGTGGTTATATGGTACACAGGTAGATCAGTTCCGACCGACTTTTCCGAAAGATATTTCGCAGGAAGATTTACAGCGAGTACAACGTTTCTATGATTTGGCGCCGGAAATGCCACGTGTGGATTGGTCGGTGGGTTTGAATCATCTACCGGTTCAGGATATCATCAAAAATGTAAACGGATCAAAGGGCGTATATGACAAAATGATTGTGCGTAAACCCAATGATCCGGAATGGTTCAAAGGCGGACTGTACCATGATAACATGACTATTGAAATGCCGGCGTACTGGTTTGTTTCGTGGTATGATGTTTCCTCCAGTCCAAATTTGACGTTGTTTAATCACATGCGCAAAACAGCAGCAGCTGAAGTAGCAGACAATCAATATTTAGTGATTGCGCCAACACTGCATTGTGCGTATAAGCGCGCCACTGAAAATACCGTGGTAGGAGAGCGAAGTGTTGGCGATGCCCGCCTGGATTATGATGCGCTGGTATATGGCTGGTTTGATTTATGGCTGAAGGGAGAGCAAAACGATTTTAAGAAAAATACACCACGGGTGCAGTACTATACGATGGGGAGTAATCAATGGCAATCTGCTGAAACCTGGCCACCAGCGAACGCAGTGATAAAAGAATTTTTCCTAACCAGTGGGGGGAAGGCCAATACACGAAATGGTGATGGAAAGTTAGTGGTAAAAGCGCCCTCGAAAGATGCTCCCGATTCGTTTACCTATGATCCTGAGAAACCGGTGAACTCTTATGGTGGAAATGTTTGCTGTACGGGCAATGCTGTGCAGGGAGGAGCCTTTGATCAATCGGAGATGGAATTGCGTGACGATATTTTGGTGTATAATTCCGAGCCATTGAAAGAAGGAATTGAAGTAAGCGGCTTTATTGAGAGTACGTTGTATTTATCTTCGGATGTGAAAGATACAGATGTGACCATTAAAATTATTGACGTATACCCCGATGGAAAAGCTTATAACTTAGACGAAACTATTCAGCGGGTTCGATACAGAGAAGGCTATGAGAAGGAAGTGTTTATGGAAAAAGGAAAGGTTTACAAAGTAGCATTGTCGCCGATGTCGACCAGTAATTATTTTGCAGCGGGGCATTCGATTCGTATTGAAGTTTCGAGCAGTAATTTTCCTCGGTTTGATCGAAATCTGAACACGGGTGGAAACAATTATGATGAATCGAATGGGGTTGTTGCCCACAATACGATTCATCATTCAAAGAAATATCCTTCGGCTGTCCGAATACCAATTATTAAAAAATAGGTAAGCTTAATTCGGATACATCGGTGATACCCATTTTTCAGGCTTTTCATATTTGCTGGCACTGGCCCAGGAGATGCCACGCTGCAACAAGGCGAGTGCCGATGGGTGGTCGGTAATGTGTGACAGGTTGTGGCCCATGGACGTATAAAAAATCCGTCCTTTACCGTAGGTCTTTTTCCACGCTACCGGAAGCACGCACCCATCAATCCAAGGGTCGATGTTGCCATTGAATTTTGTAGTGGCCAGTACCTTTACGTTAGGATCCACATGCATATAATATTGTTCGCTTTTGACGGAGAAGTCTTCCAGTCCTTTTGATACGGCATCTTCGTGATCGGTAAAATGTACATCAAAATCAATCACGCCACCTGGATGGGCTACCCATTGTCCGCCGGTCATGTATTGATACTCTGTATTATTGCGGAAGGCATCACACATCCCGCCATGCCATCCTGCCATGCCTGCACCATTTTTAATACAGGTAAGCAGACCTCTTTCCTGTTCCCGGGTGATGGAAGACATGGTATAAATTTGAACAACCAGGTCAACCGTATCCATGACGGCTTTATCAGCATAGACATCGAGTGTACTATGTAGGAGCACTTCAGCACCTTCATCTTTCATCCAGGGAGCCAGGTACTCCGCATATTTGGTAGGCTCATGACCATCCCAACCCCCATATGTAAACAAAACTTTCCGCCCTTTAAGCGAGGGGAGAGGTGGTGTTACCGTCGCAGGCACCTTAGCCTTTGATTTAAAGGGTAAAAGTGCAGCCAATCCAAGAGTAGCCGATTGTAAAATAAATTTCCTTCTGTTATTCATTGGTAATTAGTATTTCGAGTTGATTAATGTCTTTTAAAATGGAAAGTAGCATTTTCTGACTTCGTTCGCAACAGATACTTTACGACTTGCTTTTTCAATATCCATGCCAGTTAGGGAAGGCACTTGCACGAATGTGGTAGTCCGGAGTTGCGAACTCCGGACAGCTGGAAAATAGCTTAATACTGTTGTGATGTAGCGAGACGCTATATACAGGGAAGGCACAAGCGGACGCGTGCGCCAGAGGTAGGACGCTTGCGCCAGAGGTTATTTCATTGCCGTCTCAGTATTTTAACAATTCGGGTATTTATAATTTCTGATAAGTTCCAATTGTACAGTTTAGGATCGGTTGTGCTGTAGAACCCCCTCTAGCGCAAGCGTCCGCTTGTGCTCTCTCAGCCGTTGTTGGAATAACCAACCCCGCACTTAATCTATGGATTTACGATAACTTGCGTAACTAACATTTCCGGATTTGATCAGGAGTAAATAAGATTGTTAGTTATATGTTTCTTTTGCTTTTAATTCTACACGATTTAAAATTGAATCCAGAACAGAACGATTATAAATTTGACCATTTGTAAATACTGCCTCTATTTTTTTTGTGTTTGAGATTTCATCCAGTGGATTTTTGTTCAAAAGAACCAGATCAGCTATTTGTTCAACAGCAATGGTTCCCATACGATCTGTTGCATCTTGATAGCGGGCAGGATTAATAGTAGCAGTTTGAAGCGCTTCTAAAGGTGATAATCCAGCATGTACAAGGCTCTCTAATTCTTCATGCAGGCTGAAGCCATGAATGATTCCTGTTTCTCCACAGTCAGTTCCAGCCAATAAGCCAACACCAGACGTATTCATATCACTCACAATTTTGAGGCGTCTTTTTTCAATCTCCATTCGCACCGGTCCAAAAAGATTTCGCATATCTTTTTCATTTTCAACATAATAATCGAATTCGTCTTTTGGTAAATACTTGGTATTTGGATTCTCTGTCCAATTGGCTGCATTGGGGTAATAGGTTTCAACAAGTCTTAAGGTGGGGACAAACCATGTGTTATTTTTTTTGAAAAGCTCATATATTTTTTGGCACTTAACTGAATCAAAAACCTGTATCATTTCCAGCGTTAAGTCGTTGAGCTGACTGTCTTTACCGGTCCTGAATAATTCCAGAATTTTTTCACGCATTTCTTCCTCTAGTTCGGTACACTCGTTAAAAAGATTTCCATCACAGCAATGCTCAATACTTTTCTGTCCGGCTTCGGAAGCTTCGGAAGTTTTAACAGCAATCGGAATATGCCCGGCAAAATCAAGGCCTAATTTCTGAGCTTCATCAGCAATACCATGATAAGCGGCCGGTTGTAACTCATCGTATATTTTTATAAAGTCAACGCCTCTAGATTTTAACAGATGGACTAAGGCCCTTCCATCTTCTTCTGTTTTTGGATCCTCGACGGATGATTCACCTGTTAAGCCGCCATTAATGAAGGTGCTCGCCAATATAGTTTTTGGGCCAATTAAACTTCCATTTTGGACTTCTCTTTGAATACTTCTTGATTGAGTAATATTCATATCAAGTGACCAACAGGGTTCAAAGCAATCGGAAGCCAACACGCGTATACCCGTTACGCCATTCGCGATAAAAAGTGGAAACAGAATATTTTTTGTGTTGGATTCCGATGATGTGTGCGCGTGCATGTCCCAAAGCCCTGGAATCAAAAATTTTTCAGAACCAATAATTACCTGTTCAGCCTGGTATTTAGCACTTTTTTTATGCGAAAGGATAGATACGATTTTGTTATTAACAATGACAACATCCATATCCGCGTGGATATCACCCGTTTTAACATCAACTATATTTACATCGGTAATAATAACGTCTCCTTCAATTGTGGGTGAGCAACATTGGAGTAAAAATATTAATGGGAGTAGAATAAATATTGGGCTATAAGTTTTCATTTTTAGTCTTTAAAATTATAACAACGATCGCTGCCAACGATTAGCTGATTCCTTCAAAAATAATTCAAACTTATATGCATAGAAATTATTTCTTTAGCCTATTATATTTTTTTAGAATTTGTACCAGCCTGTCTTCCGGACATTCATACATCGTATTGCCATTCGCCCCAGACATTGTTTTAGCAGCTACCAGAGCATTGATAATGGCTTCTTCAGTTGCATAGACCGTCGCTTTATATATTGGATCTAAATGCCACTTTGGAATTACTTTCCAATTCATCTCTGTATATTTTTCATTGAAGGTTGGGCTAACAGTTGAAAAAGCAAGGAATATATCACCCGAACTATTTCCGCTTGAACTCCCGGTCCTAGCCATTCCCAGTGATACCATTTTAGCCACTTGTTTTAAATAAGTTGGTAACAATGGAGCATCAGTTGCTACTATCACAATTAGGGATCCATCCGATCTGGGATCTTTAAAAATTGGCTGGAGGTCTTGAATTTCCTTTCCAACAGGAACTCCTGCAACCATCAACTCGTCACGGTCTCCGAAATTTGTTTGCGCTAACACGCCAATTGAATATGAGATCGAGTCAATGGTTATAATTCTGGAAGCTGTTCCAGTACCGCCTTTGAACCCATACAGCCACATACCAGTGCCACCACCAACATTCCCCTCTTCAATCACACCGCCTTTAGCATTATCCAATGCTTCAAAAACATGCTCTTTCTTGACATGAAGACCATAAATGTCATTAAAACCTCCATCCCAGGTTTCACCAACAACCGGTAGTCCAAAAGTAAAATCTTCCATTCTCTTATCTGAAAATTTATTGTATTGCCATTCACCAATTGCATCATGAACGATGCCAACACTATTGGTATTGGTAATTCCTATTGCTGCGCCAGGAAGGAATCCATAATCGTTTATGAAATGTGATCCTGTTAATTCTCCATCTCCATTTAATGAAAATATTCCTGCAGGAATTCTTCCGTCTTTTTTTCCAAAGGGAAGGATTACGGTTACCCCAGTTCGAATAGGACCCTTGCCAACTTCTAATGCTCCTTCTCCTTCGATCAATGTTTTATATCCTACTTCCACTCCAGGGACATCGGTTATATTATTAAACTTTCCTGTCGTTCCTTCAAATGGAATTCCTAAATCTCTTGCTCGCATTTGTAATTGACCCTGCGCATGAATTTCAAGACTTGCCAAAGTTGTTAGTATGAATAGTATTGTTTTCATATTATTGTCATCTTTTTTCTCGTCTCAGTATTTTAACAATTCGGGTATTTATAATTTCTGATAAGTTCCAATTGTACAGTTTAGGATCGGTTGTGCTGTAGAACGCAACAACAACTGCATCAATGTCTTCGTGGTAGCTGGCAAAACTCTGATATCCCGGAACCCAGCCACCATGTTCATACTCATAAATGGAAGAATAAATTTCCTGCTCCCCTGGTTTAAACAATGATCCATCGTTCAAAGCGCGCAAGAAAGTACCTCACGTCTTCAGCTGTGGCTACCATACCATGTTCATCTGTTTTTAAATCGTAGCGATGACAACATGATAACCACTCATAACATCATCTATATTTACTTCACTTAGAGAACCAAAGGTGTGGTTGAGATTGAGGGGAATTAGTATTTCCTCCTTGATGAATTGGAAATTCGGATACCCCAACACATTATCCATTATTTTATTGAGCAAATATATAAATTTCAACAA
>CALOAV010000065.1:0-2616 GCA_942491425.1 uncultured Cytophagales bacterium
GTTATCAGAAAAGGACAACTACATCATACCATTGGTCAGGTCCTTTATATCGGTATTGCACTATACCGGCGCCTGGGATTAGCTCCCCCTGAGTCTTAAGGTAAGATAGGGATAACCTTGTGACTGGGGAGTATACTTATATGCGTACTATTTCTTTTGTTGAAGGAGCTCTATGAAACGATTATTCTTATTACTGAGTATTTTGTTATTGCCTTTGCTGTTGACTGCGTGTCCCGATCCAGACCCGAACGCAGTTAATACTGTTAGTAATATTGACGTATCCGTACAGGCAGTTGCAACTACATCAACAGTAACCGCTACGTGGTTCTATACGAGCCCGGACCCCTCATGGGCGATTGATTTTGTATATCAAGTTACCGATGTATCCGATGGATCGGTTGTTTTGGAAGGAACGCAGGGCGCAAGCCGAACGGTAACATTTGAAATTGATCGTGAATTTAACGATAAAGATTACGATTTCACGGTTGCAGTTCGCAGAATTAGCCCACAACCTAGAACGGGCGAAACAAAGTCGGCACGATTTACTGTACCGTTGGTAGAAATGTACGCTCTACTTTACGAATTGCCTGCACCGATTACGACTCCGGTTGTGGTTCCACACGATGCCGCATTTGAAGTGGATTCGGGAACCGTATGGATTGAGTTTATACCGAATTCTCTTACCGGCGAGCAGGGATTATTCAGCAAAGATCATAATGGATATGGCACAGGTGGTCACTTTACTGTCACTCTTTTTGCTGACCAAATTAAGGTTAGAATACAAGATTTGACTCAAAGTTATCAGTTGTTGGCTGGAACCATTGTTGATTAGACTGTTAATCAAATTGCAGTAAAATATGGGGATGAGTTGAGATTGTATGTCAATGGTACGCTGGTCGCAACTTCCGTTTATAATGGTGGAATCTCAGGAAACACAGAAACGATTGTAATTGGTGCTGAATCATCTAACGATCAACCTGGTGAGAGCATTTTTCAACTTCCGATAGATGGATCAATTGAAGTGGTTGAGTTCTATCGTGGATTTTATGATTTTAGTGGACGTTGGGGTGAAATTCCATTGCCGCCGCCCGGACCGGTTGATAGCATTAAGGTTAACGTGGCACACATTTCATATGGTATGGTAATGGGACAGTCTCTAGACTATGTAGAGATTGCGTTTGCACCAATAGTTGAGGCAGAATATTATACGCTATACCTTGATGGAAAGGAGGAAGGGTCCGAACCGCTGTGGTTTGGCCCTATCGGGTTTCCCGGTCATATTTAACGAATTCCAATCAAATACTCCAGTATTGGGGGCGGTAACATATGTAGGTTATTTGCCCCCCGGTTGTAATACCGATGGACAGTATGGGTTTGGAGAGTATCCGTGTACGGGAAGCCTGCACAGTTACGTTTGATCCCGGCGATACTTGGGATATGAATTTGCGTGAATGTGGATTTGACAGATACGATAAAATGAGGTATTATATAACACAACCTTGTGATGATCCGATCTACAATACGGATTTTTATGACGAATGCTATTTTAGTGCGAATACCTTGTTTCACGTTTGGTTTAACATTCCCCGTGGGGATAATCCTGTAGTTCGGATTGAGGTATATGACACCGTTCCTAACATGTTAGGGTATTGGGAACGTCAATTATATGGTAGTGAATAGGGAGGTAGAATGATTGGTGACAGAGTAGTAGCAACGAAAAATATAAAGACAGTTAGTGCAAAGACCGGAAATGTGCAGACCCGAGGCATTCCAAATGGAACATTGGGAACCATAATTGCAGAGGAAAATACTCAGCGATTTGGTCGCACGATTTCGGTTGAATTTGACAATGGAAAGATTGGCAGTTTTGGGGATTCGTTGAATGAGGGGTTGGATTTTATCAACAAAAATCCTAAAGATGAGAGAACGCCGGATGTTGCGGCGACATTAGAAAACGAGTAAAAGTACGGGCCTCCGTGGTATAATGGACAGTACGTCTGACTTCGGATCAGAAGATTGCGGGTTCGACTCCTGCCGGGGGTATTGGAGGATAAATGAAAGTAATATTTTTGGATGTTGATGGGGTATTGAACATTTGAAGTAATTCGGTTATTTATACGAATCGCCTATATAATTCGGTTATCTATACGAATCACACTAGGTAAGTAGAATGTATAAATATGAGGCAGTAGTCGAAAGGGTTATTGATGGTGATACAGTTGATGCGCTCGTGGATTTGGGCTTTAATATTCATATTAGGGTTCGTGTTCGTCTTTATGGAATCGATACTCTAGAAACGAGAACGCGTGATAGTGAAGAGAAAATCCGTGGTATAGAAGCTAAGGATCGTCTAATTCAATTGCTTGAACGCACGGAATACCAAGTTACGTTAATCAGTCAGGGAATAGATAAGTACGGCAGATGCTTAGGAACGTTGTTTGTGGGGGAAATTAGTTGCAATCAACAGTTGCTTATTGAGAATTTTGCTGTACCTTATTTTCCGTAATTTTGGAGAACCGTGATGGCAATGAATCACAAGAAACTCAAGAAAGTTAAGAACAAAAAGAAATCGTATATCTTGAACAAATATCCAGGAGTTCAAGGTATTGGAATCTC
>CALOAV010000066.1:0-18791 GCA_942491425.1 uncultured Cytophagales bacterium
ATGCCGCATTGCTCATTAATATGGGCATTTTTATGGGGCATATACGTGATGTTGTAGGCCAATCCAGTATTGATCGAAATTATCACCACGCTCTATCAGTGCCAATGATGATAGTATTTGAGGCATTCATACTATTTTTACCTGGTGCTTCAAAACGACTTGACCTCCCAAATATTCTCAATTTGATTGATAGCATTAACTGCCAGCCGCCATGATTGCCGAATCCGTTTTTCCCAGCAACTCAAGTGCGTTTTCAATAATGCTGATGATCTCGGATAAAGTCTGTTCCTTGAATTCTTTTTTACTTTGCCCAAAAGAAGGGACAGTTAGAAAAAGAATAAGCAGGGCACTGTAAATATTCTTATAGGCACCTTTATACATTATAAATACAAACTGCTTACTGCAGCAATTACTGGTGAATTCTGGAAATACTTTGAATTTTTCATAGTAACCGGTTTTAATTAGTGACTCAATCTCACCTTTTATAAAGAATTGACCATTCCATTTTTTGCAATTGTGGAATTGAATTATTGCAGTAAATGCCAGGTAGTGGATCGTCTGTGCTAGTTGGCTGCCGCCGGCTGGTAGGCCGGTTGCTGGTTGGCGATTGCCGAAGCGAACTTAATCGACCGGGTTATTGCAATTATCACAAGTCTTGTCATCTCTGTCCATTCACATCTGTTGATAAGTGCAAAATTTAATTTTAACAACGGTAGTAATTCGAATTTGGGATCGCTGTTAGCCCATTACATTTATTAAAGCAAGGTATTAACTGCACAAATCAATTGTTATGAAAAAACAAAAATCACTACTCCTATTCATGATCCTAGCCCTGCTTTCATTCAGCACCATGGCACAGGACAGCCTGTTTTACTGGAATAAAGTTGAACAGTATAGGAAACTTCAAAACAGGTGGTGCATTGTTCATCCCAGGCTTGTGTCCGCAGGGATCGGAATTGCATTAATGGTTGACGACTTTTTGGGGAGCAGGAACCAAATACACGGGTTGGGCAGACGTTTGCAATCTGAACCACAAGTACACTTGTCGGAATACCGCTATTGATAATCGGCTCAAGCAAGAAAAAACATAAAAAGCTCAGGAAAAACTTGATCAAATCACTTTAGGCATTAACGCCGGAAGAGGATCACCCGGTGTAAGCCTGGTCTACAAATTTTCAAATACGCATTAAATGGCACCGACAACTAACTATTCAAGAATAACATTTTAACCAACTGGCATATGAAAAAGAGTATCCAAGTCAACCAAATTAGTATCCAACGGATTTATACAATTGGAATTTTAATAGTTGCAGCAATCACTTTGAATTCCTGTCAGGATAATGAACCTACTGAAGCGATATCTTCTCCTCCCCCTAAATTATGACCTTTGGCGGCAGCGAATATGATTATGGATTTGGAGGAGAAAAATGAGTGATGGTGGTTTTATCATCACCGTTGTACACTACCTCTAATGATGGGGATTTTAGTGGATTGAACCATGGAAAAAGCGACATCTTTGTCATCAAGTTAAATGCTACCGGAAATAAAGAGTGGACCAAAACCTTATGGCGGTAGCCAGCGGGATCAAGGCATTTCAATAGTCGAGACACAAGATGGCGGTTATATTTTAACAGGGGCTTCCAATTCCAGTGATGGTGATTTTACCGGATTAAATATTGGTCTTTATGACATCCTGGTGTTAAAAATTTCTTCGTCGGGAGAAAAACAATGGATAAAGAATTTTGGCGGAATCGGAAATGAAGGCGGCAATTCAATTATCCAAACATTAGATGATGGCTATGTGATTACCGGTTTATTTCTATCCAATGATGGTGATTTTATCGGATTGAATGCCGGCGGAGATGATACCTTCATTCTTAAGCTAAACTCCTCAGGTGAAAAACAGTGGGTGAAAAGTATTGGTGGCAGTGGTGATGAATATGGAAATGCTATTATCCAGACCACCGATGGAGGGCTGGCCTTAACAGGTGGCACCTATTCACATGACGGTGATTTTAATGGATTGAATAAAGGATTGATGGATATGTTTGTTATTAAGTTTAACGGTACAGGAGAAAAACAATGGCTTAAAACGTTTGGTAGCAGCAGCTGGGATCGCGGGTACTCAATCCTCCAAACCCAGGACGGGGGCTACGCCCTGACAGGGTCCAATAACTCAGGCGATGGAGATTTTGCTGGCTTAAATAAAGGTGAAGACGATATTTTCGTACTTAAACTAAATGCTACAGGGGAAAAACAATGGCTTAAAACGTATGGCGGCAGTGATACTGACTACCCTGTTACTATTTTGCAATTAGAAAGTGGAAGCTTTCTGATCACAGGACCTACGCATTCAAACGATGGTGATTTTAGTGGCTTGCAAAAAGGAGATGGTGATATCTTTGTTCTCAAAGTAAACTCCTCCTCCGGAGCCATGCTCTCCTTAAATACGTTTGGTGGAAGCGAATATGACAAAAGTTGGTTTTTATCCGGTTGGAAAGATCAGGGATATTGCATCATCGGTGAAACACATTCTAATGATGGCGACTTTAAGGATTTAAAGAAAGGGATTACGGATATCTGCGTGCTTAAATTTGAATAAGGATAACTACTACTACTGGCCCAAATAAAAAATGAAATTTATGTAGTTGTTAATGACCTCAACCCTAATTACCAGACAATGAAAAAATCATTCTTGATGACATTTACGATTCTTTGCACATTATTATTTTGTGCAGATACAAAAGCATTCGGGCAAATCGAGATACATGGACGAGTAGTAGATGAACAGAATTTGCCCATACCGGGTGTAAATATAATCATCCGAGGTACCGTGACGGGAACCATTTCAAATGCCAATGGAGCATTTAATTTAAAGTTTTCATCTGATACGGTCGAACTGTTCGTCTCTTCTATTGGATTTATATCACAGCGGGTGAAGATTACCGAAAGCAATATTATTGAAATAAAATTACATGAGAATTATTACAATTCTGAGAAATGGCCTATAAAGAGGGGTAATAAACCTATTTCACGGAAAAAAACCAAGACGGGTACTATAACAACCTACGCTACTGAAAATATATCGTTGGAAAGTTATGAGATAAAAAATCAGCTGGTAGTTTGGCCGTTGGAAGGATATAAAATATTTCTACCCGTTGACAGCCTTCGTAAGTTTCTGGAATATTACGGTCACCAATCAGATGATGTCCAACTCGAACTTGATAATCTCAGATCAAACAATGATACCATTGTCCTCTCAACCGGGTTTATTGAAAATGTAGGAGAAAATACTTTACACGATATAACCATCTGTATGCTTAAAGCAAAATCAGTTCACCTGGTTAATAGAAATGACGAACGTATAAAAAGCATTGTTGCTCGGGAGGTCTTTTGGATAGGACCTAAAGGATGTAGTAACTGTTGTTGGGGTGGAGTAGAATTTGTTGTAGATCCGGATGAATCTCCTCTCTTTGTTCTTACTTACATAATCTGCTAGGTCTTTGTTGTTAGTTGTTTGCCTGCCGGTAGGTTTGATGCACGGTTAAATCACAACTCACTACTCTCAAATCACTAATCACTAATCAATTAATTTTCAAAATCAGCTCTCCTCTGTTTCCACGTCACATGCGTCACCGGCTGAAGCTTTCTCCGCGCTAATTTCAAGCAGTGCCTCTGCAAACACCTCGCTGGGTTGGGCACCGGAAAGTCCATACTGATTATTGATAATGTAAAAAGGAACGCCACTGATTCCCCGTTGTGCATTTTGCATTTCTTCGGTTGTAACGTCTACAACACCTTCTGAAGAATTGAGGAACGTTTCTGTTTCCGCAGCATCCAGTCCGACGTGTGCAGCAACGGTAACCAGGTTTTCTGTTTTCGTCAGGTCGATGCCGTCTGTGAAGTAGGCTTTCATCAGGGCTTCTTTCATTTCGATCTGCTTACCATACTTTTTAGCCACCCAGATCAGGCGGTGGGCGTTGCGGGTATTGGGAGAAGTGGTCTGTTTTTGATAATCAAATTGAAGTCCTTCCTGCGCGGCAGTTTTGGTAACATGGTGGGTTAGTTGATGATACCGTTCTTCGCCACCGAATTTTTGTGTAAGGTATTCTTTTTGGTTGCGTCCTTCCGCCGGCATATCAGGATTGAGTTCAAAAGGATGGTACTCCAGCGTGATGTCCACCCGGTCGGCGACTGCTGCAATGGCTTTCTCCAGTCTTCTTTTGCCGATGTAACACCAGGGACACACTACATCTGAAACTACGTCGATTTTGATTTTCGGCTTTGGCATTTTTTAATGTTTGATCTCTGTAACTCAAAAGTAAGGGGAATAGTTCGATGAATTGGGTATTGGGGATTTGGCGTTTGGGTGTTAGGTACTTTCGGAGCCACCTAAGACCTAATTCCCAAAACCTAACACGCTGGATTTCCCACTGACACAGGCTGTCATTTCTTGTTCCTATCTTGGATTCGGTTGTTAGTTGTTCGTTGCTCCTTGTTGGTATCTTTTCGGAGCCACTTAAAACCTTGTAAACTTGTGGTACTGCTTTTTAATCGTAATCGCTATACCACAGAGGAACACAAAGAAGACACAAAGGACCACAAAGCTTTAAATCCGAGCCAACGAATGAAACCTAAAACATTAAAAAACTTTGCGCCTTAGCGCCTTTGCGGTGAAAAGAAAAAAAATGGAACGACACATACTCTCAAAATCAACATTCGTCTCGGGCTGCCAATGCCCCAAGCGCCTGTATCTTGGAAAATACAAGCGCGAGCTTCGCAATCCGTTTGATGAACAGCAGCAATTCATCTTTGATGCCGGCACTTCCATCGGTGAGTTGGCTCAGCATCTGTTCAGCGGTGGAGTGGATGCCTCCCCCGGATGCGTACTCATATCAACTGGCGGTAAAGAAAACGGCAGCACTGATCGCCAACGGTGAAAAAACGATTTATGAAGCTGCGTTTCAAATTGATGGTGTCCTTTGCGCGGTGGACATCCTGGTAAAGAAAGGGACTTTCTGGTATGCCTTTGAAGTGAAGAGTACCCTGGGAGTGAAAGTCCAGCATGTGCAGGATGCGGCGCTGCAATATCATGTGCTGACGCAAGCCGGACTAGAACTAAAAGACATTTCCATCGTTCACCTCAACCGCGAGTATGTCCGACGTGGCCTGCTCGACATCGAACAATTATTCACGATGCAATCTGTGCTGGAAGAAGTTTTGGAACAACAGGAATTTATTCAAAACAAAATCACCGAATTGAAAACGGTGCTCACCCATCCCGATGAACCCATCATGGATATCGGCGCACATTGCTTTACTCCCTACGGTTGTGATTTCACCGATCACTGCTGGTCACACATCCCAAAGGAAGATTCTGTTTTTGACCTGCCTTTCAAACCGGCATTAAAATTATATGAAGCCGGCTACAAGCATCTTGACGACATCCCCGATGAGGTTGCGCTGAGCAAAAAAGCAACGCTGCAACTACAACATTACAAATCCGGTGAAGTGTTCATCGACCACGAGGCGATCACGAATTTTTTAGCACCCCTAACCTACCCGCTGTACTTCCTCGACTTTGAAACTATCATGCCAGGCATCCCGCAGTTCGAAGGACAAAAGCCGTTTCAGCAGATTCCGTTTCAGTTCTCGCTACACATCCAGCAATCTGAAGGCGCTTCGCTTGAACACGTCTTCTTCCTCGGCGACGGCAAAACCGATCCGCGCTTACCACTCATTGAAAAGATGCTGCAGCACATGGGCACCACCGGCACCATCCTCAGTTACAACATGACGTTTGAGCGAAACCGTATTAAGGAACTGGCCTACAGCATCCCGCAATACAAAAGCGAACTCCTCGCCCTTAACAACCGCATGGTAGATCTGATGATCCCTTTTCAAAAGCGGTGGTACTACCACCCGAACTTCAAAGGCAGTTACTCGATCAAAACCATTTTACCAATATTGATTCCGCAACTGCGCTACGACCGGCTTCCTATCAACGAAGGCGGACTGGCCAGCCTGGTTTACTCCCAACTCAAATATCAGGACACTGAAACCCAGGAACTGCAACGGGAACAACTGCTTGCGTATTGTGAGTTGGATACCGTGGCGATGGTGGAGGTGCTGGGGTTTTTGAGGGGGTTGAAAATTCAGGAAATATACAGTCATGAGTTGTAAAGTCAGGACAGCCTGGGATTCTTCGGTCGAAATTTCTCCGAATAATCAGGAAACCATTATTCGCAATGAGTCTCCGAATAAACACCACCTCCCTCTGAATGACGTGGAGCCGAGATACTCCTGAGGAAAGTTCTTGCGCTTTGACTTCTGTGCGCTACCGGACCAGTTCGGTATCTCGATCCTACTCTGGTCGGGGGGCGTATGCTCCGACTTTCAGTATTCAAAATCGTTACAAATCGGGTTGCCTTAAGGTCTTTAAGGTCTTAGCGAGACGCTAAGACCAGTTGGTTCGCAATGAGTCTCCGAATAAACACCACCTCCCTCTCAATGACGTGGAGTAACGATCGACATTCGGACTAAACCTAAACTGATGGAAGTGGTGAGGGCGTCACTCAGAGCGTAAGCGAAGAGTCTGGGTTTGGTTGCCTTAGTGTCCCTTTCAGGTAACTCTGAGGTCGAGGAATTCAAAACTAATTCCGTCCTGAAACCTCGGAATCTCAGAGGGATTCAATGTCATTAGCCCCGACATTTATGTCGCGGTTAATGAAAGAAGCTTGTTAACGCGGACTGCAATCTTGATAAAAGCATCGAACTCACTAGCCGTGTAATGCTGATGGATGCGTTCTGTGGTTGGAATTTAGTTGTTGTAGTAACCGGAAACCAATTCTTATAAAAATTCCACCAGCGCAACAATTTTCATTGGCTGACAACACTTCGGACACACTCCTTTTTCAAAATCCCACTCAACGATTTCCCCCCGGTTACATTTGGGGCAAAATAGAATATCCCCAAAGCCCGCTGGCGTAAGTTCATTTACAGTGTACCAGTCAAAAAGGATCTCACAATTCATGCACTGATAGGTGCGTGATGTAAAATATTCTCCGGTTGTTTCGCCAGCAGAAACAATCTCATTGTAATGGCATGTGCTGCATACCAATTTAAACTTGTGCGTCATAATAAGATTTTTAAAAATGGTATTCCTTTGATACGAATAAAACCGGCTTTCTTTAAAAATAAAATCAACCCACCAACCTTGTACTGAATCGTCTTAAATTGACCGGAAATTAGTTGGTAGTGCGTAGTTAGTAGTGCGTAGTGGGATGTCTTCTGGTTGCCGGTTACAGGTTTCCAGTTGCCGGTGGTGGTGAGAACGTCACCCGTTGCTGGCTCTCCATTGTTCGTTGTTGGTGTAACTCTGCCCTGGTCGGAGCGTCCCGCTCCGACCTTTAATACTTAATACTCAAAAAAACATAAAAAAGATCAGCAGTTAGGTGTTGGATTTTAAAGCCTTAGGTCTTAGCGGGACGCTAAGACCAGTTGGGGGGGTTCACCTCCGACTTATCGAGCATTTGCGAATGTTATAGGCGCGGTAGGCAGACAAAAAATTCCTATCTTCCGATAGACCATTCGGGATTGGACCGCTAAGGATTTTCCTTCTTTTTATAATACTGCTTGATTACTACTTTTTGCAATACTCGCTTAATGATTAATTCTGCTATCGTATGCAGATGATTTTCATCGGTGGATTTGTTCAGGTACCTCGCCAATTGAGGTTCACTGATATCGATACGATACAGCAACTGCATCAGGTTTGAGTCGGCTCTTTTCTCGGAGCGCTGAAGTTCCTGTACTATTTTTTCATGAATACGCGCGTAGTCAGGGGCAAGGGTTTTTATAAAGGCTGAATCAAAATTACTTTGCTCAAAATCTTTTGCCAGCTGCAGTTTAAATGCGTCAAATAAATCCTTGCTGCTGAGTTGATCATTGACGTGTATTAAATTTTCCATTGTATATCCCTAGCCTGGTCGGAGCGTCTCGCTCCGACCTTCAATTTTAGAACCACTTAACAAATTGAAGTGTTCGGCGATTTAAAACTTTAGTTCTTAGCGTTAGCAATATGATAAAATTAGAGGTCCTGAGTTGCAAACGCAGGACATCATTGTATACCGGCTCACCAATCTTCAGGATCCTACTCATGAGATTCTTCGGTCGAAATTTCTCCGAATAAGCTCTGGAACCAGAATCCGCAATGAGTATCCAAATGACACCACCTCCCTCTGAATAACGCGGAGTAACAATCGAGATCCGGACTAAACCCAAACTGATGGAAGTGGTGAGAACCTGCCTGCGCGTAGCCGATAAGCTACACGAAGCAAAGGCAGCATATCACACATCGCAAATCATAAATTACATTACCCTACTTCACCTTATACCACTGCCCATAGCGCGCAAAGGGAATGATTTCAATACTGGACGCACCAAACGGTGCCGTGCTGGCTGGATCAATGTGTGTCGCAATGATCTTCTTGAATTGTTTGGCCTCCAGTAGCTGTATGTCTCTTGCATCAAAGACAAACCAATACGGAACAATCGCCACATCTGCTCCCGGTGCTATTCCTTCGAGTGATTTTGCATCGGTTATGGCGTCACCAAAATGTACAAACCGATAGGCACCCCAGGTAATTTCAATGCGGTAATTTTCAATGGACTTATGGCGACTGCCCGAGTGACCAATATTTTTTAGGGTAATGGATAACTGTTCGGAAAGTTTCACGGTGCCCGTCTGGTTTACCCGAATTAATACTTTCTGATCTACACCGGTTAACTTTTCAGCAGGTTGTGCACCCATGATAACTTTTGCGGTTTTAGTTTTTTGACTCATTTGGGAGATGACCGTATCATCAAAATGATCGCTGTGCATATGGGTGGCGATAATGCCGATCAATTTTTGAAACGGCTCTTCCCTTTCGCCAAGCTTTTTTAAAATAGCCGGATCAGAGGGCAGGTAATACACGTCGTAATAATCGTGCAAGGCATCAATTAGAATAACGGAATCATTTTTTACGATCGCGACTCCCATATTGCCCACGTAATACACTGCCGGCTTTCCCGACTGCGCCCAGCAAGGGTTGGCAAAGGCGATAATGATCACGAGCAGCATGTATTTCATCGAGACGAATATACTATGATTAGGTTAAAAATTTGACTCTCACTCACCCTGGTCGGAGCGTCTCGCTCCGACCTTTAATTTACAAACGCTTCAAATTGGATTGCACTAAAGGTCATAACGATACGCTAAGACCAGTTGGGTGTAATATCCCTCAAATATAAGGCTTTTCATGTAGCAAGGATGAGCAACCTACAATCCAAATTTGTAATCATCATTGGCTTGAGAGATATCATTCTGCATAATCGTCTATCGTATAAATCCTGGTAATTCGGCAAAGTATTTGGCCTGTTCTTTATTCAGTAAATAATCTTTCAATGCCCAAACGGCGGCCTTGTGTGAGCTATACAGTTCCCTATTGAAATTAATCAGTGTTGATATTTCTACTTCGTTCAAATTTGAATATACTCCATCCTTATACAGGTTGCTCAAATCACTGGTGTAACCCAGTTGCATTTTGTTATAGATATCAACCATTTCTTCGTACGCGCTTTGCGGTACTGAGGTAAGCAACAAGTGCGAAATTCGTTCGTAAAAAGCTTGCACCTCATTTCGCTTATGCATGTAATACTGGTATTTGGTATCGTTGGATGAATTTCTAAACTGATCAATATCAAACAAAGAGTCCTTGATACTTTTAGCAGCAAACATGCAATTGCGGGCAGATGAAATAATCCGCTCAAAAAATTCCTTTTCCTCTGCATTCAGTGATTCTTTACCGAGCTTAATGGAGTATGTATGAATTTCACCATAGAGTAGTTTCAGGTAATCATATTTCTCGTTAAAGGTTTTGCTTCGGTATGTGGCATCTATTTCCTCTCGTATTGAACTTTCTGAAAGCCTGAATGCATGGGCTATAAAATCAATAACCAGCAAAAATAATCTGCGCGTCTCCTTTGCCAGGGCATCCAGTGCAAGATCACCTCCTTCTGTTGCCGGTATAGCTTTGATAAATTTTACGCCTTCATCATTTCCTGAAAACCGGCTGTTAAGAAACCTTCCAAATAAATTTAAGAAAGGAAAGAAAATCAGCAGGCCAAGAATATTAATACCACTTTGAAAAAAAACAAGAGCCAGCAGGTTGTCACCAATCTGAATAATTTCGGTTATAAAATACTTAACGGGCTTAAGTATAATAATCACAAGGATGATCAGAAACGCATTATAAATAAAATTACCTAGCGCCACCCGCTTTTTAGCGGCTATCCCATTGATTGAGGCCATCAAGAGTTTAATAGTTGTGCCTACCTCCGAACCCAATACAATCGCCATCGCTCCCAGTAACGTGATGGCATCGCTATGCAGAGCAGTGAGGGTGATTGCCACAGTAGTGGAACTCGACTGAATCAAGGTGGTAAGAATAAAACCTACCAATACAAATACAACAACAGGAAAGTCAGTGAGTTTACTGAAATCAAAATGCTCCACAACAATTTCAAACCCGCTCTTCATGAAGCTGAGGCCGACAAACGCAGTAAACCAAAACCAAAAAGAAATTTACTCCAGTGATAGCCCCGGTTTTCCCTGGGAAGCATCACCATAGCGATTCCAAAAACTCCAACTATCGGGTAGGCCAAACTCTCGATATTAATTTTGAATCCCAGTGTTGCCACAATCCAACTGGTAAGCGTGGTGCCAATATTCGCTCCTAATATAACGGCCAGTGCATTTTGCATGGTAAGCACTCCAGCTCCAACAAAAGCCAGCACCATCAGGTTTACTACAGAACTGCTTTGTAAAACACCGGTTACAATAGCCCCACCCGCCACTGCTTTCAATTTATTGGTGGTTTGACGCTTTAAGAATATTTTGAAGGTTCTACCGGCTAGTTTGCGCAGCGATTCCTCGAGGAAAGAAACTCCAAGGAGAAACAGACCAACCCCGGCAGCCATCTTTGATAGTTCAAAACTTAGCTCCATTTCAGGCATCAAGCTTTTTTATTGCATCAGCATCCGCTGTACAATCAAATTTAAAATTGATAGCACAGTAAGGACACGACGAAAATCACGTCAATGCGCTGATGGAAGTCATAGTGAAGCGCGCGCTGTAGGAAGAGTTTCTCCAAAAAGGTTTTCCCCGGAACTCCTTATAACTTGCATTTAATTCGTGGAATTTTATAGTTTTGGCTCAAACTATAAACGTTGGGAGAAATTATTTAAGCTTATCTAATCAAAATGAAGTCCTTTACCTTAACGATCGTCTGCTTAATTGCTGCGCTGAAATGCTTAGCTCAAGAGGACACCACAAACATTCCTTTTGTTTCTTACTGGTCCGTTGGCGATTCCTACAATTATCAAATCACTAAAATCAAAAGACAATGGAAAGAGGATAAATTGGATAAGGATGACTCTACCTCATACTTTGTGAACTTTGAAGTAATTGACTCTACGGAGACCAGCTATACGATCAGATGGAGTTTTGAAAATGAATTGTCACTTTTTAATATACCCGAAAGTGTTGCCGGTACATTCACAAAGCATCGTGTAACGGAGGTTATCTATCTAACCAACGAATTAGGAGAATTTTTAGGCATAGAAAATTGGGAGGTCATCTCTAAAATGATGAGTGAACTGTTTATAGAGGTTATTGAACAATATACAGACAAAGAAAAACGAGAATTGATGGAATCCATTATGAAGCCAATACTATCAATTTTCAATTCGAAAGAGGGTATTGAAAACATTGCATTTAAAGAACTGAAATATTTTCATTTTCCATTTGGGGTTGAGTATCCGGCTTCTGAGCCCATTTTCTACCAGGAAGAGCTTCCCAACATGTTTGGCGGGGACCCAATCAAGGGTGATTCAAAAATCTATTTTGAAAGTGTTGATTTCAGCAATTCGTTCTGTGTTATGATTCAAGAGATGAGCCTCGATCCGGAAGATACGAAAGCACTTATAACCGACCTCTTTAAAAAAATGAACTTGCCAGATAAAGACCTGGTCGAAGCGATGAACAATGCTGAATTTGATATTAAAGATCGAAACAGATTTGAATACTACTATTATCCTGGTGTTCCCTATTTTATAGAAACCTCTCGTGAGACCATCATTAAAGTTGCCGGTGAGAATGGGAAACGGATTGAAATCACCAGAATTAAACTTGACGATTAATCATATATGTCTGGTCAACTATCAAAGTATAATTTAAGCCCAATGAAAAATTTTTTAGGAGTACTCGTTTTTCTCTTCATCGCGCTTGTTGTTTTGTCATCCAATACAAAGAAGAATCAGAATGACAATGGCCTGGCGGTTGTTGCTCAACTTGATGGTAAGTATATCTTTTTCTATTCTTCTCCTTATCACCAGCATGACACTGTATTTAGGTATGCGACCATCGTCGCTTCCAATAATGCAGACAAAGGTATACGTGCGGCCATGAAAAAGGCTTTTAAAATTTCTCAGGAAAAAGGTGTTGAGTTTGACGGCATTATTACCGGACAAGGTCAATATGATTATGCTATTAAATTCAAAGAATAATTATTCAATCGCTTAACGGTTATCAACTATACAATGGAAAAAAATCTCAGGCCATCAATTTTTAAACGATTACTAGCACTTATCGTAGACTTTATTATCCTGGGGGTAGTGGGCTTTACCTCCGGATTATTCCTGGAAGATTTCTATGTTTCTCTGGGTGTTTATGGAACATTAGTGGGAAGTTCAATTACCATTTTGTATTTCGGTATTCTACAGAGTTCCATCAATAACGGCAGAAGCATTGGTAAGATGGCCCTTGGGCTAAAAGTGACCGACCTCCAGGGTGAGTATCTAACCCCGGGAAAATCATTCTTACGAGCTTTCATCGTTTTCTTTCCCATCATGAATGCTGGAATTTTTTCAGGTGGTACGGTAATGGTTTTTATTTTAATGCTTATTATACTTTCCCTTTTTGCGACCTTCTATCTTATCCTCGTTAATAAATCCCGCAGATGTTTACATGATCTCCTGGTGGCCAGTGTTGTTACTTTTGATTGGGTCGAGTCATTTGAAATCAACGAAGCGAATGATCGCAGCACTAAGAAATTAATACCCATCTTTGGTTTAGGTGTTTTAATGGTTGGCCTTGCACTATATCAGACATTCGCAGAGACTCCCTTAAGTCAGCTATTACAAGCAAAGGAAAAGATCGAACAAGTAGAGGGGGTTATTGCGGTAAACGAAATAACATCTGGAACAACGACTTTTAGCAGTACAAGTGAGCCAACGAGAACGTACACTTCGGTGAAGCTCACTGTGAGAATTGATGATATAAATGAAGCATCGGATATTAACTCCCGATATTTTGATGATTTTTATAAGATTATCAGATCAGAAATACCAAATTCTGAAAATATGGATGAGATCACGATTACTTTGTATTATGGATTTAATATTGGGATTGCGAGCAAGACACGAAGTGTGACAAAAACGATTGAGCGGCCAGGAGCGAACTCGTAAAGAATATGGAAATTTTTCTCGCCCGCCTACACATAGCTTCGGCATAGGCAGGCAAAGAACTACAGTATTTATGAATAAACTAATTGCATTTATCATTCTAACTTTATTACCAACAACGATTCTATTTGCAGATGAATTCATTGTTGACTTAAGAGGATTTCAGATTGGACAATATAGAGAGGTCGTCAGAAATGAACTTGGAGAACCTATTAAAAGAGACAAGTATGATGATGGCTTTGAATACGAAGTTTATCTCGTCACTCCCGACACCAGTGTCTATATGGTATTCGAATATTCTCCAGTCAACTTAGAACTTATCTGGTCTATACAGCTGACCGGTAAAAACTATCAAACAGACTTCAAAAGACTGAAACTTGGAGCAGATCAAAAAAGCGTCATCAAAATTCTTGGTGAGCCATCGCGAAAGGTTGACTTTGGAGAATATGGAGAAAAATGGGAGTTTGACGGAACCAACTACTCAATAGAAATCAATAATGATGGTAAGCTATCCAGCATTAAAATTTCTGATGAGTCTGACAAAATGTTTCCGAAAGTTGACGTTAGTAAAATCCCAACGTTTGAAGAATTTACCACTACGCTGCAATCAAAAAGTAACACAAAAATCAAAGAAATACTGAGCCCTGATATGGAGGTCTATACACCTGACTCTGTATATTTTTTTCAAAACAGCATTAGTGAAGAAATTAATAAAGATAAGTCAGGAATTTTTAAATTAATTAAGGAATTATCCAAAACACTTGAGAAAGTGAACACGAAAGACATTGAAGAATACGAAGAAAACATAAGAGTAAACCTTGGGAAAGATCCGATGCATGCAATTAAAATTAAAAAAGGACAAGCTATCAAGGAAATTGTATTCCACTATAGGTTTGGAAAATATTTAATTTGGGAGATACGGGTGCAGTAGGGGCCGTAAAATACCAGTTAGAAGTTCGTTATTTCTCAGGCGCCTTGTTGCCTTTCTTTATACTCACCAAATTTGCGCTGTATTCCACATCCTTAAAATCAATATGGGTTGCATTCAAGGCATTGATCAGCATCCTGGTTTCCTTCATGGAAATTGAATTATCCGCTTCCGCGAGCTGAAAGAGGTAAACAAAAGCACAGAGCTTTGCTTCTTCAGAACATTTGTTCAATAGCTCAAGACCGCGGTTAAAAATATCCTGACGGTTAGCCTGCGCGATACTCCTCGAAAATTCAAGGAAAGAGGCGTCATCAATTTCTTCCTCTGTTTTAATTTTCAGAATGAGCGCCATCTCCCGGTCATCGATGTGCTCATCGGAGTTGATGAGTAGGTATACAAAATGCAAGAGTGCCAGGTGATATTCCTTCTTTTTCATAATTGCTATCGTTTGAAATCCATTATTAAATACGAAGCCCATCACATGATCACGCAAGTAACGTGACCAATAGATGGGCTCTATGGATCTAATTTACTGATTAGAATTGAGTTTACAAAGTGAAATCAATTGATAATAGAAGTTGCGACTCATTTCCACTTGTCATCTGTACGATAGGAGAAAACACAGGAGGAATCCCAGAGGGATTCAATGTCATTAGCCCCGACATTTATGTCGGGGTTAATGAATGAAGGTTTGTTAACGCGGACTGCAATCTTGATAAAATCTTCGAACTCACCAGCCGCGTAATCATGATGAATGAGTTCTGTGGTTCAATAAATATTTTTTTAGAAGTCCTGAGTTGCAAGCTTAGGACAGCGTGGGGGCTCCCCTGGTCGGAGCGTCTCGCTCCGACCTTCAATATTTAAAAACACTTTACAAATTGGTGATTTAAAACATTAGGTCTTAGCGGGACGCTAAGACCAGGTGGAGAATCCCGGAGGGATTCAATGTCATTAACCCCGACATAAATGTCGGGGTTAATGAATGAAGGTTTGTTAACGCGGACTGCAATCTTGATAAAATCTTCGAACTCACCAGCCGCGTAATCATGATGAATGAGTTCTGTGGTTCAATAAATATTTTTTTAGAAGTCCTGAGTTGCAAACTCAGGCCATCCCCTGGTCGGAGCGTCTCGCTCCGACCTTCAATATTTAAAAACACTTTACAAAATTGGTGATTTAAAACATTAGGTCTTAGCGGGACGCTAAGACCAGGTGGCAGGTGTGAAGATAAAAATTCTCCATTTGGCAATTTTTTTAAAGAATATTTTGATGGAGACACATCCTGTGATTTTATATGTCAAATCGTTAAGCTCCATCTGTATTAATCTGCGCTATCGGTGGTAAATAATTTAACACGTTCAGCAATTAATTCCTTGTAGGCTTTTTGCTTGTCTGAATCAAGAAAAGAGCTGTCTATCAATTGAGTGGCTTCAGGTAGCCATTTTTTCAGCCTTCTATACACAGCATTGATTTGTTTGTTATTTAATTTTAAGACTTCTCCTAAACGGTCAAAGTATTCTTTATTGAAGTTTTCCTTTTTACCACCCAGTAGCAAGGCTGTGTCTTCCTTGTCCTTTGGTAATATCATTTTCACATTCAACAAGTCGTAGAAAGGCGAAAGCACCCAACCCATTTCTGATAAAAACATCGAATAGTTTTTTAAGTGCATATCGTTGTTCCCGATGATATAGTTGAATACCGTTGATTCAAAAAAACGCAATTTGTCTAACAAGGTGTTTGCGGATAAATCGCCTATGGTTTTTCCTAGTGATTCCATGGTGCCCTTGTATTTATCAGCCAGTTCGAGAATTTGCAGAAAATCGATCATGTGATTTTTGGATCCATCCGGGTTACGATCAATGCGTTTGGTAATGAAACAAAGTTCCCCAGATAGTAAACGAATCATATTTACAGGCACAATGTCTATTTTGAATAATTCGGCCAGTTTCATGGAGAGTTGCTCGTTTTCCGGCATCTGCGGATAATCCGCATTTTGTGGCTTCAGGATATAGTTCCCTTCTAAAGCATCCATGATGGTCAAACGCCCCTGATGGCCATTTTCCAATGCTGTATTGATCCACCCTAAAGACAATTTTGGCTGAACTCCCGGAACAGTAATCGATAGCTCTGCGGCCTCTTTCGCCAATTTTTCCATCTCTGATAAACGATAGGGTAATATCGGAGCATGTTTTGTCCCATAGAATGCCATCATACACTTTGGGTGGTAGTCCACCTGATTTGCATCCAACTCCTTATAACAATAGAGACATTTATGCATCGGCTCCAGGATTTACAGGGTGGACACTTACCGCACCGATGGCATTTTGACAACAGGCCAGCAGAAGACCCATGCGATCATTCTTGTTAATTTTCCAGCTTTCAGCAGCTATATTCAGCAACCAGCCTTCAGGAATTAGACCATCAAAAAAAGGGAACAGCCTTTTACTTCTGTATAGTCTTATTGATACTGGCATTTGAAAGGTGATGAATTGATTCGGGTAGGTTTGGGCATACATTTCATCATATACAAAGAGATATTCTCCATTATCCTCTTCTGTTAAAAGGCCTGCCTTTATGTTGTTGTATTTAACTATTCCTTGTCGCATGGCTCTCATTTAATGGACCTAAAACATGACCAAACATGTGGAGTACCTGATTGACCTTTGACAAACTGAGGTTTTCTTTGCCTTGTTCAATCTTTCGAATAACCGTAAGCGCAACCCCTGCCTTTTCAGCTAATTCTTCCTGATTTAGGTCCAATTGCTTTCTTCTGGTCTTTACAAAGTCTGATAATTCAGTCATATTTATATGCATTTACATACAAAAATAATAAAAATACTAATACTATATTCAATTACGTATAAAAAAGGCTTGAAAATTCTTTCTATATGCAATTAGATATAGTTTCGCCTATAAATACCACAAAAAATGCGGAGAATAATTAGGTATCCATTTGCTTACACCTCGATTCCCTTCTCAAAAACACTTACGGTAACACAAATTTTTAGTTCATCTTCAGCGCCGTCCTTTTCCAATAAAAAATGAGGTTAACGTGGGAGCTCTTTAATTGATAGTTCTTTTTTTCCATGGATTCGATTGCTTTTTAAATTTCAGTTCTATTTTTTTTCACAGGAGCTTAAAAGTGCACGTATAAATATTTTCATAATTATCAGTATAGAAACTTCCGCATTATTAACATGACATCTGTACGATTGGGGAAACACAGGAGGAATCCCGGAGGGATTCAATGGCATTAACCCCGACATTTATGTCGGGGTTAATGAATGAAGATTGTTAACGCGGACTGCAATCTTGATAAAATCTTCGAACTCACTAGCCGCGTAATGCTGATGAATGAGTTCTGTGGTTCAACAAATATTTTTAGAAGTCATGAGTTGCAAACTCAGGACATCCCCTGGTCGGAGCGTCCCCCACCGACCTTCAATATTTAAAAATACTTTACTATATGGGTGGTCTTAGCGAGCAATATGATAAAATTAGAACCTGAGGGGATGAAGTGCTAAGGTTGACTATTCTTTCTTAACAGTTCATTCGGATCGATTACGGGAAGAATAAAATTTTCCATTACGGTTCCCTGAAATCTGGACCATAGGATTCCCCTGGCAGTGGAATACGTTATTGAAGCAATGGCATTTGCCAAATACGGATTCCAATCGACAAAACCATCATCTTGTGTTTGAGCATGTTCATTCAGGTTATCCACCAGGAACAAAAACGTTATCTGATACGATGCATTTGCTTCCGTAGTTTCTGCATCGCTTACGGTTGCAACAGTAAGATCAAAGTCTGATTTTATCAGATTCTCATCGATATTTACACCAATAGCCAGGTTAACGTTAAAGTCAAAAGATTTTATTCCGGATATTCGAAAATCGTAGGGACTATCTAACTGACCCTTGATTAATCGGAATTCCTTGATAACGATCTTCTCCGGTTGAATTGTTTTCTTATCCATACATTAAGCAGCCACAGTTTCAGGTGAGGTAATTGGTTTCTTTGTAGTTTCAGAAAAATGAACTTTCCCGGATACTGGTTCGTCAAAGTGACTGATTTGCCTTTTGTTGCCCTGTCGGCGTTGATATTCCTGGTTTTATTGACCTCATTACCCAGGGCGACATGACCGCAGCCATCCGCAACCTCTGGGCCAAAAATGCCCTGCCGGCTGTATGTGGGCGGGTGTGCCCGCAGGAAGTACAGTGCGAAGGACTATGCATTGTCGGCAGAAAAGGCGAACCCGTTGCCATTGGTAATCTTGAGCGTTTTGCGCCGATTACGA
>CALOAV010000067.1:0-3447 GCA_942491425.1 uncultured Cytophagales bacterium
CTGTCGGAGGAGGATAGGAAGATGGCTAAAGAAAAATTCGAAAGGACGAAACCGCATGTAAACATCGGTACAGTCGGACACATTGACCACGGCAAAACAACGCTTACTGCAGCCATTACAAAGCAGAATGCATTGAGAAGCGGTAAAGGTGCGGCTATTGCGTTTGACGAAATCGATAAGGCACCGGAAGAAAAAGAACGTGGAATAACAATTGCCACTGCCCATGTTGAATATGAAACACCAAATCGTCATTATGCACATGTCGATTGTCCTGGCCATGCTGACTATATTAAAGAATATGATCACAGGTGCTGCACAGATGGACGGTGCAATTCTTGTTGTAAGTGCCGATGACGGTCCTATGCCTCAGACCCGTGAGCATATCCTTCTTGCAAGACAGGTTGGTGTTCCAAGTATCGTTGTTTTCCTTAAAAAGTGCGATATGGTTGATGATGAAGAGCTTATCGAACTCGTTGAGATGGAGCTTCAGGAACTGCTTGATAAATACGAATTCCCGGGAGATGATACTCCGATTATTCGTGGTAGTGCACTTAAGGCCCTTGAATGTGATGATCCTAACGAAGCAGATGCTCAGTGTATCTTTGAGCTTATGGAAGCCTGTGATTCATTTATTCCTGAGCCTGAAAGAGATACAGACAAAAACCTTCCTGATGCCTATTGAAGACGTTTTCAGTATTTCCGGTCGTGGAACTGTTGTTACTGGCCGTATTGAAAGAGGTATTGTAAATACGGGTGACCAGGTTGAAATTGTTGGTATTCGTGAGACACAGACAACGGTATGTACCGGTGTTGAAATGTTCAGAAAGATTCTTGATGAAGGTCAGGCCGGTGATAACGTAGGTCTTCTTCTTCGGGGAACCAAAAGAGACGAAGTTGAACGTGGTCAGGTTGTATCAAAACCGGGTTCGATTACACCGCATACAAAATTCACCGCAGAAATCTATGTACTCAGTAAAGAAGAAGGTGGCCGTCATACGCCGTTCTTTACCGGTTACCGTCCTCAGTTTTTCTTTAGAACAACCGACGTTACCGGTATCCTGAATCTGCCTGAAGGCGTAGAAATGATCATGCCTGGCGATAATGTAACAATTACAGCTGAGTTGATTTCTCCGATCGCAATGGAAGAAGGTCTTCGTTTTGCAATCAGGGAAGGTGGCCGTACCGTTGGTGCCGGTGTTGTTGCTAAAATAGAAGAATAAACTGGAAGTATTAAAAATGATAAATACTAAGATTAGAATCAGGCTTCGAGGGTACGATCACAAACTTCTTGACAGATCTACTCTGGATATTGTGGATACTGCAAAAAAGACCGGAGCACGTGTAATCGGACCGATTCCGCTGCCGACACGGATTAATAAGTTCTGTGTCCTCCGTTCAGTGCATGTAAACAAAAAGTCGCGTGAGCAGTTTGAAATCAGAACCCACAAGCGTCTGCTGGATATTCTTGAACCGACACAGCAGACTGTAGATTCGCTTATGAAGCTGGATCTTTCACCTGGTATTGATGTAGAGATTAAACTGTAGAGGTGTGTTACCATGGTTAGAGGATTTTTAGGAAAAAAATTGGGTATGACAGGTGTCTACTCTTCAGATGGCAAATATATCCCCGTTACGGTTATTCAGGTCGGCCCTTGTTTTGTTACCCAGGTTAAAACGATTGAAACGGACGGTTACAATTCTGTTCAGTTAGGTTTTGGCGACAAAAAGGAAAAGCACACTACCAAGGCTCTTCAGGGACATTTCAAAAAAGCAGGTGAAAAATACTTTTCCCATGTAAGAGAATTTGAGGTAAGTGAGCCAACTGAATTCAATCCGGGTCAGGAAATTAATGCTTGATATGTTTGAAGTCGGTGAACTTGTTGAAGTAACTGGTACTTCAAAAGGACGTGGATTTGCAGGAACAATTAAAAGACATGGATTTTCCAGTGGACCTGAAACGCATGGTTGCCGTAATCACAGAGCTCCCTGGTTCAATCGGTTGCAGTGCATGGCCTGCGAAAGTTGTTAAAGGTAAGAAGATGCCCGGACATTTTGGTAACTGACCGTAAAACTGTAAGAAATCAGGAGATTGTTGATATCAGACCTGAAGATAATGTTATTTTGCTTAAAGGTCAGGTGCCTGGTGCTAAAACAGGTATTATAGAAATTAAAAACCTAAGTTTTAAATTTAAAACATTGCATGAATTAACGATTGATTCAGGCTTCACTAATTGATCGGTGGAGCAATAACGAGGAAAGATATGGCTGTCGTTGATGTACTAAATGTTACAGGTGAAAAAGTATCAGAAATTGATCAATTTCTGATGACATTTTCAATGTGACAGTAAAAGGAAGTGTGTTGCATGAAGTTGTAAAAAATGCAGCTTGCTGGCAGGCGTTCCGGAACAGCATGCGTTAAAAACCGATCTGATGTTAAAGGAAGCATGAAAAAGTTGTTTCGACAGAAAGGTACAGGTAATGCACGTCCAGGAACAAATAAGTCGCCTCTTAGAAGAGGTGGTGGTGTTGTTTTTGGACCACATCCGAAATCATGGGCTTATTCTGTACCGAAAAAGGTAAAACGTCTTGCATTAAAAATGGCGCTCAGCTCGAAGCTCCAGAACGACTCTCTGGTCGTTGTGGATAAATTTGAGATGGAAGAGATCAAAACCAAGGCATTTGTTGGCCATATGACCAACATGAATCTTGGTAAGACCCTGATCGTCACTGATGGAAAAGATGAAAAATTAGAAATGTCCGCAAGAAACGTACAGAATGTCAAGGTTCTGAGAACTGAAGGTCTGAATGTTTATGATATTTTAAAATATGATAAACTTCTTCTGCTCGAATCATCTGTAAAAAGTATCGAAGGGAGGCTTTCAGCATGAATCCGTATGATATTATAATTAAGCCCTTAAATACTGAAAAAACCAATATCCAGAAAGAAGATGAAAACAAAGTCTCTTTCGAGGTCGCCAGGGATGCAAACAGAATTGAAATTAAAAAAGCCGTTGAATCTATTTTCAAGGTTACTGTTGCTTCTGTAAATACGATCCGGGTTAAGGGTAAGGTGAAACAACGGGGCAGAATAATTGGTAAACGCCGCGACTGGAAAAAAGCGGTTGTAACATTGATGCCTGGCGGAAAAACAATTGACTTTTTTGAAGGCGTATAATCTGGGGGCTTAAATGGCAGCAATTAGAAAAACAAAACCAACTTCTCCAGGTCGCAGATTTCAGGAATATTCGACCTTTGAAGGAATAACAAAAAAAGAACCGGAAAAGAGCCTTTTAGCACCGCTTAGCAAAAAAGGCGGAAGAAACGCAACAGGTAGAATTACCTGCAGACATCGCGGCGGCGGACATAAGAGACATTACCGTATTGTCGATTTTAAACGTAATAAAATTGATATTCCGGCTAAAGTAGCCGCAATTGAATATGATCCCA
>CALOAV010000068.1:0-6464 GCA_942491425.1 uncultured Cytophagales bacterium
CCCCCCCCCAGAGAGAGAGAGAGAGAGAGAGAGAGAGAGAGAGAGAGAGAGAGAGAGAGAGAGAGAGAGAGAGACACACACACACACACACACACACACACACACACACACACACACACACACACACACACACACACACACCTGTATTATAAGCGTGCGAGTGCCACTGCTGCTCTCACTTCCCACCCTCTCCTCCTCCACTTCCTCCCCCCCCCCCCGCGTGTGTGCGTGTGTGTGTGTGTGTGTGTGTGTGTGTGTGTGTGTGTGTGTGTGTGTGTGTGTGTGTGTGTGTGTGTGTGTGTGTGTGTGTGTGTGTGTGTGTGTCCCCCCCCCCCCCCCCCCCCCCCCCCCCCCCCCCCCCCCCCCCCCCCCCCCCCCCCCCCCCCCCCCCCCCCCCCCCCCCCCCCCCCCCCCCCCCCCCCCCCCCCCCCCCCCCCCCCCCCCCCCCCCCCCCCCCCCCCCCCCCCCCCCCCCCCCCCCCCCCCCCCCCTTCTTTTTTTTTTTGTTTTTTTTCATGGGTTCTACAAGATATACTTCTACAGGGTTATTATAAATATAGGAAATGGTATATCCCGGTTGCGGATTGGTTTCTTCAAGATCCTTGGCCTGAAGGATGTTCATTTCCGCACTTGTCATATTTACCCATTTTCCCATAATTTCTCCCGATAAAATTTAAGGTTGCAGAAATTCCCGGATTCTTGGAATAAAGGCCAACGTTATAAGCCAATTGAAGATAACGATCGGCTTCTGTATAATTCATCAGGCTGGAGTAGATGTTTCCCAGTGCGGAATACGATTCAAATAGCTGAAGTGAATCTTTCAAACCCGTTGCCAATGATATACTTTCCAATGCATACCGAATGGCAATCTCAAAATTTCCCAACCTCCGATGAATGCGCATGAGCATATTTTGGGCACCCAATAATCCAACATCGTTTGGTTGTTGTTGTGAAAGCAGCGTGGCTTCACGGGCATAGCGCAGTGCTTGCGCAAGATTGCTATTGTAATTACTCTGTGACAGAATATTTAATGTACTGATTTTTAAAGAATCATCATTTGTGGTTTCGACAATCTTTTTGAAGACTATTATGTTGGATCTCCGATTGATCCATTTGAGAAGATAACATTCTCTGATTAGGTACACATACGATTATGATATGTAAGTCTCAATTGGTTCATTCATTCTCTCTACAAGCAACTCTTTTAGTTTGCTGAGTGCCTCTTTATTTTTTTCAGAATAGATATTATTTTCAACACCTGCCTTCTCGCGCTTGGTTAATCGCCAGCTGAGTGATGCACGTTTATTTATTTTGTCGCAAACTATCCACTTTTTTTAAAATGGGAATGATGAAGTTTCCATAATCTGGATATCAATTCGATCAATGGTTCCTTTAAACCATGAACGTGTTTGACCGATTAATGCATCGTTATTGATATCCTGAAAATTTTCAAGATTGTTATAAACATTACTGATGGGCTGCGTCAGATTATCAAGTATACTTTCACCGGTTTTTGGACTAATGGTTCCCAGTTTTGGTGAATCCCGTATGGAAATAATAACAATTCCGCCGGTGTTTTCAGCAATCCAATCCTTAAAAGAGTAAACAAACCGCAGTGTATTGGATATTCCAAAATTATCCGCAACTCCTGCATCCATGATTTCTATCGGAGGATTGGTAGGCAGCGTGGTATTCGGTGTAATGTATGGAAAAGTGGCGCTCATTCGTAAAGCAGACAAAAAGCGAAGATTGGCAGCTCCATGGTTCCCAAAGAGTCTGTGGAAATCTACTCCGCTAATTTTATTACTGGGATAATCCGGAAAGGCTGATATTTCAAAATTCATGTACGAAACCGGTTGGGAGGCGATGTATAACTTTCGCCCATCATTGGTAATGATAGGCGATAAGATCATCATGGGAATATCTGATTGCTGTTCGAATGGAGTGCCGAAAATGGTTTTAATCCATTAATTCATTCAAATACCATTCAACTTCTTTCAAGTCGAATGTATATCCGCGGTCACGTACATATTGCAACCCCGAATATTCATATTTGGTAAAACCAACAAAGACATCATTCGCCAGGAAGCTAAAGATTAACGGGTTCAGGTTGTCGGCCGATATGGATTTTCGATGGAGTGGGTCATACGGATTAGTATGCTCCTAATTTTTCACGAAGTTTTAATTCACGATAATAGCTCGCCCCAATAATTCCACCGGAAGCACCGGTAATCAACATCGTGTTTTTCAACAGCTGTCCCTGTGTTTGTTCATCGGCCGTTTGCAAAACAGTAAGGGCCCACAATGCCGCACGCTTGCCACCACCACTAACATTTATGAAAACCATTTTTGGGCGCTCATCTTCACCAAATTTTGCGCGCCAGGCAGTTAATGCTCTCAACGTGATCGCGCGGTCCTCAGCAATGGTGATGGAATCATTTAGCTCCTGTAGTTTTTTTACTGAATAATCAACCGGCTCAATGGTGTAATTGAGACCAAATGCCTTATCGCTGACTTTAAAGTAATCTTCACCAACCAGATAATTGAAAATCAAAAAAACTGTCAGTGCCGTAGTGGCTGCCCACCCCCCAAACCAATACGCAAAAGCGCCTGCTAACATCACGAAAATGGTTAGGAAAATTATAAAACTGGCGGCTGCAGGTAATTGAAATACCGGATTGTCCTTGAAAATCCCCAGTATAAGAACAAAAGTAAAAATCAGAAATTCGATGACCACCAGGTTAAAGTGATTCTGATCAAATACCTGCACAACTGTCTCCCGGTCATAGAAAGTATTCTCCTCAACTTTTTTAAAACGTAGGTTATAGTCGAGGTAATTATCAACCCGTACCTGCTTCTTTCGTGCAATGTCCAGTTTCTTCATCGCGCTGGCCCGGGTCACTCTGACATTTTGTTTTAATTTTTCATCCAGTCGACAAACTACATACTTGAAAATATCTTTATTGGTGAGTACAAAGTATACAAAGAATACGGCCGTCATGGCAACAAATCCTATCAGCAATCCCGCAACACAAAAAAACAATTCTTTGCCTGACAGACTTTGATTATTCACCTGGAAAACAATGATCTGCCGAAGATAGATGCCAAGAAAAAGAACCGGAATAATGGAGTTGTTCAGACTAAACTTGGTAAAGGGTTTCGGTAAGGTTCCAACAAAGGAAAACCGGTGACCGTCTGTAATGTAGGATGTAATGTGATAGGCAGTCGTAAATCCTGCCAGGGTAGCGCCTATTATAAAGAAGCTGGTAAAGTTTACTTCATTTAGGTATTCGGGATCAAGAAACAGATAGGGGATCCCAAGGTATTTGCCAAAATTACCGGTCGCCATGGCGAAAAGGATAATCCATCCTAACAACATAATCTGGTTCCTTTTCAGGTTGTTGGCTACCAACTGCACTGGAAAAGAATAATAAATGGCGTTAAAAAATGGAATCAACCGCTGCATGCTCCAATATTTACGATAATATAAGATATTTTCAAAGATAACTTCTTCTGACAGTTTGTTTGCCTGCTTTTTTCACTTCAGGATTAGCAACATTTAGTGATCCTTCCAGGGTCATGAATTTAATTTTGGAGTAGAATTTTGCGCAGGAGATTAGGCATCACATAGCCCCGGACTAGCATTTCACCCAACCTATGTGCGCCTGCAAATTGACCTGCAACGCAGGGTCTTTCTAGCGCACATTCGACAATAGAGGATATCGAATTGTAAAATTTGTCGCTAAACATTAGTCAATTGATCCTCCTTAGAGATTTATTGACAGTATCTGTCTGTGAAGTTTTATTTCTTTGGTCCTTTACGTTACTTCGGGTAAATGTCAGGAAAGTTATTTCATATTTATAAGAGTTCAGCAGGATCAGGTAAGACCCGCACGTTAGCCAAAGCGTATTTGCTTCTGGCGCTGCGCTTTCGTGCCGATTATTTCAAGCATATTCTTGCGGTCACGTTCACCAACAAGGCAACACAGGAAATGAAGGATCGAATTCTCGATTATCTCGATGATTTTGCAAAAGGGAAAGAGAATAACCTCACAAATGAGCTGCTTGAAGAATTAGGCCTCGATCCAAATACATTCCAACTGCATGCTCAGGAAGTGCAGGGTGAATTGCTTCATCACTATTCTCAGTTTTCGATCAGTACTATTGATGCTTTTTTTCAACGGGTGATTCGATCGTTTACTCGGGAGACTGGCCTGATGGGAGATTTTCGATTGGAAATTGAACACGACATGGTGTTGGAAGAAGTCATCGACAACCTGATCGATGAACTAAGAGAAGGGACGGAGCTGACCAATTGGGTGATTGAATTCGCAAAATCAAACCTTGAAAATGAACGCTCATGGGATATCCGAAGGGGGCTTAAAGATTTTTCTGAACAAATTTTTAAAGAGTCCTTTAAAGAAGTGGAACTGGAAATTACTGAAAAAGTAAACAGTCCTTCCTTTTTTAAGGATACACGCGAAAATCTGGCGAAACTAAAATATAGTTTTCTGGGAACGGTTAAGAAGAAAGCTGAGGAAGCTATTGTCATTATGGAGAAAAATAATCTTGTGGCAAACGATTTTAGTTATGGTACGGGTACTCCATTTACATTTTTTTATTCGATCGCCACACTACCGGCTGTTTCTAAATATGAAGTTGGGACGCGTCTTACAAATTATTTTAACGATGTTGAAAAATGGGGAGCAAAGAAAAGCGAAAAGCAACTTCTTGTAAACCAACTGGCGAAGGAAAAGCTGGCAGTTTTGTTGAATGATATTTTTGATTACGCCGAACACCATCGAAAAAAAGCACTCTCGGCAGAAGTAGCACTCAATAATTTTTACGCATTTGGGTTAGTAACCGATATTGCACGGAAACTCCGGGAATATAAAGATCAAAATAATTTGATGTTGCTGGCCGACGCACCACAATTTTTAAACGGAATTATCCAGGACAGTGATACTCCTTTTATATATGAGAAAGTTGGTTCATTTTATAAAAATTATTTAATAGACGAGTTTCAGGATACTTCCGGATTCCAGTGGGCGAATTTCAAACCACTCCTTATGAATAGTCTCGATGAAGGATATCAGGGAATGCTGGTGGGTGATGTGAAGCAGGCCGTGTATCGCTGGCGGGGAGGAGATCTTTCATTGTTACAAAGTACGGTACTCGAACAGGTAGGCGACTCCCGGGTTTCTGTCTACGAATTGAATAAAAATTATAGAAGTACTGCTACGGTAGTAGACTTCAATAATTCGTTTTTTGAAGCTGCAGCTAAAAATATTGTCCAGATGGTGGACCATACTTTACCCGAAGGTGTTTTTGAAACGGCCCATCAGGAGGTAACCCGGTCCGATGTCTCCGGGTTTGTGAAGGTAGAATTTCTTGAACGTGATAAAGAAGAAGACTTTGAAGACCAGGCGCTGGTTAAACTGGTAGCCGATTTAGAATCGGTTCAGGATGCCGGGGTACCTTTTACGGGATATCGCTATTTTGGTCAGGAAAAATAGCGAAGGACAAAAAATCGCACAGCACCTCTTGCAAAAACAAAGTGAGTTAAAAAGTGGCAGTGTGTATCGCTACGACGTCGTGTCCAATGAATCCCTGATGATTGATGGTGCCGCCTCCGTAAAATTACTACTGGGAGCAATGCGGTACCTACTAAACCATGACGACTCCGTAGCACGGGCTCAGCTGGCATACGAGTATACCCGAATTTTTAGCAGGGATACCAACCTGAATGAAGTTTTTGAGGTTAGCAATGCCACCACTTTTGAAAACATGCTTCCTGAACGCTTTGTAAAACAGAAACGGAGTTTAAAAAAACTTCCACTTTTTGAGATGACTGAATCCCTTATCGGGATATTTAAATTAGGTGATCAACTAGGCGAATTACCTTTTCTTCAATCGTTTCAGGATGTTGTATTAAGTTTTTATACACGAGAGAAAAATGATCTGGGTGCTTTCCTTGAATGGTGGGAAGAAAACCGATTCAAAAAATCGATTCAGGTACCCGAAGAAATTGATGCCATCAAGATTCTGACCATTCACAAATCAAAAGGGCTTCAGTTTAAAGTGGTGATGATCCCATTTTGCGATTGGAATCTTGATCATGAAAACATGAAGCAACCCACCATGTGGGTAAAAAGTGAGGTCTCTGAATTTCAGGCAGCAGGTTTTCTGCCCGTCAATTATTCATCGACACTGGAGGATACATTTTTTCAACCCTATTATAAGGAAGAGTTTGTACGTACGTATGTGGATAATTTGAATTTACTGTATGTGGCATTAACACGGGCAGAGGAAGGGCTATTCATTACTTGTCCAGACAAAGCCTATAAAAGAAAAATTGCCGGATTGATAGCTGATACAATTGGACAGGATATTAAACTGAGTGCGAATTGGAAGGCTACAGGTTTTCATTGGGAAGCAGGGGAACGGGAATTCTTACAAAATCAA
>CALOAV010000069.1:0-44009 GCA_942491425.1 uncultured Cytophagales bacterium
GGAATCCGATATCTCCATTGTTCCTTCCGATAGTGGCAATGTAACTTCTATAGTAAAACGTTCAGGCGTCGATGTGAATCCACTCTTTTCACCTGATGGAAAATGGATTGCTTTTGAATCAACTGGAGGACAACCGGAACGGGTTGGACTCCGGGATATCTACAAAGTGCCAGCCACTGGAGGAGACCTGGTAGCGTTGCAACAAACTCCAGATCGGAATGCCAGCATGGAAGCATGGGCACAAGACGGATCTCATCTTTTTATTTCAGAAAGTTATAAAACCGCCCGGGTACTATTAGCTTTGCCTTCCAGCACCAATGAAAAACCATTAAAGGGTGATTACTTAACCTACTCAGATTCAAAGCTGCCGATTATTACCAATATTAAAGGTGCTAGTGGTTCTTTTGCCATTAGTAAATCCGGAAAAATGAGTTACACTTTTGAAGATGTTAATACTCCTGAAGAAGTGTTTATAGCCGGGTTAAAAGGAGAAAACAACAAGAAACTAAGTAATGTCAATGGAGATTTCGATCCCCCATCAATAGGAAAAACCGAACTCATTTCATGGAAATCAAAAGACGGCTTGCTGATTGAAGGTTTACTTACCTATCCGGTTGGCTTTGAAAAAGGAAAAAAATATCCGATCGTATTGCAAATTCATGGCGGACCGGCTGGTGTCTTTTCACAAACTTATACGGGATCACCTTCTATTTATATGACTCAATATTTCGCACAAAAAGGTTTTATTGTTTTACGTCCTAACCCGCGGGGTAGCTCAGGATATGGCAAAGATTTTCGATATGCAAATGTGCGGGATTGGGGGTTTGGTGATTATCAGGATTTAATGACTGGAGTTGATCACGTTCTTTCAATGGGAATTGCTGACAGTAATAAACAATTTGTAATGGGATGGAGCTACGGTGGTTACATGACCAGCTGGGTGGTCACCCAAACCGATCGTTTCAAAGCCGCGAGTATGGGGGCGGGCTTACCCAATTTGGTAAGTATGGTCACAACCACTGATATTCCTGATTATATCGTAGCGCATGCAGGCGGCAAAGAGTTTTGGGAAGAATATGAAGAATATGAAAAACATTCGGCCATCTATCAAATTAAAAACACAAAAACACCAACACAGGTAATTCATGGTGCCAACGACCTACGGGTTCCTTTCACACAAGGACAAGAATTTTACAATGCCCTAAAACGTATGGGAGTAGATACTGAAATGGTTGTTTATCCACGTACACCACATGGTCCGCAAGAACCAAAACTATTAATGGATGTCTCACCGCGAATCATGCTTTGGTTTGAAAAGTATATGGATTAGCGCAGCACGTTTTATCAGAAATGCAATGGTTATACCATATACATTAATTGATATGCATTTTATAAATAAAAGTATTACTATTAAGCCCCAAACTAACCTTAACTAATCATGAAGAATACTTTCGCAAAGGGAATGGTTATCGCCATAGCATTATCCATCCCTTCTTTAACGTTTGCTCAGGACAAGCTCAAACGGATGCCGGGTTATGATCAATACCAAAAAATTGCACCACAAATTCGGAGCTCTGTAAAGACCGGTGACCTGAATGCCCGGTGGAGTGACGATGGTAACACTTTTGAATATACCCAGGATGGAAAATTATACACGTACACAATAAAATCGAACACGGCAACCGAAATCGGTGAAGCACCCAGACAGGAGCGCAGAAGATTTGGAGGTCCGGCTCGTGGGCGACAATATGATTTTGCTGATTCTCCGGATGGGGAACTAAAAGCCTTTACTAAAGATCGCAACATGTACCTCAGCAATACGGATGGAAGCAATGTAGTTTCTATTACCACTGATGGCAACGAGGACAATCAGATTAAATATGGTATTGCCACCTGGGTATACGGTGAAGAGCTTCGCCAAAGTACAGCCATGTGGTGGTCTCCAGATAGTAAAAAAATAGCCTTCTATAAATTCATAGAAAAGGACGTTAAGAAATATTATGTTCTGCTTAATCAGCTTGACCTGATGGATTCACTGGAAGTGGAAGCCTATCCCAAAGTAGGCGCCCCTAATCTGCCCGTTGAATTAATGGTCTATGATACAGAAACAAAACAGGTAAAACAATTTGATATTCGAGATGGCAAACCCTTTCATGATGGCGAGTTAGGTACCTACATATATGGAATGTCATGGACACCCGATGGGAAAGAACTGCTCTATCATAGTACCAACCGCAGACAAAACATTATGGAATTCAGAGCGGCTGATCCCGCAACTGGAAAAAGTAGAACCGTTGTTCGAGAGGAGTGGCTTCCAAGTTTTACCGTTAACACACCTGAAATCGAAGTACTCAGTGATGGCAAGCGTTTTATCTGGGCCTCAGAAAGAAATGGTTTCAATAATTACTACCTCTATGATTTCAGCGGAAAACTTATCAATGCCATTACAAAACATCCTTTTGAAGTTTCCAACATTGTGAAAGTTGATGAGAAAGAAAACATGTTGTATTATATGGCCCGAAGCGGTGAGAACCATATGAAAATGCAGTTGCATAAAGTGAAGCTTGATGGAACAAAAGACATGCGCCTGACCGATCCAAACTATCATCATAGCATATCCATTGCTCCAACCAATAAATACTTTGTGGACGTAGCTCAAACCCACGACATCGCTCCGTTTACCAATTTAATCGATGCAAAAGGAAAGGTCGTTGCGGAGCTTGCCAAAAGCGACATGACCAAGTTTGATGAATTAGGATTGAAAAAAGTTGAGGTGTTTACGTTCACTTCCGCAGATGGCGTTACTCAATTACATGGTATGATTCATTTTCCATCAACCTTTGATCCTTCCAAAAAATATCCGGTCATTTTAAGTAATTATGGCGGACCTGCCACCAATGCTTTCCGCGAAAACTTTAGCTACCCGGATGCGCTTACGGAATATGGTTTTATCGTTTTGAATATTGATGGACGTAATGTACGGGGACGAGGAAAAAAATTACTGGATCAACTTTATGGCAATTTATGCGTGGTTGAAATGGATGATTTTGCTGCCGGCGTTAAATCATTGTACAACCGGCCGTATTTTGATAAAGATCGTGTAGGGGTTTACGGAACTTCGTATGGCGGTACGACGGCCGCTACCTGTCTGCTTCGCTTCCCGGAAGTCTTTCATGTTGCTGTCGCAAATTCGGCTGTTACCGATTGGCGGAATTATGATAACATTTACACAGAACGCTTTATGAATACCATAGAAAATAATAAAAAAGGTTATGATGGCACCAATATCATGTCGATGGCCGGAAATTTAAAAGGTGAATTAATGATCTACTATGGAACGGCCGACAATAATGTACATCCTTCGAATTCATTGCAATTAATAGCCGCTTTGCAGAAGGCAGGAAAAAGTTTTGAAGTTCAGGTGGGACCCGACCGTGGTCATACTGCAATGGATCGCGACCGGATGATGGAATTCTTTATCTGGCATTTGGTCATGAAAAAATAGCCCGTATTCGAAATAGAAATAAAGGGTGGTCAATTTGTTTGACCACCTTTTTTTGTTGAAAATAACTTTCTCCATTTCTCTCTTTTCCGAATAAAAAAAATCCCGCCAACAAGAATAATAATACCGGTTGCCAATCCAACCATTCCAAAAAAAGGTGTTTCCGGTATCCGGGTCAATGCTTCGGATGCAAGAGCAGCATATAAACCAATTACCGACCAATACATAAAACTTAAATGCTGGATAAGCCAGTAGCCCTTTGGTTTTCTTCGGATCGCCGGGATCATCCCAAAAAATAAAGTCAGGCTACTAATAATTGAAGCAACATGAAAAAGTCCAAATCTCCCGAACAACCGGTACAACATAAACGAAGAAACTAACAGAATAACCATGGAAGTGGTATAGACATAGCCCAATTGTATGTGGCGCTTTGTCCCTTTTTTCATGATCAATATTATACTTCCAAACAGGATTGCAAAAACTGAAGCAATCAAATGAACAAGCCCGGTAGTATTCCCAACTAAATTTTGCATAATTTTTATGAACCTATAAAAGCATTATAATCGTCATTCATAATCCGCTCGGTAGTAATAATGGAATAATATCGTTTCATGAGCTTACCAATAATAGAAAAGGAAGCACTCATCTGACCGATAAAATCACCTCCTTCAAATTGGTAGAGTTCATAATCAATTATGGAAACAACCGGATCTCCATGGAATAAATCCTTATTTATTTTATTGTATTCTATTGCTTTTTCAAGACCAAACTTTCGATAAATAGAATACACTTTATTTTGAAAAAAAGGCCGATCCAAATAGTATGATGATTGGTTGTGATTTTTTAACTCCATTAAATTTGTATGAGTCGTCTGAATAGCGCCGGAGTCAATTAAACGAACTATGCTTTTTGATTTTTCATCCAATCGTCTGGCAACTATCTCACTGCCATGAAGGGTAACACGTAGTTCACCTTCAACCGAATTCATTTCACTGACTGTAATATCATACTTTTCAGTATAATAAACGGAGTCATTGATAAAAACAGGTGTCTCAATCAACCCATCAATTGACAGCATCCATATGGTGTCTTTTTGAAAAATCGATAAGTTACGCAGCGGAGAAAATGAATAGGTCCCCGACAAAGCTGCGGGTAATGTCGCCATCAGTCGTGATTCGATCTCAACAGTTTGATTTAAAATTGAATCCAGTGCCGGATCGAAAAGATAACCATCACCGGCAAGAGATGTGGAGATGGGCCAATCCGGTGCAATTCCATCGCGTAAATCATATACATGGGAGTGCAGAGAAAACAAATTAGGCAGCAGTATAGTGAGCCCGCTGTGCGGTAGTGTAAAAAAAGTTGGGTCCGAAGTAGTATTGGGTCGATCAACAGTTTTCTCGCCAACCAGTATGGTATTGGTTTGCGCCTCTAACGCCGCAGTTAAACTTACTGCTGCGGAGCCCGTACCACGATCAATAATCGTAAATAATTTTCCCTCGGTATTGATCCAGGGTCGTTGGGTAATTGCATTAACCAATGAAATATTGTTTTTAGAATCACCACCTGGATTACCACGCAAGTCAATAATAAATTTTTTAGGCTTACGCTCATCCAATGTTACGATCAACTGATTCCAAAACGCTTCAATATCTCCTTGTGCTACACATTGTTGATAGCGCAGGTACAATACATCCTCTTCTTCAAGAAATTCATACCAGTAATTTTCGTTAGGTCGGGTTCTAAACAACGGCTTTTCCGAATCCCTATACCGTTTGGAAAGTGTCTGGTAATCTGTCAACTGGTTTTTCTCCTCCTGCGTAATTGAATTAAAGACAAACGTCCGGCTTTCACCTGTCCCATTCTCAACCGTTAAGGAAATCTTGCTTTTATCCTGGATCAATCCTTCATAGTACAAGATCGACGGCAGAGGTAAAAACATAGTTAAAAAATAGGCGTGACTTGCCTCATTCGGAGCGTTGGTATACGATTTTAATTGGTGATAAAACTTAACAGGATCCTGATTATCAATCCCTACTACTTTAGTTCCCAACCATGCTGAATCATCGATCTTGCCTGCTGTCAGATAGAAAGCCCCGTCATACCACTCCAGTCGATAAGGTAATGTAAGATTCTTCGTCTCACGAAAATTATAAACAAGGGTATGAGGATCCTTGAAAGAAGCAACAAGTTTTATTGTTTCCAGCTGGAAACTCTCCTCCGTAAAGGTAGTGTCTTCCAAAACGCGTTTACGAAGTATCTCAATCCGGGCATCAAACTCTTCCGTGGTGGTAAATTTGTCAAAGGCCGCGAATTCATTCTGCATTAAATATGAAATGCGATGAATATCTTCCAACCAGCGTTCCTGATCCGTCAAAAAGAGCGCATGTAATTTTTCATATCCTTTCGTGATCAAAATTGGCAGTAGTATTACTGAGAGTACAAGGAGAAGGGAAATAGAAATACGTTTTAACCAACGTAACAATTTCTTCATAATGTTTAGTGTTAATATCCCAAAAGACTCCACAATTTTGTAAAAGTTGCAAAGCAAGAAAATATTAGAAAAATAAACGCTTACAAGTTACAATAACGAAATTGTATAACCATCCGAAAAGATAATCGAATAGGTCTATTCAATTTTACTGAAAATTCGATTCCATCGAACTCTATCAAAAGGATCGGCCTCGCTATTGTAAGAGAACCAGATAAATAATGGCTTACCCAAAATATGATTTTCAGGGACAAACCCCCAAAAGCGTGAATCGAGCGAATTGTGTCGATTGTCACCCATCATAAAATAATAATTCTGTGTAAAAGAATATTCCTGGACAGGTTTTCCGTCCACTAGTAATGAACCCTTATTAATAACTACATTTTCATAACCCTCATATAATTTTATGATTTCCCCATAGACACCAAGCGTTGAATCATTGACCAGTATTCTCATTCCCTTTTCCGGAATAATTAAGGGACCATAGTTATCCTCGGTCCATTTATCTTTTGCTAATGCCGGAAAAATTGAATCATTCAGTTGATCAATATCCCGTCGATCTTCTTCCACTGTCAAGACAAAGGGAAGCGAACGAAGCGCATCCCGTTGATCAGCAGTTAAAAATATTCGGTATACTACCCGATTGCCTTCCGGATGACCGGCCAGACTATAGTCGCCGGTTGCAATCTTTAATCGCTCAAAGTGACGTTTGTTAATCACATCACGGGCAGTGACAAAATAACTGAATTTTAAATTCGGAGGATTGGCCAGCGGAGATCCGTTGGTAAAGATTTGTTTGTTGACAATTTCCAAATGGTCTCCCGGAATCCCAACACATCGTTTTACATAATAGGTTTTTAAATCGACGGGCCGTTGAATTCCTTCGTTCATTTCAAGGGAAGGAACATTAAAAACTACCGGCTCTCCCCTGTTCACATCCCGAAGCCCGGGCAAGCGGTAAGATGGTAATTCTATCCAGTCCAGATAGGAAGGAATTTCAGTCCCCCATATTTTTTGGTGGGTCAGTGGAATCTGAAGCGGAGTTCGGGGTGTCCGGGTTCCGTAATGAAACTTACTAACGAATAAATAATCACCTACCAATATGGTATTTTCCATGGAGCCTGTCGGCACAACAAAAGCTTCTACAAAAGACCAACGAAAAAGAGTGGCAACGACAACGGCAAACACAACGGCGTCGCGCCATTCAATAAATACAGACTTTTTCTTAGATACTGCCTTCTTCTTTCGGATTTTGAATTTCATAACGAATTGGTTTTAATCCGTATTACGAAACCGCTGGCTTTAGGTTTGGGATATTATTTTGTCGGTTCAATGATTATTTCAGGATCTCCTTTTTTAATGTTTCTTCCACCACTTTCCCATCTTTTACCGAAACGAAATAACAGTTACTTTCTTCCTTCGTCGCGACTACTTTGAAAGGCTTGCCGTTTTTAAAAATTATTCCGGCATAATCATCCATCGCATAGCCTGCTTTGAAAATTCCATTTGCTATATTTTTTTGATACAGCGGCTGTCTGTACTCCTCACTGTGATAGTGCGGACTATGACTATAGGGGAGAAAGCCAAGCCCCTCAACAACACTTAACTCTTTCGGGCGCGAATCGGTTGTGCCATTGTCAAACCAGCACAATGAACCAGCACTTCCACCTGCCAGAACAATACCCTTTTCCAACGCTTTCCTCAAAACCACATCGATACCCTGTGCTTTCCAGATGGCAATCATGTTTAGGGTATTTCCGCCACCAACATAAATTGCATCCATACTCAGTAATACCTCTTCAAAAGTTTCCGTTTGATTGTAGGAACTAATCCAGACACGTTGAACATAGGGTTCAACCGAAAGATCATGCACCAATTCATACCATCGGATGATTCCCCGCTCACTATCTCCGGATGCAGTGGGCAGATAACAAATTTTTGGTTTTTCCTTACCGGTCAGTTTGATGATTTCCTTAATAAACAATTGATTTTGTCCGCCACCAAAAGGAAAAATGTATTGGTCTTGTCCAGTGGCTGTTACCACACAAAGTCCGAAAAAAAGGATTAATAGGGCTAGTTTCTTCATGTAGTAATATAAAAATATTAAATAGAATTATTACCAGTACGAATGATTTAAAACTCCGAAAAAAATACCTGATTACTGGAAATTAATTTCTAAACATTGTTCCAAAAAATGATGAAGAATCACCATCTGCTTTTCACCCAGTTTTTGTCCAAAGTGTGCAACCAGATAGAGCGAAAGAAATAAAATCAACAATACAGGCAAAAACCATAGGATCGCTCCGGACTTACCCAATGACACATACGAATAGCCCATCACCGAAATAAATAGAATAGCCAATCCAATAATTGTGTAGAAAAAAACAAACATCGTCCATACTACCGGGCGAGGGCCGTATAACCCACGTACAATGGTTTGGCTCCCTTCTTCTTCGAACGATAAGCTTAATTGTGGCGACCAGTAATGTTGATCTACAAGAGGAATGTAAAGGGTGGTGCTGCTTGGATGAACATTACCAAAACAAGGCGCATTCTCTTTCTCAAGGGCAGCTTTAATTTTCGAAACAATCACATCAACAGAATCATTGCAAGAGCCTTTAAACCTGGGTCTGACCCGATGGCTCGGAAATGGCGTTTTTGAAGTTAATTCCATGTTGCTGATTAAATATAATGGTGATCCGCCTATTGTCCAAGAGGACGTTGTGAATATCACGGTGGTACCGGAAAACATTATAACAAATACAAGTTGCTGAAAATGAAACAGGTTTCCACAGAAGAAAGTATGCTTGTCCTTTTTAAGTCCGGTCCATTGGGAGAATTTTTATCATCCTTACAGCCTGATGCCGAAATGAATAGCGCCAAAGGAATTGTTTTGCTCTATGGTAACATCGTACGGAAAAACAGTTTATTTTTTTTGCATTCAGAAGGCGAAGCCTCGAATTTTTTTGAACTATTTGAGAAATAAGAAGAGTATAGCCCTATTCCGGAGCCTCCAATTTTTCTAATTGCGTATGCGTTGAATAACCGCCCAATTCATTACACTTTTTCCAGGCCTTTCGTGCTTTTTCCTTTTCGCCTGCGGCTAAATAGGCATCCCCTAAACCTGCAAAGCCATGGCTTAAGGTTGGGTACTCTTTCGTGTTCAGTTTAAATATTTTTATTGCCGCTTCGGTTTTACCACGCTCTAATAGTTTATGCCCCAGGCTTACTAGTTGCCGCTCGTGAAAATTGTAAGTATCCGGTTCGGCTTGCTTTAGTTCATAATATTTTTGTATGGCCACATCAACTCCATCCTGTTTGATAATGGTGTCTAATTTTTCGCGTATCAGTGGCTTTGCATTCTTGACTACCAGGTTATTTAGGCCTTCGGTCAACACTTCTTCAGGATAATACTTACCTCGCAATATTAATCCTTTAATATCCTGCGTATTTTTTATATCCTCCAACGGATTGCTATGAAGAAGCAATAAGCTGGCCCGCTTGCTAACAGTAACACTTCCCATTTTGCCTTCCATTTTAAGAAATATTGCCGGATTAATTGTAGCCGTTTGCAACGCTTGCAATGGCGTCATACCCGCTTCTTCTACGTAAGTTTGTAGCTCATCGTGTAAACTAAAGCCAGGATAACAAAACCTGACGACATAGTCGGTTCCTGCTAAGAATTTTACACCACCATCGATCATCGGCTTTATTAATTCAATAGTGGTTTTGTAGTCCTTCAAGCTCCATTCGAATCTTGCACTATCGAGCTTTGTTCTTAACGTATCTTGTATATAATAATTTTCAATTGCATAATCGGGCATATACCTGTTGAGCGTTTCAGGATTAAAATTGGAGTCATATACTCTAAAATAGCCTTTAGTGGTGGCCAGCGTTGGCGATACCCAGGAATTGCTGTTTGCCAATAATGCTACAAGTTTCGGGACGCGGCTAGTATCCAAACTGTCAAGTTCAAAAGTATCAAAAACTTCAACACCAAATTCTTCAATATATTTCTTCGCTTTATCACTAAGAGAAAGTGAATTCTCTTTCCCCTGAAGCATCTTCATATAATTTTCGTACTGAGGATGCAAAAACCCTTTAATTTGATAAAAATGCTCAATGCTTTGATGATCTGAGTTTATTGCTTCTTCCAATGCTATTTTTGCTGGAATATGACCCGCCATTGGGATGTTCTGTTTTCTACATTCATCTGCAATGGCAAAGTAAACATCACGTTCAAGTCTTGAATACACTTTAATAAAATCAACTCCATCTGCTTTTTGCCGTCTTACAATTTCTCTGCCTTCTTCTGGTGTTGCTGCCGAAACTGATGCAGCAGGCCAATAGGGTTCTTTACCGTCTACCATAAAACCTGCAGTAATAACATCTGGCCCAGCGATACTATCCGAGTTTACCATCTTTTTAACAGCGGCCAAAGCAGGAAGGTTGCCCCACATATCACGTATACCAACGACGCCATTCGCTAATAACATTGGGAAAAAGTACTCATAGGATTCAATCCAATGACCGTGCATATCCCATAAGCCGGGAATTAGATATTTATCCGTACCATCAATAATTTCTGGTGCGTCATAATTTCTGACTTGATGCTCAAGAATTTCAGAAATACTATCACCTATAATAATGACATCCATACCAATAGTAACATCACCTGATTCAACATCAATGATATTGACATTGGTGATTACTAAATCACCCTCAATAGTTTTTGAGCAACTGAAAAGGAGTAAGGACAAAACCAGGCCGAAACAAAAATACTTGACTGTTTTTTTCATGATACTAAATTTCTATTCATTTGAATGGCGGGAGTATCGAATTAATTAAAACAGCTAGTCCAAAATAATACTCCCGCAGAACAATTAACACTATACTTTTTCTTCATTTAGCGTTGTATGTTTTCATACAGTTATTTATGTTTTACGTTTTTAATATTAGGTTATCTATCCTTAACAAACACAGGTAGTGCTTCCAAAAAAAGTAGAAATCCCAATCACCTTTCCTATTCTTTCCTCTTTCTGAGCGCTACATAAGCGCCCGAGTAATATTCCTTGATAGCCAATACCTTCCCATCATCATCGACATGGAATTCGATAAGGTCATACGGCCATTTTTTGATCCAAAATTTATTGTTGCCGACATATACCAAGGGCTCACATTCTCGATTTACGCAGTAGTTAAGTATGTTGCTTTCATTATTTACTTCAATTGAAATCGCATTATCAATTTTATAGTCGTGTGTGTAGTACATGCCTGTATAATGTTGAATCCCCTCAAGGGGTACTTCCTGATTGGAAAAATCAGGTACATCCTTTCCCATTACTACCCGCGCAAATTCCCGAAAAATATTTCGAACACTGACCGGAGTATGGTCAGTATTCATACATACCACAATTGTTAAGTCACGTGCTGGAAAATAAAGCATAATGGCATACGTAGATTTATTCCCACCGGTATGACCAATGATTTTTTCTCCATAAAATTCACCATTTCGAACACCAATCCCGTATCCTGTTTGTATCCCATCGGTCAGGACAATGGGTGTAATCATTTCCCGAAAAGAGGCGTCGCTAATAATTTTTCCATGCGCCCATAGTCTTGGAAATTGTGCCAGCATGATGGTCGTGGCAGTGATACCACCATCTCCTTTTATCCAGGTCCAGTGTGGGTAAGGAATAAAAGTGGAATCTTTTTTTAATTCCCAATACGGAGCCATGTTGGGGTCATTTACCGCCTCACTAATCAATTTCAACTTCATTCCGGTAGGTTCATTGATAACCCGGTCAATTTCATTTTGTAAACTATTTCCAGTAGCCTTTTCGATAATCCAACCCATTAGTAAATAACCCGAGTTACAATAACTGTAATTACTACCCGGTTCAAAAAATAACTCCCGGTCTTTAAAGAATGCATTGAAATCTTGCATTGTTGGAGCCACTCCTGTATCAAGAAACATGGAATCAATTTCTGATGCATAGTCTTGTAGCCCGGAAGTATGTGACAGCATCTGCCGAAGGGTGATCTTCTTTGCCTGTTCGGGATTTGGAAAATCCGGAAGCAATTCAAATAGTGTTTGATCCAGCGATAACTTTCCCTCTTCTACCAGTTTCATAACGATAGTGGCACCCATCAGTTTGGAAATAGAAGCAATCTTAAACCGTGTTTGATTGGTAATGGATTCTGTCTTCGCTGGAGAAGTAAATCCAAACCCTTTGTTGTAAACTGTATCTACTCCTTGCATTATTGCCACTGAAAAACCTATCACCTTTCCATTATCAATAAAAGTTTGGCCATGCGAATCCAGTATTGCTGTTAAGGTATCTTGTGTTTCAACAGTTGGTGTACTAACTTTTTTTGAATCACAGGCAAATATGAATACCAGTAAAATCAACATTAGATATTTCATGGCGAATGGGTTTAGTTTCTAAGTTACTTTCATTTTTTAAAATCTACTCTGCCAACCGAACCTGAATAAACATGCCATTCACATACTCTGAGCAAGCCACTACCTTTCCCTTCACAAAATGAAATTTAAAACGGTCAAGCGGATAGAAATCATTTCTAAACATGTCCTCACCTAAATAAAATAATTCCTGTCCCGGGGTATCGGTTATAGGATTATCACGAAACAGTTTACCGCCCCTTTCGCTTATAACCCGTACCGACCCGTTATCACCTCCCCACCTATCCCGCATACTAAAAGAACCCTCGTATTGCTGTGGATTTATCAAATTAGTTTTGGCTTTCGGTTTTTCTAATCCGAGCAGTAGTGGTAAAATTGCTTCTTCCAAATCCAGTGCATTCTTTGGACCAAACAATGTGTTGATGGTAATAGATATACAAAGCTTTTCTTCAGGAAAATAATCAAGTTTAGTCAGGGTAGAACCACTTGCTCCTCCGCTATGACCCCAAACCGGATGACCTGATACATTTCCGAGCCGTGTTCCTGTACCGTAGTCGATTTTAAAGGAACCCAGAATTGTCTGTGACAACATTTTATTCAAGAGGTGTTCAGGAAATATTTTTTCCTCTTGCAAAAGACCAGGAAGTTTTACAATATCAATAACAGAAGCAGAAAGGGCACCATCACCAGAAAAGTATGGTAAATCCTCTATTGTTCCGATTTGGATTGAATCATTATGAATCTCATAGTTTACAGTTGCATCCGGATGGGTGCTGTTATAAGGCCATACTCCAAGCGACGGCAGGCCCATCGGCTCCGCAATCTCTTTTACTATAAAATCATGAAACTGCAGCCCACTGATTTTTTCTATGATCATGGTCAGTGCTTTAAATCCTGAATTGGAATAAGAGAATTCGGTACCCGGCTTGAAGAGTAAAGGACGATTGATGAAATTTATAAACTCAGTATCACTAACAGTAGTGCCACTGAGAGTTAAGCTGTCTACCCATTTCATGTAATCTACAAGACCTGAAGTATGCCGAAGCAAGTGATCAATCGTTATGCGATTCATGGATGATTGTTGAGGAAAACCGGGGAGGATATCCAACACATCGTCATCCAATTTCAACTTTTTCTGATCGACTAATTTCATGATGGCTATAGCAGTAACAAATTTCGATACAGATGCAATGGGGTAAATTGTAGCAGGTGTGGCTACTCTACCTTTTTCCCGATCAGCATTGCCATATCCCTTAGCAAAAAGCAATTCGTTGTCCTTAGCAATGGCTATTGAAAACCCCGCAACACCACTCTCAACCAAGAACGATTTACAAATGGAGTCGAGTTCACTATCAAAAATATACTGTTCAGTATCCTGGGATTTCGTGCTTTGAGTTGAAATTATAACCAGCAACAGTATTTTTAAAAGATTTTCTAATTTGATCATTTAATTCAATGGTTGTAGTGTTTGTACTCCATCAGTTTGATTAAACAATATATGGAAACTAAGGATTACCTAATATCAATATGAATGTAACACTGTTTTGTTCATACACAACATCTACCAACAGTTTAAGCTACCCTAAGGCACTCACTTTTTGCTAAACGCCACTTTTTTAAATTCAGACTCATCTGGTGGACCCGCTGTAATTTCAAGGTAAGGTTGTTTCGAAAAGGTCATCACTACAGAAGCAAAGGTAAATCCACGCCCATTATAATTGTTCGTACTGCATACCGGATTACGTATATCATCCTTTGAACGAAGAGCTTCTTTCATTGCCTCATTATCAATAGCTGCATCCGCAATCATTCTTTTCTCTACAGCATCCAGTCTCAAAAAACTATTTGTTTTAACAGGCCTTGCATCCGCTACAAGTGTCGGATCAAATTTCTCAAAGCCGGGTTTAATATCATCATTCACGATCGGATGATTCGTATGATAAACGGATCCATTCGCATTCTTTGGATTAAAGCGTACCACTTTATTTGCTGATGCTTCAAAGTCGAAGACCTCCCCCCGAATACCAATAAGATAATTTTGTCCGGATGCGTGGGGGACTTTTTGAATAAAATCAAGCAACTCTTTTTTATCAGTCGAGCCAATAATACGACGCACCACAAAAGCAACTGGTAACCCAGTAGCTGCTGCTTTTAATTGCATAAGGGTATTTACACATACCCCTACTCCATTTTCGTTCAAGCCATTCAATGCGATTAATCCGGGATATGTCAGGATCAGTTGTTCAGGGCGATCTTTTGTCCGTGTAAGTCGGATGAGTGTTTGAAATGGATCAGTATACTCTTCCAGGTCCATATTCTGCGAAATGTATCCGGGTTTTCCATTTTGCGCCGGAACGCCCATTCCACTGCAATGATGATTTTTTGATACCAGGTATACCCAAAATTCATCCAGCAGATTTAATACCAGAATATCCTGAAAGCGCTGACCGGATCCCTCTGCTATTCCTCTTATTTCCTCATATAATTCAGGTGTCCACTTTTTGATTGCTTCATCAAAATGTTGGTACGCCATAAATTCTTCCAATATCGTATTGGCATCTCTACCCAGTTGAATTTCTGTATTTTTCTTCCATGCCTTCACTACTCTGTCTACTTCCTCTTTCAATTTTTTACCATGCTGAAGACCAAGTTCATACCCGCTCCCTGTGAGTGTTAGTTCCAATAGCTTTCGGTCACTCTTGGTTGGTTGGCCAACCCCAGTTAAAGTTAAAAACAGAGCAATGAAGAAAGTAAATCTCATTTTCATCGGATAATTTTTTTAATTAAAGTACATTTTTAATCCACCCTTTCAAACCACGCATTGCGAACACGTCCGTTCGAAACCAATACACCCGTGACCTTTCCATTTTGGTCTCTTTTGTACTTGACAGTTGCAAACGGGCCTTCTCCATCCAAAACGTCCTTTTTTAATACCTCCATTTTATTTTCACCATGACGGGGGTGGTGATAATATAATTGATCTTCTTTCAAATAGATTCTATACGTTGCTTCAAATTCAGAACTGTAAAACTTTCCGGTATACGTCTCCAGTTCGCTTCTGGTATTTTCCGTTGGTTGAAAATATTGCATGATGGTGGGCGGACCATCATTCTCCATCACTAACAATGATTTGTTCTGCTCCGTTATATCAAACTTCACCTTCACATCCGTGGTTGGAACCAGCATTTTAAAAGTAGCTTTTCCGATGGGGAGTAATGCTGTTGCGTTGCTTTCAGAACGTGCAAACCATAGCGTATCATTTCGTAGATAAATTTTTCTTGAATAGTTATCCTTGTCATTCCAATACGATCCTTCAAATACTGTCATTTCTTTTTTTGAAAGTTTGACCGTTTTAAATTTTGTATTCACATTATTTTCATGTTTGGATGGTTTTCCGAACAGTATCTCGCTAATGGCATTCGACTTTCCTCCCGGATTACCCCTGGCAAAATTAGTCAGGACGGCAATCCCTAATTCCTTTTCAGGATAAACCACCACATTGGCACGGAAACCACCGATGGCTCCACCATGCCCAACAGATTTAATTCCATTGAATTCTCCGATCCCCACTCCAAAAGCATAGGAGTTGTCTGTGCCATTGTTGAATTTATCCAACGTCTGCAATAGATTGAAATGTTGTTCCCACCCGGCTTTCGGTGAATAAAAATTAGACAACCATTTCAATAAATCATCAGCAGTGGAATGCATATTACCTGAACCAATATATCCCCAAAATTCAACCGCCCGGTCAAATTGGCCATTCCCAATAGGGTAATAAGAGGTTGCATTGTTGGGAACAATGCGTGCATAATTATCTTCCACATACGTACTGGTCATTCCCAGTGGTTCAAATACCTCCTTCTTCATCCATGCCGGGAATTTTTCTCCTGTAACCTTTTCAATAATATTCACCATAAGCATAAATCCCGTATTACAGTACAAGTACTCGTCTCCGGGGGTAAAGTTCAGATCCTGTTGCAACTCCATGAACCGATTTAGATCTGCATTGGTTCTGGAATCATCGCCCCGCCACCCGGCAAGTCCGAGCATCGCATGCAGACTTCTCAGTCCGCTGGTATGATGCAACATATGTCGAATCGTAACCGCATGTTTGAATTCTTTTAACTCCGGAATATATTTTCGGATATCATCATCCACCGACAATTTCCCAGCATTATGAAGTAATACAATGCCCATCGCTGTAAATTGTTTGGAAACAGATCCTGTGTTAAAAATGGTACCGGCTGCATTAGGTACCAAATATTCCATACTCGCCAGACCATACGCCTTCAGAAATACAGGCTTATCCTTTTGTATGATGCCGACAACTCCACCCGGATGATTGGGTGCATTCCAGGAAATAAATAAACTATCAATTTTCTCTTGTTGAGTATCTGATAATTGAGCTGTTGCGGACAACCCGACAAGTACCAGTAAAAAAAATAAAATTTCTCGTTTCATATGTTCGGGTTCAATCAAGTCTGAATCAATAAGGGAATTATTAGTACAATCTAATTTAAAGAATTCTCCCCGACTTCACCACAATTTCGGAACCTTCGGCAAGGAAAACGGAGGTTGGCACTTCTTTGCTAAGGAAGTCAAATTCTTGTCCATAAACGGTTCCGAAATCTACATCAATAGTGTACTCAGCCACCGGATAAATATCCCACTTCGGATGTTCCACTCCATATTCTGAGGTCCGCTCGTCCGATATTTTTGTATAACCCCAATAATGCTCAGTAATAAATTCTTCTTCACTGTTGAGACTGATGGCTTTGGGAATCCAATCTGCAATTACTTTGAATGTATTCCACTGCTTTTTTTTCCAACGATATTCGACGGTAAGATGTTCCGGCCCGGATATCCATGTGTGTTGCATGGGTAAGGTCTCATAATGCTCTTTATATACGGTATTCGCAACAACTGTCAATAATGGTCTGGGAACAATTTCTTTTATAAAAACTACTCCCCGTTTCCATTTTCCCTGATCGTTATACCGGACATAAAACCTGAGATTTACTTCTTCAAAATTGGAATGAAAAGGTAGTTTTATTCCTTTTACTCTGGTATTCTGAAACATGAAACCAACGAGACTGACATAGCACTGGTCGTTCCAACGATCCAATTCCGTTTTAGTAGGAATAAATTTTTTTAAAATGGATGGATCAACAACATAATTGGCCATTGCTAATTTTCTCCACTCAGCTCTTAGAAATGTTTTTGCCATTGATTTTGGAAGAACTGAATACTTACTTCATAACCTTAAATTTCTTAAACATATTTCGGCTTAAGGCATTCGGGATTTCTGAAATCAAGACATATTCCCCTTCCTCCAGAGAGGTATTAAAATATCCCTTTGCACCTTCCGGTAAATCCTGAATACCTCCCATAAAGGTCAATCCAAGGGGTGCGGGACTTCGAAAGGCTTTTACATCCGAAGCGTTGATCCAATACGCAAGAGAATCCAATGCGGTGGGGTCATTCAACTTAACCAAATGGACATCATGCCCAAGCAATGTCAAATATTTTCGCTGATCTTCGAATTCAACTGAAAAGGTGTATTTCCCGGCAGGTAGCTTATCAACAAATGTAATCCCATCTGAACCCGAAATGGTGATTTCATAATCCGGATGACCAGGTTCGAAGTTATTTTCACCTGCTGTTACCAAAAGTTCCTTAGTCATCCCAACAAATGCATGGGCTACTCCATTGGGTAACCGTACATAACATTCCATAACATAAACTCCTGGTTCAAGAAAGAGTGTCGATTCGGCAGTGCTTTTTGGAGAGGTCAATCCAATACCACCACAATACTCTATTTGACCAAACCATTTCGGGAACTTCCCAAATTCTTTCATTCCAGCAAGGGTATTGCCGCTATCAAGATATTGAAATGACTTTAAAAAGGGAGGCAATAGCTCATTTCTATAATTTTCAATCCGAATTCCTTCCGGCATTTTTTCAAAAACAAAAAAATGGACTTCGTCAGAATTGTTAATATAACGAAAAGTATGCCATCCTGATGGGATTTCATTGGGAAGTTGAAAATCCATATCATTGGTGAGCACTTCAACAATGCTTTCGATACCTCTTTCCTTGGCTTGCTGACGCTGACATGAGATCATTGAGGTTATTGCACAAATCAGAATAACAATTCTAGTTGGAATCATGTCTAAATCGAATTTATATATTACCACCCTGTCCGTTTAATAGGAATTTCGGTTAAGGCATTTCTATAGCTTTCGAAGATAATCAATTATAATTAATTTGTTGGATATCATACATGAACCCTATGCAACTTTTTGCGTTGATAATAGTCAACTATACCCTATTTGTTTTTATCATGCATCCCCAGAGAATGATTTGATTAGTTATACCGCACTATGTCAGGAAAATTATTAAATCCAATTTTAAGAAGCCGATTGCAGTCAGCGTGGGTAATCGTCATCGTATGGGTTATTATTGGAGCTCTTATCGCCGTTTATGAATATTTATTTCTATCCAATTTCCCGGGGATTACAGAGACTCCGTCGATGGAGCAATATAGTTTTTCAGGTTCTCTGGTCACCGCAATTGTTTGGGCACTTCTTGGGGGAAGTTTGTTTGCGCTTCTCGAGCTATTTTATTTTCAGAAGAAACTGGAGCGCAAATCATTTATTCAGATCGTATCGATTAAACTGTTCATCTATTCTTTGATGCTGGTAATGCTCAACATTTTTACATCTTTTTTCTATAATTCGCTTACGCTTTCAGTTCCCTTTTGGAACAATCTCGTAGTTTCACGTGTCATTGAGTTTGCCACAGGAATATCCTTCTGGCAACCGCTTTTGCCTTTTATTGCCCTGGTGCTGCTTACGCTTTTTATCATTCAAATCAATTTCAAATTTGGGCGGGGCGAACTCTGGAAATTCATCCGGGGAGAATATTTCTATCCTAAAGAAGAGGTTCGTATTTATATGTTTTTGGACCTGAACTCTTCCACAACGATTGCTGAGAAAATTGGTCATACGAAGTTTTTTAATCTGCTCAATGATTTTTTTCAGGACATTACGGATGAAATTATCTTACACAAAGGGGAAATTGTTGATTACGTTGGAGACGAAATCATTATTAGTTGGAAATTGAAAGAAGGGCTTGAGGAGGGATATTGCATTGCCTGCTTTTATGCTATGGAAAAGAAAATTTCAGAGCTTGGTGAAAAATACGATCGAAATTATGGGATTCGGCCGACTTTTAAAGCAGGCATGCATTGCGGCATTGCTACGATTGGTGAGATCGGCAAAATAAAAAAAGAGATTGCCTTTTTAGGTGATGTAATGAATACAACCGCCAGAATGGTCAAGCACTCTGTAATGAGAAGGGTCATCGTCTTGTGATCTCCAACGATCTTAAAACTATTTTACCCAAAACGAAATTTCCAATTGTTGAACTGGGTGAGATTGTCCTAAAAGGGAAGCTTTCGGCTACTAAAGTTTTTGGGGTGAATGCTGAATAGATTTACTCAGGTTATTTTTTCCTCCTGAACTTTTTTATTTTTTCTTTTCTCTTTAAAAAACTCCTTATCTGCAATGTAGATGGTCTTTTTAACTTCACAAAAAATAATCGACCGGTCATTATTGGTTAATGTTGTCGTTTTAATGATTTCAACTTCTTTTTGTTGATTTACCTGTTGCTTAATTTCATCCAATTCATCAAGCGTGTACGTACTGTCTGCAAACAGATTCTCTTTTGCTGGTCGCTTAAAAAATATTTCCGCCGATTTACCCACACCACATAATCATCGCCCAAAAGATAAATTAACTGTACCATCGGTATCGGATCAACCGCTGAAAACATACTCCCACCAAATACTGAGTTTACATAGTTTCGATTTTTATAACTAAGGGGTATCTTAATGGTGATATGCAAAAGATCGGCTGAAACATCAATAAGCCTTCCCGTGGTTCGGCGATACATCGGCGATAAGTTAAACCCATATTTGAAAAGCTTATGCCTGCTCACAAACTTCAATCCGATGTCGCTAAGTGCTTTATAAATAGACATAAAATCGTTATTTTCTAATATTTAAGTCCTTACTAACGATCATTGCTATACTTGGTTGTCTAAACTTTACCATTGATTTAACCGGAGTCAATCCTGCCTGGTAAACTTTTCAATAACCTCCTGCAAATGCGGGAATCTCTGAATCAAATTTTCTCTCTTCGCCATTTCAAAATCCGTAAAATCAAAGCCTGGTGCTACTGTGCAACTAACCAATGCAAATCCCTTCCCTTCTTGAATATGAGAAGCAAACCAACAGTTAGCAGGGATAATCGCCTGCGGCACCTCCCCGTTATTAAAGTTATTGCCCAAAAGGATGGTTTTTAATTTACCTTCCTGAATTGAAACAATCTCCAGGGGTTGTCCCTGATGAAAAAACCACAATTCGTCGGATTTAATACGATGAAAATGAGATTTATCTTTATTCTCTAACAGATAATAGATTGCCGTGCTTACATTCCTGTCGCCCGTTGGTGTTTGAAGACTTTGCCCGCATCGATAAGTCTCTTTATAGAACCCTCCTTCCGGATGAGGCAACAACGCGAGTTTTTGAATTAAATCAACGGAATTCATTCTTTATGATAATTTCAACACCTCAAGATAAAGTTTTTCCACCTTGTCTCTAGCCCAGGGTGTTTTTCGTAGAAACGTAAGACTAGACTTAATAGAAGGATCATTTTTAAAACAATTAATATCAATGCGCAAAGCTAATTGCTTCCAGCCATAGTGCTCAACTAATGTTTCCACTACGGTGGCCAGCGTTATACCATGAAGCGGATTATTGGGTTGACTGTTATCCTTACGATTCATTCTTATAGGTGTTCATTTCTTTACGTTCACACAAATCGCTGAATCCTCATATCCTTCCGGGACTTCGATTTAACTGACAACACTTTTTGATTTCATCAAAACTCAATTTTTTAATGGTGGTGTTCAAAATGTTGGATTTTCCATCATCTGGAAACATCCTGACCAAACGTAAGTAAATTATTGTCCGGATCCAGCAATGAAAACTCAAGTTGACCCCAGGGTTTGGGCTGTAAAGGTCCATTTGGATGGATTGTAATTTTTCCCTTCAGTAAGGACTGATACAACTTATGAATAGCATCTGTGCGAATATAAACCTGACCATAATTTTCTTTTTTATCGAGTTCTTTATATTCAAAAAAGTGAATTTCAATATTATCCTTTTTAACCATGAGATAGGCATCATAATCGGTACTTCCCACCTCTTCAAACCCGAGGCTATTAATATAATAGTCGCGCGTGACCGTTTTGTCGCGCATGGGTAATTTGGGATGGATAGCAGATAGCATTGAGTGTACTAATTTGTTTGATTATAATGGATTTGACTAAAAAAATTACATTAAATTTTAGGTCGAAGCCAATTGTCTGATTACCATTGAACATGCATTATCTGGCATATTGTTCAAAAAATTGTTCTGTGTCACGCAGGTCTGTTATGCTTAAAATCCAGCAGACTTCTGACAAATCAGAGAAATCCAATCCTCCTGCTGCAATTGCTTCGTTCAGGTAACGTCCTTCCTTCCCATTGTATTGATTGGCTAAATCAATAGTATGTTGCCATAGTTGCAGTAGCATAGGATTGTTCATCTCTTCCTTCCATTGCCTGAATTCAGGGTCCCGGAAACCGGGTGTTCCATTTCCAACAACATTCCCATCCGGTATTTTTCTATAGTCAACATTAATTTTTACGAATGCTAGACTTTCGGGAGCAGTGGATTGTTCATTCCAATCACTGTGTTGTATTACATGAATACGATGTTCAATTTGTAATTGAGGCCACTCATTTTGAATAGCCTTAATTAATGCAGCTGTAAAATTTGATTGACCAGCCTCAGCAATCCAAATATCACCCTGATTTTCAAGTATGGGCTTAATGATGGTCATTACACGTTTAACTGCAGGCTGCAGATTGTTATGCGCATCCGTCCAGTTGTCACCAAAGGCAAGTTGGAATAGGGTATTCGGTGGAACGTATAGCCCATCCTGAATCCCATATGTTCCGGCTACGGCATGATACTTAATCCCAATAAAATTTGAATCTGATAATAAAGTGGCAAAAGCAGCAACCGTATGAAGGTCATCTACATCTGTTTTACAATCAAATTGTACCAATAACAGGTCTGTGGCCCTATCGAAACCACTGGCTTGTGATTCGCTTTTATTGTTCTCGCATGAGGAAGACAAAAAAATAATCACGAGCAAAAACCAAATATTTTTCGTTGATTTCAATGTTCCTGGAATTAGTTCTCTCAATCTATTTTCTCTAAGTACGCTAACGGATGATTGATTCCAAAATAGAAATGTGAAAATAATTAACAAGAAAAAAGTGGATAAATTGGTACACTTCATCCCGCCCTGGCGCAAGCGTCCGCTTGTGCCCCTTTATTCAAGCGTCCGCTTCATCCCAAATCAATAAACATAACATCAATCAATCCCTTTTTACCGGCTTATCAACAAACTTGTGACAATAGGGCTATTACCAAAATAGTAAGGGTGACGCTTGCACCTGTAGTGCCAGTATTGAATTCACTATACTTCTAACCATAGTGAACAAAAACAAGCTACAGTACACGAGGTAACCGAATTCCCAAACCTAACATTCGATAACCGAAATTATTTAGCCCCACAAATGAAATCAAGCGGACGCTTGGAGGGAAAGGCACAAGCGGACGCTTGCGCCAGTAGCGCCAGTAGTGCCCGGTAACTCCTAACCGTTGTGCTTTTTAATAGGAATAACGACCCTATTACTTTACATCCACCTTCGCCTTCATCGATTCCAGATCGCCAATCTCTACTACTGAAGAACCATACACCGTAATCGTAGATTTAATAAAATCTTCTTCATTGGCTTTATAAATATTATCCACATACTTCTGTGGATTGCGATCGATGTATGGAAACCAGGTGCTTTGAATCTGAATCATCACGCGATGACCTTTCTTAAAGGTGTGTAAAATGTCTTGTAACCTATACTCCACATCAGAGATTTCATTCGGTGTGAATGGTTCAGGCTTTTCAAAACTGTTTCTGAATCTACCACGAAAAACTTCACTTCGAACCAGCTGCTGATACCCACCCATTTTAATGTTACCAGGATTATGATCATAATTCGGATGATCATCCGGATATACATCTATTAGTTTTACAATAAAATCGGCATCTGTGCCACTCATTGATACCTTTAATCTAGCCATAATCTCTCCAGCCAGTGTCCATTCGTTCTCCAGCGGACCGGTTTGAAAAGTAATAACATCCGGTCTCCGGGAAGCATGCCGTTGATCATCACTCATGAAGTTGCGGGGCGTAAAGGTTAGTCCTTCTGTCTCCGAACGATACGGAACCGGCTTGGCAGGATCACTTACATAACTGAACATCGCCTTATCGTCTAACGGTTTATCAACTGAAAGCTGACCGTTCTTCCCGAAGTACAGTTTACTGGTTCCTGTTTGTGGAGGCCAAACAGCAAACTCCTTCCACTCCTTTTTACCAGTATCAAACATATAGGCTTCAGGCAAAGTCATCGATCCTTGATCCTTGAGGTAATAATTGAAAAACTTACGTTCCACATCGCGCTGATATTTTGTAGACAGACTATCTCCAAAATAAATATGGTTGTGTGTGCTCTGACCACGCTCCCGTGCCCAGTCGCCATGACCCCATGGTCCCATCACAATGGTATTCTTCGCTTTCGGACTGGTAGCTTCAATGGTTTTGTAAATATTCAGCGGACCGTATAAGTCTTCAGCATCAAACCATCCACCCACCGTCATCACGGCATGGTTTACATTCTTTAAATGCGGTAGCAAACTCCGCTGTTGCCAGAATTCATCATAGTTCGGATGGTTGATAATCTGATCCCAGAAAAAATTATCATGATGAAAGTCTTTGGTGATATTTTTCAGGGGTCCTTTTTCCAAATAAAAGTTGTATCCATCGCTGGCTTGCGGAAAACGACTAAACTTATCTCCCCAGGAATTTTCCAATGAAGGTTTATCGTGTTGATAGCCAAAAACGGCAAATGCAGCAGTATAACTTTCCAGGTAAGCACCCTGATGATGGAAGTCGTCAAAGAAAAAATCAGAAATCGGTGCTTGCGGAGACGATGCCTTCAATGCCGGATGTGCATCCGGAAGAGCAGCCGCCGTATAAAATCCGGGATAGGAAATACCTACCATACCCACCCGGCCATTATTTCCTTTTACGTTTTTAATAAGCCAGTCTATAGTATCCCAGGTATCGGAACTTTCGTCAATTGCCTTTTTATCTTTTGGGTTGTTGCCTGGAATGTTGGGGCGCATATTATCAAAGGTGCCTTCGGAAAGATACCGCCCGCGTACATCCTGATACACCAAAATGTATTTATCCTGAATTAAAAAGCGATTCGGATACCCCCGATTGTTATAATCGGTATATCCTGAAGCATTGTAGCAGGTGCGGTTCAGAATAAAGGGATAGGACTTGCTCTTGTCTTTTGGTGTATACACAATCGTAAACAAATGCACTCCATCTCGCATCGGAATCCGGTAGGTCGCCAAATCATAATGCGTTCGCATGTAAACAGAGTCCTGATTTTGGGCGATCAGGTTAAAACTCAGAAATGTTAAAATGAGGACTGCGGTAAAATTCTTCATTGTTATGGGATTATTATTTAACGATCAAGATACTGAATAGCCCTTCAAACGGCAATCGTTTTATTACCAATTAGCGCTATCTTTACACCTTAAATTTTAGCTATGCGACTTTTACTGAGTCTTTGCCTTTTGGGCATGATTCACCTTTCCTGCCAACAAACACCAGCGGTAACAACAATTGCTTTTGGCTCCTGCTCACAACAAGAATCGGTGTATCAGATGTGGGATGAAATCAATGCAGAGCATCCGGAAGTATGGATTTGGGGTGGAGATATTATTTACGGTGATTCACCTGTCGCAGATACACTGAGAAGAAAATATGCCACCCAAAAAAATCGACCCGGTTATCAGCATTTGATGGCCAATTCCATAGTCACGGGTACCTGGGATGACCATGATTTTGGTGTGAATGATGGTGGGAAACAATTTATTAGTAAAAAAGAAAGTCAGCAGGAATTTCTGGATTTTATGGATGTGCCTGAAAATGATGTTCGAAGAAAACAGGAAGGCGTCTATTCATCCCTGTCCATCGGCAAAAGAAATCATGAGATAAAAATCATTAACCTGGACACACGCTATTTTCGCGATACCCTTATTCGTGAATATTATGTAGATACGATCACACAGCAAAGACGTTATAATTCCATCCCTAATCCCAATGGTGATGTACTCGGGGAGGAACAGTGGGCCTGGCTGGAGAATGAACTGACCACTTCAACAGCAGCTATCCACATCATAAATTCCAGCATTCAGGTAATTGCAGAAGATCACCCTTACGAGAAATGGGCCAATTTTCCGACTGCCCAAAAACGACTGTATGAACTCATCATAAAATCGAACGCCAACGGTGTAATTATCATTAGTGGTGACCGTCACATGGCCGAAATCTCTAAAATTAAACTGGAAGGTCTTCCCTATCCGTTATATGATTTTACTTCCAGTGGTTTAACGCATTCCTGGACAGATGGCGGAGCCGAAGTAAATCGGTATCGCGTCGGTGATTTAATTACACAACTAAATTATGGGCTGATTCAAATTCATTGGAATAAGGAATCGATTGACCTGGAATTATCTATTAAGGGAAAAGATCGGATCGTTTATCAGCAACAAAAAATTACCTTTCCCCGAAAAAATTAATCTTCCATACCTTTCCATTCCAAAACACCCTTCCCGAAATTTTTAATGCTTTGTATAAACTTATTCGTACTGATATTTAGTTTCTTTACAGTGCTTGTTGCTACCACACGGACCTCTCCAGCATCATAACGTGGAGCATCCGGAATAAACACCGTACTCAGTTCTTTATTCTCCTCCACCAGGAAAGCCATATTCCAGCTATCACCGTCCTGCACCAATATGGGTTTCAAGTTATGTTCTTCTTGCTGACCAAGTGTATCTACGGTAATGGCTTTCATTAACGCATAGCCCGGAAGGTACGTGAGCACATTGTCCTCCAACGATTTTACCCACAATTTTATTGTTGGCAATCGAAACAGCAACCCACTGATGAAACAAATGATAATGAGAAGAACAATAGCAACCACCATACTTCCATCAAAGCCTAAAATATCACCATCAGTGATGGCGTCGGCAAGCGGACTGGAAATCTTGTGGAGAATTTCGATGGCTTTCGCCAAGACAATAAACAACAGGACAATGGGTAATAAGAAAATAATGCCTCCTGTAAGGGTAGTCCGGATAAAATTGAAAATAGATTTTTTCATAAAAGAATAATAAGAAGGTGATGATGAAAACCATCTTGGCCAAAATCAACTCCCTAAGAACAACAAAATACTGCTATTTGTAAATCGTTTTCCAATCATTTTTCATATCGACAATGATCCAATTGTAAGTTGTTGCATCATCTAACCCCTTATTCAACCTCCCAATTGATGAGTTTCGATCATAGGCTACTTCACGTATAGAATCCGTGTGATGTACGATCATTCCAAACCGGGGACCATCGCCCGTGCTGGTATATTGCAGCATGGCATAATCACCATCAGAATTTCCGCCTGTAAATACTGGTCGCTTACCAATGAATTGATGGATTCCAACGGGCTTGCCTTCTTTGTCGTCAATAAAATTTATTTCCGGAAGTTTTACGATAGCACCTTTTCCATCCACGACTTCATACCTGACTTTCCCGGAACTCCCAATCACCTGATCTTTTGGAATACCGTATACCTCTTCCGTCCAGGGACGCATAAAATCAATACCCCCACCAGACACAATGAATGTTTTATATCCATTTGCACGTAAATATTGCAAAAGCTCAACCATCGGTTTATATACCATTTCCTTATACAGCATCCCAGTTGTTGGATGCTTAGCTGTATTAATCCAGCCAAGTACAATTTTTTCAAATTCTTCACTCGTCATATCTGAATGTGTATTCAAAACAATTTCCAGCAGGGCATGTTCACCCCCAGCCATCACTGCTTTCATATCTCCTTCCAACAATGCTTTAAAAGGTTGGTTTTCTTTCCACTCAGGATGCTCCGGAGCTAATGCCTTAACCCGATCGATTGCAAATGCTAACTGAAAGTACATGGGCTGTTCGGTCCATAGCGTACCATCATTGTCAAAGCAGGCAATACGATCCTGTGCCGGGATAAAATCAGGGTTTCCTTCTTCGGTGGTGGAAGTAATAAAATCAATAATGGATTGTTTGGTTGTTCCTTCATTCCAGGAAGGTAAGGGGTCTATATTTTTCGAGGTTGGCGCTAAAGGGTTTTCGGAAGTTGAATCATTCTTACAACTCAAGAATAGTATACAAATTATTAATATTAAGGTGGCATTTTTCATTACTATTTCATTTTGTTGGTTAAACGGAAACAAATTCTCGTTTTAAAAAAATCGGGATAAACATAGCGTTTATCCCGATTTTTGAATCTTTATATCCTTTTACAACTAGTGACTTCCAGAAGTATTCTTTAAGGTCTCTTCAATCTTACTAAGATTAAATGCACCCGGACTTTGGCTAGGCGGATATTCCTTCATAGAAAGTAAAAATTTAGCAGCAAGTGCCTGAATAGGGACGATAACAAATGGCCGACTCAGAAACCAGTCTTCATACACATTAGCATTGTGCTGTGCTTTTTCAAACGGGTCTCTTCGCAGATTGAATAATAATGGAACACGGAGTTCTGTAAAAGGTTCTCTCCAAACGCCAAATGCCTGACCCCTGTTTTCAAGGAATACTACCTTCCAGTCATCATACCGTGCAGCAACAACCTGTCCGTCATCATTCACGTACCAAAACTCATGACGTGGTGAAACTTTCGACTTACCGGACAGATAATCAAGTTGGTTATATCCATCAAGATGGTTCTTGTAATCTCTTCCATTTATTTTGGTTCCTTTTAGCAACCGCTCTTTCACATTGGTATCACCTGCCGCTGCCGCAAATGTTGGAAGCCAGTCTTCATGTGAAACGATTCCATTTAGGGTTACGCCGGCAGGCCAATGACCAGGCCATTTAACAAAAGTCGGAACTCTGTAGGCACCTTCCCAGTTGGAATTCTTTTCCGAACGGAAAGGGGTGGTTCCGGCATCAGGCCAGGTGTTATAATGAGGGCCATTGTCTGTCGAATACATGACAATCGTATTGTCTGCAATCCCCAATTCATCCAATATTTTTAGAAGCTCACCAACATGCAAATCATGCTCTACCATCCCATCACTATACTCATCTTGTCCGGAAATCCCGATATGTTCATCTTTTACGTGGGTACGGAAGTGCATACGTGTACCATTCCACCATGTAAAAAATGGTTTTCCAGCCTTTACCTGCCGCATAATAAAATCTTTCGCTGCGGCGACCGTCTCATCGTCAATAGTTTCCATTCTTTTTTTAGTCAGCGGACCTGTATTTTCTATCGTCTGCCCACCTTTACCGTCGGCTTTACATTTTAAAACACCGCGTGGCCCGAAGGTTTCCCGGAATGTTTTCCCATTCGCCAGTACCATATCGCCAGGATAATCGCGTTGTTCAGGTTCTTCCTCTGCGTTTAAGTGATACAGGCTACCAACAAATTCATCAAACCCGTGCATAGTAGGTAAATGTTCATCAAGATCTCCCTGATGATTCTTACCAAATTGACCCGTGGCATATCCTTGCGCCTTCAATACAGAGGCCATTGTTACATCTGTTTTTTGCCAGCCTTCCTTAGCCCCGGGCAGTCCAACTTTTGTCATGCCGGATCGAACAGGCACCGAACCACTAATAAAAGCTGCTCGGCCAGCCGTACAACTTTGCTGTGCATAGTAGTCTGTAAAAGAGACACCTTCTTTTGCAATACGGTCAATGTTAGGAGTTCTGTATCCCATCATTCCACGATTGTTGTGGCTAATATTCCAGGTACCTATATCATCGCCCCAGATGACCAGGATGTTTGGCTTTTTTTGCTGTGCAAAAGTTGCTGCGGAGAATAGACAAAATATTCCCGCCAATAATAATTTTCTCATAGCTAAATGATTTTAAGGGTTTTTTAAAATTTGAGAGTGAAGATACTAAATTAGTAACAGAAGGCTGGCATTTTTTATATGACCGGATTACTTTTTTAATTATTATATTATTTTAATATTTCCATCGCACAAAATAATTTTTTAAATATGGAAATGTTCAAAAATAGTGTAAACATTTATCCGGATATTTTGTTTAGCGATGATCTAAAAATCGTTTAACCTTCCTGCCTTCTCCTGAAAATTGAAATGCATCAAGGGTTTTTCTATCGACTTCTTTGATTTGCGGTACCACCCGAAGTCCTGAATGAAATCGATCTTTAACATTTTGAATCACCTCAGGATCGCTTACCAACAAATGAAGATGTAATTCATCTGTACCCAACGGACCGGTGAGTGCCTCCACAACGTAATCCTGTACTCCATCTATCTGGTTTATGATTTCAAAAATCCCGGAAGGATACACAGAGGTTCCCTTCAATTTGATCATTTGTTGCTTACGTCCGAGTACCGGTCCCAATCGAATCGTATTACGTCCACATGGACAAGGCTTATCATAGAATGTGGCAATGTCACCCGTTTGATAGCGGAGCAATGGCATTCCCTCAACCCCTAAGGTGGTGATGGTGATCTCTCCGGGTTCACCCGGGAGAACCTGGTTGCCCTGATCATCCAGTACTTCTACAATAATTAATTCCGGATGATGGTGTCCACCCCTGCCACAATTGCATTCGGTGAACGCTGTTTGCATTTCTGTGGAGGCATAGGTTCCATATAATTTTAAATCCCAATCGGCTTTAATTTTTTCTGCCAGCACATTTAGTGAAAGGTCTTCAGTACGCAGACTTTCACCAATGCATAATGCTTTCTTAATTGAAGTAGTATTTAAATCGACTCCTTGTTGTTTCCCATATTCGACTAATTTTACGAGAAAAGAAGGAACAGCTACTAAAGCAGTCGGCTCCAGCCGTAAAATACTCTCCAACTGCATCGCTGGTGAGCCCGGCCCAATTCGGATAATCCCGGCTCCGAGTTTGCGAATGCCTTCATAGTAGGCAATGCCCGCCATAAATTGTCGATCGAGCGTTAACATCAGCTGATACCGGTCCTTTTCGGTGCCGTCGGCACATACAAATGACAAATACTCATTATAGGCCAGTCGCTTCACATCCCCTTCTGTCAATCCAATCGTAACCGGTTTGCCGAGGGTACCAGACGTACTGGTAAACTCAACCAGCTTCTCTTTTGGAACGCATGCAAAATCCCAATTGAATTTTTGGAGGTCTTCTTTGGTGGTTACCGGGATACGTTGCAGATCCTGAAGTGTTTGAATGGATTCCGGATCAATACCATTTGTTTCAAAATGCTTTTTATAGAATTGAGAGTGTCTTGAAACATACCCGATCACTTCCACAAGTTTTTGTAGCTGGAAGGCCTCTATTTCCTTTAGTGATTTCTTTTCTATATCCGGGATCAACTTCATTTTTCAATAATAACTATTGCACTGGCCACAGCAGCAAGGTGTGTTAATGAAATATGAATATTTTTCCATACACCTTCTTCTGCTAATGATTTGTATTCGCCCTTCAATAGAACCACTGGCTTTCCATCTACCTTTGGAAGAATTTCAATTTTATCAACTTCAAGACTATATGACAACCCACGACCAATGGCTTTTAAAAATGCCTCCTTACCTGCAAAACGCGCTGCATAATGTTGGTAGGGATCCGGTTGCCCTGAACAATATGCGATTTCATCAGGAGAAAAAATGTGCTCACGAAATCCCTTTTCCTTCTCGATTTTCGTACGGACGCGATCTACTTCAATCATATCAATGCCGATCCCAACAATCATAATGCGTCTTTACACTTATCCAATCGTTCCTCCATATGCTTTCGTTCTTGTACTGTTGCCACCACCAGCGATAAACCCTTTTCGTAGTAGGGAAGTGCCGCAACATAATTTTTATTATCAAAGTAGTAATCGCCAGCCAACATATACGAAAGGTACAGATTCGGATTCCATTTCACGAGGCTATCCGGTTGGAGGTTCTCACGCGGTTGAAATGGGAATCGAAAGTTGCTGAATTTCTCAAAATCTGCCAGTTCGTGTTGCCCAATGGAGGCATCCGGAGGAATGTTCATCCATTCATTGTAAATCTCTCGATCTGTACTAAGTCGGTTTGCGAAGACAGAATTTAAATCATAACACACATACTTCCCCAGTTGCCAGGGTGCAGTAGAAACCCAAATCCGTAAAGTGGATGGATGAAAAATCACCGAATGATGTGCAACTAACTGATTGATCGCCTGTTCATTCCCCAGTCCGATGGGTTGGTTGTTTTGTCCATTTGGATCACGAAGTATTTTCACGGTCGAAGCAACATTGTTGTGATTAACCTGTGACAGCAATTCTTCTACGCGATTAAAACGCGGCAATGAAGCCGACGTTTGCATGTGTTCCAGATTGAGTGTATCCATCCCTAGCCCTTTGCTTTGAAAATGATTGGTACAAACCAGCTGATGATCTTCACTATCAAAAAGCTCAATTGCTTTGTCAGTCTTTTCAATAATAGCAGCACGATTGTCTTTCAACGAACCAATTAAAAATGATTCAGATACAAACATATTGCGCTTTTAAGCAATGCTATAAGCTTCATCGATGGTCGAGGCATATTGTAAAATCTCACGCGCCACCAGCGAAACGGGTGTAGCCGCACCCGGTGGAATCTCAGACTTGGCAGCATTTATGGTTACAGTCAAACCCTGATCATTCATCCCCGATAAAACCCCCATCATCCCCGCCCATGTGACGGACACGAATTTGTATCCTGTATCAGGATTCGTAAAAAGTACCAGCTTATTTTTTGCAAAATCGTCGCCGGAAAAAAAATCAAAATTCCTGCCAATCAAGAGGGCACCATCTTCGGATCGTGTCCCCCACGTTGCAAAAGAGGTGCATCCTACCAACGACATGTTTTGCAATGCATGACCGATGTCATGAGCAGCATGATAATTCAGGATGCGCTGGTAGGCCGGAGCAATGTAATCGTATTCATGTGAGAATGATTTTGAGACACCGTATATTTCAAGCTTGTACTCTTCATTAATATTCTCATCCAAATTCCGATTAAACCAGCCAACAAAATATTTTAATAAGTTTCGGTAGAATGATGATGGAATTAATTGTTCAATCTGATTATTAAAAACATTTTCTTGATACTGTACTAATTCTTCAGCCAATTTACCAACGGCTACACCCCTGGTAAAGGGTGCTCCTTCAACATACATCTCAAACAAACCGGATTCACTTTTCCGGAACCAGTTATCACCAAGTGTGTAAAAATTTTCAGTAACCATCGTTCGTTCCCGATCCAACATCGATAAATCATTAGGTACAGGTTCATGCACCGTGGCGACTATTTTTAAATACAGGAATAATCCGATAAAAAGTATACCTACGATCAGGAGAAAAACAAAAAATCGATTTCGTAATATCCGTCTAAGCATTTCGAATTTTGGTCAGAAGATTGTCACCTCCGATAATTTCTGAACACGTAACGATTGCACTCACGGAAACACCCAGCACTCCATGTAAATTTAAATTTTGTCCCGTAAGCAGAAGGTTCGGAATTTTTGTTCGTGGAGATATAAATGTTCGCAACGGTTCACGATAATCTTTAACGACACCATACATGGAACCATCATCCGTACCCATGTAATCACGCAACGTCAGTGGTGTTGCTACATAGTAGTTTTCAATAGCCTCCATAATCCCTGGGAACCTTTGCTCCACACATTCGAAAAGCTTCATCGCCCACTCTCGCTTAAAGGTTTCATAATCTTCACCACGTGAATCTTCATGCAGTACCGTATTGAAAGTATCCTTCCATTTTTCTACTTCCGAAAAGTGCATATAGGACATCAGGGTAATCGCATCAGCATATTCATCGCTTTTGGAAGAAGCACTAAAATATAATGCATATCCGGTAGGCCACGTTTCAGGTGTATAGTGTAAAGTTGACCAGGCATCATGCTCTTTAAAGTAATAATAATTCCGATCCTCATATTTGATCCGGTTCTTCTTTAAAACTATACTGACATAAAAAGTTGAAACAGAATTCTCCATCATATGCAACCGCGTGCGGTATGCTTTTTTAATCATGGAGCTGTTCGTCATCTCCATAGTTTTCTGAGGATGAATACTGGAGATAAACATTTTTCCAAAAAACTTCTCACCCGTGTCTGTCTCCACATACTTCACCGCTCCCTCCTCCTCAACAATACGAATTACATTCTTCCGCTTTAGAACTTCGCCCCCTCTGGAACGAATTTCTCTTGTAAGGTAACGCGCAATTTGTGATCCGCCATCAACAAACCGATAGGAACTTTCGATATAGCTATTCACGACCAGGGCATGAACATAAAAAGGTGTTTTATAGGGCTCTCCTGCGTATAGCAAACTTGTTCCTGCCAATACATTTACGAGTTTCGAATTGGATGTGAGTGATTCAATAAAGGATTTTGTCTCTATTTCAAGGATGCTGATTTTATCAAAATAATCTCCAGACTGTAAATTATACAATGGAAATTTACTACAAACTTCCCTGACCTTATCACAATATTTTCGGATCGCCTCTTCCTCTTCCGGAAAATCCTGTACTAACCGTTTTATAAAATTATCATACCCCTGAGCATACCAGTAGGTCTTTGGATCATCCCCGAACATCATTCCATCAAATCCATCTTCCGCCATTTTCCGGATTTTAACCTTGTCCATTATGCCCAGATATCTGAAAATCTGATGGAGGTTTTGTCCGGGAGCAAGCCCACCAACATAATGAACCCCTGAATCAAAAATATTTTTATCGCGTACATAGGTCTGTAAAGTGCCTCCAATTTGTTTATTACGATCAATTACACAAACCCTATATCCCTCTTTTGCTAACATGGTGCCACAGGATAATCCACCAAGCCCACTGCCGATGATTACGACATCATACATTTCCATGTCCCGATTTATTAAAAATATACACCGTATTTGATGTTAGTCGATTCTCATCTATTATTTCCACCCGCAAGTTATAAGGTGCGGCCAATTCGAGCAATCGTTTGCCCGAAAGAAAATGCAATGCATGTGTTGCCTTGTTGAACCGTAACAGTTTAACAGAGAATAACTCAGTTAGTTTCGTTCCCCAATGCCTTTTTTCTTCGTCCCTATTTCCGTCGCGTATAATTACCTTTCCTCCAGGATGTATAGCCGAAAAACATGCGCGTACCATAGCTTCTTGCTGGTCTGCTGTGAGATAATGCAAGACATCATTCAGGAGAATAATATCTACTGGAGTTACCACATAGGTGGTTATATCAGAACAGATAAACGAAAGGCTGTTTGATTTTGAATATCCATGATTTGCCGTTTCAATTTTATCAGCATCATAATCAATACCGGTGATCGTACGTTGATCAGACATAAAATGCAGCATATACGACAGGAATCCATACCCGCATCCCAAATCCAGGATGGTTGCCTTTTTTGGAATAAGTTCTTCGAATTGCGAATAATTGTCTTCCAATTTCAATTTAATCTGCAGGTACCATTCCAGCACAGGGCCTTTATACAGAAAGGTAGCCATTAACCGATCTCTATAATACGCTGGTGTTTGAATTTTGCTGGAGAGAGCAGCATACTCGTTTTTAAAATTCTTGCTGATCAATTTTGTACGCTCCTGATACGTTATGCCGAATTGCGGGTTAGTTGGTGTAACGGGGGGAAGGAATTTTAATGTTAACTGTCCATCATGCACATAGAAATCATTTTTTCGAATTAAATCTCCTGTTCCATGAAGTACCAATGGAAGAATAGGTAGGTTAAATTTTTCGGCAAGGTAAAATGCTCCTTTATGAAATCGTTTTAAGAGACCATCGGGGGATCGTGTACCTTCGGGAAAAACAACGATGGAATATCCTTCATCCACTCGTTTTTGAAATCGGTCTACGTTATCTGCCCCCTCCATTATCGGATAGTAGTCTGCCAACCGAACTACCCATCCAAACACTGGTGAATTCCAAACCCATTTGTTTGTAAGCAATATAATTTTAGGATGAAGCATAGTCGTTACCAGGATGTCAAGGAACGATTGGTGATTACTAATAATAACATGTGGGGATGTGAAATATTCAGGACGTATATCGATAATTTTCTTCTTCAAATTCGCCATTAGATAGATAAGTGCGTGCGTATAGCTACTTAAGAAGAAATGGTATAGCAACCGCATTCGTTTCTTTTGAACAGGAATGAGTTTGATGAGAACAAATCCGATGACCGTCAATAATAAAGAACCTAAAACGAAAAAAGAATACGCAAAAAATGATTTTATAAAACCCCATAAGGTCATGGGAGTCCAACCCCTTTTTGCGCGGTTGCTAATAAATTTAGAAAACAAAAACGGCTCTACCGTTTGCGACATAACAAACACACAGACAATTCCAATTATTGAAATGGAGGCGATGGAACGCAACGCAGGATGCTTCTGCAAATAATAATACCCCTAATCCTACAATAGTTGTGAACGCAGAAAGAAAAATAGAAGTCTTGATCGATGGCAAATGTTTGCGGCCATATTTATATTCCTGCTGCAACCCATCCATTGTAAAAATACTATAGTCATCACCCAATCCGAAAATGAAGGTAGAGATCATCACATTGATAATATTAAACTCAATATTCAACAATGCCATGATACCCAAAATCCATATCCAGGTAATCAACATCGGTAAGAAGGTAATGAGTGTCAATTCTATTCTACCATACACTAAAAGCAAGGCCACAAAAACAATGATGGAAGTGAATAACACGATAAAATTAAAATCGGCTTGAACAAATTCTACAAACATAGAAGTCATCGATTGCTTATCAATGGCCAGAATATTGTCTACCCCATCCAAAGCAGCATATAGCGTATCTTTTTTTGTAGGATCAATTTGAACGAGCGTAACAATTGTTGCAAGGTTTCCTTTCTCTGTTATAAAGTCGCTAAAGAATTGTGTTTTGATTTGATCAAGGTCTTCCCTCGAAACCATCATAATTCTTATTCAGCAAAACAGTAAACCCTGTAAAAGCAGAAGCCTTAAAACCTACTTTTGCTCCCTCTTCATTTAGCGTTTGAATCACCCTTCCTTTTTTCTGATCTGTCCAGAATTGATTCCATTTCTTAATTCGTTTGCTACGAGTCGAATCCGAAATCACAAAATCTGAAATAGAAGAAAATTTAGTAGCAACACCTTCACACTGTAATCTCTTTAGTGTTGGGTTAAGTTTTTCATTTGCTTGGAGCGCATCTTCCATTGTCTTTCCACTGGCCACCACATACACCGACTTCTGTGTAAACTCATTAAGCGCATTCAACTCCTTCTCAGCCTTTCGCAAGTCAGCATTCATAAAATTCAATTTGCTCATATCGCTGTTGAAGCTGACATCATTTGCGAAATAGAAAAATACGGGTGTTACTAGAAATATCCCCAATACCACATAACCGTTATACTTAAATGGGGAAAATGCGATTCTATCAATCCAAGTTTGTGAATCTTTGTTTGGTCGATAAAACACATCACCGGTAATTAATTGTGGTAAGAATAGAAGTGTACACAATGCAGCGCCAATCAAACTAAATCCTGCAAACAATCCAATGTCTTGCAAAACACCAGCATTCACAAAACGCAATGAGAAAAAGGCTAGCACAGTGGTCGCACTTCCTAACGTCATCGGCTTGGCCAGATCACGAATCACTTCACGTACATCGCCACGATGACGTAGGTCAGATAAAAAATGAAGTGAATAATTAACAGCAATACCAAAAATAATGGACCCAGCAGCAATCGCAATAACCGAAATTGATCCCTGAATCAAGTACACGCAACTCAGGGAAAATAATCCACCAAATAAAACTGGGATCAGAATAAGTAATGGTGCACGCTTACGCTTAAAAAACCAGACCAGAAACACCACAAGGATTCCGATCATCATACCAAGCGTGAGGTATGTATCTTGTCGTAATTGTTTCGCATTACCAACGGCCACCGCTGTCGAGCCAAAATAGGATACTTTAATATCCGGATATTGTTGTTTGAATTGAGCGATCTGATCATTAAGCCCATCAATTAAATTCATATTGTGCCGGGTCTCACTGGCAGGATTTGCTGGTAAAACAAAAAACACCAGGTGCTTTTGATCGTTAGAGAAAATGAAGTTATCATAAAGCTGATAGCGGTCATCAACCTGCAATCGCTGCAATTTTTTTAATACTACATTGGAGATGCCAATAGGATCTTGGGTAATTATTTTTTTAAGGATGATGCCTGATGGGGAGACCAGATTACGGTAATTGCTTTCCAAAGTGCTTCGTATCCGATCAGGTTGAATTAGGGAGTCAATTAACAGGTAATCGTCATCTTCTAAATAGACCGGAAGTTTTTCAATGATCGTATTAAAAACGTTCAATACTTGCTGGTCGTCAAATTGGTACGTAATTTCATCAATGTACTCCCCATAATCAGAATCCAATGCCTGAACAAAACGGGTTGTAGCATCCATTAGCTTAGTGGGGTTGCCTTCCACAAGGGAGTCGTTTAAGGAAACTGTGAATACTAGTTTCTCCATAAACCTGGACTCCTGAAAAATTTGATTGAGTTTCTCTACCCGATCATCATCCGGAAAAATACGCGTAATATCCTCCTCGATAACAATTCGGTACGCACCAAACGCAAAGAAAATAAAGGATGAGAAGAAGATGGCAAAAAACATTCCTCTGTTCTTCCTGAAGAAATCATATATGCTCGTAAATATAAAATCCATTCTAATTTTACCTACCCGTTTTCTTCACCATTTTGATTGCCAAATAACTGAACATCCCTATCGTGAACCCCGCCCCTATCGCAAGTGTAATGGCGCCCAGTAAATACTGTAAAAAACTTTCACTAAAAAATTCCAATGATAATTCCTTCTCAAAGGAAAGTGTGACAGCATCTTCACCAAACCAAAATCCTCCAACATAATGACTCAAAAATAGAATAAATGGAATCAGTGGAGGGAGGCTAATATTATCCGCCAGGATCACCAGACCTTTGTTTAATTTCAGATAAATGGCCAGGGCTATCGCAATGATTAACTGGAATCCCCAAATAGGAACGATCCCCATAAATATTCCAAACCCAATCGAGGCCGCCTTTACCTGATCCGACTCGTTCGGAGTGGTAAATAAATCCAGGATGACTTGTCGAAAGTTTTTTTTTTAATACTCCGGAAGAAATCCCGGGGCTTGTAGTACACCAATGCAAGGGTTACCAATACGGTATTCAGTAAACTGATTCGGGCAAAGTCGGTAAAGGGTCGAAAGTGAGATACACGCTCTTCTTTTGGGGGATAATACACGTTTACTGGCACGAAGGTAATCGGTATACCCTTCCAAACACTGCGAACAATCACTTCTATCTCAAACTCAAATTTTCGGGTGAAAAACTTCATCCCTTCCATCGCCCGGATAGGATAACACCGAAATCCGGTCTGTGTATCCGGAAGCCGGATACCCGTTTCAAACCAGAACCAAAAATTTGAAAATGTATTGCCAAAACTACTTTTTCCCGGTACGGAAGCTTGCTCCATATTTCGGGCACCCATAATAATGGTGTTGGGGAAAATTTCAATTTCGGATAAAAATGCAGGTAAATCGTCGGGATTGTGCTGCCCGTCCGAATCCAGTGTGATCACATAATCGAACCCTTGTTGAAGGGCATGTTCAAATCCTCTTCTTAACGCCCACCCTTTGCCCACATTAACCGGGTAGGACAGTACTTCAATTTCATTAAACTGCGATACAATTTTTTCAGTTGCATCTGTCGAGCCATCATTCACCACAATCACCTGACGGGTATATTCCAGAACCTTCCGGATTACGCCTTCCAATGAAGTACCATTATTGTAGGTTGGAATGAGCACCCCCACCTTCAGGTCCATAAATTTTTGTCGAATGGCTTCGTTCATGCGCACTGCTCTAAAACGGCCTTCAATTTAAGGAAAGTAACCTCGCCAGCAAACAAGGTAGCCGTTATGGCAAGGTTATTATTTTTCTCCAATTGTATATTGACTTCCACTATCGGGTGGTTATCCGGATTGAGAACAGAAAGAAATTTAATATTATCCCCGGAAATCAAATTATAGGCAACCTGATTATGCTGCTCAATAACTTCCTTTACCATCTGGATCATGCATACGCCTGGTACCACAGGAGTGTCAGGAAAATGTCCGCTAAAAATTGGGTGCCCACGATTGATTTTCAGGATAGCCCGAATTTTATCTTCTATACTTTCTGATGTTTCGATGGTGAAAAAACTATCCAGCAACATTAGCGATCGATTTTAGTAAGGATTATCTCCATGTTAAAATTGAAGTGTTTGATTTGTATTCTGTCAGGATTTGGATAATCACCTTCAAAACTAATTTCCACGAGCTTCTTTTTCTTCGAGCCACGCTCCAATCGGGTCAATTTACATGCACTATCCGAAATGATGTAATTAATTTTCTCATCCCACGGATAAGCATAATAAAATTCGTCAGCAGTCCTGAACTTGTTCTGTATTCCCTTTTGCCATCCTTCTAACAGTAATAATTCAAAATCCTGCTTCAGTGTATTGATTACCGATTTGATATTCAATTTGTCGATTATTTGAATAACTCTAAAACCAGTTTCCGAAAATTCAAAATCAAAGAATGATACACCAAGTTCATTGGTAAAGGCAACACGATCAGACCCATCCGGCATTTTCTTTAATAGTATTAATCCAGATAAATGATGCTCTCGAACATCGATAGAGGCTGTAAACCAATTTTTCTGATAGGCAGTGCTGAGCACCCGAACACATTCCGCATTCCCGTCTGCAGGTTGCAGATTTTTATAATCAGAAGCACAACCACTAACCAGGCTACTGAGTAAGATCAAATACTGAATCCGGAATGGTCGCATTCAAGGTTTTATTTAAGAAATAAATGATCGTATAGTCACCACCTGTTTCATGTAAACTTAATTCCGTGGCAGTAAAATCCTTTTTATCGACCCGTACAACAATCGATGTAAAAAAATCCTGAAGTGCTTTTGATATCGGTTTCATTTCCAGTCGAAAGGAGGTTGAGTTCTCAAAAGCAGCTACAGAGAAATCGTTGTTGTCCAGAATTGAACCTTGTACACAGTCCAGAATGATGCGGTTAATCTGTTGAAATAATTTATTGGCTTTGACATTCATACGATTTTGTTTACCATGGTCTTTGATGATAATTTCATCGCTATTCAGGATTAGTAAATATTGAAAGGGTTGTTGGTACTCAATCCGGATTTTATTTTCGCGCTTAAACCAGAACTTACCCTCCGATATCATCTTCTCTTCTAAAAGAGACATAACTTTTTCCTGTTGAAATGTACTGGTAATCGAATTGATCTTCTTTGACTCTGTCGTAAAAGTCTCTTTAAATTCGGAAACGTTTTGAATAGGTCTGTACGCTTCACCCTGGGCATTTCCAATCGAAACGCTAATCCACCAAAAAAATAATACACCAAAAATTTCAATTCCCTTCTTCATTACGATGTAGTATAAGGACTTTCTCCAATTAATTTATCAAGCCTTACAATTTTTAAACCAGTTGATTCAACATGTTTAATAAAATCCGGCAAAATTTGCAGCATCACTTCACAATGGTCATGAAACAAAACAATATCTCCTGCTTTTAACTTCTTTGTGACCCGTTTGAGAAGTTTTTCCGGATCCTTGATTACAGTATCAAAAGAACGAACAGACCATCCGATTACCCGGTAGTCATTTCCAACGGCCCTCGCCAGATTTGGGTTGGTAACCCCATACGGGGGTCTGAAAAACCGGGGTCGAACACCAATCACTGTTTCAATTGCATCATCTGTATGAAATAACTCTTCGTGCATATTTTTTGAAGAAAGAAAATCGAAATTCCATTGATGTCGAAAACTATGATTTCCAATAATGTGTCCTTCATTGTGCATTTGCTTCACGATGTCCGGATGATTACTGATCCGATCACCAATACAGAAAAAGCAACCTTCCAGCTGATGTTTCTTTAAAATCGCCAGCAATTTCCGGGTATGATCCGCATCCGGTCCATCATCGAATGTTAGCGCGATGCTTTTAGTGTCTTCTTTTCCGCAACAAATGGCAGGAAGGAAAAATCCGGAAGACATATACAATGCTCCATAAACCTGAAAAAAAATAAAGATCATACCCACCAGAACATATACTGTCCAGTGAACACTTCTTTGCCAATCCCACAGAATCAAAAAAATGAGAGTTATCAAAAAAATGGTATTGATTATTTTGTATCGGGGCACGACGCAAGCAATATTAATGAGTGATAATCACCAAGGTAAGGATTGTAAATCAAAATAGTACTGGGCGTATTGCCTGTTTCAGGAAGTTTATTTCTATCATCAATTCCATCTTTCAATAGCACTGCACCTAACCAAAGAGCAAAACCTGCAGAGGTTGTAAACTCTCCACAATATTTTTTATACTCCATTTTGTGCTGCCGTGGAAACAACACTTCTACCACCTTGTTCGCCACCTGATCCCAGGGCTGATTCATTCCGCCGTATAATACCAGGTCGATTTTAGCAATATCCACTCCACTATCAATCAAAAATTCTTCAATCTTATTTTGAAGGGATAACGGCTTAAAAAAGGTTCGTTGATTAAGGATCCGGGCATATCTCCCTGTGTGCTGCTGTGCTGCACAAAGAAAATAAAATGCACCTTCACCCTGGGCTACTGCATCCCCAAAAATACCTGCCCGCTTCATTAGTGCATGACTATCTACAGTAATTTCATCCACTGCGCCCACTAAAATGTTTTGCATTGAATCTTCAGCAAGCAGCATATTCGCATCCAGGAGCGCACTCTCCAATGAAAAGGATTGATGGGTGAACGTTTGGTTATGGCCATGACATCCCAACAACAAAGCAACCTGTGAGCCGATGGTATTGTGTGTCGATTGAATAAACGGAGTCGGGTTTCCCCCCTCTTCGTTTTGCTTCGGATCAGCTTCGTAAGAAAAGTACCTGTATCCTCCAGGCAACCAAATCCTGTTCCGGTGGCGATGGCATCCGGCATTTTAACACCGGCATCTTTCAACGCCATGAAGGCAGCAGTAACACCCATGCTTACAATGCGGCTCATTCTTCGCAGCAATCGCGGATCAATCCATGTTGAATAGTCCGGTTCAACAGCCATTACCTTTCCCTCTTTTGCTGTCGGAATTTTTATTCCTTCTTCTAAAGGCTGCGGTGAAATTGCTCCTATACCGTTGATGTACATGGCTATTCTTTAGAAAAAATTATAGAAGAACAATTTCCACCAAACCCAAACGAGTTGCTCATGACGTTCCGAATCGACAATTCGGATTCAAATATTTTTTGAGGAACAATTCCTATTTCAGGAATCGCGTTTTCAAAGCCAAGGTTTGGATACGCAATACCTTTCATCAAAGACAAAATCGAAAACACCGATTCTATTCCACCACTGGCACCTAGCGTATGACCGGTAAAACTTTTTGTAGAACTCATTCGTGGTGCTTCCGAAGCAAATAATCTTTTCACCGCGGTTCCTTCTGACAGATCATTGTTCTCAGTTCCGGTTCCGTGCAAGATTCATATAATCAATTGCCGAACGTTGAAAGGTTCGCCATTGCCAGCGCCTTCTCCATCGCGATATAAGAACCCTTCTCCTTCCGGTGAAGAAGCTGTCTGATGGAATGCATCACTGCTAATTCCGTACCCTGAAACTTCCCCCAGTATCGTTGCTTTTGTTTCTTTGTATTACTTTCTTAGAAGCCAATACCACAAATCCAGCACCTTCACCAAGGTTGAGACCCGAACGACTGGCATCGAAAGGTCGGCAACGTTCCTTGTCTAAAATCATCAGGCTGTTGAATCCGTTCAGGGTGAATTTACAAAGTGCATCTGCACCACCTGCAATTACCACGTCAAGATGGCCGTGTGCTATCATGCGTGCTCCATAAATAATGGAATTAACAGAGGACGAGCAAGCCGTATTGATAGTAGAAATAAAATCGGTGACGCCTAAATCTTCAGCAATGAGCTGTGTCGTTTTGCCACATTCGTGGAAACGAATATCATTAATATCCCCTGATGTAACATCGTTAATAAACTCCTGAAAAAAATTCCTCTGTTTTATCCATTCCACCAACAGTTAGTTGCAGAAACAAATCCTGTTCGGTATTTTTTTAAATCGAAGTCCACAAACGGACATCGCATCCCGTGCGGCAATCATTCCCAGTAAAGCAGTACGCAGATTTCTTTTTGATTTAAAATTTCACAAAGCTCATAGTTGGCGTATT
>CALOAV010000070.1:0-81947 GCA_942491425.1 uncultured Cytophagales bacterium
GGGATATATCGAGCGGGTTAGAAATCCAGACAATCGAAGAGAATATATGATAACCTGTACAACGTCCGGCACGTCAAAAGTAGGCATGCTTTTACCCTACGTTCAGGAAGCCAGGGACATTGGAATGAAAGGATTGACTAAAACAGAGTTGACTTCCCTAGTCACCATCCTCAAAAAAATCTACACTAATTATGAAAAGTCACTCAATAACAACACGGATGAAAAATAAGCTCCCATCTGTTTATCTCGATTTTATTTTAGTTTCATGTTCCGCACAAAATGGATATTACTCTAGCAAATCTTTTCCATTGGATAGAATGAAGATGCAATATGGTTTTTACCATTTACAAACCTGAGGGAGATGGCCCTTTCCCCGCTGTAGTATTAGTTCATGGCTCTAAGAATCATACCATTGGATTATTACACGGTGTATTCTATGGTACTTTGCCTAGTCATAGTATAGTTACGGTCAACTATGATAAAGATGTCAGGGTATGTCCTCAGAGCAGTCTATACACCTCTACTTTCACAGACCTGGCAAAAGATGCACTCACCATTGTAGAATACCTGAAAGAGCAACCTTTCATTGATCAAGACAGAATTGGTTTATGGGCAGATAGTCGGGGCGGTTTGGATAGTACTTATAGCCGACAGCCCCTCAAGGGACATTGATTTTATCATCCAATAAAGCGGGACCTGACCATGACTCCAATGGAGCAAATCCAATATGACTATCGAAGCAATTACATGGCTCAAAAAAACACCCCTGAAAGAGGTGATGAAAAGAATTGGATGATTGGTACGAAAATGTATTCAATTATCTCACACGCACACGCAGTGATTCGCTATGGAATGAGATAAAAAGGAAGTAATTGAAACATAGAAAGATACTCAATACCTCAAAGCAAGCTTTGACGAATATTACCTAGGTATTCTTGTACCTTCAGACTCAATCAAATCAATTGATGAAGTGGTACTCGATCCGGGAGGCAGAGCTTACGATTTCGACCCCATTCCATATCTCAAGAGGTTAGAAACGCCTATGATTTATGTAATTGGTACAGCTGATAAGCTCAATGATACTCAATCCTGTATCAATACCATTGAGAGGGTCAACAATGCAAATATCCGTCTAAAAGTATATGAAGGAGCAGATCATGGCATCCGCATTCAGAGAGTACCAGCTTTATTCTTCAAGCCCAGCTTTCCTGACGGGTACCTGGAAATGCAGGAAAAATTTATAAAGTCAACCAATGATTAACCCATTATGAAAAGTAGACTAATCAACACACTTATGATTCTCCTCAGCTACACGCTAGTCTTCGGCTCACTTTTAGGACTCATTTTTACATACTATGGGAGCGTTTTTCTCATTATATCATGCCTCCTGTGCGTAGGAATATTGATCTACTTCTTTAAGTTAAAACTCAAGTGGATCAGTAGGATCCTGGTCATCATTCCACTCTTGCTTTTGACATCCTTCAATTTGATGAACTTGAAAAACCTAAAGTCATCCAACACAGAAGTTGAGACAATAATGATTGGGGATATGAAACGAGAATATAGGCACTTCATACCTGAGAATTTCAATGTTTCCTCCCATAAAACAGCAATCATCGCTTTACATGGTTTCAAGCAATCAGCCAAAGGTATGGAGAGATTAACAGGCTTTTCTGAACTAGCTTCAGCACACAACTTCATGGTTATATACCCTGAAGGTTACAAAAAGGGTTGGAATGATGGTGATGATACCAAAGAAGCCACAAAGGAAAATATTGATGACATTTCATTCCTATCATTCATCATTGATTGGGCAAAGGAGAAAGGAGCGAACAACATAATTTTAGCCGGCTTTTCTAACGGGGGGTTTTTAGCTGTGAATGCAGGATGCAAATTATCTCACAAACTGGATGCAGTTGTTCCGGTAGCTGCTGGCACTTGGAATGGAAATTTGATGAACTGCTCGAACGTTTCAAAACATGATATCTTATTCATACAGTGTCAGGCCGACAAGATTACCAACTATTCCCGATTTGGTCCTTCCGTTATTACCTATGCTCAAAAAACTGGATGCACTCCAGGCATTACACTCATTCAGGAAGAAGAAGAAAACTGGACACTCAAAGAATATCAATGTTCCAATAACCGTGTAATGCATCTTTATCATTTCAGGTGGAGGACATATTTGGCCAGGTGGTCCGCAATACTTACCAAGTTTTTTGATAGGTAATACAGTTCAGATCCCAAATGCAAGCAAAATGATAGTGGAGATTTTTATAAACAATAGTAAACAGGAAACCTAAAATCATGAAAATTCAAGAATTAGTAAAAGATTGGTACGCCAAATGGAACAGTGGTGATTTTTTCAACTTACCATTGGCTGAAGGGTTTAAACACACCAGCCCTTTTGGAACAGTTGATGGGAAGAAAGCATATCTAGATTTAGTTCAGGAGAATAAGGATAAATTCCTCGGATATAAATTCATAATCCATGATGCTCTTTATGAAGGTAATCGTGGTTGTGTTCGATATACGGCTAAACAAGGTGAAGATTTCTCATTGGATGTGAGTGAATGGATATACACTGAAAACGAACTAATAAAAGAAATAGTAGCCTATTATCACATCGGTGAGATCAGGGAAGAGAGAAAATACAACAGCCAGTGAGCCATGTTCTCAGAACAAATACTCAATTAAACACATATGCCCAACAAACGATATAGCACATGCCTCTAATGAGCTACTTGAAACTGGTATGCAAATCCGATATTTTAGTAGATATTAAATAAGTCCAGAGGCACGTGCCATATCTGAGCGTAGTGGCCAATTGAAATTCTGTTTCCGCGGACTGTTTCGGTAATACAATTTAACTTCTCTCCCCCTGGCTGTCCGGAGTTTGCAACTCCGGACCCAATTTTATACGTATACTTTTAAAAATATTTATACGTATAGAATCCCGAACTAATTTTTAGAAACCATCATCATCCACCTTTTCCTTTTCTTCTTTCTTTTTAGCGGCAGAAGATCCGGCATATAAATTGTACGGAACTTCAATGCCGTAATAGTTTTTTCTAAAGCGGTTAATAAACGCTAACGTCTCTTCATCACTTCCCGGAAGGAAAGCAACTTCACCAATTTTTGCTTTACCTGCATTGGTCTTTTTGGATATGATATCATTGAAATCTTTATTGGAGGATTGTACCAGTATACGATTGTCTTCAAATCCAAAATAGTACCAGGCATCAGGTGATGCCTTAAAGAACACATGGAATACCGGACTTCCGTCTTCATTTTTTCGCAGCTCCATAAACCCTTCAAACGCGCCATTGATATCATTGCGATTGATATTGGACATTCCCAGATTGCCTTCACTATAAAAAGCTTTATGATCTTGTGACCACTTTAAACTTACATTGGAGAATACCATTGGTTTGCTGGTGGCAGAAACCGAAGATAACGGAACGTAGCCCTGAAAACTTCTTTCCTCGAAATCTTTGACGGCACGTTCGCCCAGTATATCCGCAATTTTATAAAGCAGTTCAGTTTGATCCCCAAGGCCTTCATCGGCCCCTTCGTTTTTTATCACTTCCTGCAGATTTCTGGCCATCACATCCAGCGCGGTACTGGGAACGTTTGTATCAACCATTAAAAAAGAATTCAAACGGATTTCATTCGTCTCCAGATTGCCCGATCCCAGTGCGCTTGCGGTTACACCAAAATCTTTGTTGCCCTTAAAGAAATGGGTTGCGCCTTCAAATCGCACTTGTGAAGTTTCATCATTGTAGGCAAATAATTTTCCGGAAAGTTTATTACCTGCGGCCTTTTCCAGATCTTCAATCTTGTATTCTTTCAATTCAGGATCATAGTGTAACGTACCGGTTGGCACAAAGAAATCTTCATCATCATCACTTCGCTTATCATTTAAGAAGGATATGTATAAGCGAATTGTCTGCATATGAAAAGTGCAACCCTGCATCGGCACGTTTGCCGAGTTCCGTAACGGCATTATTAAAATCGATAAGCACTTCTGCTTCTTCACCCGTTTGTTCATACCGAATCCAGGTGTTGTAATCTTTTATCTTTTTGATGTCCAGCTTGACAAACCCTTTCAGCTGAAGGGCCGGGCGGGTAGCGTACATGGTCATGTCTCCTTTGTAATACATACCGGCTCCCAGTACAAGGTTATCCGGTTCTGTGACAGCACCCACAGCAACGGTTTGTTGGGTGGCGATCATGTTTGATCGGTTTCGGCGGTGCGATTCTGTTTGTTCAATGGGTTCAAGATGAAAATCGGTCATCTTGATGGCGAACGTATCATTAAGGAAATTGACGTACTGATATGTGGCGTAACCTGAGAATTCTTTCCGGGAGATTACATCCACCACTCCTTCTGTTAACCGGTGATATCCGTTCAGAGTATCTAGTAGGATCGTGGTATTTTGTAACGTTCCGATACGTGCATTTTCGAGAATCAACACTTCGTTGTTCTCTGGTGTGATCTTCGCGTCAGCAACAATAATGTACGGGATACCACTCACCTTCAACTGCTGGGTTTGAATATCGTATTCTGCGGCTTCTGCATTAAAACGTAATGAATCCAGGTCTTTTCGTGTGGTATAGAAATATGAATTTTCAATAGGCACGTCCGGGCTTTTCGTCATGTGGATTTTTTGTTCATCCAAATCCCACCGGGCATCGGGAATGGACGTCCTAAATTGTGCGTAGGGGAATTCAATTGCAGCTTCCCCTTCAATCTCCGGACTTATATCGGCATAGTTTTCATCCAGGTCAAATTTTAAACGGATGTCATGTCCGGCCATCAAAGGTTTATTAGGATCACCTGTATTTACCTTGAACTCCGCATGCCGGGCACCGAAATCTTTTCCATTGAATTGCATTTCTTCAGATACAAGTTCGGTTCCTCGTGTCAGCAGCAATCCTGATCCTGCAACCCCTTCTTTTGAAATGGTAATATTACCACTTAGCTGAGCAGTCGAATCATAAAAATTAAAAGGAGCCCGTAAGTTTGTCAATACCATTTCGTCCTGTTTCGGATACCATTGCATTTCGAAATCGGGCAAGGATGCTTGTGGAAAAAGGACAGCTCCAAATTGTTGTTCTTTAATGGTGGCCCGGTTTCCTTTTCCTAATACGGAATCAGGATAGAAAACAAAATCGGGTGAGACGACTGTTGCGGCGAGGAAATTGATTTTTCCTGTTCCCCGCAATCCGCGGTTGTTCATGGAAATTACACCTTCCAGTTTTCCATCTCCTTTAAAAAGTTGATATCCCCCTTTAGGAATTACGTGGTCGAAACCCAGTGACTTGTCGGGCATCGTCATGAGTTTTTCTTTGAAGCTCGGAAACATGCCACTTGAAATAAATTTTCCATCAAAGTTGATGGAGGTTGGATCCGCATCGTTCAAACTATCCAGCTTGAATGGCGGCACCACAAAAAAGATAGACCGGTCGTATGCACCATTGAGTACTTCTCGTCTGTCAAAATAGATAACCCCGCCCGTAGTGGCATCCAGTCGTGGATAATTGGGGAGTTTGACCTTTCCCGATTTATTATTCGCCCGGCTGATGTACAGGGTACCGGAGGATTTCGAGATGTCACCAAGATCACCTTCAGCGGCAGCAATGGAGTCAGCCCCGACCATGGAGTTATTAATCTTTCTTCTGATGTTCTGACCCCGGGCGTTTTTCTCAGTAACAAAGAAGTTAATCGAATCGATGTGTGTGAGGTTTACAAAAAAGCTGTCGTACTTTAAGGTAAATCCTTTACCACTGATCTCGAAGTTTCCTGCGGAAATAGTACCATCAAATTTTATATCCCGGTTTTGCAAAATGATGATAACACTACTGTCCGGCTCGATTTTCACATTCAACGAATCACTTAACTTAAATTCTTCAACTCCCCGCACAATCATTTCGCGTTCTCTAAAGTTTACCGTTGCATTTGGGAAACTATCCGTAACGGAATGGATCTTTAAATTATCGTAATCAATTTCACCCTTAAAGGATTTGAAGAAGTTAACGGACTTATCCGGAACATATACAATATCTGTTTTTGGGTTATAGGTGATCATGCCCTTTATCGAAAGGAATTCAATGGCGGCCTTAATTTCACGGGGATCTTTCTGTGCATAATTTCCCAGATCACCGGAGTAGAATTCCCGAACGCCCATTTTTTCACAATAGTTAACCACAAGCGCAAGTGGATGAAAGCTAAACTCATTCCCTTTTAACAACCGAAAATCATTTGGATCATAGAAGTCAATCGATTCAATGACCATGGGTACCGTACTACGGCCACCATCTGTGAGGATGTCCAGGCTATCTTTAGTAAGGTTCCACTTGATGACGTTTGCAGAAAAATCCATATTAAAAAAGGAAGACGAGTAGGGCGCATTGCGCATGGATCCTTTCTCACTTAGAAACAGGGTCTCTTCCGTGTTGGTATTGTACCGCATTCGAACCGAGGGGTGTGTAATGGAGTCATTGTTTTGGTAAATCGTAATCCGGGCTTTTTCAGATGATACGGTTGAATCTTTAAAAACAAATTCTGGAGAGAAGGCTGTGAATTTTTTTTGTCCACCGCTAAATACATCAATTTTTGAGAAATCTGACAACACGGAGCGGCTTGAGATTTTATTACCGATGAGTGAAAATCCACCCTGATACTTGATATTGTTTCCTCCCAAACCTATAATCTTCAGGTCACTCTGATAGGATTGGAACCGTGGGAATGAAGAAAGCACAGAATCCTTTCGGGGAATTGATTTGAATTGCATTTTACCAGCAACAAATCCTGGTGTTTTACCCACATAATTTAATTTCACCAAATCCGCATTGAATTCAGCTTTACGAACGTTAAAGTTATATTCTCCAAGATTGCAATAGACGGAGTCGGAGCCAAGCCCAGCCGGAGTCCAGTCAAAGGTTCCGTCCTGCCCGACAAACAGGAAGTCTTTAAGTGAGAACGCACCTTTTGTATTTTTAAGGAATACAGAATCAGAACCCGTGACCATATTCAATGTAACCCGATCAAACCGGATCAAAGCACCTTCCAGATAGGGTTGTGGCGGTGGTGTCATCCACCCGGGAATTTCGTTGACGGGTTCTTCAACATATTCTTCAACAGGATCATCATTCCAGTTATCATCTTCTTCGGCCCAGGTCTCTTCTTCTGCAGCAGAATCCTCTTCTGTTTCGGCAGTTTCAAGATCATCCCAACTCATGGTTGGAGCAGGCTCAATAAATTCAAACGAATATGAATCGTCCTGTACCCACAGTCGGTATGTTTTTTCTACATACAGTGCATGGTGTTCAAAAAATACCCGAAGATTATCAAATGCATTCAGAGCATGGGAAGGTGGGTAGTATTCAATAATTTTTCCACAAACATCAAGATACTGTGAAAGCTTACTGGCATCAACACGTTCAATAGTTACTGCATTTGCCAGGGCTCTCAGATATTTAATATAATGGGTCGTGAATGAAAATTTTTTCTTTTTCATTTCACGAAAATGGTTGCGGACGCTTTGTTGCTGGTCGAGTCCAAGTGATGACCACGCATTACCGAATTCGGTGGCGGCTAAAAGAGCCTCTGGTTTTCGGGTTTTTTCCAGTGCAGCTATCACACTATCCGGGAAGCTCAAAGGGGTAGCGGCAGGTCCTGCTCCATCCTGGCTAAATACCGAAATGGATAGGAAAAGACTAATGGTCAGTATAAATGTAAAAACCTGCTTCACGCTGTCAAAACCTTGAAATTCGTAAATAATGGGCAAATTAGCTAAAGCCCGGATGGCATTAGCCTATTAAACGCTAAATCCGTCGTAAAAATGCAATATCAATTGATTTTTTGCAGTAATAATGATGACCAGCCTTCCTTTCTTTTACTATGGATTTCCCGAAAGCCATAACGATGTGCCTCTTTCAATAAATCGGGGATATCGTGTTCATAAAAACCGCTTAACAATAAATGTCCATTATTATTTAACAGCCGCGCATAGAAATGGATTTCATCCAGCAGCACATTCTTGTTGATATTCGCCAGAATAATATCAAAAGGCGAATCAAATGTCAATGTCTTTACCGTACCTATCCGAATGCGAACATTGTCGCTTTTATTGACTTCCAGATTTTCGGTTCCATTTTCAGCGCTCCAGTCATCAATATCGAAGGCATCCACAAAGGAAGCCCCAAGCTTGGCGGCCATAACTGAAAGTACGGCGGTGCCACAACCGGCATCCATCACTTTTTTATTTTGGTGGTTAAGATCCAGTTGGTTTTTAATCATCAGGCAAGTCGTCTGATGATGCCCCGTTCCAAAAGACATCTTGGGGGTGATTTCGATTTCATATTGATAGGATGCATCCGGTGGATGGAAGTGTGCACGAATTCGGCAACGTTCATCCACTACAATAGGATCATAACTTTTTTCCCATTCCTCATTCCAGTTTTTCTTTTCGATTTGGTCAAATTGAAATTCCAGCGGAGTTGCAGCTGCATACTTGATTTGAATTCCTTCTACCTGTTCAAGATCATAAGACTCGCCTTCTGTATAAGCTTCAAAACCGGTTTCCGTTTCCTGAAAGGTATCAAACCCGGCATTGCCCAGCTCTGCGATTAATATTTCAGTGAAACTTTCATCGCACATCACGGTCAGGCGTGTGTAATAATTCATGGTTGTTATATCGACTTGATGATTTCGGTAAACTCGCGTGACTTGAGCGAAGCGCCCCCCACCAGTCCGCCATCTACATCGGCACATGCAAATAATTCTTTTGCATTGTCGGCTTTCACACTGCCTCCATACAGGATTGATATTTCATCTGCTACTGCCTGATTGTATTTACTCGCAATATGCTGACGAATAACTGCATGCATATCCTGAGCTTGTTGTGATGTTGCGGTCTTGCCAGTTCCAATGGCCCAAACAGGTTCGTAGGCAACCACTACTTTTTGAATGACCTCAGCAGATAAGTGGAACAGACTTTCTTCAACTTGTTTTTTTACCAGTGTTTCGTGATCACCTTTTTCACGGACCTCCAATGGTTCTCCACAACAAAATATGGGTGTTAATCCATGTTCCAGCACCTTATTGACCTTGGTGGCCAGCAATGCTCCATCTTCGTTAAAATATTGTCGACGCTCGCTGTGACCGAGTATGACATACGGAACACCTATTGATTTAATCATTGAAGCAGAGGTTTCACCAGTATACGCACCGGATTCATGTTCGCTGCAATTTTGAGCACCGATTGCAATACGGGTATTATCGCCAACCAGATTATGTAAGGAAGTAAGATAAGGAAAGGGGACACACAGGATGACGCCCACATCACCGCGCACCTCATCGGCACACATTCCAATCAACTCAGAAGTAAGGGTTTTTCCTTCTGCGATAGTGAGGTTCATTTTCCAGTTTCCTGCAACAATTTTTTTACGCATATTTTTTTTGCCCCAAGATACACAGAGCTGTATAAAAATACGGCACGCAGAGACGCATAATTATGCGTCTCTACCGCGCCATTTTATTGTTTCGGTAGATTTCTTTGCCCTTGGAATTCCACTCGGTTTTAATGAAGGGTTGGACTTCATCATCGAATGGGGCCTTTGAATACGTGATGATCCGTTTTCGTTTTCCATCCGGATAGTTTTCAATCCAGTCGCCCACTTTTTGATCCCATTTGTATTCGCCCATGACGGCAATTTTTCCATTTTCATGGAAGCGATAGTAATACCCTTCCTTCTCACCAAATTCAATCGGCGTGATTTCTTTCATATGTTTGCGCTCGACCGGATCATAATACGAAACCACTGATTCTTTTGGCCAACCTTTGTAGTACAGATTTTTGTCCGCCAGGGTGCTGTCCCGGTTGTAGGTCATCCATCGTCCGTGTTTGGTTCCTTTATAAAAAATCCCCGACTCCAATAAAATATCATTTTGCTTTTTGGTATACGGACCATGCAAGAGTACTCCCTTTTTGGGATCAAACGTTCTTGTGTTTCTGATTTCCCGGCGGGTATAGTCATACCAATAAATATCCCGTGCAAAGGTTTGTGGTGTTTCAGGTACTTTCAGATAGTAGAAAAGTTCATAGGTAACACGAGTGCCCACGCCTTTTCGGGTAAATCCTTTTCGGGTTTTTACCCCGTAAAAAAACTTTTTCTTGATCTTCTTTTTCTTTTTGGGTGCGACGACCTCTTCCTCAGTTTTGAAGTCCAGACTCACGGGTGTATCCACGGTAAACCGCTGGTCTTCCTGTTCGTCCTGGGCAATCGCCAATACAGGGAGAAATAGAATTAGGAAAATGAGCTTTGTAAGGCGCATATTTTCTTAACGGATCAATGTTTTACGAATTGTAAAGATAAGGAAGTTAAAAAAATAAAATGGGGTTAATCGAACGACTAACCCCAAATTCAAAATATCGTATTCAATACAGTCTACGAAACTAACTCCACACTTCTTTTAATGAAGTTGGTCAGGTCGGCTCCGGTCAGCATGTTTTGCGACAACAGTGCAAGATCGAAGGCCTGCTTGGCTAGTTTACTTTTCTCATCCTCGGTTTCTGCTTTCACGATCTTCTGGATAATCCCATGGTTACCGTTTACCGCTACATTGTAATTCTCCGGCATATTGCCCATAAACGCATACGGGCTGCCGCCGGTCTTGGCCATGTCTTTCATCCTGCGCATGAATTCACTCATCGTGATCACCACAGGCAGATCATCCGGTGAGAGAGATTCCACTGCGACTGTCATGTTTTTATTGTTGATCGCTGTTTCGAAAATACCTTTAACTGCTTCCTGCTCTTCGGTGGAGAGTACACTCTCAACTTTTTCATCTTTGTCGATCAGCTTCTCAACGGTTTCACTATCCACACGTTTCAACTGCACCTTCTCAAGTTTCTGTTCAAGCGTATTGATAAAATGGTTGTCCAGCATGCCATTCATCAGCAACACATCGTATCCTTTATTTTTTGCACCCTGAATAAAACTATCCTGTTTACCGATATCATTGGTATACAAATAGACAACGTTTTTGTCTTTGTCCGTTTGATTTACTTTTACTTTTTCATTGTACTCTTCAAAAGTGAAATATTTTCCTTCTGTATTTTTGAACAGTGAAAAGTCTTTGGCTTTGTCATAGAATTTCTCATCACTGACAATTCCGTATTTAACAAAAAGCCCAATGTCATCCCATTTGGCTTCGAAGGATGGTCTTTCCTTTTTGAACAACTCCTGAAGTTTGTCTGCAACCTTCTTTGTTATGTGCTGATTGATTTTTTTTACGTTGGAGTCGGATTGCAGATAGCTGCGGGAAACATTTAACGGTATATCTGGTGAGTCAAGCACACCGTGCAATAGCATTAAGAAATCAGGAACCACGTCCTTTACTTCATCGGTGATGAATACCTGACGCGAATACAACTGGATTTTATTTTTCTGGATTTCGAAATCATTCTTCACTTTCGGGAAGTAGAGAATCCCGGTAAGGTTAAACGGATAGTCTACATTGAGGTGAATCCAGAAAAGCGGATCTTCCGAGAAGGGATAAAGTTCCTTATAGAAACTCAGGTAATCTTCGTCTTTTAAGTCCTTGGGAGATTTTGTCCAGAGCGGAGCCGTATTGTTGATGATGCGATCAACGGTTACACTCTTTGTTTTTGGTTTTCCATCTTTGTCCTCACCATCCGGCTCCTGCTCTTCTTTTGTTCCAAACTTAATTTCGACCGGTAGGAACTTGCAATACTTTTCAAGGATTCCTTTTAATCTGAATTCATCTAAAAATTCTTCCGACTCTTTATTAATATGAAGGATTACATCGGTTCCCCGCGTAGATTTTTTTGCAGCTTTTAATTCAAATTCGGTGCTTCCATCACAATCCCATTGAGCTGCTTCAGTTTCTGAGGCCTGAAATGATCGGGATAAAATCGTAACGCGATCGGCAACCATAAACGAGGAGTAAAATCCGAGCCCAAATTTTCCGATGATGTCTTTCGCATCTCCTTTGTCCTTGAATTTCTCAACAAATTCTGCGGCTCCTGAGAATGCAATCTGATTGATATACTTTTTTACTTCTTCGCCGGTCATACCAATACCTTTATCACTAACGGTAATGGTTTTCTTTTTCTTGTCGAAAGAAACTTCAATTTTGGTATCGCCAATGTCTTCTTTCACTTCACCCAGGCTGGCAAGTTTTTTTAGCTTTTGAGTAGCGTCAACCGCGTTCGAAACCAGCTCCCGCAAAAAGATTTCATGATCTGAGTATAGAAACTTTTTAATGATGGGGAAAATGTTCTCGGTGTGGATGGAAATCGTTCCTTTTTCTTCCATAGTATTTGTCGTCATAATTTTATTAATGTCATCCTGTCCGAATTCTACCCGAATCGGTAGAAACCGTGACTTATAAAGTATTTTAATTCGTTGGAATGCCTAAAGTTCAAAAGCTATTCCAATACGAATAAATGTGACAGGATGGCAGCGTAAAGACTGATAATTATCTGTCTTTACCGGATTCGATCCGAATCCCGGACCAGTTTTTCATCCTTGCGGATAAAGCGATTGGCGATCAGGTTAAAAATAACCGCAGCACCGGGCAAGTAAAGTCCGAAGCCATAGGTTCCTCCCTGAAATTGATTTACCAGCTGACTGGCCAAATACACGGATGATCCAATAACGCCCACCAACAGCAGCGAGTTTAAGGCCCCCATTTTCATCTGCAACATCCGATTTTTGTATTTGCCAATCTGGATGAACGCCAGTGTTGCTGCGGCAATGGATAAAATCGCGGTAACAGCATACGGGAAATAATGAGTAGTGAATTCACCATCTTCAATGGTGGAATAATGTAGCGGATAGAGTTTATGGGCAATTTCGGTCCCTTGTGCAAATGCCCAAATTGGAAAAAAAATGGAGGCCACAAGGCATAAAATGACCAGGCTTAGAAAAATGGTTTGAACACGTTGCCACATAAAATTTGAATCTTTACCTGCAAAACTACGATAAACTGGATTTGATTGAAAAGAGTGGTGCTAAATTCAAGATGATTTAATCGATAATGTCGATTATTGTAGTCCGAATCCGATATCAGGTGGATTCTGTTTATCCCTGGATATGCCTCGCTACTTTTTTGAGATACAATACGATGGAAAGAATTACCATGGCTGGCAAAGTCAGAAAAATGCAACAGGTGTGCAGGGCGTGGTAGAGCAATCACTGAGTACGCTAATGAATATCCCTATCTCCATTGTTGGCAGTGGCCGCACCGACACGGGTGTTCATTGTGTCCAACAATTTTTCCATGCTGATATTGATAAAGCTTTCGATTTGGAAATACTTCTTTATAAGCTCAATAGCTTTTTGCCGAAAGATATAGCCATTCATTCGATCGTACGCACCAAACCGGAAGCGCATGCCCGATTCTCAGCAACCAGCAGAGCATATGAATACCGTGTCACGAAAAAAAAGAATCCATTTTTGGAGGGTTATGCCTTACATTATTTTAAGCCCGTAAATATTCAAACCATGAACCGGGCTGCTGCGTTTATACTCGGGGCGCATGATTTTCAATGTTTTAGTAAAGTTAAAACAGATGTAAATAACTTTCTTTGCACGGTGAAAAAGGCGCAATGGGTTGAAAAAGGTGATACATTGATCTTTCAGATTGAAGCCAATCGATTTTTAAGGGGCATGGTGCGGGCAACCGTTGGAACCTTGTTGGACGTTGGTACAGGAAAAATATCGGTGACAGATTTTAAGCAGATTATTAAAAGCAAAGACAGAAAAAAAGCAGGAGAAAATGTATCCCCGGAGGGATTGTTTCTTACACGGGTAAAGTATCCTGCGTCTATATTTTTAAAGAACGAATCAAAGTAAGTGGAGAAAGAAAAAATTAGCAGTGGTAATATTATTGACTTCAAGGTATTGAAGCGGTTAATGAAATACCTGCAGCCGTACAAGGGCCGTTTTTATGTGCTGGTATTGCTGACGGTGTTCCTTGGGGTGCTTGCCCCGGTTCGTCCTCTGCTTATTCAATGGACGCTTGATAAACATGTTGCCTTTGGTGATTATCAAAGCATGGTGTACGTTATGGGGTTGTTGATTTTCTTGTTGATTCTTCAATCCGTTGTACAGTATTCTCATACCTATTTATCTGGATGGATTGGCCAGCATGTAATTCGGGATATTCGAACAAGATTATACGAGCATTTGCTTTCTCTTCGACTCAAGTTTTTCGATAAAACACCAATAGGCAGATTGGTGACGCGTACTATTTCGGACGTGGAAACACTTGCGGATGTATTTAGTGAAGGACTGGCGGCTATGATTTCTGATTTATTGCAGATCATTTTTATTCTGGGCATTATGTTTTATGCCGATTGGCGTCTGGCATTGCTCAGCCTTTCGACAATTCCCCTGATGTTGATCAGCACCTATGTTTTTAAGGAGAAGATCAAAGTTACATTCAATGATGTTCGTAATGCCGTCTCTAACCTGAACACATTTGTACAGGAGCATCTGTCAGGAATGAACATTGTTCAGATTTTTGGTAGTGAAAAAACGGAGTATGGTAAGTTTAACAGGATCAATAAAGAACATCGCAATGCCAACTTGAAGTCAGTTTTATATTATTCCATTTACTTTCCTGTAGCGGAGATTATCGCTGCAGCAGGGATTGGATTGTTGGTGTGGTATGGAGCCCGTGGGGTGATCAATTTCGAGGAAACAGGAATTACGATCGGTAAACTTGTAGCGTTCATCATGTACATCAATATGTTTTTCCGTCCCATCCGGATGATTGCTGATCGCTACAATACATTACAAATGGGCATCGTAAGTTCTTCCAGGATTTTAAACCTTATTGATAATGATGAACATATTCAGAATACTGGAATGCATTCTATCGAACACCTTGATGGTAAGATTGAATTTAAAAAGGTATGGTTCGCCTATACCGATGAAGAATATGTATTGAAAAACATTAGTATCTCTATTCATCCGGGTGAAACGATTGCCCTGGTGGGCGCAACAGGTGCAGGGAAGTCTTCAATTATCAATTTGTTGAACCGGTTTTACGAGATTAATAAGGGACACATTGTGGTAGATGGCAGAGACTTGTCGGATTATGAGCTTGGCTCTCTACGCAGAAATATTGGTGTCGTATTGCAGGATGTGTTTCTCTTCTCCGATACAATCTTCAATAACATTTCGCTCAACAATCCGGAGGTCACGGAGGAGATGGTTTGGCATGCTGCCGATCTGGTTGGAGCGCGTAAGTTTATTGAGCGATTGCCCGGTAAGCTGCAATACAATGTAATGGAACGTGGGGCTACCCTTTCCGTTGGGCAGCGGCAATTACTTTCCTTTATCCGGGCGATGGTTTACGATCCTAAAATTCTGGTTCTGGATGAAGCAACATCTTCAGTTGATTCTGAAACAGAAGAACTTATTCAAAGTGCCATTGAAAAAATGATGAGCGGACGAACATCGATAGTGATTGCTCACCGGTTGTCGACGATTCAAAAAGCGGATAAGATTATTGTGCTTGATCATGGTGAAATTGTGGAGGAAGGAAGACATGAGGAGTTGTTATTGAAGGGAGGCAGCTATAGCCAGCTCCATAAAATGCAGTATAAAGAGTTTGTTTAACGCTTACCTGTGTTCTCCACAGGGTTACGGCAAATGAACTATATTTGCTTAATGCGCTTCAAAAAGACCGTTTTATTCCTGTCATTGATCATCCTGAGCAGTACGGCATTCGGGCAGCAGCGTACGTATTCTAAAAGTTCGTATTCCCAGAAACGCCATAGTAAAAACCCTATACGGATCCCGAAAAGCAAGGCGAAGATTGTTTGTCCTATTTTTGAAAACAGTCAGTTTCCCTATCAGGGAGTCGGTATTAAATTAGGCGACCCCTTCGCCATTACCTATAAATTCTATTATGACAAGAAATGGGGATTTGTTGTGGATTTTGGGAAGGCAGCGAGTGCTTTGTATAGTCGTTATTACCGGGAGAAATTTGACGAATATTTAGAAACAGATACGATACCTATTGCCGGAGGGGTTGATTATCTGGCGCATCAGGCGAAGGCGGATTTAGTAGGGGAGTTTAAAATTTTACGTCACTTCGATATTGAAAAAGTGTCTCCGGGTTTACGCGTTTATATTGGGATTGGTTTCGAGTTGAAAACCGTTCAGCTCACCTACGATTATTTGTATGATGACGGATTTAATCAGAATAAATTTGGCAGGTTCGATCGCAGCCGGTTTACTTATGGTCCGGAATTCGTGTCCGGTATTGAGTACTCTTATTTTCAAATACCTATTTCAGCTTTTATGGAAGTGGAAGTTTTTACCGACGTAGGTTTAGATCCGGGGTGGACTAAGTTGCAGGGGGGTGTTGGATTGCGCTATATATTTAAATAATTCGGGAATTTGCAGATTAGTAAATGTGGAATGAACGCATGGGGTCATCCGCACATTATCAAATTATCAAATCAGCAAATCAACTAATCTGCTAATTGATCATCCAGCTGCCCTTGTTTTTCAAAGAGCTCAAAGTAGATTCCTTCCTGAGCTAATAAAGATTCGTGTGTTCCTTCCTCCACAATTTCTCCATCGGACAGCACGATAATTTTGTCTGCAAGCTTTGCTGATGAAACCCGATGAGAAATAATAATTGAAGTACGATCCTTCATGATTCGCTTCAGACTATTTAATATGTTGTTCTCGGTTTTTGTATCCACTGCCGACAAGGCATCATCGAGCATCAGTATTTTTGGTTCACGGACCACAGCGCGGGCAATCGAGACCCGTTGTTTTTGTCCACCGGATAATGTAATGCCCCGCTCTCCAACACGTGTCCTAAATCCTTCCGGAAACTCCATAATATTTTTATAAACGTCTGCATCCTTAGCGGCTTGCTCTATACGATCTTCACCAATACCAGAAAGTCCAAAGCCAATGTTATTGCCGATTGTATCGCTAAATAGAAAAACATCCTGCGGCACATAACCGATCTGTGTTCTCAAATTGTTTAAGGAGTACTCCTGAATCGGAATGTCATCAATTCTTATTTCGCCATCACGAACGTCAAATAACCTGGAGATTAGATTGGAGACAGTGCTTTTCCCTGAGCCAGTTGTTCCAATAATTCCCAGTGACTCACCCGGGTTGACCGTAAAGGAAATATTTTTCAATGCCTGAATGCCTGTATCTGGATACGTGAAGGAAACATTTTTAAATTCAATTTTTCCTTTGATTTCATGGGCGGGTAATTTGCCCGAAATGATATTGGTTGGTGTTTCCAAAAATTCATTAATCCTTTTTTGAGAAGCTTCAGCGCGTTTTACAATACTACTAGTCCAGCCAAGAGAAGTGACCGGCCAGGTCAACAAATTCACGTAAATAATGAATTCAGCAATGTTACCAAATGACAAGTCGCCGGCAATTACTTCCGTACTTCCGGCATACACCGTGAGGATCGTACTGAGTCCGATTAACCCCATGATCAACGGAAAAAATAATGATTGAATGCGGGTCAGCTTTAATGACTCGATTTTATATGCCTCACTTTCAGCAGAGAATCGTTCAAGGGAATCATGTTCGCGATTAAAAGATTTTAAAACCCGGATACCACTAAAGGCCTCCTGCGCAAACGTGGATAAACGGGACTGACTTTTCTGAATGTCCTCTGACTTCCTTTCAATTTTATTGTTCACAAAATAAATACTGAATGAAAGTAACGGTAATGGGATCAAAGCATACCCGGTTAGCATCGGACTAATGGAATACATAACGGGGATAAGAATGGCAAACAACACAACCAATTGTAATCCATACATGATTGCAGGACCCAGATACATCCGTACGCGACTTACATCCTCGGAAATCCGATTCATGAGATCTCCGGTATTGTTTCTTCTGTAAAAACTTAGGGGAAGCGTCTGATAATGTGCAAATATTTCATTCTTTAAATCATACTCCACCAACCTGGACATAACAATCAGGGTTTGCCGTACGAAGTATAAGAACAGGCCTCGCAATAAGGCGATGACCAGAATCAATAGGGCATATATGAAAATGCTATATGCAAAAATGTCGAAGAAATTCTTTTTCAGGTCAAGCCCTTCAAAGGAGCGATACACCTTAATATTATCGACTACCAAATCAATGGATTCACGAACCAACCGGGCTGGCATGATCTGGAAAATAGTCGAGATAATAACGAACACGAACCCCAGAACCAGGTGCCACTTATATTTGATCAGGTATTTATTCAGGTAACCGAGTTGCTTCATTATTTAATAACCTGTTGAGTTGGTGAATTTCATAAAAACAAAAATTTAACCATAGCTTTTAAATCCTGCATTATTGACATTTCATAAAATAATGTTCGGTCAATTTCAGCTTAAACAAAATATCTACCCTGTTGTTTATGCAAACGTTTGAAACCATTGAAAAACTGTGATAAAAGAAATATTTTTGCAATTCTTTCGTTGGCAGTTTTGATCCTTATGGATGGCCTCAAAACTACAACATTCAAATCGAACTAATTAATCAATTGTATGGAGATTATAGAACGTGAAAAAGTGCAACAGGTTGGGATCTTCGATAAGCTTGCCCAGCAGGAACATGAACAACTCGTTTTTTGCCAGGATGAAGCCACAGGTTTGAAAGCTGTAATCGGTATTCACAACACGGCATTGGGTCCGGCGCTGGGGGGTACACGCATGTGGAACTACGCAACGGAACAAGAAGCCATTACAGATGTACTCCGCTTATCCCGAGGTATGACGTATAAGGCAGCTATTACCGGTTTAAACCTGGGTGGCGGCAAAGCGGTGATTATTGGCGATGCCAAAACGCAAAAGAATGAAGCCTTCATGCGTAGGTTCGGAAAGTTTGTCAACAGCTTGAATGGTAAATATATAACGGCCGAAGATGTAAACATGAAAACCCAGGACATGGAATACATTGCAATGGAAACAAAGCATGTGACCGGTCTGCCAGAATCTATGGGGGGTGGAGGAGATCCGTCGCCGGTTACCGCTTATGGTGTATACATGGGGATGAAGGCCACAGCAAAAAAGGTTTTTGGTACCGATAGCCTGGAAGGCAGGACGATTGGTGTGCAGGGAGTTGGTCAGGTAGGAATGTATCTGGTCGAATATCTGGTAAAAGAAAAGGCGAATGTTTACATCACTGATATTTTCGAAGATAAAGTAAATGCCATCGCTACAAAATATGGGGTAAAAACAATTGGCCAGGATGCGATCTATGATTTAGACATGGAAATATATGCGCCATGTGCATTGGGTGCTACTTTAAATGACACTACTATCCCCCGTTTGAAATGTCAGATTGTGGCGGGGGCAGCAAATAATCAGCTAATGGAAGAAAAGAAACATGGGTACATGTTGATTGATAAATCCATTCAGTATGCTCCGGATTTTCTGATTAATGCAGGTGGTCTGATCAATGTATACAACGAATATCTTGGTGGATATAACCGGGCACGCGTATTCGAACATGCTGAAAAAATCTATACGACTTGTTTAAATATTCTGAATCTGGCCGAAGATGAAAGAATTACTCCACAGGAGGCAGCTATCAAATTGTCGGTAAAACGGATTGATGAGGTCGGAAGAATCAGGATTTCCCGATAAAATTCCTACTTGTTATAGTACATCCCGTTGGTTCCTGCTGACGGGATGTTTATTTTTGTGCAGTTTTAAGATTTATCGTTCTTTGAATTAGACTATGCTCAATAGAAGAAACCTGCGCATCAAAGTAATGCAAAGCTTGTTTAGCCTGCATCAGTGTAAGGAAGCTAATTACACACTTTGTTTGGATCTCATTAAAGATCGTTTTTTGCCGGATCTTAATTCGATGGAGGTTCAGGATAAAGCACTTCTTAAGGATCTTACCAAAAAGGCCCTTGGCGAATTTGAACATCGTTTTGATGGGGGGACTCCGCGTCCTATTTCCGAGGACAGGATTGCATCGGTCATCGATGAGTGCCAGCTGCAGTATGATCAACAAACCCGAAAAGACACTACATTCTTACTTAAACAACTGGTGCTCGATGTTGAGAAGATTTACGACATCTACATCGCCGTATTAAATCTGGCCGTTGCTTTCGCAAAAGCTGCAGCAGGAGACAAACGGATTGATCACCGGTTATTTATAGAAAATGCATGGATCCAGGCATTTACCAGAAATGATATTCTTGAATTGGAAGGAAAGAAACGCAATCGCGATTGGTCAACGAAATTTGATTTGATTCGCACGTGGTTCAAAGAGGTGGTGCGAACTGATGCAGAATATTTAGCATACTTTGATAAATCAAATCTCTCTTTTGAGGAGCAGAAAAAATTTATTAACCATTTTTTCAGAAAAATAATCCTTGGCAAAAAAACGGTTATCAATTCTTATTTCGAGGAGGATGTATTGCATTGGACTGAGGATAAAGAGATTGTTCGGGGGATGGTTGATAAAACAGTAAAGTCTTTTCATCCGGAAAGTCAGGATGAAATCCAGTTGCACACGTTGTCACTAAACTGGGAAGATGATCGTCAGTTTATGGAAACGCTTTTTACCAAATCGAATGACCTAAATGCAGAACACAAAGAACTGATTTCCAACAATACAAGAAATTGGGAGGTTGAACGTTTGCCCCTTACTGACCGGATCATTCTGGAGATGGCCATTGTTGAATTAATCAATTTTCCATCCATTCCGGTGAAGGTTACCATAAACGAATACATTGAGCTCACCAAGCACTACAGTACGCCAAAAAGCCCGCAATTCATCAATGGAATTCTGGACGTAATCGCCAGGGAATTGCAAAAGCGTGGTGAATTGAAAAAGAGTGGGCGGGGATTGATTGATAATAAATAATCGTTGGATTTTCGACCCTGGTCACCGATCGCTGATTGCCAGCATCTGGTTTCCGGCATCCAGTATCTAACATTGGTCAATTAATCGACACGATTGTTAAAAAATCGTTAATTTTTGCATTTACAAGCAAGTACTGAGTAAATTTGTGATTCTATGAGTAAAAAAAGCGGAAATACATTATTAGCATTCCTTTTGGGTGCAGCTGCAGGCGCAGCGTTGGGGGTACTCTATGCACCTGATAAGGGGTCGAATACCCGGGAGAAATTGTCCTTTCAATTGGATAAATACAGGGGAATTCTTCAACAAATGCTGGATGATTTGGTTTCCGGAAAGGAAACTCCATTGACCACAGAAGCTAAGTCACTTGGGAAAAAGGTAGTAGAAGAGACCAAGAACAAAGCTGAACAGCTTTTAGGGGATGTGGATGATTTATTGGAACAAATACGTGGAAAGAAAAGTTAGATCATAAAAAAATAAGAATGATGAGAATGATGAGAAATGCTTTTATGATGATCGCACTTGTTGCTGTTGTGGCAACCGGATGCAAAAATCGTGATGCTGAGAAAAAAATTGCTGAGCTGGAAAGCCGTCTGGCCGAAATTGAAGGGAAGAATACTCCTGCTGCGACTCCGGCAGCAACACCTGCACCAGTTGCTGAAAAACCTGCAGGACCGCTTCCTGCTATCGAATTTGATACTGAAGATTTTGACTTTGGTACCATCAACGAAGGACAGGTTGTGGAGCATACCTATTCCTTTAAAAACACGGGAGAAGCTCCCCTGATTATTCAAAACGCCCAGCCTTCATGTGGTTGTACTGTACCGGACTGGACTAAAGATCCCATACCGGTTGGAGGTACAGGGTATGTAAAAGCATCTTTTGATAGCAACGGCAAGCCAAATATGCAAAACAAGACCATTACTGTTACTACCAATGCCTGGCCAACAACCAAGATTATCAGGTTTAAAGCGATGGTAAAACCAAAACCAAGCGCTGGCGCGGGCCCTTTGAAAAATTAAACTAAAAATTGGTTCATTTAAAATCCCCGATTGAATAACAATTGGGGATTTTTTGTTTAATAATAAATAACTTGCTGCCTTAAAATAAATATTATGTTTTCAATCCTATTACAAGCACAATCACAAAACCAGATTTTTCAATACATCATTTTTGGGGGTATTATTTTCGTATTCTATTTTTTCATGATTCGTCCGCAGCAGAGAAAACAGAAAGAACAAAAGAAGTTTATTGAAGAAGTAAAGAAGGGTGATCAGGTTGTGACCATTGGTGGAGTCCATGGAAGAATTGCGGAAATTGAAGGTGATACCGTAATCCTTGAAGTGGAAAAAGGAGGAAGGATTAAGTTTTCCAAATCGGCCATCTCCATGGAGTCAACAAAAGGTACCATAAAAAAGTAAGAAAAATGAAATCTTCACACCTCCTTTCGCTCAAAACCTGGATGCTAAACCGGGAGACCCCATCTGTCCACAAAAAACAAATTAACAGATGAAATGAGTTGGTATAAATCCATATTCAACTTCTTGCGCTTCAACAATAAAAACTGGAGGGCGGTTGTATTGAGTGTTTTAGCAGCCATGATTTTTTGGTTTTTCAATGCACTCAATAAGGAATATACAACCAATCTGAATTTTCCAATTGCTTTTGATTACAACAAAAAAAATTACGTTTCGATAGAGCCTTTACCAGAAGAAATTTCGCTTAACGTAACCGGTGTAGGATGGAACCTGTTCCGAAGGAGTGTGGGTGTTAATATTCCCTCACTTCTCATTCCACTGGAAAGACCTTCAGAGATTCGTAAAATAGTAGGCAGCACCTTGCCCAGCTTTATTGCTGATCAACTGGCTGAATTGAAGATCAATTTTGTGCTCACTGACACACTCTTTGTTTCAATTGAACCTAAGGCGGGCCGGTGGATTAGCCTGCAGGCCGATTCAGTTACTACTTTACTGGATCGTGGTTATGGACTACAGAGTGCGGTTAAGATTGTACCAGATTCGATCTTTATAGAAGGTCCAATCGGGATGGTTACCGGAATTCGTGAGCCGTATGCTGTTTCGCTGCAAGAAAAAAACATCACAGGTAATTTCGATGATGAAGTGGAGGTCGTTTTTGAATCAGAAATTATTAAACGGGATCCGCCTACCGTCCATATCACATTTGAGGTAGACAAATTAACGGAGGTGGTTGACTCTATTTCTTTGGAATTGATCAACGTCCCAACTTCAAACAAGGGCATTCAGGCGATTGAGAAAATTGCCTGCACTTTTCGGATGGGTGAGAAAAGAGCAAACTCGTTTCGTCCGGATTCAATCAAGGCAATTGTGGATCTGACAGGCATTACAAAGGGTAAACACAAATTGGTACCACGGGTAATTGGGCTTCCTGGCTTTGTGCATGCTGTTCGAATCGATTCCGTTAGTATTCAATACTAAATCACTACCATCATGCTACGTCAAATTGGAGTTACGGGAGGAATAGGCTCGGGAAAAAGCCTTATCTGTAAAATTTTTAATGCATTGGGAATACCTTCCTATGATGCAGACAGCCGAGCGAAAAGGTTAATGACCACAGATGGAATACTAGTCGATGCAATCAAAAAAGAATTCGGAACATTGTCCTACCATCCGGATGGAGGGTTGAACCGGGAATTCATCAGTAGCATTGTTTTTGATAATACTGAAAAACTAAAAACATTGAATTCTTTGGTGCATCCGCGTGTTGCAAAAGATTATCAGGGATGGATAAAAGATCAGGCTGCGAAACCCTATGTAATACGGGAAGCTGCGCTGCTTTTTGAATCGGGTGCCGCTGATTTACAGGATGAGGTGATAGTTGTATCTGCTCCTGAACCTTTGCGAATAGCGCGTGTTTTAAAGCGTGATCCGCAGCGAACAGAAAATGAAGTAGGGAATATTATAAAGAACCAAATGAGTGAGGATGATAAATTGGAACGCGCTGATTTCATTATTGTCAATGATGACACACAACTTGTGATTCCGCAGGTGCTGAAGCTTCATCAGTTATTTCTAGCGAAGTAAAATGAAAAAAAAGATAATTACAGGCGTCGTTATAGTCGCTATTGCGACCATCATCATAATTCCAAAGCTGGATTTGTTTGGCGATAAGCAGGATTCCCAGAATTCCGGACGAAGTCAGGGACAATCTCTGCCGGTTGAAGTAACGGTAATTAAAACAGGCGAACTCAGCAATCGTGTTATTGTAACGGGATCTGTATTTGCCAACGAATCACTGGAGGTGAAAGGAGAAATTTCCGGCAAGATCACCAATATATCTTTTCAGGAAGGGAAGCGGGTATCAAAAGGTGATCTGCTTGTGCAAATCAATGACGATGAGATTGAAGCTCAACTTGAAAAGCAACGTCATAATCAGGAGCTTTATAAAAGCATAGAAGTACGTCAGGTAAAGCTAAAAGAACGGGACGCCATCAGCCAGGAAGAATATGATAATGCCTATAACCGACTAAAAACGACAGAGGCCGATATTAAGCTTTTGGAGGCTCAACTTGCCAAAACAAGAATACGTGCTCCATTTAGTGGCATCATTGGATTACGGTATGTAAGTGAGGGTGCTTATATCTCACCAAACTCAGTGATCGCAACACTTTACAGTATTAATCCGGCAAAGGTTGAATTTTCAGTGGCGGGTCGCTACAGTACACAGGTAAAAGTCGGGCAGAAAATAAAATTCCAGATTGAAAATAATGAAGAGGAATTGGAAGGGACTGTTTATGCCATTGAACCCCAAATCGATCCGAATACCCGTACATTAAAAGTAAGAGCGCTGGCAGAAAATTCGAGGGGTTTATTATTGCCCGGTCAATTTGTACGGGTAGAATTGATATTGGAAACAATTGGCAATGCGATCCTTATTCCCACCGAATCGGTAATCCCGATTATGAATGGTCATAAAGTCTTTTTGAAAGAAGGCAATAAGGCAAAAGAGGTTACTGTACAAACCGGTATCCGGACAAATTTGGAATTAGAAATTTTGTCGGGGTTAAAAACGGGCGACACATTAATCACCACAGGGTTACTTCAATTGCGTCCGGGCATGTCAGTAGATGTAGTAAAGGTTATTGATTAAGATATGGCAAGTCTATCAACCATAAGTATTAGCCGTCCTGTCCTTGCGATTGTAATGTCGCTGGTGATTATTCTTTTTGGTGTTATCGGTTTTAGCTATTTGGGTGTTCGGGAATTTCCCAGTGTTGATCCTCCGGTAATTTCAGTCTCAACTTCCTATACGGGAGCAAATGCGGATGTTATTGAATCACAAATAACACAGCCTATCGAAGATGCGGTGAATGGTATAGCGGGTATTCGTACCATTAATTCCGTAAGTCGAGAAGGAAGAAGTAATATAACGGTAGAGTTTGAGTTGGGAGTAGATTTAGAAGCTGCCGCCAATGATGTTCGGGATAAAGTCTCCAGCGCGATTCGAAACCTTCCACCGGATGTTGACCCACCAGAAATTTCAAAAGCGGATGCCGACTCTCGACCCATCATTTATTTGACAGTCATGAGTGAAAAACGCGATTTGCTAGACTTATCAAGAATTGCTGAACTTTATTATAAGGATCGCCTTCAAACGATTCCCGGGATTAGTTCAGTAAGAATTTGGGGTGAGAAGAGGTATTCCATGCGGTTATGGATGGATCCCATTAAACTTGCCAGTTATAAATTGACGCCCTCTGACGTATTGCAAGCCACAACTCGAGAGAATGTTGAGTTGCCATCAGGCAGGGTGGAAGGACAGAATACAGAACTGACGGTAAGAACAATGGGTCGGTTGAATTCTGTTGACGACTTTAACCGGTTGATTATTAAAGAAGATGGAAATCAGGTCGTTCGTTTCCAGGATATTGGAAGAGCGGAATTATATCCTGAAGATGACCGATCGCTTTTAAGAAGGGATGGATTGCCGGGTGTTGTCATTGCTATTATCGCTCAGCCCGGTGCTAACAATATCGAAATCTCTGATCGCTTGTATGAAAAGCTGGATCAGATTGAAAAAGATTTACCCAGTGATGTACAGCATTTGATGAGCCTGGATACAACCGAATACATTCGAGCCTCCATTACGGAAGTACAGGAAACCATTATCATTGCCTTCTGCCTTGTCCTTACCATCATCTTTTTATTCTTACGTGACTGGCGTACTACACTAATACCTGTAGTTACCATCCCGATTTCCTTAATCGGGTCTTTCTTTGTGATGTATTTGCTAGACTTCTCCATCAATGTGCTCACCATGCTCGGAATCGTGTTAGCAATTGGACTGGTGGTAGATGATGCCATCGTGGTACTTGAAAATATCTACACAAAAGTAGAAGGCGGGGAGGAGCCAGAAGAAGCCGCTAAAAAGGGAGCAATTGAAATTTACTTTGCGGTTATTTCAACCTCTATTGCAGTGGTGGCTGTTTTCCTGCCGGTGATCTTTCTTCAGGGGTTGACCGGAAGATTGTTTCGTGAATTTGGAATAGTGGTGGCCAGCGCGGTAGTGATCTCGTCCTTTGTTTCGCTGACGCTGACACCGATGATGAGTTCCAAGATTTTGAAGAAGCGAGCAGTGCAACCCTGGTTGTATCGGAAGACAGAGCCTTTTTTCATGCGCCTTACTAATATTTACTCAAGTTCACTTAATTCATTTATGAAGAATAGGTGGGTGGCAATTGCATTAATGATAGGATCGATTGGGTTAATCTACCTTTTCGGAAGCATTCTTCCGGCAGAGCTTGCACCACTGGAAGATCGTAGTGAATTTAGGTTTTCGGCGACAGCAACTGAAGGAGCAACATTCGAATACATGGATGCATACGTTGAGGAGATGACTGATTTCATAACCGAGGAGGTACCGGAGCAGCGGAGTACTTTTAGCATGACGGGGCGGGGCGCAACAAATTCGGGTTTTCTTAGTGTTAGGTTAGTACCACCATCCCAGCGAAAACGAACACAGCAAGAAATTGTTGATGACATTTCGACCAAAGTAAAAAAATTCACAGGCGTTCGAGCTTACGTATCGCAATCACCAACCATTGGAGACCGGCGAGGAGGATTCCCGGTGCAATTTGTACTTCAGGCGTCGGAAATTGAAAAATTGAAAGACGTTATTCCTACTTTTCTTGACAGAGCGAATGAAAGCCCATTGTTTACCTATGTAGATGTCGACTTGAAATTCACTAAGCCTGAAATTAATATTTTGATTAATCGTGATAAAGCGCGAAACCTCGGAGTTAATATTGTTGACATTTCTCAAACACTTCAGTTGGGATTAAGCGGTAGGCGATTTGGTTATTTCATCATGGATGGTAAACAATATCAAATCATTGGGCAGGTAGAGCGAAAAGATAGAAACGAGCCGCTTGACTTGCGCACCTTATACGTTCGTAACCGAAGAGGTGAAATTATCCAACTTGACAATTTAGTCACGGTGGAGGAACAGAGTAGTCCGCCACAGTTGTATCGGTTTAACCGCTATTCATCAGCAAAAATTAGCGCACAACCGGCTCCTGGAGTAGCACTTGCAGAAGGTATTGCTGAAATGGAAAGGATTGCGGATGAAGTGCTGGACGAGACCTATTCGACCAGTCTAGATGGCGCTTCCCGGGAGTTTGCAGAAAGTTCTTCCAGTATTTATTTAGCCTTTTTAATGGCATTGGCCATCATTTACCTGGTATTGGCCGGGCAATTTGAAAGTTTTAAAGATCCGCTGATTATTATGTTTACTGTACCGCTAGCATTGGCAGGAGCGCTTTTCTCCCTGTGGTACTTCAATCAAACGCTTAATATCTTCAGTCAGATTGGTATTATTATGCTGATCGGACTGGTCACAAAAAATGGAATTCTAATTGTGGAATTTGCCAACCAGCGGAAGGAGCATGGAATGAAAATTAAGGATGCAATTATTGGTGCTGCTGAATCTCGTTTTCGACCAATCTTGATGACCAGTATGTCAACCATTTTAGGAATTTTACCAATAGCCCAGTCGTTGGGCGCCGGGTCCGAAAGCAGGGTATCGATGGGTATTGCCATTATTGGTGGATTGTTGTTTGCAACTGTACTCACACTTTTTGTCATTCCAGCCATTTATTCTCTCTTTAGTGAAAAACAAGGAAGGCATGCGGTGGAGTAAAAGAGTTTTAATTTTCATTTTTTCGTTGGTCGTATCATTTTCCTATGCACAGCAATCCCTTAGCCTGAGCGAAGCGATTGCGATCGGATTAAAAAATAATTTTGATATCCAGATTCAAAAACTGGATTTGGAAATTGCACGAAAAAACAATACCTGGGGACAAGCAGGACGCTATCCTACTATCACTTTTAATTCAAATCAGAATAATCAGTTGGTGACACGTAAGCCTGCCAACCCATTTGCTGTTCCCGGACGAAGTATTAGCGACAACATCAATGGTCAACTGGATGCGCAATTTATTTTGTTCGATGGTTTTGCAATCAATCTCACAAAAGAGAGGCTCGAACAACTTGAAGACCTGAGTTACGGCAATAGTGCTTTTATCATTGAAGGTGTTGTGCAAGGCATTGTACTGGCCTATTATCAGGCGCTGGTAGATAGAGAAAATTTAATTGTACTGGAGAAAAATCTCGACTATTCAAAAGAACGTTATGAGTTTGTGCAACTTCGAAAAGAATTAGGGAGTGCAATCTCATTCGATGTATTGCAGGAACAAAATAACTACCTCACCGACTCAGCCAATGTACTGCGTCAGGAAATTGTATACCGTAATACAGTGCGAAATTTGAACGTGTTGCTAAGTGATAGCCTGGATCAGCATTGGGTTTTTACCGATTCGCTTTTTTACGAGGGTGAAGATTACTCGATTGAAGAGATGCGAGCACGAATGGTACGTTCTAACACGAACCTTAAAAATCAATACATCAATCAGGAGTTGCTTCGTAATAACACCAGACTTCAGCAGTCAAATTTATACCCCACCATCAGTCTGAACGTAGGAGCCAATGGCAGTCTTGATCGGCTGAATGCAGACTTTCGATCTTCAACAGGCCCTATACAAAAAAATACGATCGGGTATGTAAATGATGACAACAACTTCCCCGTTATTCAAACTAATAACCAGACCCTGATGGTCAATCAAAGTATTAACGGAAATTCATATGGTGCGTATGCTAATTTCGGACTTCGCTGGACGCTCTTTAATGGGCGGCAGATAAAGCGCTCTATCGAGAATGCACAAATACAGGAAAAAATTGGAACGTTAACCACGTATCAACTGAAACTCACACTGGAAAATGATTTACTGGCCACCTATGATTTGTACAATCTCCGCAAGCAATTGGTTACGATTGCCACGGAAAAGGAGGAGGCAGCAGTTTTAAATCTTGAACTGGCAAATTTACGTTATCGAAATGGTGCCCTGAGCGCAATCGATCTGCGCATTGTACAGGAAAATGCACGAAATGCGTCGATTGAAAAATCGTTAGCTGTTTTTGCGCTGATCACCAGCCGTACGGATCTGCTGCGACTGACTGGTGGAATTATTGAGTTGTATCCGGTAGAATAGTTAATTACTTTTTAACCACATAGTTATAAAATCTCAAAGCTTAGGTAAGAAATGCTCATCCTCTCTTTTAAAAATTGAATATACGTGTGGTGGTGTCAGGTTTATACCATCTGCTTATTGAATTAATACAGAACATACTATGTATCTATGTGGTTAAGTCTATGTGGATAAGGAAAGTGAATCCCTACTTTTTTTTAACCACATAGTTACATAGGCCTTTAATGCTAAGGTAAGCTCGCAGAAATAATATTGGATTTTAAAGGTTCATATAGGAGCTGCGCTCAACCGCTATGTGAAAAAAATTTTTTTCTATTGTATCACCTCCTCTTTTAAACATTGAGTATACATGTGTAGAGGTGCCAAGTTTATACTTCTGTTTATTGATACGGACAATTTCTATGTTTCTATGTGGTTAAAGAAAGTGAATCTCTGCTTTTTAACCACATAGTTACATAGGCCTTTAATGCTTAGGTAAGCTCGCAGAAATAATATTGGATTTTTAAAGGTTCATATAGGAGCTGCGCTCAACCGCTATGTGAAATTTTTTTTTCTATTGTATCACTCCTCTTTTAAACATTGAGTATACATGTGTAGAGGTGCCAAGTTTATACTTCTGTTTATTGATACGGACAATTCTATGTTTCTATGTGGTTAAAGAAAGTGAATCTCTGCTTTTTAACCACATAGTTACATAGGCCTTTAATGCTTAGGTAAGCTCGCAGAAATAATATTGGATTTTTTAAAGGTTCATATAGGGAGCTGCTGCTCAACCGCTATGTGAAAAAAATTTGTTTTTTCTATTGTATACTCTTCACTCCTCTTTTAAACATTGAGGATACATGTGTAGAGGTGCCAAGTTTATACTTCTGTTTATTGATACGGACAATTCTATGTTTCTATGTGGTTAAAGAAAGTGAATCCCTGCTTTTTAACCACATAGTTACATAGGCCTTTAATGCTTAGGTAAGCTCGCTGAAATAATATTGGATTTTTAAAGGTTCATATAGGAGCTGCGCTCAACCGCTATGTGAAAAAAATTGTTTTTCTATTGTATCACTCCTCTTTTAAACACTCCTCTTTTAAACATTGAGGATACATGTGTAGAGGTGCCAAGTTTATACTTCTGTTTATTGATACGGACAATTCTATGTTTCTATGTGGTTAAAGAAAGTGAATCTCTGCTTTTTAACCACATAGTTACATAGGCCTTTAATGCTTAGGTAAGCTCGCAGAAATAATATTGGATTTTAAAGGTTCATATAGGAGCTGCGCTCAACCGCTATGTGAAATTTTTTTTTCTATTGTATCACTCCTCTTTTAAACACTCCTCTTTTAAACATTGAGGATACATGTGTAGAGGTGCCAAGTTTATACTTCTGTTTATTGATACGGACAATTCTATGTTTCTATGTGGTTAAAGAAAGTGAATCTCTGCTTTTTAACCACATAGTTACATAGGCCTTTAATGCTTAGGTAAGCTCGCAGAAATAATATTGGATTTTAAAGGTTCATATAGGAGCTGCGCTCAACCGCTATGTGAAATTTTTTTTTCTATTGTATCACTCCTCTTTTAAACATTGAGGATACATGTGTAGAGGTGCCAAGTTTATACTTCTGTTTATTGATACGGACAATTCTATGTTTCTGTGTGGTTAAAGAAAGTGAATCCCTGCTTTTTAACCACATAGTTACATAGGTTTTTAAAGCTTAAGTAAGCTCTCTCCTCTTTAAGCATTGAGGATACACGCGTAGCAGTGTCGAGTTTATATCTGCTTATCGAATTGAAACAGAACATACCATGTATCTGTGTGGTTAAGGGAACGAATACCAGTAGCGTTAATGTTTTTTGTAGTGATGATCAAATAGTTATTAGCAATTAGTTAATTTGCTAATTATGCAGGAGATCACAGAAGCTACAGAGTACATCAGAAGCAAAGGCATTACCGATCCTGAAATTGGGATTGTCTTAGGGACAGGATTGGGGAATGCATTTGTTGAAAAAATAGAGGACCCTGTTTCTATTGATTATTATGATATCCCGCATTTTCCAACAGCTACTATTGAATATCATAAGGGTAAATTAATTTATGGAACGCTTCATGGAAAAAAGATTCTGGTGATGCAGGGACGCTATCACTATTACGAGGGCTATTCCATGCAGCAGATAACATTACCTATACGGGTCATGAAAGTTTTAGGTGTACGTAATCTATTGATTTCAAATGCTGCCGGAAATTTAAATACGGGTTGGAAAAAAGGTGACCTGATGTTACTGGACGATCATATCAACCTTCTTCCTGACAACCCGTTACGTGGGCCAAATGTAAATACACTGGGCCCCCGGTTTCCAGATATGAGTCAACCGTATGCTGAAGCATTAAATAGTAAACTGATTGAATTGGCAAAGGAAAATAAAGTAACGCTTCGGGTAGGGGTTTATGCTGCAGTGATTGGACCTAACTTAGAAACGCGTGCAGAATATCGTTATTTGCAAAGGATTGGAGCCGATGCTGTTGGCATGTCAACCATACCGGAAGTGATTGTGGCCAATCACATGAGTTTGCCTTGCTGTGCGATCTCGGTATTGACCGACGATTGTGATCCGGACAATCTTTCGCCTGCGAATATTAACGATATTATTGCTACTGCTGGAAAAGCAGAGCCAGCCTTAACAACATTATATTCTCAACTAATCGCTTCATTATGATGGAAAGGATTACACTTCATGCAGATGGACCAGAATTGTCACGTATAGTGGCAGGCGCCTGGCGTTGGAAGCTGGACACACAGCAAATAGAAACATTGGTCAATGCCGCACTGGATCAGGGGATTACTTCCTTTGATCATGCTGATATTTACGGGGACTATTCCAATGAGCGTATCTTCGGTGATGTACTTCGGAAAAATCCCTCACTTCGGGATGACATCGAGTTGATTACCAAGTGTGGAATACAACTCACTTCTGAAACGATGCCACAAAACCGGATCAAGCACTATGACACTTCTTATCAGCACATTCAGCTGCAGGTTGAAAAATCATTGCAAAATTTAAATACGGATCGCATTGATTTGTTATTGATCCACCGACCCGACCCACTTCTTAACCCAATAGAAGTTGCGGAAATATTTGCCCGGTTGAAAGAAGAGGGCAAGGTGTTGCACGTTGGAGTTTCAAATTTCACCTCAAATCAATTTGATATGCTGCAGGCCTATCTCCCATTTCCACTGGTCACCAATCAAATCGAATTATCATTGTTTCACAACAGCCCTTTAACCGATGGATCGCTGGATCATTTAATTCAACATAAGATAAAGCCCATGGCATGGTCTCCACTCGGAGGGGGAGTGCACTTTGGCAAGGAAGGTAATCTAGCCGGACCCTTTGTTACGGCCATTGAAAAATTATCACCAAAATACAACGGAGCGTCTACTGCACAGCTTTTGTTAGCCTGGTTACTAAGATTGCCGTCGATGGTAGTACCCGTAATTGGCACCACAAAACCGGATCGCATTGCAGAAGCAGCAGAGGCATTAACCATAGCGCTGGATCGACAAGATTGGTATGAGCTGTGGCGATTAGAGCGGGGAAGGGATATTGATTAGCTGCCTTTATGCAGATTAAAATCACAAACAGTTCTTTTTATTTTCTGACTTTTTTAGAATATTTGTTATCCAAAAAGTTTGAACCGTTAGCTTAATGTAATGAGAAATGAAGCCTGCCTTAGATGATAAAATTCACAGATTGCTTGATGAAAAGTTAAATGAATTAGAAGAACATTTTAATGCTGATGTTTTAACATATTTCGGACCGTTTGAAGGTGGAGAAAATATCTTTTTGAAAATTGTAGAGGAACTTTCAGTAGATCCCGGGAAAAAGAAGAGGATATTTATCATTCTCACAACAGGGGGAGGAAGTGCCAATGTTGTTGAGCGATATGTGAATATTCTCCGTAATCATTATGACGAAGTCAATTTTATTGTTCCTGATTATGCGTACAGTGCAGGAACAATTTTTTGCATGAGTGGGGATAACATTTTAATGGATTACTTTTCAGTTTTAGGGCCAATAGATCCTCAGGTTCAGAATAAAGAAGGAAAATTGGTTGCGGCATTGGGCTACCTGGACAAAATAAATGAACTACTGGAGAAAGCAAAGGACAATACACTTACTCAGGCAGAGTTTATTATACTTAAGGATTTTGATCTGGCAGAGCTTCGGGGATATGAGCAAGCAAAAGATCTAACCATTGCATTACTCGAAAAATGGTTGGTAAAGTATAAATTTAAGCATTGGGATGTGCATAGAACAAATACTGAACTACTCGGTCAGACTGTTACTGATGATGAAAAAATTATTAGAGCCAAGGAGATTGCGGGTCATTTAAGTGATAACAATAAATGGAAATCTCACGGCAGACCAATAAATATTGAGGCTCTGAATGAACTGAGACTCGAGATTGAAGATTATAGCAAAAATACTATCAGACGAACCTTAATCAGAGATTATTATGAATTAGTATCTGACTATGTTCTGAGTAAGGGATTTCGTAATTTTGTTCAAACAAGAAATTTTATTTGAATGGGAACTCTCGAAGAAAAGGTAGCTAAGACCATTAAGATAGTAAACAAGTCTTTTGGCGGTAGCAAGGAGGTTAAGGCCTTTGAAAGAAGTAATAAGGAATTTAAGGAGTTAGTTCAAAAAGGTTTAGCCAAAGAAAGAGGTAATAATTTACTATCTTCTTCCGATGCGCACATGAAGACCCAGGTTTACTTTAACATCAGGTAAGCTCGAAAGTTGTGCTCAAAGCAAATAGCCACAAGGTTACGTGAAAAAATTACTCACAATTTTTCTTTATTTCATCACAACAGCAGTCCTGGCTCAGCCCAAACGCATGTGCATCACCGTGGATGACCTCCCCACCGTCCCCTATGGCGTTGATGAGCTAAAAATGAAAATCACAAAAGACCTGGTTTCGGTTTTTAAGGAGTACAATATCCCGGCCATTGGTTATGTGAATGAAGGGAAGTTGTATAAAAGTGAAAAACTGGATTCCAAAGAAGTGGCTTTGCTGGAAGTGTGGTTGAGCCATGGACTTGAATTGGGAAATCATACGTATTCTCACTTTAGTTATAATAACGTAACCTTTGAAGAATACACTACTGATCTTTTAAAAGGGGAACAAGTCACGCGAGGTCTGGCCAAAAAATATAAACGCGATTATCAATACTTTCGGCACCCCTTTCTTCATATGGGCGCTACTAAAGAAAGAGCTGATTCGCTTAATGCATTTTTAAAAGAGCATCGGTACATCGTGGCACCCGTCACCATCGACAACACCGATTACTTATTTGCAAAAGCCTATAGTGACGCTTATAAAGCTGGCGATACCGAATTGATGAAAAGAATCGGAGAATCGTACATCGATTATATGGAGGAGAAAGTACTCTTCTATGAGAAAATCAGTACCGCCCTATTCGGAAGAAACATTGATCAGACTTTGTTGATCCATGCTAGTCTCCTGAATGCGGATTATATTGATGCACTCATCAGGCGAATTCAAAAGCATGAATATGTCTTTATCTCCCAAACCGAAGTGCTGAAAGATCTTGCCTACCAGAGTACGATCACCAAGTTTGGTAAGTATGGAATCTCCTGGATTGATCGCTGGGCATTGAGCCAGGGGAAGCGCGGGGAATTTTTTGAAGGCGATCCAGAAACTCCGGAGTTTATTGTGGAGCTAAATAAATAAGAATGTATATAACACCAATCGAATGAAATCAGTAATTCTACCCGTATTTTTTTTGATAGCTCTTTCATCAGGGGCCCAACAATGGCCCATTGAGTTACTGACCAAGCCAGAGCGAACTTCCTATCAGGAAACGTCCACCTATGCCGAGGTGATGAATTTTATTGAAGAAGTAAAAAAAGGTTCGAACAACGTCACGCAAATTTCGATGGGTAAGAGTCTGGAAGGAAAGGATATCCCGGTACTGATACTGGCCAATCCCAAAATTTCATCTCCAGCGGAAGCAAAATCCAGTGACAAACCCATTATTTATATTCAGGGAAATATCCACTCCGGTGAAGTGGAAGGAAAAGAAGTTGTTCAGATGTTGATGCGTGAGATTCTTCATGGCGATAAAGCCCACTTGCTGAAAAGTCAAATCATATTATTTGCCCCTATTTACAACACCGATTCGAATGATAAATTTGGGATCGATAAACGTCCCTCACAAGAGGGAAGTCCGATTGAAACCGGAATTCGTCCCAACAGCCAGGGGTTAGACTTAAACCGTGATGGAATCAAAATGGAGGCACTGGAAACCAATGCGCTGATTCAAAATATAATTGTGCCCTGGGATCCGACCTTGTTTGTCGACTTGCATACGACCAACGGAACGTGGCACGGGTACTCCCTGACCTGGGCGCCCAGCTATCATTCGGCAGGAGAAAAAGCCCCCTATGATTTTACCTGGGATAAACTTTTGCCGGAAGTCACAAACAAGGTATTGCAGAAAAATGATATCTACCTGGGCCCTTTCGGGGATTTCTACGGGGTCAGGGAATGGCCAATTAAACGGTTTTATACCTACAACCATCATCCGCGTTATCTGGTCAATCAGTTTGGACTGCGAAACCGCATGGCGGTTTTAAGCGAAGCCTTTGCGCATGAACGATTGTATCAACGCATTACCTCCACGCATGCATTTGTAAGTGAAATTCTGGAGTTCACTAATCTGCATGGAAAAGAAATGATGGCCATCAACACGAAAGCCGAAGCTGATGCAATTACATTGGTGAAAGAGCAAGGTGGTAAGGTGAAAAAGGGAGTTCGGTTTAAAATGGTGCCCATGGAAAAACCGATGGAGAAGTATCGAGTATATGATTACTATACAGTAAAAGATAGTGAAGGGAAAATTTCATATGTACGCGCACCGAATATTATTGAGCTTGAGGACATTGAGAACAATAGTGCTTTCGAAGCCACGACAGAAAGTACATTGCCGAAAGGATATATTATCCCGGCCGAATTTGAAAATATTGCCCGGCATCTGGAAAAACAAGGTGCAAGGGTTGTTAAATTAGATAAGTCAATTCGCGCAAAGGGTGAATCATTTTTGGTTGAGAAGTACACCCTTGCTACTCGTCCATTTGAAAAGCACAACCTGGCCACAGCCGAAGGTAGATTTGTTTCAGAATCCTATCGGGCGAAGAAAGGAGATTATGTTGTGGATTTGGCGCAGCCGTTGGCCAATCTTATTTTTTATACGCTTGAACCACAATCGGATGATGGACTTCTAACCTGGAATTTATTTGATGAATATTTTAAGAAAAGTGGAATCGACAAAGGTTCAGTGAAATATCCTATCTTTAAATACAATGAGTAATGACTATTGTGTCATCAGCGCTTTCATTTTCTCCACCTGAATACTTTCATCGACTAATTCTCCATCGTGGTAAAACAAGACCAATTGCAGTGGCAGATTATTCCACGCAAGTTGAGCAACATTGTCCGGACTGATGCTGTATCTGCCCAGCGTTTTTTCAGTTGGCCAATCAACAGATGGAAAGGATACATAAGCGAGTTCTGAGCACACAATTTTATCTGTTGTATTGACATCAAAATTGAAATCATATTTTTTGCCCAATTGACGGAAGGCCATAATCATGGCTTCTTTTGAAAAATTATCTTTTGAATCTTCATCAAAGATTGGACGGAGAATAGCGAAATCATCAATATTCATGAAGTGTTCGAGCGTACTTAACTGCACTCCATTTCGAAGCGCTTCGATAATTTGATGATCCTCTTTTGAATCCGGATTTAATCCATCATTAAGCTGATCAGCATACAGTTTAACCAGTTGATTCTCCCAAAGACCCATGCTGATTAGCTCTGCTTTGGTTCCTGTCCAGATGGCAACGTGCCCGAAGTGTCCAGGTATTAGTTTATCGGTTAGACGAAACGGGGTTTTTTCCAAAATAATATCAAGTGGCTGGAGTACCGATTGAATATGATGTTTTACATCTTCGTTTCCGTAAAGTTTCCCCTTTCTTGCTTCATACAGTCCAATGGAATTTCCAAAAAGACCGCTGATCATATCGAATCCATTGGTAGTGGTTTCAGAAATCAAATCGTTGGTTATTCTTTCGAAGGCCACAAATTTATTGGAAGCGATTTCTCTGATTTTAATTTTTTTCACAAAGTTATAGGAGGGACTTGACTCAATTAGATTGGCTAAGTACGAGAAATCGGAATCTTCTTTAGCATCCTTAATATTTTCCTTATGGCCTTCATAGAATTTAATAGCTCTTCTGATGCGATGGCGGTTCTCTATTGAATTAGCAGCCAGTGTCATTTCTTCCAATTTATTTGATACCAGACGAAATCCCATGTCCGGATCATTAATAACATTTCTAAGCCGATCATCCTGTTCGAATAAAACAACTCCCAGCATATAATTATCGTAGAGCGTAAGGGCTGCACCTAATGAGACCATTAATCCTTTTAAATGCAGGTCTGGTGATATGTTGTATTTCTCAAGTGTTTCATCGCTTACATCTAATGCGCATTCAAACCGATTTGCAATTGTATAGAGGTCTTCCCGGATATCTAAATATGCTTCCGTACCACTCTTTAAAATTGCCAAATCACGACTTGCTAACGGTGTGTCTTTCATTACCCTTAGCCGGTTTGAAACTTCTAGCATTTCGCTACGCGCCACTAGACTTTTTTCAACAAGAATTTGAAGGTCGTCGAAGTCCCTTTGAAATATAGATTCTGGTGTGGCGCCTCTTGTTAATACTTTTGCCAGTTTATCAAAACAGGCTGTTTCTCTTGCGGATTGATTACTGTTTATTTGGAAGTAAAGATATACGGAATAGGCAGCAACAACTACTACCAATCCTACCACAATTTTTTTAATTCGGGGCTTATCCATTTTCATAATTGTAGAGGATGTTTTAGCAAGCTAGCAAATTGTTTGGATTGTCAATCGGAAGTTAAGATTTATTAAATGGAGGAAGAGCAGACAGAGTAGGTTGATAATTGAATATGAAATCAAGTAGCATTTCAAGATTAATCTGGAATCAATAGATTTTGATCGAATTATCCTCATATTGCTGTTCTATGGGATTGAAGAGCAAGTGGATTCCTTTGTTCATTACTCAGTTTTTAGGAGTTTTGAATGATAATTTTTTAAAAAACGTAATCATTTTCGTAGCAGTCTTCTGGTTGGCTGAAGAGAACCAGGGGGTTGTTATACCCATAGCCTCAGCGTTACTTGTCCTTCCATTTGTTTTACTTTCCCCATTGGCTGGAAGAATGGCACAGACCTATAGTAAACAGCGCATTTATGAATATGCAAAGCTTGCGGAGATCCCCATAATGGCGATTGCTGTAATTGGATTTTATTCCGAATCACTCTGGGTCGTGATGCTAGCTCTTTTACTTATGGGGATGCAAAGTGCCATTTATGCTCCCTCAAAGTACGGGCTTATCCGCGACGTAGGAGGAAATGATGGACTAAGTTTTGGTGTGGGTACCATGGAGCTATTAACCTTTATGGGTGTCCTGATTGGTCAAATTGTTGCTGGAACGATTTCCGATTTGCCTGAAAATGTCACACTTATTCTATCCTCTATTTTGATGATGCTTGCAGTGGTGGGGTATTACTCATCGAAAAAAATTAACGTCACAGAAGAAACGCCAACTGAAATATCGAAGGACTCCATCGAGCCATTCACTTTTACTTTTAAAACGGCAAAATGGGCGCGAACAATCAAGGGATTGAACACAACGATAATGGGATTGGGGGGATTTTGGTTAGTGGCGGCAATGATTCAAATGAATATTTATGAACATGCACCAACTGTTTACAAGCTATCAAATACGGCGACTGCTGTGGTGATGGCATTGATCGCAATCGGAATAGGGTTTGGATGTTTTTTTGCCGGTAAACTTTCAAAGACCCGAGTGGAGTTAGGCATGGTTCCATTAGGGGGCTTAGGACTCAGTACAATACTAACCGTTTTCGCAACCACAGAACTAACCTTATATCCCTTTGTTACCTGTTTGTTTTTAGCTGCCATGTTCTCCGGTTTCTACAAAGTGCCCCTTTCTGCATGGATACAAGAGCGAGTCACAGGAAGAAAAGTAGGCTTAGCGTTGGCCTACAATCAATTGGTCGCCTTTCTTTTTATTTTATTGGCGGCAGGAATTTTTGGCTACGTTATGAATGCCTATGATACGTATGCAGTTTTTATGGTATTGGCAGTAATTTCCTGGATCATGACCATTATTACAATGGCTAACATTCCCGCCATGATGCTTCGTTTCGTTGCCTACATGATCACACACTTTTATTTTAAAATAGAGATAAACGGAGCTGAAAATATTCCTAAAAAAAGTGGGGCGCTATTAGTAGCCAACCATTTCTCTTTATTAGATCCTTTTTTAATTGTCGCGGCAGTTCCCCGCATGCTGCGCTTTGTTATGGCAAAGAAGCTTTATGAGTTGCCGTTGTGGAATGGATTAATGAAACGGTTAAACATGATTCCCATATCGGGCCGACTTGATAAGGGTGAACTTGAAGAGTTTAATACAATCTGCAGAAGAGAAGTAAATGAGGGGCATGTATTGTGTATCTTCCCTGAAGGACAGATCAGTCGTATTGGCCATATACTTGAATTTAAAAAGGGCATTGAGCATATCGCAAAAGGAGTTGATGTTCCCATTATACCGGTGCAAATGAGCGGAGTAAAGGGAAGTTTGCTTTCTTATAATATCGGAAGCTCAACACCAGTCATGTCCTGGTTTTCAAGTTTTCGCAGAAGAATTACAATTGAAATTGGAAATCCTCTCCCGCCTAGTAGCAAGGCTTCCATGTTACGCCAGAAGGTACAGCAACTAAATGCGATTACTTTCAAAAGAAGAATAAAGAAGGAACATAGTCTTCAGTATTTTATAAAGAAAACTTCCAAGAATTATAAGGGAAAAACGTTTCAATATGGAGATGTCAATTCAACTTTCAAATCCTTTCACGAGGAGGCAATCAAATTGGCAGGGTTTTGGGATCGAACTAATCAGCTTTATGTTGGGATTGATGTAGGGGACCACCAACGTCTGGGATTGATTCATGCTTCCTGTTTGTTCGCAGGAAAAATTCCGGTATTCCTAAATCCACAAATGAATATCGAAACCAAGGACGCAGCAATTACCCAATACGCTATTGATTGTGTTTTATCCGAAAGTAACGTGCAAAAGATTAATATTCACCCCGACCAACTTTTTGCGACTACTTCCAAGCGGGAAAAGACTTCTCAATCACAAGATGTTCTTGGTGTTTTCTGGGATTTTTCAGCTTCTGAAGAATGGTTCCCATTGGCATTAACACACGCAAATTTTCTGGCTACTATCAGAGGTTTTATGCATTTGTTTGATAAGCCGGAGGAGGGCCGATTGTATACCGATTTTCCGGTTTATACTTCGTATGGAAATTTGACAAGCGTATGGTTACCGTATTTCTTTGGGCAGGAAGTTTACACGCTAAAAGAAGGTACTGATCTCGCGGATGTTTGGAGATCGTCTCGAATCAACATGCTTTTTACGAATGCACAAAATGTAGAATTGCTGAGTGAAAAATTAGAGCCAGGCGATTGGAAACAATTACGGTATGTAATAACAGGTGAGGATTCAATATCAGATTCAATCCGTAAAACACTTAGTGATCATGGTGTATTTACAAGCGAAAGCCTGGCCGCAAGAAGGGGTGGAATGATGATTGCTATGAATACTCCCGATTTTGAAGTCTATACCATAGACGGATCTGCCGTTCAACAAGATGGAAGTAAAGCAGGTAGTTATGGTCGGCCATTACCCGGCATAGGGATACGAATAGTATCGAAAGATGGCGAAGAATTGCATCCAAATGAAGTAGGTGAAATTTCGATTTTTGGTGCGGGTGTTTGCCCTGATTATGCAGATAAAGAGGGATGGTTGAATATTGGTACGCACGGATACATTGATGAGCAGGGATTTCTATTTGTAAATAGGTGAATCGGTAATTTTTATTTCCAGTGGGCATAAGAGTGTTTCAGCAAAAATTAGTTAATTAGAAGAAAAAACATGAAGTCTGTTCTGGTCACATTTGCGTTTCTCTTTATCACAACTTTAATACATGCCCAGACACCCGAGCAGCGACTGGATCAATTGGGATTAGTACTTCCAGTACCCGATAAACCCCTGGCGAACTATGTAAAATTTAGGCAAGTAGGAAACTTATTGTTTTTATCTGGTGATGGCGCTAAAATCTCCGGTAAAATAGGGAAAGATCTTACCATTGAGCAGGGGTATGCTGCAGCGCGTGAATCGGGATTGATTATTATTGCCACCATTAAGGCAGCTGTTGGAGAATTGAGCCGTGTAAAACAATTTGTAAAAGTCCATGGTATGGTCAATTCTGCACCTGATTTTTATGATCAACCCAAGGTTATGAATGGTTTTTCTGATTTGATGGTGGAAGTCTTTGGTGAAAAGGGGAGGCATGCTCGTGCGGCTGTTGGGCAAGCGGTGCTCCCATTTAATGCAGTTGTTGAAATCGAGGTGATTGTTGAATTAGAAGAAGAGTAATCTTTTAGGAATCACTTTTAATTTTTCCTTTTGTTGCCCGGAAGGTCATTGGTGTAACCCCTGTAAATTTTTTGAAGGCCTTATTAAACGATACTTTATTGTTGAAGCCGGCATCATAGGCAAGCTGGATGATCGGCGTATCGGCAAATTCTGGATTTATCAATAATTTTTTTACATACTCGATCCGGTAGCGATTCAGAAATTCAAAGTAGTTCCCTTCAAAGTATTTATTAATGACCAGCGAAACATTGTGCCGGTTGGAATTCAATTTTGTTGCCAACTCCTCCAGTGATAATTGATATTTATAAAGTTCCTGCTCTTCCATGCATTTTATCAACTCATCTTTTAATAATTGCTCTGCATTTTCCGTTAATCCTGAATTTTTATACTTGAAAGGGTTGGTGATGCTAGATAATGGTTTTCCCGACAGGGCCTGTGGGTAGATGTATCCCAGAAAACTAACGACAAAAACGAAGAAGGACATCGCCAGTGAAATCATGTAGTCCCAGGTAGGATTAAAAAAGCTGAAGTTTATTAAGATATAATACGTTACGATGGTTACGTAATACCCTGAAAAGCTACCGAGGATGTATTGGAACCACGTATTCAGATAGGATTCCTCCGTTCGATTTATGAAATATAACCGGTAGGAAAGCACCACGTAGGTACCGATATAAATAATTTGAATAATCGGACTGGTTCCTAAAACAATGATATCCCGGAAATTAGTCCGTAGCACTTGTGGTTCAGAAACATAAGCAGAAAGTAGGAGCGGTGTTAGTAATACCAGAATAATCAGGGTGGGAACAAAATGAAAATAATCTTTTCGTGTCAATGAGCGATCATCAATTATGCAGGATAAATAGAGATAGAATAAGGGTGCCGACAGATATAGGAGCGGTATATACCAGCCGTTAAAATAGGGGAACGGAATGTAGTAACCGGTCCAGAAAGTGACATAACAGACCAGAATAAGTGCAAATGCCAGGAGGAGCAAACCTAGTAGTTTATTGGCAGATTTGTTACCACGTTTTAAGTTGAAAAGAACCATAAAAACGAAAACCGCCTGCAACGCCACAAACAGGAACAAGGATGTCCAGGTGTCGAAAGAAGGTTTTTGTTGCAGGAATATCATTTACTTTTTTCTTTTATAGGTACCGGAGAAGGAAGCATTCCAGGTAGCTCCCTGATCAGTGGATGAGACAAGTGTCTGAATGACCGTATTTTCATCCTGCGCTACATATGACATTTTAGTCCAGGATTCCGAACCATTTGGATTTGTACGCTTCCAGATGAATTGCATATCCTCCTTGTAGTTTTCCGTTTCATAATACTTTGATTTGTCTCCGGCACTGCCCACCCAATATTGTTCCCATCTTTTTTCGGTTGGATCATAATAACTAATACTTTGGCCGGCATACAAGCCGGATAGTACCACATAGTCTTCATGGACTGCGCACCCGCCTTTAGCTTTTGTTATCTTACTATCTGCAATTTTTTGATTGCTCTGATATACTTCCCATTCGCCGAGCCAGAAATCAAATTTGTTATTGTTTGAATCCTTGAGGCATGGAAATGCATTTTCATACATATTCTTTTTTATGTTGGCGAAGGTCGGGAGGTTTCGAAGCGCATCAAATTGAATGCTGTCCAACCGCGTAAAATTAGCAAACCCACCGGTTGCAGCCTTTTGTAAATAGGATATTGATTTATCCTTTTCACCAAGGGCAGCATAACAATATCCTATCGCGAATTGTGTGTTTTGGGCTGGCTTGTAATTTAATTCAATGGACTTCTCCAAAAGGGGTATGGCTTTTTTGTATGCTTTTAATAAGACATTGATATATCCATTCATAAACATCAATGCAGAATCATTAGGAGCCTTTTTAAGGCAATCTGAAAATGCTGCCAGTGCCTTTTCATATTCCTGGCGTTGAAATGCAAATTGGCCATCTGGGCATGTCTGGGCAGATGTGAATGTTACTGCCGTACAGATAAGAAGAATTACGAATAGTTTTTGCATGGCTTTTTTTCGTAAAGATTCTCGTATTCTATTCAATATAAGGAAGTCCCGATAAAGGTTTACTCATTTTTCCCTCATCTTTAACAGGATGATAGCCGATAGGCTAAGGTGATATTGTTTTCATGTTTTGTGCTTCGTAACTTACTTCAAAAAGACCCATGCGCTGGAAAGGACTTCGAAAAAGTACAAACGTAAATGATCAACGAGGCCGCAGAAGCGGTGGTAGTTTCGGCGGATTTGGCGGAGCAGGAAGTGCAGGGTTGATCCGGTTACTATTTTCCAAAACCGGACTGGTTATCATCGCCATTATTTTATTATTCAGCTGGATTACCGGGGTAAATCCCCTGTCCTTTTTCATGGACACCGGATCCAGTGGTATTGGTATGGACCAATCCGTTCCGTATACATCATCCGCGAAAGAGGAAGAGATGGCGGATTTTACGAAAGCTGTTCTTGGCAACACCGAAGATGTCTGGAATCAATTGCTGGATGGATATCGGGAACCAACGCTTACGCTTTTTACAGATCAGGTTCAATCGGCATGCGGAAGCGCATCTTCTGCATCAGGCCCCTTTTATTGTTCAACTGATGAAATGGTCTACATTGATTTGAGTTTTTTTGATGAAATGCGTGCAAAGCTCGATGCCCCCGGCGACTTTGCACAGGCCTACGTGATTGCGCATGAAGTTGGTCATCATGTGCAACACCTGATAGGGATTAGTGATAAGGTGCATGCGATGCGCAGTGAGTTAAGTGAAGAGGAGTACAATAAACTTTCTGTGCGACTGGAATTGCAGGCTGATTTTCTGGCGGGTGTGTGGGCGTATCATGCACAAAATATGAACGACATACTGGAGGAAGGAGATCTTGAAGAAGCGTTGAATGCAGCATCGGCTATTGGCGATGACCGGCTTCAGAAAAAATTTCAAGGCCATGTAGTCCCCGATGCATTTACCCATGGTACTTCTGAGCAACGGGTACGTTGGTTTAGAAAAGGATATCAAACGGGAGATATCGAACAGGGCGATACGTTCAATGCAAGCAATTTGTAAAGCGCAATCCCAAATAATCAATCAAAAATTCTGTTAATTGAAAAATTCGTTTGTGCGTCGTGTCGGAAGAAGGTAAGCATTCCATTGAACCATTGCAGACGACACGGCCAAACCTTTACATTTTAACCACGGGTTGCACCTGTGGCTACCAACAGGTCGCTCCTACGGAGCTTGTATGTGAGCGATAATTTTGAACCTTGACACGTTGCGGATGACAGAAAATTAAATTTTATGTGCCGTCAGGACGCGATGAACATTGAAAGGCACTATGTTGGTGGTTTTAATGCAGGTTGTGCAATTGTGTCGGATGTACGAACGCATTCCATTGAACGATTGCAGACGACACGGCCAAACCTTTACATTCTAACCACGGGTTGCACCCGTGGCTAACCAACAGGTCGCTCCTACGGAGCTTCCAATTCGCGACTTTGAAATACACATGCCTTAAGCCGTCCTGAAGGAAGAGATGGAGGGGACATCAAACCTCATTCGGGAATTTATTACCAGCTTTATCTGGAATAACATAAATTGGATTTGGTTTATAATTTACGTTCAACTGGAATCCATGAAAGCTGATTATGTAATTCCTTCAAACACCCGGATCGGCCATGTTCACTTGAAAGTAAGTGACCTCAACCGAGCACTTGATTTTTACTGTGGCATACTTGGCTTTGAATTGACGACGATGTATGGAAAGGATGCCGCCTTTATTTCTGCGGGCGGTTATCATCATCACATTGGCTTGAATACCTGGTTTAGTAAAAATGGTCCACAAGCCCCTAACAATTCGCCCGGATTATTTCATACCGCTATTTTGTATCCGACGAGAAAAGATTTGGCGGTAATTTTTGATCGGTTGATAAAGGAAAAATATCCATTGTCAGGCGCCTCCGATCATGGTGTTTCAGAAGCGTTGTATTTGAATGACCCGGATAACAACGGCGTAGAACTCTATTGGGATCGACCAAAAGAACAATGGCCTCAAAAACCGGATGGCTCGCTGGAGATGTTTACCCGACAGCTGGATATTGATGGATTGTTAGAGGAATTAGAAAAGTGAAAAGACTTTTAATTTAGGTCTCAAGTTACCGGTCACCGGTTACCGGTAACTTGAGACTAACAACAAGCGTCTACTTTTTAAATTTATCCCGCAACGCCGCCAACTTATCCTCCATACTTTCTTCTTTCTTTTTTGGAGCAGCGGGTTTTTGGCGTTTTGGTTTGTTAGGTGCCTGCTCTCGTTTCACCGGAGGAGTACTTCCGAAGGGATCACTTTTTAGCGACAAGGCAATGCGCTTACGCGCAACATCCACTTCCACTACCGTTACTTCAACTTTTTGGGCAACTGAAATTACTGCATTGACATCTTTGACAAACTGATCACTTAGGTGACTGATGTGTACCAGTCCATCCTGATGAACGCCGACATCAACAAAGGCACCGAAGTTGGTAACGTTGGTAACGATTCCCGGCAACTTCATGCCGACTTTCAGGTCCTTGATTTCATTTACACCTTCCTGAAAAGTAAAGGCTTCAAATTGTTCACGCGGATCTCTACCGGGTTTTTCTAATTCTGCCAGGATATCCGTAAGTGTCGGTAATCCAACGGTATCGCTAACATACTTTTTCAAATCAAGTTTTTTGCGCAGCTCTTCGCGTGTCATCAAATCATCGATGCTACAATTCAAATCGGTAGCAAATTTTTCTACCAGTGTATACCTTTCGGGATGCACTGCACTGTGGTCGAGCGGGTTTTTTGAATCGCGAACCCGCAGGAATCCGGCACATTGTTCAAATGCTTTGTCCCCAAGACGTGTTACCTTCTTTAGTGCGTTGCGATCTTTAAACGCGCCATTTTGATTACGGTACTCTACAATGTTTTGTGCCAACTGCGGACCCAGCCCTGAAACATAGGAAAGCAATTCTTTGCTGGCCGTATTTACTTCCACGCCGACTGAGTTCACACAACTCATCACTACATCGTCGAGACCGGCTTTTAGTTTACTCTGATCAACATCATGCTGGTACTGGCCCACGCCAATCGACTTGGCATCAATCTTTACCAGTTCCGCCAGCGGATCCATCAGCCTTCGTCCAATGGAGACTGCACCACGCACGGTCACATCTTTATCCGGGAATTCATTTCGGGCAACTTCGGAAGCTGAATAGATGGAGGCTCCACTTTCATTTACCATGACGATGATAATTTCTTTTGGTAAGCCAGTGCCTTTGATGAATGCTTCGGTTTCTCGGCTGGCAGTTCCGTTACCAATGGCGATCGCTTCGATTTTAAACCGGTCACAAAGCCCCAGTACGATGGTCGCGGATTTTTGTGTTTCACGTTGTGGTTCGTTTGGATAGATCACCGTATCGAAAAGGAGTTCGCCCTGTTCACCCAGACAAACTAATTTAGTACCACTCCGGAATCCCGGATCCAGGGCAAGTACCCTTTTTTGTCCGAGTGGTGATGCCAGTAATAATTCTTTCAGGTTGGATGAAAAAACTTTGATGGCTTCCTGATCGGCTTTCATTTTTGTTTCAACGCGAACCTCTGTTTCTAGAGAAGGCTTAAGTAATCGCTTATAGCAATCCTTGATGGCCAGTTTCACCTGTTCACCAGATGGAGATTTCGTTTTCACAAATTGTTCTTCCAGCAAATTGTTAGCAGTTTCCTCGTTGGGGGCAATATCCAGACTGATGATGGTTTCTTTTTCTGCTCTGCGCATTGCCAATAAGCGGTGGGATGGTGTTTTGCTGATCGGTTCTTTCCAGTCAAAATAGTCCTTAAATTTTTGGGCTTCTTCTGATTCGGCTTTTGTTTGGTAGACAGAGGCATGAATAACCCCTTCTTTCCAGAAAAGTTCGCGCACGCTTTTACGGGCGTCCGGATGCTCACTGATCCATTCGGCAATAATATCCCGTGCCCCCGCCAGAGCTTCTTCCAGATCAGCAACACCTAATTCCTGATTGATAAATGAAGTTGCTTCCTGTTCCAGATCAAGTTTAGTCTGTTCGAAAATACGTTGCGCCAGGGGTTCAAGACCTTTTTCCTTTGCGACAGTAGCCCGGGTTTTTCGTTTAGGTTTGAACGGAAGGTAAATGTCTTCTACTTCAATGAGGGTCTCCGCTTCACCAATTAACTTTTCTAATTCCACCGTCAGGAACCCCTGCTTTTCGATGGATTTTAATACTGCGTCTTTGCGTTTAATCAGCTCTTCTAATTGTTCATGCCGGTCGCGAATAGCGGCCAGTTCAAGTTCGTCCAGACTTCCGGTTAATTCTTTCCGATACCGCGCCATGAAGGGAATGGTTGCCCCTTCGGCCAGCATTTCGACTACTATTTTAATCTGGTTGACGGACAGTTTTAATTCGCTGGCAATTCGTGCTATAGTTTCCATTGAAATGGATGGTGATTTAATAATTGGGAAGGCAAAAATAAGGGAGGGATTGGGTTGGAAAAGCAATGAGGGAGAATTTTATTAAAAATGATTCTATGTTTAACACATTTTTACCCATGTCTTATGCTGATCAGCCGTATTCATACTTTTGGCGTAAATTGCTTTCTTCCGATGAATAAATTGATGGAATGCCATGGTCTCTGACTCGATCCAAAAAATTCTTTATGAGTATTCCTATTTCAGTTTATACCTGTTAACCTTCGCCTATTTTCTTATCCTGTATTTTGTACTGGCTCCATGTTTTCTAGGCGTTTGCAGACTTTTAGCGAAAAAAGGGTCACTTCATAAAATTGTTGACAAAGAAATACCACCCCGACAAATTCGTTATGAGGTGATGCATTCAATTGGTTCGATATTAATATTTGGGTTTTCTTCAATTCCGGTTATTTACCTGATTCGGGAGGATATGATCACATTATTACCTAATACGATTGCAAATGTGATGATAGGACTGGTTTTGCTCACCATTTGGAATGAGGTTCATTTTTTTATTGTGCATCGGATCATGCATACTTCCTTTTTCATGCGAAATGTTCATGTCGTACATCATCGCTCGAACATTCCAACGGTGTACTCCGTTTATAGCTTTCATTGGTTTGAGGCATTACTACTGAGCACGGTACCTGTAACCATTATACCCTTCATACCATTTTCACCAGTAGCAATTTTTCTATATCCACTCGTCAGTATTCTTTTTAATTATGCCGGGCATTGTAATTATCGTTTTGGCAATGGAACAGGAATGAGTTGGAAACTTTTTGGAACGAATCACAACGATCATCATTTCAAAGCAAAGAAAAATTATGGATTTGTATCCAATGTGATTGACAAGCTGTACGCGTTTATGCTCCGAGGTGGAGATAAGAATTTAAATTAAATTTTGGATCTATGAACGATGTATATATCACCAGCATGGGTGCATTCCTTCCAAATGATGCCGTATCCAATACGGAGATGGAGGATTATTTGGGCAGAGTAAACGGGAAGAATAGTTTGGTGCGGGAGCGAATCCTGAAACAGAATGGAATTCAGCAACGCTACTATGCATTGAATAAAGTTCATGAGAGTACTCACTCCAATGCACAAATGGCAGGGCTTGCCATTCAGCAAGCGATGGAAAAAAGTGAGTTGAACCCAATGGATATTGCATTGCTGTGTGCTGGTACTACTCAGGCAGATTTGCCTGTCCCCGGATTTGCCAGTTTGGTTCATGCAGAACTTGATTTTAAGGCATGCGAAGTCGCCAGTTTTCAAAGCGTTTGTGCTAGTGGAATGATGGCATTGAAAAATGCATTTGCTCAAATTAAAAGTGAAGAAAAGGAAAATGCAGTTTGCGTTGGGAGTGAGTTTGCCAGCAGGCTTTTCAAATCCTCGCGATTCGATGCACAGCAGATTACATCCATGCCGTTTGATGCTGAATTTTTGAGATGGATGCTTTCTGACGGTGCAGGTGCCTGCGTGCTCCAAAATAAACCAGGTAACAAAGGATTGTCGCTAAAGATCGAATGGATTGATCTAAAATCACATGCACATGAATTTCCATTATGTATGTATACGGGTAAGACGCATAACCATGCCGATAGTGAAAAAACCTGGCTTGATTATCCAGACTATGAGTCGGCTTCAAAAGCAGGGGCGTTGAATCTGAAACAAGATATTCGATTATTGGAGAAAGTGATTCAGGTGGGTGTCGCTCATTATTTTGAATTAATCGATAGGAATTTAATTACAGCTGAAGAAATTGATTGGCTCTGCTGCCATTATTCATCTGAATTTTTTAAACAACCGATCAAAGAGTTGATGGTAAAAGGTGGTGGTGCAATTCCTGATTCTAAATGGTTTAGTAATCTTTCTATTAAGGGGAATACCGGTTCCGCTTCCATCTTTATCATGCTGGAAGAGTTGCTATACTCGGGGAAATTAAAAGAAGGAGACTCCGTATTGTGTATGGTACCCGAAAGTGGAAGGTTTATTACTTCCTTTATGAAATTAAAAGTAGTTGGGGAAAATAATACAACACTTAAATTCCCAATCCGGGAGGTCGAGGCTCCTGAATTGATCGTTGATAAGAACCCAACTTCAGAATGGCTGGTGCGTCAACTCACACAAATTTGGATTGATTTTGAAACGAGACTATTAACAGTACCGATCATTCATAAAATCCACGCAGGTACTATGCGTCGTGAAGATTACTTACTATTGCTACACGATCTCCGTCAACAAGTGATCGATGGTTCCCAATGGATTTCACGGGCAGCTTCAAATATTGATATTGAATTGTTCGAACTTCGATCTGCTTTCATAAAGCATACAGCAACCGAACACAAGGATTTTCAGATTCTGGAAAGGAATTTTGTCGCCATGGGGAAACCATTATCCGGAATACAAACAGGAGATAAAAATATCGGAAGTGTAGCATTATCTTCTTTTATGTTTCAACAAGCCAGCAAGCCAAACCCAATCGACCTGTTAGGATCGATGTTTATTATTGAAGGAATAGGAAAACGGCTGGCAGGATACTGGGGTGAATTGATTAAGGAACAGCTTACGCTGGAAGACGATCAGGTTTCTTTTTTTACCTATCATGGTGTTGCTGACGAAAGTCATTTCCATCGATTGGAGCAGGCATTGAATCATCCGTTAATGGATATGGCGCTGGCGAAACGAATTGCAAAGACAGCAAAGACTACTGCAAAGTTGTATCAACTACAATTAGAGGAATTAGGAAATTATTAAGTATTACATTTAAAACTGTATGGAAACCGAATTAGATATTTCAAAACATGATGACCGGGATCCGAATCCCTGGCTGGCCATGTACCTGGATAGCAGTATCCCCATTAATAATAAAACCAAGGCGGCGTTGATGCGTGATAACGATTCTAAGTCTGCCCGTTACCTCCTTCCGTTTATCCAGCTGTGGTCAAAGATCATGATGTTCTTTATTCATATTTTTAAATTCTTCTTTCCGAAGTTTTTTAACTCATCCAGAGTATTGCATCGCATCCTTGCCTGGGGCCTGCGAAACTTTGTAAGTCGTGACGCCAATCTTTTAATTTTTCGACATTTCCATATTGGTAGTGAAATCCTTCAATTCGTGGCAGGTAATATTGAAGGGATAGAACTGAAAACGAGTCCTCTGAAACCAAAGAATTTTAATGATGTGAAAGATGATTTGTTTCTCAATCATGATTTGAACCTATACAATTTTATTATCCGACTGAATACAAAATTGAAAGAAAAGGAAGTAACAATTAAGGCGGTAAAAAATCTAAATGTTGAAATGATCTCGGTAGATCAGTTTGATCATATCGAATTTCCTGATCGCTGGACCAATATTTTGGACCTGCGTTCCGCGATTGAATTATTTACACCGTTTTATCAGTTGTTTCTAACGGCAAATGATTTTGTTCGGGCTTCCAATTCCCTGCAACTCGATGAGACCATTGCCATTTATACTTCTCAAATTTTAGGAACACCCGGACATTTGGGGTTGGTCAACAACAAGCATCCAATGGTGCCGGTAACCACTTTTAGTGCAGCTTATCGTCTGGTTTTGCACGGGCTTGCTGCCGAGACGTTACATGAAATTCTGGTAAATATTAAGAAAGGAATTCAGCAGGATGGGATCATGACGCCTCAGGCGATTTAATTTTATTAAATTTATCTTCTTAAGATAAATTTCATGAAGAAAGTAAAAGCCGCTCTCCTCTCCTACGGTATGTCCGGAAAAGTTTTCCATGCACCATTCATTGAGCTCCATCCGGGATTTGAGCTGGCAGGTTCATGGGAACGATCGAAACAACTCATTCAACAGGATTATCCACATACGAAAAGCTATCCTTCACTGGAAGCTGTGCTGGAAGATGACACAATTGATTTGATAGTGGTGAACACCCCTACTGAAACGCATTTTGAATTTGCACAAAAGGCACTGCAGGCAGATAAGCATATTGTTGTGGAGAAAGCATTCACAACGACGGTTGAAGAGGCCGTTAAACTAAAAGACCTGTCGGAAGCGAAAGGTAAATTGATTTCTGTTTATCAGAACCGCAGGTGGGACAGTGACTTTAAAACTGTCAAAAAGATTATTGAAGAAGGTGTATTAGGAGAGTTGGTACAAGTTTCTTTTTCATTTGATCGGTATAGTCCTGAGATGAGTACGAAACTTCATAAAGAAATTCCTGGTCCGGGGTCAGGATTAGTGAAAGATCTGGGTTCCCATCTTATTGATCAGGCGTTGTTTTTATTTGGGATGCCGGAGGGAGTTTTTGCAGATATCGCCATTACGAGGCCCGATTCAAAAGTGGATGACTATTTTGAAATCTTGTTATTCTATCCAACGTTTCGGGTTCGCTTACTATCAAGTTATTATGTAAAAGAACCGGCACCCTCTTATGTTGTCCACGGAACAAATGGATCGTTTCTTAAAAGTCGTGGCGATGTGCAGGAAAAAGAACTAATAGCAGGATTGAAACCAGAAGGCAATAAATGGGGAGTAGAGCCGGTTGAGGAACAAGGGTTTTTGCATACTGAAGTTTTCGGAGAGAAGATCACAAAAAAAATAGAAACATTGCCGGGGAATTATCTGGCATACTATAATTCGGTGTATGATGCCCTGACCGGTAATGGTGAGAACCCGGTTTCATCAGATGATGGAATTCGAGTGATGAAAATCATTGAAGCCTCAATGCTCAGTAATCTTGAAAAGAGAAGAGTATCGCTAGACTATTAAATATTCTTTTCTATTCGTAGCTCACCTTCTTCAGATAAAAACCTGTCGGGTCAATTTGTAAGAAGGACTCACTTTCAACTGTTATCTCATTTTGGTCCAGCATTATTTTTTTAATTTCTCCGTTCACTAAAATCTCCAGCGGCAATTTCATTCCTTCAAAATTGGACAACTTGATTTTATACCGGGTATCATTGGTTTGCTTTACACTGATCTCCAGTTTATTTGTTGTGCGCAAATAGAAATCAAATAACGGTTTTAAGTTGGTTTGTGCGGCCGTACTAAAAAGTTTTTCAACATCATCGGTGGTCACGGTATTGTCATACGTGTACTGCGGGTCGGTTGCCAGTTTTTTAAGGGTTGGAAAAAAGATACTATCCCCAATGACAAAGCGTAATGTGTGCATAAAGAAGGATGCTTTACCATAAATATCCCCGTGATAAGTATCATCTGAATCCACTACTTCGCCCTGTACGATTGGTTTTTGATTTTGCGCGTTGCGTGCCCGTTGCCGCATTGCTTTTTGATATGCCTCTTCACCTTCCAGTTCGCGGACATAGAGTACATCACCAAAGCTGCAAATGCCTTCCTGGATCCACATATGTGCCCAGTCTTTATTGGTAACTTTATTGGCCCACCATTCGTGACCAAATTCATGAGTGAGCAACCAGTCAAAATCTTCTCCTCCGACTTTGGTGTACTTGAATTTATTTCCATAAGCATTCATCGATTGGTGCTCCATTCCCAGATGGGGAGTTTCGGCAATTCCGATTTTTTCTTTCGCCCACGGATACTCACCAAAATATTTTTCCATTACCTGTGTGGTCCGCTTCAAAATTTCAAGGTGATGTGGTCCCTTGCTCTGGTCTTCCTTCAATACATAGAACTCCATCGGGACTTTATTTCCCAATACGGTTGTGTAAGTATCTTTCACAACTACATAGTCGCCAATGTTAAACACGAGGCAATAGTTGCTAATGGTATAGTTGGTTTCCCAGTGAAAAGTTGATGTGGTCTTTGCATTGGTTACTTTTTTTAATAGTCCCGGACCGGCCACGGAAAGTCCTTTGGGTACAGTAATAATTAATTCTGCTCCTTCGTTGGGTTCATCACTGGGATGGTCCTTACACGGGAAAAATATTTTGCCACCTTCTCCCTGGCAGGTAATAGCGATCCAGGGTTTACCATTGGAATCTTTTTCCCACTGGAAGCCGCCGGTCCAGGGTGGTCGTTCTGAAATTCCGGGCTTCCCGCCATACGTAACTTTTATTTTTACTTTGCCTTTCGCGAATGGTTTAGTTCCTGTGATCCTGAGCAGATCGGTATCCGAATGCTCAAATGATTCTTTCCTGCCATTGACTGTTACGGCATTTACCGTGAGGCCATGCCACAAATCCAGCAGCAATACCGGCGATGCAATTGACAGGATCAAATCGATTTCCGTGTAGCCCTGAATGGATTGAGATTCAGGATTAACGTCCAGTGCAATGGTATAGTGGAGGATGTCCATGATCGCCTGTTCGGGTTTGAGTGCTCCGCCAGAGCGTAAGTTTTGGGCTTGCCCAAGGTTGATGCTTATTGCAAAAGAGAAAAATAAAAGGAGGCGCATTTTTTTTTACTTTATTTAGTTAAATGAGTTGCTACACTAAGGTTAATTCCCATCAGCGTCAATGGTCACCAGGACTCTGATGCACTAACTCAGAGTCCTCTGCGAGTTACTCTGAGCGGAGGAATCAGTTCTACACCCAATCAATACATCACCTGATTAGCAAATTAACTAATTAATTTTTCTTCGTTGTCAAATCGGTAAACATGCTGTTGAAAAGGGAAAGGATCAAGCTGAATCCCAATGCCCACCAGAAACCATCCACATTGAAACCCTCAACCAGATAGTCTACCAATAGTATAATTAAGGCATTAATAACCAGAAGGAACAGGCCGAATGTGAAAATGGTCAGGGGAATGGTCAGAATCACCAGCAACGGTTTGACGAGCACATTAGCAAGTGACAGCACCACCGCAACCAACAACGCGTAGCCATAATGCTCCACTGAAACCCCCGGTAAAAGATAGGAAGCCAGCAACACCGCCAACCCCGACATGAGAAATCGTACTACTCCGTTCATTATTAATGGGTTAAAATTTGTTTTCAATATCCGCTTTTATGTGAGAAAGTCAAACTCTAACTTGGTGCCATGTATGCAATTGTTGATCTGGAGACAACTGGCGGCTATGCGGAAAACCACCGCATTACTGAAATCGCCATTTATCACCATGATGGCATGCAGGTGACAGGCGAATTTCATTCCCTGATCAACCCCGGAAGGAACATTCCCTATTACATCACTGGTCTGACAGGCATTACCTCGGAGATGGTTATGAAAGCGCCTTCATTTGAAGCATTGGCACCTGAAATATTTCAATGGCTTAACGGAAAAATATTTGTTGCCCACAATGCTCATTTCGACTACTCTTTTTTAAAAAAGGAATTCGAGCAAACCGATATTAAATGGCAAGCCAAAAAATTATGCACGGTTCGACTGAGCAGAAAGATTATCCCCGGATTACGGTCCTATAGCCTGGGAAGCCTGGCAGAAAGTTTGAATATCAAAATTGCGAATCGTCATCGGGCCGGAGGTGATGCAGCCGCGACGGTTAAAGTTTTTGACCAGTTATTGAAACGCGACAAGACGAATTATATCGCGAAATCGCTGAAACGAAATTCCGGTGAAACAATATTACCCCCCAACCTTCCCAAAGAGGAGTTCGATCGGTTACCGGCCAAACCAGGTGTGTACTATTTTCAAAATGCCCGTGGACATGTGATCTATGTTGGTAAGGCTATCAACATCAAGAAAAGAATAGCCGGACATTTCACAGGCGATGCCCGTGAATGGAATCGGTCCCGCATTCGCAATGAGATCCATCATGTGAATTATGAGCTCACCGGGAATGAACTAATTGCCCTGATTTTTGAATCACAGGAAATCAGAAGACTTTGGCCCAAGTATAATATGGCACAGAAATTCCGAGCAGAAGAATGGGGAATATTTAGTTATGAGGATCGGGCCGGGTATTTACGTTTCTGTGTTAATAAAGTCGCGCGGGGTGCTATGCCGTTGATCCGCTTTAGTACCAAGGGTGATGCCTGGAATTTTTTATGGGAAAAAGTGCGTGAATTTGATTTGTGTCCGAAACTCAGCGGACTGCAATTGGCCAAAGGCTTGTGTTTCGATTACCAGGCGGGTGACTGCAAAGGAGCATGTATGGAGGTGGAAAAACCAAAAAAATATAACAGACGATTAAACAAGGCCATCACTTCTTTTTCCGAGGGAGGTGATACCGCTGCCATTATTGGCAAAGGAAGAACGCGGAAAGAAAATTCTCTGGTGTTGGTAGAGAACGGAAACTTCGTTGGATTTGGATATTTTGAAAAGAAAGAGATGATCAGTAATTATGAGGAAGCTTTGCGTTATGTGAAAACAGGGAAAGAAACGAATACCGTTCAAAATCTTGTGAATTCATATTTGCAGAATCCGAGGGGAGCGAAGGTGATCATTTTTGATACAGTTTGAATTTAAAATATCTTCTTCTTCCGCCAGGGAAGAAGAAGATAATGCATGACTAAAGTGCATCCGCATCAACCTGAACATCCATTACAATTTCAATATTTGCGTATACTGGTGTTTGAGAGATTTCCCCGGAAAGATAGAACTTGACGGCTTTATCGTTTTTTAGGAGATTGTTTATGGTATTGATATCACTCTGACTAATCGTTACCTGGTGTACAGTGGCCAAATCATTCATATCAAGATCAGTAATGGTAATGGCTACTGTGGGGGTAGAGCTTCCGATCGCTCCAAAGGATAAACTGCCGGAAAATAACGTGCCGGGTGCGGTATTTGAAACGCCAACAATTTGATACGTGAGTTTATTTAATTTAATACCCTTTATTTTATCAAGGTATTTATTGATATCCGGATCTGTTGTTGCGTCGATGACAATGGTTTCAGAATACGCAACATTCTGGCTACTGGAATTATCAATTACATCAAGGTACTCGGTAAGAACGGTATCAAACGAAATATCATCTGCTTTATCAAATAAGCTGCAGCCAGGAAGCCAGGTTAAGCAAAGTCCAAGAAGGATTACGCCAGCGGGGAATTGGATAAACTTTTTCATATTTTTTTTGAATTCAAGTTCCGATGGTTACGACTTAAAATCAACCCCATTTTCATGGGGGTTCATGATTATATTTCACCTTTTAATGATTTTCGAATCACTTCAGCCTTGCAGTGCACATGGAGTTTTCGGTAAATATTTTTAATGTGAAAGCGGACGGTTTCAATAGAAATTTCCAGGCGATCAGCAATCAGTTTATAGCTCAACCCATCCACCAATCCAACAACTATTTCCTTTTCTTTCCCAGAAAGAGGTGACTCTTTTTTCTTTACTGCCGGGTTATTGAAAAATTCAATAACTTTTCGTGCAATTTGGGGAGACATTGGAGAGCCTCCTTTTGCTAACAACTCAATACCCTCCTTCACTTCATTCAAGGGTGTATTTTTCAGCAAGTAGCCTGTTGCTCCGGCACAAAGGGAATCGAAAATCTTTTTTGAATCATTGTAAACGGAGAAGACGATAAGGTCGATATCAGGATATTTTTCCTTAATGATTTTCATTCCGTCGATTCCTGACATTCCGGGTAATCCAAGATCCATAATAACCACCTCTGGTAAGTCCTCGGGCTTCAAATGCTGAAACAAATCCTCAACAGATCCAAAAGCATGTGTGCAAACCAACTCAGGTTGATCATTAAGGTAGGATTGAATACCTGCTCGTATTTGCTCATCATCTTCTACAATTCCGACAAAAATCATGCGTATAGGTAAACTATTGATTAAAAGTATATATAAAGGAAAAATCGAATCCGGTATTCATGACTTTATATTTTGTTTCTTCCATTCCACCATTCATATCATACTCTTCCCCTTTTGCAATTTTCAATATTCCAGGTTTAAATAGAATTCGCACGGCAATATTTTCATTCAGCCGATACTGGGGCCCCAGAAGAATAGCAAGATCAAGGGTGGAATAGTAATCTTTTACGTCTTCTTTTTCGGGGAGATCATATGCCTTTTGAGCATTTTCATCATTCTTTACTTTTGCACTGATGAGAATTCCTGGTTGAAGTCCAGCAATAAAATTCCATTTTGGCGATTTCATATAGGTAACATAAATCGGTATATCTATATAGTTTAACATTTTGCTGTATTTCACGGTGATCATACTGAATTCTTGTGATTGTTGATCATAATATTCCGCTTCTCCTTTATACATGGCCCCCTTTGATGCAAAACGAACTCCACCGGTAAGAGAGAGATTTTCATTAATAGGGTACTCTGCTAGAAGTCCGATGTGAAAGCGGAATACTATTTTTGGATTCTCGCCTACCCCACCCCAATCTTTCTTATCACTACCGTAGAAAGTAGTTACAGAGGGGCCGGCGATTGCGGAGAATTTCCACTGGGCGTACGTGTGCCCAGCACTTAGGAATAGCATAAACAGGAAAATCGTGGCTTTTTTCATAGAATTAAATTTAGTTCATACAAAGTATGAATGTAAAAGCCATAGATTCAATCCCATAAACATGGGGTTAGATTGCTTTTCTTTGAAGCAAAATCATGGTTCCATTTTCACTGTCAATTGTTAATTCTGCATGGATCGCTTTGGCGCGTCTTTGCATATTACGAATCCCGTTGCCGGGCTTAATATGATTGAATTCATACCCACAACCATCATCTTTTATTTGCACAATAAACCGGTCTTCCTTGTTCTTAATCGAAATCTGAACCTCACTTGCACCGGCATGCTTTGCTATATTGTTAAGTGCTTCTTTACAAATCAGATAGATGTTTTGTTTTAGGGTAGGATCAATTTTTTTTGTCTTATTAATGCCAGCTACCGTAAATGTTAGTTGGATATTATTTGGATGGAGTAATTCAGTTGCAAAGTCTTTTATTCGGATGATTAGCGCCTCACAGGAATCGTTGTTGTTGTCAATTGACCAAACAACATCACTCATTGTACTCACAATTTCTCTGCTTAGGTCTCGAATTGAAAGTAAATAGGTCTTGCTGTTTACCTGCTCTACTCCGCTTTGTAAAAGATCGGAGTATAAACTTATTCGTGTCAGACTTGATCCAACCTCATCGTGTAAATCACTGGCAATTTTATTTCGCAGTCGCTCAACCTTTATTGTTTGCTGCAACCTCAGGTGATGTAAAAAATAAATTAGTCCCGATGCAAGGACAATACATAATCCGATAAACCAATAAGTTTTCCAAAATGGGGGATTGATGATGAAGGGTGTGCTTATTTCATTTTCTCCCCATACACCATTTGGTGTTGAGGCTCGTACACGAAATGTATATTCACCAGGATCAAGATCGGTATAATGGGCTATCCGGTATTTTCCAATATCTTCCCAGTCTTCGCGTAATCCTTCGAGTTTTATTGCATATTTAATTTTTTGAGAGGAGGAAAAATCAAGTGCAGCAAATTGAAATGTTAAAAAGTTTTTATTGTGTGGTAGTACAATTTGATCATGAGGAATGGGCTGCTCGCTGTCAAACACACTAAAAGAGATTAATTCAAGGGGAGCATTAAAATTCTCTTGTTTCAAGTCTTCAGGTCTGAAAACCGTAAATCCATCAATACCCCCAAAATAAAATTCACCGGATGAACTTTTTAATCGCGCGTTTGAATTGAATTCATTCCCAGGAAGTCCATCTTGCTGTGAATAATTTGTAAACGTTTCTTCCCGGGGATCAAAGCGAGAGAGCCCTGCATTGGTGCTGATCCAGATATTTCCATTATTATCCTTCAGGGACTCGTATGTTACATTGTTGGCAAGGCCGTCTTTTTCCAGATAGTGCTTAAAGATTCCCGTCGTCCGATTCAATTGATTGAACCCCGTGTGCGTACATACCCAAAAAAGGCTATCGTTCTCTTGTGTTATACTGGAAACGATTTGATCACTCAATCCTCGCGGATTCTTCGGATCATATTTGTAATGGTGGAATTTCTTTGTCCCTTTATCCAGAACACTTATACCATCGCCCCAATGGCCGATCCAAAGATTACCAAGATTATCTTCATAAATGGAATTAATGTAATTGGAGCCAATACCGTTTGGGTCATCAGCGTCATATGTAAAACTTTCGACGGATTTGGTATCGGGATCAAATTTAATCAGCCCATTTTGAGTAGAACCTATCCAAATCATCCCATCTCTGTCAAGAAAGACCTCATTTAGCATTGCAATTTGACCGAGTAGGGAAGAGCTGTTCCCAAAAAGAAAATCGGTTTTACCCGTATACTTTTCATATCGCACCAACCCTGAACTACGTGTCGCTATCCAAAAAATATTATTTTGAAAAACTATTCGCTGTATATCCTGTGCAATATTTCCACGATCATCTGAAACCGTAACGTACTTTATTTTTTTTGTAGCAGGATCAAAAACCTGAAGTGGCCCCGAACCAGCACCAACCCATATTTTGCCTTCATCGTCTTCGCAAAAGGACCAGATCATTTCTTCATCGGGCCGATCTTTATTTTCTGCAGGACGCTGGTACACCTGGAAGATATTTTTCTTTGGGTCATACAAATCAAGACCCTTTCCGGAAATCCAGATAACTCCCTGCCGATCTTCAAAAATTTCATAGATTAGATTGCTGCTTATGCCATACGCATCGTTGCTTACCTGAAGATGTGTGAACTGATCGGCTCCGCTCTTCCGAATGTAGACACCATTGTTGGATCCAATCCACAAATTGTATTTTGAATCGACGACCACTTTGTTTAAATCATTGGGGAGGAAATTAGGTATGTGTGTAAATTCTTCTGTGGTCTTATTAAATTTTAATAAGCCTGCCTCATAACTGGTGATCCATAAATTATTTTCCTGATCTTCTGCAATAGACGTTATTTGATTTACTCCTGATAGCCCTTTTTCAAGGATAGAAGGATATCGTTTGAATTGAATTGTATTGTCTTTTTCGACCACTTTATTTAAGCCACTATTCCAGGTGCCAATCCATATGGTTCCGTCAGTATCACAAAATAGCGTCCTGATACCATTGCTGCTAAGCGATGATGATTCATCAGGCAAACTCAAAAAGCGCTGAAAAGAATTAGTCTTCTCATCATACAGATTCAACCCCATTCCCCATGACGAGACCCAGAGTCTTCCTTTTTTATCTTTAATAATACGATTAGGACGATTACCGCTGATCGAAGCAGGGTCATCCGGATCATGAAAATATTGAACAAAGCGATCTTCTTTTCGAATGTATTTGCATAGCCCCTGAAAAGTTCCTACCCATAAATCCCCGTTATTATCTTCGGCAATTGTCCAGATCCAATTATGGGTCAGGGTTGTACTATCGAAGGGATCGTTTTTAAATACTTTAAAGGTGTACCCATCAAAACGGTTTAGTCCATCTTGCGTACCCACCCAAATAAAACCTTTACTGTCTTGAAAAATACAATTGGGCTGAGATTGCGAAAGACCGTTTTTTCCGTCCAGATGACCAAATCTCAGACCTGGCTGAGCAGCCACTTCAATGACGGAAAAGAGCAGGATAATGCATATCCTCATGATGGGGTTTATTATTGATTTAAGTTAATCAATGATAAAGCAGAAATCAACTACCATTTCCAGGAAACATAAACTTGTGTTTTTCACATCTAACGAATTGTGAAGAAGCCTTCGTTTTGAATAAACGGGGTCTTTAATTATTACCGCTTGAAAACAGATTCACTGAATTCACCGGAATGAAAGTACTGGTCCTCTGAGTTCAATCAGTAGTTTTAGGATAGTATTTTGCCCTCAGCCGAAAAGCTACCCGAACTAATAATATTAAGGCAGGAACCTCCACCAATGGCCCGATTACTCCGGCAAAAGCCTGCCCTGAGTTGAGTCCAAAAACAGCGATCGCTACAGCAATCGCCAATTCAAAATTGTTACCAGCTGCTGTAAACGCGATGGAAGCATTCTTTTCATAATCGGCTCCCATTGCTTTACTAATAAAAAATCCAATCAAAAACATGATGGAGAAGTACACCAATAACGGAATGGCAATCCTGATCACATCCAATGGAATCTGTACGATCAATTCACCTTTCAATGAGAACATCACCACAATAGTAAAGAGTAAGGCGATCAGGGTCATGGGCGAAACCGTAGGCATAAATTTGGTTTTATACCACTCCTCTCCTTTCAATTTGATTAAAATTATCCTGCTGAATAACCCGGCCAGAAAAGGTATGCCCAGATAAATGGCAACACTTTCTGCAATGGTTGCAATGGATATATTCACGAGTGCTCCTTTAAATCCAAAATAAGGTGGCAAAACGGTAATAAAAATCCAGGCATAAAAGCTATAGGCGAATACCTGAAAAATACTGTTCAATGCTACAAGGCCGGCTCCATATTCACTACTTCCTTCGGCCAGATCATTCCACACCAATACCATAGCGATGCATCGGGCAAGTCCAATGAGAATAAGTCCGACCATGTATTCGGGATAGTCTTGCAGGAATATTAATGCCAGTATAAACATCAAAACCGGGCCAATGATCCAGTTCAACAACAAGGATATGGAAAGCACTTTAATATTTTGGAATACTTTTGGGAGCAATTTGTAATCCACCTTCGCCAGCGGCGGATACATCATCAAGATTAACCCTATGGCTATTGGAATGTTAGTGCTTCCGCTGCTGAAGGAATCAATAAAACTGGAACTGGAAGGGATGAAATATCCGATGGCGACCCCGATGGCCATGGCCAGAAATATCCACAGCGTTAAGTATTGATCCAAAAATCCAATTTGTTTTTTAGTGGATGTCATGGCTACATTTTAATCTGTGCGAACACATAAAACATTTCCGCTGCTATCTGCAACGAACGTTCATCATATTTTCCGGTTTCTTCAGGAGTAGCGTCAAAAGCTTTAGGGTCGTCATAACGGACCGGGATTCTTTTTTCCGTACCGGGAATGAACGGACAATTTTCATCAGCATGAGAACATACCATCACGGCTGCGAATGGTCCTGTTTTATTGATTGGGTCATCAAAAAGTTTTGAAAACGCACGGATGGGTTCACAGTCATCCGAATGGAAAACGAAATAGACCGGATTAATTTCACCTTCAGCGGAAACTCTGAAACCGCTTCTTTTTATTGCAGCAACAGCACGTTCATTGAAGGCTGTTACTTCTATACCACCAGAGTAACAATGTGCCGGAACACCAAAAAAGTTGGCGGCAGTTTGGGCCCAGATTTGTGCAAACTGACTCCTGCGTGAATTATGGGTACAAATAAAATTCAGGTTTACTTCCTTTGCCGAATGGATCTTGCTTTGGATATACTCGATCAGCGCATCGAGAATCGCTTTTCTTTCATCAGTGATATTTTGTTGCCGGGCTGTTTCAATGGTTGCAATAAGATCGGGTCGCATGGATGTTCGTGGTGACTGCATTATTTTTAACACTATTCTGATTACCTGTCGTTAACAACAATCTTCTGGCGGGGAGGCTTCGAATTGATTAAAGATTTCGTTGAACTGGTTTTTAATTTCAGTCCAGCGTACCGGATTGATACAGTAATTAATTCGTGAGCCTTCAATGGTACCCTGGATGATCCCAATGTCTTTTAACTCCCGAAGGTGCTGACTGATGGTGGCCTGTGCCAGTCCAAGTTCCTGTACCAGATCCCCATTGATGCACGTATTGGTTTTCAACAGATAGTGAAGGATAGAAACCCGCGCAGGGTGTGCAAATGCTTTCGCTGCCATAGCGATATCATTTTGTACATCGGTAAATAAGGTTGTTTTGGTTATACCCATAAAACATATCGTATAATTGCAATATTACGATGTTCTTTTGAGAAAAAAATTATTTGAGTTGTGCTTTTTTAACATCAATATCATTATTTCAACCACTCATTAGTTAATTGAAAACAAGTCAGTTTATATTCGTGCAAAATCGAAATGTATGACCTGGATAGAAATTGTTGGGCACTCCGGTGCTTTTCTTAGCAGTATTACTTTTATTCCACAGGTATATAAGGTGTGGCAGTCAAAAAGTGCACGCGACTTAAGTTTAACGATGCTGATCATCGTTTTTACCAGCACGGTTTTCTGGATTGCGTATGGTACTGCCCTGATGTTGTGGCCGGTAATTTTGTGCAATGGTATTATCAGCATGCTTAGCCTGGTATTGATTTATTTCAAATACGCGTTCAAATCTGCCTGACCCGTCCGACCACTCAAAGCGGTCAGATGGATTGAAACCGATGTGCGCAGGAATCCGTTGACAGGCTCAAACCCGTCTCTTATCAATTTTTTAGCGCTAATTTTTTATTATTGCGCTACTTTAGCGGTTTATAAAGCAGGAATATGGAAGAAGTTGTAGTTGACAAGCATCAGGAGCACCAGGAAAAGATCAAACAGGTTTTCACCGAAGTTGGAAAAGTGGTAGTTGGGCAGGAGTATATGGTGAATCGACTTCTCATTGGATTATTTTCAAATGGACATATTTTGCTGGAGGGTGTACCCGGGTTAGCCAAAACCCTTACTGTGAGTACACTTTCGCAGGCCTTGCATCTTGATTTCTCAAGAATTCAATTTACACCGGATTTGCTGCCCTCCGATTTGGTGGGTACCATGATCTATAATCAGAAGGAAGGAGTTTTTGAAGTAAAGAAAGGTCCCATCTTCGCGAATATTATCCTGGCCGATGAGATCAATCGCTCACCGGCGAAAGTACAGTCTGCGTTGCTGGAGTCGATGCAGGAAAAGCAGGTGACTATTGGGGAAACCACCTTTCAGTTGGATCGTCCCTTCCTGGTACTGGCCACTCAAAATCCAATCGATCAGGAAGGAACCTATTCGTTACCGGAAGCCCAGGTCGATCGTTTTATGATGAAAGTGTTTGTGGACTATCCGACCAAAGACCAGGAGTTGGAGATCATGCGTAGAATTTCCAATCTTCAGTTTGCGCCGAAGTTAAATGCACTCATTACCAAAGAAGATATTTTTGATATCCGTGATCAGATAAACAAAGTGAAAATTTCTGAATCGCTGGAGCGCTATATAATAGAATTGGTGTACGCAACTCGCTTTCCGCTAGAGTACAAATTAAATGAGCAGGCACAATACATTCAGTTTGGTGCCTCCCCACGGGCCAGTATCAATTTGAACCTGGCCGCAAAGGTGTATGCCTATATGCAGGGCCGGGATTTTGTATTGCCGGAGGATATAAAAGAGGTAGCCCTCGACGTGATGAACCACCGGATTTTGCTGAACTATGAGGCGGAGGCCGATAACATCAAGACGTCGGATATCATCAAGGTCATCCTGAGTAAGGTACCGATTGGCAAATAATCTTTGCCCGGTTGATTAATTCATAAAATATTAACGCACGTAATACTGAATTAACCACCATACATGTATTAATATCGTAATATTACGATATAGTTGATTTTCAACTATTTAGAAAGCATTTCCGCTTAACAATTTGATAACATTGAGCTACCAGACAGGTAATACTATACCCTGACCTTTGCGTCAAACTAATAGTATAAGAATGTCACAGAGATTGTCAATTTACGTCACGTTGTTTTTCCTTTCAATTGGAGTGGCCTTTTCACAAGGGACCATTTCAGGAACTATTCTGGACGCCAAATCAGGTGAAGCAGTAATAGGAGCCAATATCCTCATTGAGGGAACGATGACCGGAACTTCCACCGATATTGATGGTAAATACCAGATAAAAATTGCTGCTGGTGAGTATACGGTAAAGATTTCATCGATTACATACGAAACCAAAACCCTCCCGAACATTATTGTTGTGGACGGTAAGAATAAGGTACTGGATGTTTCCTTGATGGAAGAAGCCCAGGAATTAAATGAGGTTGTCGTAACCGGCCAGGCTGATAAAAGTTCGGAAGCTGTGCTACTGATGGACCGTAAAAAATCTTTTACGATGGTACAGGCAATCGGCTCACAGGAAATTTCACGACGGGGAGTTTCAGATGCTGAAGAAGCAGTAACCCAGGTGACAGGTGTCAGCAAACAGGAAGGTGTAAAAAATGTCTTTGTTCGTGGATTAGGAGATCGGTATAACTCCACTTCATTAAATGGACTGCCACTGCCCTCGGAAGATCCACAGTTTAAGAATATAAGTTTGGATTTCTTTCCATCGCAGATTATCAATAACATTGATGTAAACAAGACTTTTGATGCTGCCAAATTTGGTGATGTCGCCGGAGCTAACATTGACATCACTTCTAAAAAATTGTTTGAAGAAAGAGAATTCACTATTGGTGGATCCATCGGTGCGAATTCACAAACATTTGGGCAGGATTTCTATCGGGCAGACGGAACGAATTTTTTAGGGATTGCTGATAATACCATCCCGGTCACCAATCTAAATCAGTATAGCTTTCAGGATTCATACCAGCCGAATAAAATTTCAAGTCAGCCGATGAATTCAAGTATCTACGCTAACGGCGGAAAAAACTTTTCGATTGGAAGTAATTCGCTAAAAACTTTCTTCGTTGCCTCCATGAACAGTGAATATTTTTTCAAAAAAGGAGTGGTCCGTCAGGTTAACCCAAACGGTGGAATTCGTCAGGATTTCAATTACGACAAATATGAATATGAAGCATCCCAAATGGCACTGGCCAGTGTATCGTATGAGTACGGAAGATCCAATAGCTTATCCTATAATGGAATTTATATCCATGACAATAAGCAGTCGGTTGGGAATTACACCGGATTCAGCTTAAATGGAAATGATGACATTAACGATCCTAATGCCTATAAAACTTTTGTTCGCAGACAACAACAAAATGACAATACGCTGTTTGTTAATCAGCTGCTTTTTACCCAGGCACTCTCTGACAAATTAACGCTGGATATTAAAGGATCTTTTAATGTTGCACATAGTAATGAGCCGGATCGCAGATCAAATTTCTACATTTTTGATGGCGACGAGTATCGAATTAATACCGGATCTCCCGCTTATAATCACCGCTTTTACTCCTCGCTCCAGGAGAATGATGCAACTGCTGTGACGAATCTAACCTATCGGTTTGGCAAGGAGTCGAATAACCGGATTACGGTTGGTTATAACTACAGAAACACCCACCGGGATTTTGAAGCAACACAGTTTAATTTTGATTTTCTTGTGGGAGAATCTGTCAACATCAACAATCCTGATGCATTATTTAATCAGCAGTCGTTGGACAATGGTCTTTTTGAAATAGAAACCGGAAGAGGTACGAATGCGAGTGCACTCAACCCTTTTACCTATACTGGGAATCGGAGTATTCATGCGGGGTATATTAATGCGGTTTTTGAAATCACTCCGTTGTTTACCGTAAATGTTGGTGGACGATTTGAGACCATTCGTCAAAAAGTGGATTGGGATACGAATTTGTCACCAAAAAATCCAAACAGACCGGAGAAGAATATCAAAGAAATTAATCCTACCTATTTTCTCCCGAGCCTGAATATGAAATATAATCTGGGTGATGATGATATTTTGAGATTAGCAGCGAGTCAAACCTATACACTTCCTCAATTCAAGGAGGTTGCTCCGTTCTTTTATGAAGATGTAAACGAATCCAGTTTTGGAAATCCGAATTTGAAACCCTCGAGAAATCTCAATGTCGATCTTCGATATGAGCATTATTTTAGTAATGTTGAATTGATTGCGCTGACCGGATTTTACAAGCAAATTAAAAACCCGATCAATAAAGTTCAGGTGGCTTCGGCAGCAAATGAACTATCCTACGTGAACACAAGCATAGAAGAAGATGGTGATGCTGCAACCGTAGTAGGTGTTGAGTTGGAATTCAGGAAATCATTATTAAGCTCGTTCAATAATGGGAAGGGTACAAATCTCGATTTTGGTTTGAATGTATCGTACCTGTATTCAACACAGCCGTTAAAGGATGTTTCCTCAGATGAGCTGGTGTTCCAACCCACAAATTCACAATCGCAGCTTGAGGGTGCCAGTCCATTATTACTAAATACGGATTTAACCTATACTCTGGAGAGTGGAAACGGCAAAATGCTAACCACCACTGTGTTATTTACCTATGGTGCCTCTCGGATTTATTCATTAGGAGCCCCCATGGGAAACAATGATATTAATGAAGTCATCGTACCAAGTCTGGATTTTATTACAAAGTACTCATTCAATTCACACCTGAGTGTCGGACTTAACATAAAAAATCTGTTAAATCCTGATTTTAAGAGAACCAAGGAAATCGTTTCATTAAGTGGAGTAACTTCCGACGATATCATTTCACAATACAAAAAAGGGATTGCTACTTCGATCGGATTTTCATACAAATTCTAACCGCCAAAAAACTTATTTAAAACAGCAATCAATGAAAAAAGGAAACTGTAGATCTTTCCTTTTTTCATTGATTAATTTCATTTTCTCAGCCACTTCCCATGCATAACATTGGGGTAATTTTCAGGTGACGTTAACTTATCATTTTCTTAACAATGAGGTTCGCCTCCCCATTCTTTTTTGTAGGACCTTTGATGCGTCAAACGAATACAACCAATAAAAAAATTATGAAAATGAAAATGCTTAAGTATTCTACTTTATTTCTTCTTTTTGCCGCTGTTTTAACCATCAGCAGCTGTAGTGAAGATGATCCGGCTCCTGTCGAACAAAAGGATGGGATTATTGAAGATATGGATGATCCAGATTTAATTGTAAGTGATCTTCAGGGTGAAATAACAGGAGATATTACATTAGCTGCAAGTGATAACTGGATATTAACCGGCGCCCTTGTGGTGGCAGATGGTGGAAAATTAACCATTGAAGCGGGAACAACGATTAAGGCCGCTGCTGGTGGAACGGATGTTTACATTGCTGTTGAGCGAAATGGAACAATCTCGGCTGTCGGTACTGCTGCTGCACCCATTAAGATTACATCCAATGCCGCTACACCAGCTTCAGGTGATTGGGGTGGTCTTTTATTGATGGGAAATGCATCCATTACAGGTGGTGCATCTGCGGTCACTGAAGTTGTAGATTTCATCTATGGAGGTGATGATGATGCTGACGATTCTGGGGATCTTGCCTATCTGATTCTTGAGTACACGGGCGCACGTATCAATGGTGAAAAAGAATTTAATGGATTAACACTTTATGGTGTCGGATCAGGAACAACGATTAACAATATCTTTATCAATTACGGAGACGACGATGCAATCGAATTTTTTGGAGGAACGGTTAATATCTCCAAACTATTAGTAGTGAATGCGAAAGATGATATGTTCGACTACACACAAGGCTACAGAGGTACTGCTACCGATGTGTATATGGTTCGTGAAAGTGGCTTTACTGCTGTTACAAGCGACCCCCGTGGAATTGAAGGAGATGGTAACCTTGATGGACTGACTCCTGGACTTTCACCGCAATCTAATCCTACCATTACGAACATGACCATTGAAAACAGATCCACCGCTGAGTTTTCAGATGTGGTTAAAGTTAGACGTGGAAGTTCAGCATCGTTTACTAATATTCACGTGATCTGGAGCGCAACTTCGCCCGCACCAGGTGATTTTGTTGACTTTGAAGATGGTGCAGGTCATGCTGCTGGTACCGCTTCTGTAAATATTTCAGGTACAGGTGTCAACCTTGCAACGGATGACAATAAGCCCGGAACAAACATGGGGACCATTACCATAGCAAACCCTGCTAACACTGGATGTTCTTCATCTCTTTTTGCATGGACTGGTTTCTCTTTCTAAAACGTTACATGTATTCATGTTTTGGCTAATATGTTGGCCCTCTTAAAAAAGTCCCGTTGAAACGGGACTTTTTTATGTTATCATATAGAATAACATAAGTATAATCTCCGGTTTATTTTAAGGAGGTAGTCAACCCTTACATTTGTTTTATAGATCCTCAAAAAGCAGCATCCAGACGGGGTGTGAATTGGTTGCAATTAGGTTTGGTTAAAAAGTTGACCCTCTCAAAAAGCCCCACGGATTGTGGGTTTTTTTTACCCCGCCTGCCTATGCCTAAGCTTCGCGCAGGCAGGCATATCTGTCTGCCCACCGCGCGCATAAAATTTACCAGGACTCCATCAAGCCGGAGGTCGACTGTTTAAAATCGGGACCTGAGTTATTTGTTGCACCCGCGCGGCTGTCAAAAAAGCGGGGGTGTGAAGGCAAGTGGGTGGAAGCATTTTTTTTTGACTAGCGTTTTTTGCATACTTTTTTTGGCAATGCAAAAAAGTATGAGCCAGCCCGGCTTGAGGGCAAATGATTGAAAATAGAATACTGTTGAAAGTTTTATTCACAGTTACTATAAGGAGTATGCAAATTGCCTGGAGGCTATTTATTTAGTTTCTTTTTGTCCCCCTTAATGCGGGATGAAACACTTGCTACAAAAAAACCCAAAAAGATCAAGACATAAATCGAAGATTCACGAGGGCATCCCGATAGCGTGCTCCCCCTCAGAGTCACTCGCAGAGAACTCTGAGCTTTGTAGAATAGTGTATCAGAGTATCAGGAGATTAGTGACTCTAATGAGAAATAGTATCTCCCTGTTTTATTTATAAATTTTCCCCGCCTGCCTATGCCGTAGCTCTGTGCAGGAAGGGACAACAATGATTCACTAATTCGCTAATTAACTTTCTTTTTCTTCTCCTTTTGCGATTCAATCACTTTTTTTATTTGCACCCCCGCTTGTGCAACTGAATCCTGAGCGTGTTGGTTGTTCTCAATTTTAAGCAACAACGATTCATATTCGAGTTTGTTATTCTCCAATGATTTTTCCAGCTGCAGTTTCTCTCGTTTATTATCCTCTAATTTCGTGTTGAGGGGTTTTTGTTTTCGGTCACTAATCGTTGCTGTTGTTTTTCTACTGCATTGAGCGCAGTGATCGACTCATCAATTTCATCCTGTACCAAATCCTGATGATAGGATTTACCAAAGTCATAGACCATTTTTTCGAGTTCTTTCATGCCCTTCTCATAGGCATCTTCAGGCCACTCTTCTTTTAGAATACCCAACCATACGTGTGAAGACTTATCTTTTTCCTTTTCTTTAACCACACCATAAACCAATGCGGTGGTGGTACCGGTTCCAAGAGAGGCTCCGGTCAAAACAATCGGATCATTGCCCCTGGTTTTTCCATAATTTTTCAAAAATTTTGTAAAGGAAGAATGGATGTTTCCATAACTTCCAGAGAGTTCAATTTCAAAACCCTCCACATTTTCACCCTTGACCCGGGCTTTTTCTTTCTTCACCTTAATGGATTGGGCTTGCGTATGGACTAAAAGTGCGCTAAATAGGACCAGCAAAAAAAACTTTTTGGATTTCATCATGTTGTAAATTAAAAAACTAAAACTACTACATATCCGGGAAATGACATGACAAAAAATATTCTCATAGCGGGAGGTTCCGGGTTGATTGGAAAAAAACTGACAGATCAATTACTGAAACAAGGGTATGCCGTTTCCCACCTGGGCCGTTCTAAAAAGGATGGTGAAGTACCCACTTTTATCTGGGATCCGGAACGGGGAACCTATGACCCAGACGCTATAAGGAATGTGGACGTTGTCATCAACCTCGCCGGGGCAGGGGTAGCTGATAAGCGTTGGACATCTGGCCGTAAAAAAATTATCCGGGAAAGCCGGACAAAGTCTGTAGCCTTGCTTTCCACAATGATTCAGAACAGTTCAGTAAAAACGGTGATTGGTGCTTCGGCAATTGGATATTATGGATTCTCAAAGGAGAAAATTTTTGAAGAAGGAGACAATCCTGGTAGCGATTTTTTGGCCACTGTTGTCAAAGATTGGGAAGATGCCTATGCTCCTATTTATCGGCAGGAAAAACGTGTAGTAAATTTTAGAATTGGGATTGTTCTGGCGAAGGAAGGTGGTGCCCTGAAGGAATTAGCCAGACCCATCCGCTATTTTGTTGGCGCCCCGTTGGGGACAGGCAAACAAATGATGAGCTGGATCCATTTCGATGACCTCTGTGCCATGTTTATAAAGGCCGTTGAGCAACCCGATATAAGAGGGGTGTATAATGCGGTAAGTCCCTATCCCGTTTCCAACAAAGAAATGACCCATGCGATCGCCAGAATCATCCGACGCCCAATTCTGGTGCCGTTTGTTCCAGCAATTATTTTAAAAATCATTTTGGGAGAGATGGCTGCTATCGTGCTAAATGGAAGTATTGTTTCTTCAAAAAAAATTGAAGCGTCCGGATTTGAATTTTTGTTTCCAAAACTTTCTGACGCATTAAACGATTTGCTGAACGACTAAGAGAGAAATCTTAAATATTAAAATTTAAATCCCAAATCCCGCATCTTCGTTTTAACCTTTGTACCTTCATTTTTTAATAATCATTTATGTGCGCGAAAATAAAAAAGAAGCCAGTCAGGAAGATTGCTGAGGCAATCGATGAAGAAGAAAGCAGAATTCGTAAAGCTTTTAAAGACAAAGACTGGGCGGAGATTAAAAGCTCTGACTCTTGGGTAATCTTTAAGGTGATGTCAGAATTTGTTGAGGGATTTGAGAAGTTGGCCAAGATCGGACCTTGTGTAACTATTTTTGGATCGGCACGGACCAAACCTGATCATCCCTATTATAAAGAAGCAGAAGAGATCGCGTATCAGTTGGTTCAGCACGGATATGGAGTCATTACCGGGGGCGGTCCCGGCATCATGGAAGCTGGAAATAAAGGAGCAAAGCGTGCAGGCGGTAAGTCCGTAGGATTAAATATATTTCTTCCCTTCGAACAAAAAGGAAACATCTACATCGATCCTGATAAACTCATCACGTTCGATTACTTTTTTGTCAGGAAAGTAATGTTTATGAAATATTCTCAGGGTTTTATTGTAATGCCAGGAGGCTTTGGAACGTTAGACGAGTTAACGGAGGCATTGACCCTTATCCAAACAAAAAAAATTGGCAGGTTCCCGATTGTATTGGTAGGGAAAAAATTCTGGAAGGGAATTATTGATTGGTGGAAAGAGGTACTGGTAAGTGAAAAGATGATCGATAAAGATGATGGTAATCTTTTTAATCTGGTAGATACTCCGGAAGAAGCCGTAAAAGTGATTGATGAGTTTTACTCTAAATATTTGCTATCACCCAACTTTTAATGAAGAAAGTTTCCATATTTCTGTCGGTTAGTGCGCTGGTTATTCTGTTTTTTTATATCAGCTACAATGAGATTGCAAAACCAAAATCAGAAAACACGTTTTCGGATCAGGGTGTTGTGGAGACGATTATCCCTGTAGGAGAGCACTCCTTTCACGCTGTATCACTGGCACTACCCGAGCAAATTAGTTTTGCAAACGAGGTTGTACCGATGAACATGCCCGATGTTCGGGAGCGGTTGGATCGGGAGCTGCAAATGAATGTATACTTGCACAGTAACACACTTTTTTTGATTAAGCGTGCGCATCGCTGGTCGCCGCAAATGGAGAAGATTTTAAAAGAATATGATGTGCCAACTGATTTTCAATACCTCCCTATTATTGAAAGTTATTTGATGAATGATATCTCACCTAAAAATGCTGTGGGTTTCTGGCAGATTCTAAAAGATTCAGGAAAAGAGTTTGGTCTTGAGGTAACCCGAGAAGTAGATGAGCGCTATGACCCGTTAAAGTCGACGGTAGCGGCATGTAAATATCTGAAAAAGGCCTATGCAAAGTTTGGTAACTGGACGCTTGCAGCAGCTTCGTACAACCGGGGGATGAGTGGCCTTCAGCGTGCAATCGATAATCAGGAAGTTGAAAATTACTATGATTTATACCTCAATGACGAAACCGCCCGATATGTTTTTAGAATTTTAGCGATTAAGGAAATTATCCAAACCCCGGAAAAATATGGATTCAAGATCGATCCTGAACATCTCTACAAAGAAGAGAAATTGCGGTATGTGGAAGTAGACAGCACCATAAAGGATTTGGTTGAATTCGCAAAAACGCAGGGGATCAATTACAAATTGTTAAAGCGGCATAATCCCTGGCTGCGGGATGATCGACTGACGGTGAAGAAAGGAAAAGTGTATCAGATTGCCATTCCCATTATGGAATAAACTACTTAAAACAATACGATTGTCGCCGGTTTGATATTGTGGTTGTTTTTCTTTTCCTAGTTTAGCATTCATTTAATTTCTTACAAATGGAACAGACCTATTATAATCCTGCCGACCTAAAAAAATTCGGGAACATTTCTGAATGGGAAGAAAATCTTGGAAAAAAATTTTTCGACTGGTATGGAGATGTATTTAAGGAAGGTGCGTTGACCGCCCGGGAGAAATCATTAATCGCGTTGGCTGTTTCACATACGGTACAATGCCCCTATTGTATTGATGCCTATACCCAGGATACGCTTGAAAAGGGGGTCACAGAGCAGGGCATGATGGAAGCGATCCATGTTGCTGCAGCAATTCGGAGCGGAGCCTCATTGGTTCATGGCGTGCAGATGATGAACAAAGCAAAGAAACTCTCCATGTAGGTTCTGTGTTAATCATCTAACTTTTAAAATTATTAATGATTAAATCGCTACACGCCCGCCACCATCCGCTTGCCCGGCAAGAAAAGCAAGTTGAATTGTTGGAGACCGGAACACTTCCTTCTTTCAAAGAAAAACTTGAAACAATAGGCTTCTGGCCACTGCAGCCATCTGGAATTGATATTTTTCAGATCAATGTAGGCTACATGTGCAACCAGGTATGCAAACATTGTCACGTTGATGCGGGACCCGACAGAAAGGAAATTATGACGCGTGCCACTATGCAATTGTGTTTGGACGTGTTGAAGAACTCGAATATAAAAACACTGGATATTACTGGTGGTGCACCGGAATTGAATCCAAACTTCAGATGGTTAGTAGAGGAAGCCACGAAAATTGGAGTGGCAGAGATTATTGTTCGCTCCAACCTTACCATTATTCTTTCGAATCCGATACATCATGACCTTCCAGAGTTTTTTAAAAAGCATAAGGTGCGTGTGGTTTCTTCGCTGCCATTTCATGATGCAGTGAAAACCGATCGTCAGCGTGGTGAGGGTGTTTTTGTGAAGTCCATAAAAGCATTGAAAATGTTGAATGCTGTGGGCTATGGAATGCAAGATTCCGGATTGGTACTCGATCTGGTATACAATCCGACAGGCGCATTTTTACCGGGAGACCAACTCCAGCTGGAACGTGATTTCTAATTCGAATTGAGCAAGAAGCGAAGTGCATTTTTCAATAATTTGTTTACGATAACAAATATTCGGTCAGTCGTTTTTTAGATTTTTTTGATTTTTACTGGAATTATGATGAATACATGGAGTAGTTGGTGAATACGTTTAATCCGGGAGCAGTGGAAGGATTGATGTGTCGGAATACGCTTTCAGTTGATTGGCAGGGCTATTTGTATGATTGTGATTTTAATCAGATGCTGGGATTAAAAGTAAATAGAAATGCACCACAACACCTGCTTGATTACGATTTTGATCAACTTACCAGCAGAACCATTATAACCCGGCCAACATTATTATACCTGTACACAGCTGGAGCAGGATCAAGTTGTCAGGGGGCAACTGTTAATTAGTAAATTAGATAATTAACAAATCACTGTTGTCCGGTTAAATTAACCCAGGATGCAATCCGGGGTTTATTGCTAAAGCTAATGCAGAACCACAGAGTGGTTCAACTTCCAATGTCAAAGTTGTACTTTTCCCCGGACAACAATGATTAACAAATTTGCTGATGAGTGCTCAGTGTAATCCTTAACTGATACAGTCTCGATCCGACTCCAATTATTCTGTTTTCGATTTCAAATTGGGGAAACCTATGCGCATAAATCTTAAAATTTTTATGCGCATGATTATACGTATACTTTTGAAAATATTTATACGTACACTTTTCTCGTCTCTTCAGAATCTCCCGAAATCAGTAGGCAATAATCGCCAAAATAAGCTGTCTTAAAATTGGAACCGAATGGTCCATGTTTACACAAAAGCCCATTTGCACATTAACTAATTATCTAATTGTTAGTAAATACTAGAATTGGCAATAGGGCTTGAAAATATGCTAAATAGTGATTGTCAGATTCTTCGCTGACGCTCTGAATGACGCACGGATCAACAATAGAAGCACCCGTCACTCTGAGCGTTAGCGAAGAGTCTCATCCAAAATCTTACCCGCCTGCCTAAGCCGTAGCTCTGCGCGAGCAGGGACAACAGTGGTTAGCTAATTACTAAAGTATGCTATTAATTTCTGAGGATTCAGGTTTAGCGATCCAGAAGTTATTGAACCCTTCACCAATTTGGATGGACAGTTGTCCTAATGCCAATAATTCAAGAACGGAAAGGAAATTGAAGATCAATGCAATTTTTGTTGGGAAAGCTTCAACAATATCGGCAAACGAAACCCGAGGTTTGGTGTTTACCTGATTCAAAATGAAATCACGCTGTCCATCCATGGTATAGGGGTATTGGATCACCTGGTGCACGGGTTTGTTTTTCTCAGCTTCCTGTCTGCGCAATACTTTTTCGAAGACGGTCATTAATTTGAATAAATCGACATCCTGAAGTTCCGCTTCAACATTTCCACTTTCCGCCAGCTGACGGATTTCTTTCATCAGGTTGCCGCGTTTCTCACGCATTAATTGCTCTTCTTCCAGTTTATGGAAGTCTTCGATAACAGATTTGTATTTTTTGTACTCGAGTAAATGTCTTACCAGCTCTTCGCGGGGATCTATTTCATTACCCTGTTCATCAATTTGAGGTCTTGGTAACAGCATTTTGGACTTTACCCGCATTAGTGTAGCCGCTACCAGGATGAATTCACTGGCAATTTCGATGTTCAGTTTTTCCAAATGGTGGATATAATCCAGGAAGTCATTGGTGATCTTGGCGATCGGAATATCATAGATATCCAACTCGTCTCGTTCAATAAAAAACAGTAAAAGGTCAAAAGGACCTTCAAAAAGCGGGAGTTTTATCTCAAAATTTTCTTGTACCATAAGCGAGGGGCAAATTTATTTATAATCCATCACAATCCACTGACATCGGAGAAATAACTAACTTTGTCGCTGGTTTTATCAAAAGTATTGTACAAAACCTTTACCTTAAATTATTGTTTGAATCAACAAGAGACAATTTCCCAATTCGATGCAAATCAGCCCCCGACCCTTACTTGCGAAAATTGACAGTCCCGATGATGTAAAAAAGCTTGATCAGGCGCAACTGGTACAGCTTTGTGATGAACTCAGGCACTTTATTATTGATATTGTCTCCGTTTATGGTGGTCATTTTGGGGCTAGTTTGGGAGTTGTTGAGCTTACCGTGGCATTGCATTATGTCTATAATACACCCGAAGATTTGTTGGTTTGGGACGTAGGTCATCAGGCCTATGGTCATAAAATTCTGACCGGGAGAAAGGAAAATTTTCATACGAATCGTGTTTATAAAGGGCTTTCCGGTTTTCCCAAACGATCTGAAAGTCCATTTGATACTTTTGGAGTCGGCCACTCTTCCACTTCCGTTTCTGCTGCATTGGGAATGGCGGTAGCATCCAAGTATAAAGGCGACCATGAAAAACAACACATTGCCGTGATTGGTGATGGTGCCCTAACGGGTGGAATTGCATTCGAGGGGTTGAACCATGCAGGAGTTTCGGATTCTAATATTCTGATTATTCTCAATGACAATTGCATGTCGATCGATCCGAATGTTGGCGCATTAAAAGATTATTTGACAGACATCACCACTTCCAAAACCTATAATAAGTTAAAGGATGATGTTTGGAAAATGCTTGGGAAGCTATCTACGTTTGGAAAGAGTGCCCAGGAAATTGTTTCCAAAGTCGAAAACGGAATTAAATCAACTTTATTAAGTCAAAGCAATTTCTTTGAGTCGCTCAACCTGCGTTACTTTGGACCGGTTGATGGACATGATGTAAACCATTTGGTTACTGTCATGAATGACCTGAAGCAAATAAAAGGCCCCAAGATTTTACATATTGTTACGGCCAAGGGTAAAGGATATGCTCCGGCCGAAAATGGAAACCAGACTACGTGGCATGCTCCTGGGACCTTTGACAAGATTACCGGTGAGATTCAAAAAAAGGTATACAATACACCACAACCTCCAAAATATCAGGATGTTTTTGGTCACACGATGGTCGAGTTGGCCAGAGCAAATGAAAAAGTTATGGGGATAACCCCCGCCATGCCATCCGGTTCATCCATGAATATTATGATGAAGGCGATGCCAGATCGCGCTTTTGATGTAGGCATCGCTGAGCAGCATGCCGTTACATTTTCAGCAGGATTGGCGACTCAGGGAATGATCCCTTTCTGTAATATTTACAGCTCTTTTATGCAACGGGCCTATGATCAGGTAATTCATGATGTCTGCATTCAGAACCTGCCGGTAAACTTTTGTTTAGATCGGGCAGGCTTTGCGGGAGCAGACGGACCTACCCACCACGGTGCATATGATTTAGCGTACATGCGGTGTATTCCGAATATGATTTTGGCTGCCCCGATGAATGAATCGGAGTTACGTGATATGATGTTTACCGCTCAACTTCCTCGTGAAGGAAAGGCCTTTACCATACGGTATCCTCGCGGACAGGGAGTTATGACGGATTGGAAAACACCCATGGAGGAGATGACGATTGGGAAAGGGGTGAAACTTCGTAATGGAGAGGATGTGATGATCTTAACAGTTGGGCATATCGGTAACTACGCAATTGAAGTATGTGAAAAACTTGAAAAGAAAAACATCAGGGTAGGTCACTGCAACATGCGATTTATTAAACCACTTGATGAAGCGCTCTTGCATGAGGTCTTCTCTACGTACAAGAAAATTATTACTGTTGAAGATGGTTGTATCCAGGGAGGTTTCGGAAGTGCCGTACTCGAATTTATGGCCGATAACCAATTCAATGCTGAAGTAAAACGGTTAGGTATTCCGGATGATGTGATTGAACATGGAGAACAACGTGAATTGCATCATGAGTGCAATTTTGATCCGGAAGGAATCGAGCAGGCCGTTATCGAGCTACTGACTGTTTCAAAGGAAAAGTAATGCCTATCCTTCATTTTACAGATGAAGGTTCGGGAACCCCACTGGTTTTTATTCACGGATATTGCGAGTCACATTCCATTTGGTCTGAATTTGTGAGACCGTTTACAAATCATTACCGGGTAATCTGCCTCGATCTTCCTGGTTTTGGACAGAGCAAGTTGCCATCATCGTTTACAATTCCGGAAATCACACAGACTGTTTGGAGTTTCCTGGATAGTATTGATGTTAAAACATGCTTTGTGGTTGGTCATTCATTGGGTGGATATATTACCATGGAAATGGCGAATCAACAAGCAGACCGGATGGAAGGGTTTTGCATGTTTCATTCTACTGCCTATGCTGATGATGAGAATAAAAAGCTCAACCGCACTAAAGTCATGGAGTTCGTTGCAAAGAATGGGACAGCTCCTTTTGTCCAAACACTCCTCCCATCCTTATTTGCGGATCCCCAACATCCCATGGCAGAGATCCTATTAAAAGAAGCACGAAATATCACTCCCGATGCAGTAATCGGGTATGCCGGTGCCATGCGTGACCGAAGCGATACTACAAAAGTGTATGTCTCTTTTTCCAAACCTGTTCTGTTTTTTATGGGGATGAAGGATACCGTTATTCTGCCTGAATCAATTTCGGAACAAGCAGAACTCCTGACTGTTAAAATGGTCTGCCCACTTACTGAAGTTGCTCATATGGGGATGTTAGAAGCTACATCGCATACCCAATCTACGCTGATAAGATTTCTTCAGGACAGCCTTTAACCTTATTTATAAAAAATTAAGGGCTTCCTTTTTATTATTTTTTTAGAAAAGAATGCTAAATTGTCATTAAATATTGCCTTTTTAAGGCGATAACGATTAGTTTTAACTGAAAAGGATTTTATATTTGCTTAAGAGTAAGTAAACCAACTCAAGAAACCATGGAAGAAATTGCAGCTCAATACCAACCCTGGAATGCAATGGCCCAGCAGATTGCCCTTGTGATGTGGGTAATTTCAGCGCTCATTGTAATTGGCCATGTGGTAAAACTGGCGGTAACATCAGATGCTAAAACCAAATACGATTATATTAATCGTAGTGAGATCAAATGGCTCTGGATTGCCGCTATCATTTTAATTATTGGTGGATGTTTTTGGGCCAATTCAAATATTACAGAATTAAATGCCTTGTGGATTTTCGTACGGGTATTTACAACCGTTTCGATGGGGATGATTGTCGCCCTCATTGTCCAAAACCTTTTAAAATTCTATTATCCCTTCTTTATCGAGAAACGGTTGAAGGCACTCCGCTATAAGCCAAGAGTTTCTCCTAAGTCCGGCAAGCCAATGAAACTGCTTAGTGAGACTGAAGAAGATGCTTACCTTGATGAAGGTATGCAAGCAGAGGAGAATGTATTCTCTATCGATTATGATGTTTGGAAGGATGAAGAGACCGGATATGTAAAAATTGAAAAGTACTCTGGTCACTTGCATGCTTTACGATGCCCTGAGTGTAACTATCAAACCTTTAAGGTTTCCAGAGAAGAAATCATTAAAACTCCAACAGATGTTGAAGAAGGTGAGCTTTTGAAACATTACCTGTGTGGATATTGCGGATACAAGGCGAAGAAAACCGTTAACCTCAAAATGTCGCAAAAATTTGATGAGTCTTCCGCTGCTACGGCATAAGATTTAACCTAAACCTAGATTTAAGGAGGCTGTCTATTTAGATAGCCTCTTTTTTTATCCCTGAATAAATGAGGGTAGCTTTATTTGATCGGAATAGAATTTCATTCGTGAATGTGAAGGATCAAGCAAACTGATACTTTCAATCCGGGTATTCTTATGGTTTATAAAAACCTCAACATAATAATCATTAAAGAGGTACAGGTTTACTTTGTAATTGTAATACCGGATGCCCATTACGAATTTGCCTTGCTTGTATAAAAGATCAATTTTTTCATCAAGAGTTAGCTGCTGATATTGATCCCATGTAATCATGAACTAAACTTATAAAAGTATTTGTACAGAGGAAAATACTTTGCAGTTTAATACGCAAATGTTCCGTATTGACTTTCGATGGTTACCCGTTTTTTGTCAGCGGCTTCAACCCGTCCGATAATTCGGGCATCAACCTGAAACTGATTCGCGATTTGAATAATCTCTTCCGCAAACTGCGCGGAAACATAAATTTCCATACGATGACCCATGTTGAAAACTTTATACATTTCTTTCCAGGGAGTGCCACTTTCTTCCTGAATCAGTTTAAAAAGTGGGGGAGTTTCAAACAGGTTATCCTTAATTATGTGCAGATCCTCTATAAAATGCAGGACTTTGGTTTGTGCACCTCCGCTGCAATGGACCAGCCCGTGAATTTGGGGTCTGAATTTTTTCAAGATCCCCTTGATAATGGGGGCATAGGTTCTGGTTGG
>CALOAV010000071.1:0-36316 GCA_942491425.1 uncultured Cytophagales bacterium
AGATACCATTGAAGGAAATCAGCGAAATGACTTCCGAATTCAACTACTTTTACGTCCATAAATATCTACTTTTGCGGGTATGCATGCAACGAAACTGATTACTCCAGAAATTCTGCTACTCTTGTGCATCGGTGGAATTGCCTTTATCTTAATTTTTAAAGCCATTTTTAAGAAAAAAGGCTAATGGCAGCTGTAATTTCCGACCAATCTTATTTTTATTCGACGGGATCGTTTCCTAAATTCATCACCACATTGTTACTTTTGAACTCACTATTGTAGATCAATATGGAAATACTTGTTGGCCGGGATGATTACCTTACATTTACTTCGACTGACATGCTCCTGATCCAGAAAAAATAAATATTAACTCATGAAAAAAATTGTAATCATTGCACTATCAGTACTCTCCTTTACAGGGTATGCACAAACCACAAAAAAGACACTGGAACTACCCCCCTTCACTTCCATCTATGTGAACTCCAATTACACAGTGTACTTGAAGCAAACCAATATAAACGAAGTAAAAGTTGAAGCCCTAACAGAAATTTTTAGTGCCTCTGAATTCAAGGTAGAGGATGGAATTTTGATGATCAATATGGAACGAAAAGATAATTCCAACAAAAGTCTTTGGGGTAAGATTGACGATATCAAGGTGAATCCGACCATGAAATTATACATCAGCATGAAAAACGTAAATACCCTGATGGTGAATGGTGGCGGAAAAATTATTTCGGAAAATTCGATTGCTGCGGATAATTTAACCCTGGCCGTCAATGGCGGAGGAAACATGGACGTTGATATTAAAGGCAATAATTTGAAGGCAGAAGTAAGCGGGTCCGGAAATTTAAACCTCCGTGGATATGCCTCCTCCATTGATGCAACATTAAGTGGTTCGGGAAGTTTGACCGGTTTTAACTGTCCGTTAGAGACTGCGAAAGTAAAAGCCAGTGGTTCCGGAAATTGTGAATTAAATGTCACAAATGACCTGGATGTACTGGTTTTGGGTAGCAGCACTGTTAAACACAAAGGAAATACGAAAAAGGCAACCAAAAAGATCTACGGCTCCGGATCCGTAGATCGGGCTTATTAGTTAGTAGTTATTATTAGTGAGTAGTAAGTAGTGAGTAGTGAGTAGATTAGTCGTCAAGCTAGCAGCTATTAACGAACAACTAAATTAGTAGGGAGAGGCGTATTGCTTCTCCCACTTCTCCCAGGCTGTACTTTTGTAATGATCCTCACCAATAAATTGGATGATCTTATGGAACTCGGCAGCCTGTCGATATCCTGGTAAGGGTTGAATCATAGCAAAATCCTCATTCAGAAAAACTACGGTTGGATAACTCAATTTATTGTTCAATAAGGCAGCTGCCAATTCATGATAGCCTCTGCTACCACTCGGAATAAATTTGAATGTGTGGCTATCAAAAACAATATCTTCACGCTGCTCGGCATCAAACTTCACCGGATAGAATTTGGTATTCAGAATTTCAGCGACAGCCGGATCATTGAATGTATTTTTATCCATCACCTTACACCATCCGCACCAGTCGGTATACACATCAATAAAAATCTTTCGCTTTTCTGATTTGGATTTTGCTACTGCCTCCTCAAAGGTCATCCATTGCACCAGCGATTCGGGTGGTTTTTCAGATTGAAACCCGGATAGTACTGCTACCAATAAAAAAAATAAGACTGCCTTTTTCATTTTCTTTAATAACTCCCACAAGGATGATGCCTTTTTTTCAGTAAATCAAACGGCAAAAAAATTGAGTTCGTTCGATTTTACTGTTCAATTGTTCAAAATTGAACAATAATTTCCATCAAAACATTGAAATTTAAACAAAAAAGGCATTTCATCCGAATGGCACGACCTTGGTACGGGTAAGGATGTGAAATTAAAAGTCACCTATAAGGAACTCTCCATCATTCTGGGCATTTTGGTAGCCATACTCGCAATATTCAGCTATTGGTTAACCTTACATCCCGGAAATTCCCTTGATTCATCACTTCAAATACATACCCAATTGAATTTCGAAATCGGTAAAATTTCAAAATTCATACACACTACCTTACAAGCCGGATTTCATATTTATTAGCAGGAATCAGGCGTTTCTTCCAATACAATGCAGGTCCGTAAAGGCCTCTTCCAAACGCTTTACAAAATTCTCCTCTCCTTTGCGCATCCAGGCACGCGGATCATAAAACTTTTTATTCGGCTTTTGATCACCCTCAGGATTCCCTAACTGGGATTGTAAATAATCTTTATGGGCATTGTAGTTATTGTGTACACCTTCCCAAAATGCCCATTGCATATCCGTATCAATGTTCATTTTGATAACCCCGTAATTCAGTGTCTCGGCGATTTGATTTTTCGGAGATCCACTTCCACCATGGAATACAAAGGAAACAGGCTTTGCATCTGCGGCTTGCCCGAGTTTCTCTGCAATATATACCAGGCTATTCTTTAAAATTTCCGGCTTAAGTTCAACATTGCCCGGACTGTAAACACCGTGTACATTTCCAAACGCTGCAGCGATTGTAAACAATGGATCAACCGCACCCAACGCATCATATACTTGTGCTACTTCCTCCGGTTGTGTGTATAATTTAGAGTTGTCAACGCCGCTGTTATCCACACCGTCTTCTTCTCCACCGGTAATCCCCAGCTCCACTTCAATACTCATTCCCAATGCAGCACATTTTTTGAAATATTCAACAGACGTTTCGATGTTCTCATGAAGGGGCTCTTCACTTAAATCCAGCATGTGTGAACTGTATAATGGGCGGCCATACTTAGCTTTATATTCTGCACCGGCTTTTAATAAACCATCAATCCATGGAAGCCATTTTTTAGCGGCATGATCAGTGTGCATTACCACTGGTACTCCGTAATATTCGGCAACATTGTGTACATGCATGGCACCGCTCACGGCACCAATGATGTTCGCCTGTAACTGGTCATTTGGCATTCCTTTACCCGCAAAGAACTGGGCACCTCCATTACTAAACTGAATGATCACAGGAGAGTTTACCTTTGCAGCAGTTTCCAATACAGCATTGATAGAATTAGTCCCGATGACATTAACTGCTGGCATTGCATAACAGTTTTCTTTAGCATCTGCATATAATGCTGCCAGCTCTTCTCCATATAATACTCCTGCTTTGAATTTTCCCATAATCATTGGTTTTTTGGTCACCAAAAATAGGGAATTAGGTCATTTTTGGATAATCAATCGCAACAAAAAAAGAAGTATTTAAGCAATCGATTGCAACAGCGTCATTCACCGGTCTGATACAAATTCTCAGGTCGTACCAGAAAAAGTTAATCCAACTGAATTTACAGATATTTATACTATATTAAGCTAGTATTTATCAAACTAGTTATCCGTTATCCCCGATAAAATGATTGATGTCCGCACCTCAAAGGCACCCCTTAACCTGATTAGTCCCATTGAAATTAAATACGCTATGGCAAGAAAAATTCTGCTGACAATGCTGGTATGGATATTTACAATTTCATCCTTTGCTGGCACAACGTGTACACTCTCCGGAGAGGTATTTAACCGGAATAGTAAATTTCTCCTGCTCCGTAAAAATACCGAGAGCACAAAAGTGTTTTATGAAGACCCGGTTAAAATAAAAATCAAAAATGGAATATTCCATTACATATTTTCATTTTCCGAAATGGAAGCATATGAATTGGTGTTTGAAGATGAATTTGAAACAGGAAATTGGAGATCCATTATATATTTTTCCTGACAATGACACCATACGATTCAAACTATTTCCAAAGGTTGAGTATAATAATAATACGATAACCGGTGGTAAACTTAACCTGGAATATAAAAATTATTTAGCTATGAACAGGAGATTGTTTGATAAACGATGGCAGGAAATAACTGAAATTGAGGATGCATTAAAAAAAAGTAATTCATATTACAGCCCGGAGTACGAAGAACTGCGTCGACAACTTCAGGCAACAAAATCTGACGATTATGAAGCAAAAGTCCCTATTTATGATAAAATGGATGAAATGAATAAGACCCATACTAGCTTTACCGAAAAAGCCAGGCATTTGGTAATTGATCCGTATGATTCCATCAATCGTGCCCAATCGAGGTGGAAATATGAATACATAGAAAAAAATATTTCTCTGGTCTCTTACTATTTAATTTGGTTTGATGTAGAAATGACAATGAAAACCAATGTACAGGTTGCCCAAATGATAATGAAATCATTTCCTCTTTTCGAAAAAAAATATCCAGAACATATCTACACAAAAGATAAGCGCTCAACTATCAGGGATAGAAAGCATAATTGTCGGCGGGAGGTATATCGACTTCAAAGCCCCGACTATTGACGGTGACACGATCAGGCTATCTGAAATTGTAAATAACCAGGTTACATTAGTCGACTTCTGGGGATCCTGGTGTGGCCCCTGTATTGCAAAAAGCAGACTGGTTGTTCCGATCTATGAAAAATACAAGGACAAAGGATTCGAAGTAGTCGGTATCGCCAGGGAGTTTAAAAATACCGACGCCATGAAAAAGCGCCTGGCAAAAGAGCAGTTTTCATGGTTACACCTGGTCGAACTGGATGACAAACAAAATATCTGGAATATATATGGTATTAACAATGGTACAGGCATGATGGTCTTAGTCGATAAGGACGGCATCATACTAGCCATAGACCCCGCTCCGGAAGATCTTGAAAAGATGATTCAAAAAAACTTATGAACCGATTACAACGAATGCCCGATATAAGGAGTCTAAGAAATCATGAAAAGCTACACGTTTGCAACGGGCTTATTAATTCTATTTTTTTTATGTCGTTGTGAACACCCTGAATCGGTTAAACCCATAGGTCTTGATGGAATGTGGACAATTGAACAAGTTTTGTCCAACGACTTTTGGGGCGGACCCTATTATTGGAAAAATATTGAACCGGAGAAACAAGTCAAATTTACTTCTAGCAAATACTACAAAAAAACATCTATTGATTTCGAATTAATTGGAAGCTATAGGGTTCTTTCTGAAGGAAAAATTGAAATTACCTGGGATCAACCCCCCAACCCTGAATACCCAACATTTCAATGGGATTATGAATTCGATTCTGAAGGAAGATTAACCCCTTTACATGAATCAAATTGGCCGAATAGTTGCTGAAAAATATCAAAAGAATTAATTCCAAACACGAATTTAACAGTCGTCGAATTAAGCTGGTTTTGCGGTACGGTAGGTGTAATAATTGATGACGTGCTCGATCGCATATTGCATGGCCGAATTGATGGGCAGGTGGGTTCGGGTGAGTTCCATGTCAATACCATGGAGCCGCATATAATAATTATTCATCATGGGAACAGACCCTCCTGCGGCAATCTGATTGTTTGCGAGGTCAACCTTTTCGGCCTGTTCTGTTTTTATGGGCAGGCAGGTGATCAATTGCGCTTTGCCGTATTTATCCCTTCTCGCTGAAAACCCAAAAAGCCGGCAAATCAATCCTCGGGTATTATATTGGGAGCACAATCCTTTACCATCGGTACCAAACGGATTTAGAATTACACAAATTGACGAATTGTTCTCCTTTAACTTTTCAAGCCATTCAAAGGCTCTTCCTTCCTTATACATGTGATAGGCAAAAGGCAGGAATTCAAGTGGTGTGGCTTCAATATCGGCTTTGAAACAGCACTTTCCGCAACCGGGTAAGCAGCCCAGTCCGGTCGTGTTTTGAAACTTCTTTATTTCCTGATCAAGTGTTTGAAAAACCTTTTCAACGGCCCTGACTTTCTGGTATAATTTCAATCAGTAATTTGATTATCCCGCAAAAGTCCGCTAAAAGAAGTTGCTGTGCAACTGGTACTATTCCAACTTTGTCAAGTTCATCTAAAAATGAATACGATCAGTAGCTGCACATGAGGGAAGAGTTTGAGTTTCGGCTTTAGCCTTGATTCAGCTATGTTTCTGCTGCTACTACCAGGCATGGCTAAAGCCGGGTAAGTGCTGCACCCCACCACCTTGAAAGGTGGGGTTAACAGGTGGGTTTAGTGGGATCCACTGATTAACGGTTAGAGATAACGAATAATCGTGTCCTCGCAGAGTCTCCCGAAGGGGACGCTGCACTAACTTGACAAAGCAGGACTATTCCACAAACTTTTCCCCAAACCAGAAACGGCAGAAACATTGAAAAAACCTATTGCAGGGGTACCCCCACTACTCTTTTTAACAATGTTGGTTGGAACATTTGCCAGTGGAGAAGCAAACAATTCACCAAAACCACCCGGACGGTTGGTCTGGATGATCACCTGATTCAAAAAATCAAATGCTGCATCCGACAGGGAGTGGATTTCGACATACGCCGAGTCACCCCGGAACATACGGTGATAAGAATTGGTCATTTTCATCCTGATCAAAGGGGTTGATACCTGCACGAATCGGATAGATAAAGTACACCCCGTCAAATTCACCGCCTGCTGAAAAAGATGCATCATAGGCCAGAACTATTTCACTTGGCTTACTTAACAGCTCCCCGTTCTTCCAGGTTTTTATCCAGTAAGCATCCCCCGTGCCTACTGAATCTCTGGCCCAGACTTCACCATAATACGAATCCTCCTGAAAGGAATTCGCCTCTTCAAAAGTAAACGTGATACTGTCGATCGGTGTCGTCCGGTTCATTGTGGTTACTGATTCATAAGTTGTACCCGCTACTAATGCCGAAAACGTGTACGTCCTGCCAACCTGACCAAACACTTCATCCGGTAAAGCGGGAGTCCAGCGATAAACCCCGGCTTCAGTTAAATCCTCTTCAAAAATAAAGACTGCTCCCAAATCGTCAATTACTTGTAAAGTCGCTCCTGTTACACCGGGAGGGAGCGTATTATCGAAATAAGACTGTGAAAGCATCACGCGGATTTCCTGTGGTCCGGGTTTGTTAGAAATCCAGGCATCAAAGACGATAACCGGATTAGCTTCTTCCAGCGTTGGGTCGATGATATCCTCACATGAAATATTCACGAATGCGATGCTGATGATGATATAAAAAATGCGTTGCATGGATTAAAATTTAAAGTTGTAAGAAACTGATGGAATGATCGAACCGATAATTGATAATTGTGTCGCTTGCGTATTAACGGGAGTCCCGGGTTGAGCCCGTACATCTTCCTGAGAAAAATAAATTGAGAACGGATTTTTCCTTGCATAAAGATTATACACTGAGAAGACCCAATAGTCATGAAACTTCCGTTCTTTACCATTTTTCTTAACCTTTTTTCCTTCCAGCCTGGCCGATACATCAAGACGGTGGTATACAGGTATTCGCAAGTTGTTGCGTGAATTATTTGCATTGTGAGGAATGGTTATCCCCTGCACAACATAACGGGAGGTGGGAAAGGTAGTGGGGGTTCCGGAAACAAAAACAAAGTCGGCAGAAAACGACCATCTTGGGCTGAAATCATAAAAGGCTGCAATCTTTAAATTGTGTGTTTGGTCGTAACGGGTAGGATACCATTCACCATTGTTAATCCCTATTACCTGCATTTCAGTCCTCCCCAATGTATAGCTAACCCATCCATTAATTTTACCTGTGTTTTTCTTAACAAAAAGTTCTACCCCATATGCTCTGCCTGAGCCGCTCAACAGATCGCCTTCCAGATTCTCATTCAGGAGGATAACAGCACCATCGATGTAATCGATCTGATTTTTTGTGTTGCGGTAATACGTTTCAATGGAAGCTTCGTAGTCCTGGTTTGCTCCAAAATCGCGGAAGTACCCAATCGTAAACTGATCACCCAATTCCGGCTCGATATTATTGGTACTGGGAGTCCATACATCCAGTGGATTAGAGGCAGTGGTATTGGAAATCAGATGCAAATACTGCACCATCCGGTTATAACTGGCTTTAATTGAACTGGCAGGAGTTACTTGGGCCTTAACTGAAAACCTGGGTTCCCAATTATCATAGGTTTGAATTGTTTCACCTTCTGAAAATGTTGTTGCAGAAATGGGGGTCCTTCTGACCCCGGGAATAGTATCATTATATGTGTATATCGTTCCGGGACCAAATAATCGGAAATAGGAATAACGCAGACCATACTCAACAGCAATTGCAGAATTTAATTTTTGACTGTTCCCAATATAAAGGGCAGCCTCCATTGTGTTTTTGTCCGGTAAACTGATATCAATTGCTTCTCCATCACTGACCCCAAAAGCATTGGCAGGCTCGAAATTGTAGTTAATAAATTCCCCTCCAAACGATAACTCATTATCACTATTGATAAAGTAGGTCAATTCCGGCTTCACCATGTAATTTTGAATATTTGACGACCACTTGAATTTATCCAGCTCATCTTCACCAAAGGCAAGGGCGTAATCATAATTACTAAACACCACAGAAACATTGGAAAACATCCGGTCACTAAACAAATGATTCCACCGTAGTGTTGCAGTCGAGTTACCCCAGTTAAAACCCTGATTGGCATCAAACATGAAATTATCACGGCCGAAATAACCAGAGGCATAAACCCGGTTGCGATCATTCAGCGTATAATTGGCTTTCAAGGTAAGGTCATAAAAATTGAGTGCTCCGCCATCCTTCAAAAGTTCAACAAATGGCCGCGCTAGTATATCGGCATACGACCTTCTTCCTGCAACAATAAAAGATCCTTTCTCTTTAACAATCGGCCCCTCAATTGAAAGCCGGCTGAATATTGTTCCTATTCCCCCATTTACCTCAAATTTTTTGTTATTCCCGTCTTTCATGCGCACATCGAGTAAGGATGCCAACCTGCCGCCATAGCGGGATGGTATTGCACCTTTATAAAGCTTGGTGTCTTTAACGGCATCGGGATTAAAAACTGAAAAAAAGCCCAGCATATGGGACGAGTTGTATACGGGTGCTTCGTCGAGTAAAATTAGATTCTGTCCGACACTTCCACCCCGTACATTAAATCCGGATGCCCCCTCACCAACGGTGGAGATTCCCGGCAATAATTGAATACTTTTTAAAATATCAGTCTCACCCAGGAAAGCCGGAATTTTTTTGATGGTTGTAATATCCAGCTTATTGGTACTCATTTCAACACTCTGGACATTGTTATCACGTTCACGGTCGGCTTCTACTACTACTTCAGAAAGTTGTGCAGCTTCTAAAGGCAACTCCAGGTCAAGTCTGACATTTTTATCAAGCACCACCTCCCGGGCAATATTCTGATATCCCAGATAGGAGTATTCAACAGCGTACGTTGCCGGATCCAGCGTTAGCGAATAAAACCCATACACATTCGTGACGGTTCCCACACTGGCCTGTCGGATATATACTGTTGCTCCAATCAGTGCTTCGCCATTGGTTTGATCTTTTATATATCCGCTGATGGTAAATTTAGTCTGAGCGGAAATTTCTGATGTTACCATCAGAGCAAGTCCAGCCAAAAGCAATGGCAGGATTCTAACATTAAATTTCATTGATACGTGGGTTATTCAGCTGATATGTTTGTAAATGGCTTTACGAATTACAAGTTACTAGTAAACTTTTGGTAAACGTTTCAAAAGTCTTTTTGTTAGGTTTGGCTATCCAATTGGCAAAAAATAATTTTGGGATAATATTGTACCTTGCTTGTTGCATACGCTATTCGTTGAGTTCGTTGTTCTTACCGGTATGACAACCCAGATGAATTTTACCCCCATCAAACGACTAAAAAAATATAGTATTGCCAATTCCGCCCCAATTGGTCAGTACTCTGGCTACTTGTATATTTGACTATGGGAAAGAAAAAAAAGGAATGCCCCTCCTGCGCAATGGAAATCGATGCGGACAACACAATATGTCCGATTTGTGCTTATGAATTTCCAAAGCAAAGCACCTGGCTGAAGTGGGTAGCAATATTCCTGATTATCCTGTTCCTGTTGTATTATATCTTCTGACTATCTCACAATAAAAAAGCCACGTTTCCGTGGCTTTGTCTTAATTACGTATTACATCCCATTACATGATCCTGGTAGATTGCACCCAGTTTCTAATCTGGGCTTTGGTTTTACCGGTCTTCATTTGCAACCTTCCGATCAATTCATTTTCACCTTGCGACATAAATTGAAGGTCGCGATCAGAGACATTCGGAAAAGTCTCTTTTATTTTGCCACTGATTTCATTCCAGTTGGCTTTAATTTCAGGGGTTTTATTTTTTTCCTTTATTTTACTATCCATTTTTTTTTAATTCGATTCGGATTTCATTCTTTCAGACATCATTTTCACATTTTAATGCGCTGAAATGACATCGGATAAGTGATCAATTCCGGATTTTCCGGTTTTCACATATTTTTCGAGCTTTTTATTATAGTTACGCTTTGCATCAGCAAGTGTCTCATTGGCTTTATCGATTATCTCATCGGCCATTTTTTTGGATTCCTGCTTAATTTTCTTTCTGGTTTTACGACCACTTCGTGGTGCTAATAAAATTCCGGATACGGCACCTAATGCTGCACCAATTATAAATCCGCCAATTACTTTTGTGTTGGTATTCATGGTTGTTGGGTTAAAATATTCCTGTCGTCTTAAAGTTTTTAAGACATTCAAATGAAGCCGGGTGAATAGAAGTTCAGGCCTGAAAATATACCCTTCACCGAAGGACTACTAGGCTTCATGGATAGAACACCCATCAATTAAAAAAAGTTTGGATTCAGACGTTTTTCTTAATGATTTTGATGATTTACCGCTTTTATTGGAAAGTTTACATCCCGCCATACGCATACGGCAAGACTTAACCAGTGCTGACCACCATGATACACGCTAACGTTTTCGCTACTTCATTCTAAAAATAATGGGTAGAGGAAAGAAAAATGAATTACTTCCTATCACGAGTAGTGTATCCTAAGGGATAACTGCACGTTTCAATTCCGCAACTCCGCCAAACGGTTACGTTCGTCTTGTAACTCACGGAAATTTTCATCTGTTTATCCAGTGCCCGGCGCTTATACTCTTCAAACTCCTTCGTTACGATATCTAAATTTTCAATCTTCTCCTTTAAAGAAGAGTACACCATTTTTAATCGTCCGCCAACTAATCCCAGAAATACAAGGAGTGCAGCGATGATAATCCCGACAAGAGAAGCAAAAAAAGCTTTATTGAAAGAAATTCCCAGCACGGTCATGTGCGTTGCATCGTATTCCATCTCTGCCTTTTCTGCATTGGCTTGATCGCGTGCCTGATCAGCGTCTTTTATTTTTTGATCGAATGCGGTGATGGTACCTTTTGCTTCCGCTAATTTTAACTCCAATGCAGCAATTGAATCCAGGGAGATTTTCAGCACACCATCCAGTACTTCCTGTTTGATTACTTTATAATCCTTAAACGTCTGTGAAGTTTCTTTCATCACCTTATATCGTTCCTCGAGCGATATGTCCTTTTCCTCAAGGGCTTGCATATACAATTGCGCCATTCCTGTGATGGGGAATAAAAGAAATATGAAAATCAGCTTATTCATTCGGTAACAATTTTTATTTAAGCATCCCGATGAGTTGGGATTAACCCGTATCATAATGGATGGTCGGGTTTTCAAAATAAACATACAAAATTTTAAAAAAGGAGGAGACGCCTTTCTTTCCAAGAAACAAATAACTCGACTATTTGCCCCCCAGCCCGATAAATCAATATCTACTTTTGCACAAAAACCAAATCTATGTTTTGGGTTTGTATAACCCGACTGAATAGTTCCTTTAAATACTGATATTCATGGGCATTATAAATGACCCGACTTATTAACAATGAACTTTGAATGGATACCTGGTCTCCCATTACTGAAACCTGATAACGGAAGTGTCCCCCATTTCCGGGAAGTGCCAACCCTACAGGATCGGGTAATTCCTCCAACCGCATATTTTCCGGCAGCTCCAGCTGAACACTAAATGCCCATTCCAACGGGTACGCAAAATCAACAGGATATTGCCGGTCGCTGGACTTAAAAGGATTCTCCTTCCACTTTTGCATCAGAAAGGGATTAAAAAAAATTGTCTGTGCAGAACTTGCACCATGCCCCGCGATTTCAACATCAATTTTTTCAGTCACTGGTTTTTCTACGTCTTCAAAATTTTCAAGCGCCGACTCTTTCAATTCAATATGCGGCCATTTACTATCCAGGTTCTTAAAGTACTCTTCCTCGGATGCGAATTCAAATATTGTTTTACGCTGTGCGGCTGCAGCATATCCGCTATAAACATTATGAATAGTGCCCTGCAAGATTCCATCATCTTTAAGTTTTAAATTCATAAGTGAAAGTGATTTCCATTTATCCTTGGGAACCACATCAATCCAATATGAGTTTTTATTCTCCAGCACCCTGCCTTTTCCATTTAGACATCTTTCCGGTAATAATCCAAACGGCATAAAATCATCAGTGGCATCCAGCAAATAGGTTTCTCCCTCATAATCAAATTTGGCGACAACATAATTGAAGTCACTCAACACAGGGTGGAGATTGGTGACCACTCCATTCGCTCGCGTAGACAATACAACCGGGTTAACATCTAACCCTGCAAATCGTAAAGCTGCAATCAGGGAAAGATTAATATCTCCGACGTTTCCTGTTTTTGTATCAAAGGCTTTTCTAATTCCAAATTCACTGTATTTTCCATATACTCCATTCCAGCGATACCATGATCTGATAAAATCGAAAACTTTTTTAGCTTTCGCCAGTTCGTTGCTATTCGGCTCAATTAATTTTTCAATTTCATCTGCTATATCCTTCCCCCTCCTCAATTGAGCACCAAATTTCTGATCACGTTTTAATTCATCATCTACATCCTTCCATTCCTTAGTGACTCTGTCGATGCGCCCGTCAAAATATCGTATTTCAGTAAGCTCAAAATCAATGGCCGAAATAAAATTTGAACTAGCAGTTGCATACTCTTCCTCCACAAAAGCAGGTATATCTTTAATTGCATATTTATTAAGTGAACAATCTGCCGTCCCTCCACCCATCGACAGACATTCCTTAACAAGCGTAGATTCACTTTTACCAAGCTTCAAATATCCAACCAGTGTGATATTATAAAGATAGTTGCCCGGTATTTTTGCCCAGTATTCACTGCGAAGTTTGGGAATATCGGATTGAAATTCCCACGGATGAAAATTCATGATAAAGGGAGATTTTACCCGATACCGAACCTCAATAATACTTCCCACCTTTACATTGGGTAATGCGAATTTCTTCAACTCCCAATACTCACCTTTGTCCTCCGTAAATATTCCTTTCCGCTCCAACTTAGACTCAACGATCCTATTATCTTCCAGATTATAGGTAACAGCCTCTACATCTTCCAATAATTCAATACTTCGACCATTCTTTCGCAAGGCAACTTCAAAATTTCCTTTGTCAAGTCCCTCTTTTTTTAGGATCTTGATCTTGACATGATATTCAAACACCAGCTGAAAATCATCTCCATCAATGTAGGCCTAGCCAAATTCATTCAGTACAATGGCATTGGCACTTGTATCTAATGGATACACCTGCTGATTTAGCTCCTGATATAAAATCTCACCAAAAGGGAAGCCATGTTTTTGACCAAAACCCTTCGATGGTATACTTAACGATTAATGCTAAAAGGAAAATTTAAAATTAAATCTTATTGTGTAAGACCAATCCTTCTGGATAAGTCTGAAACATATTTATTGTTTGGATCATACTTTTTTTTTATTGCTAACCATTCTTCAAATTCCGGATACATTGCCTTGAATGTACTTTCATCTAAAAAGGCGTCTTTTCCCAAATAAATTCTACCACCGGTATCCAACACGATCTGATCAAGCTTTTTGGTAAAAACTTTAAGATTCTTCGTAATTGGAAAATCGATTGCAAAAGTATACCCTTCTTTTGGAAAAGAAAGAAGTCCTTGCCCTTTTCCGAATTTTTTTAACACATTTAAAAACGGAACACATCCGCTCGATGCGATCTCCTTTAATATATTCGAAATATTTTTATGACCATCTGTAAACGGAATAACAAACTGGTATTGAATAAATCCGCGCTTGCCATACCCACGATTCCAGTTCATGATCGCATCCAGCGGATAAAAGAAATTATCATAATGGAAAAATCCATTTCCGCCTTTCTGCTTCCAATATAATATAGCATTTAAAATTTTAACGGTAAATGTATTCAGTGCAAACCCAGGTAAAAAAATAGGAACGTTCAACTTTGGCCGGTGCACCAATTTTTAACGGGTTTGATTTTAGGGTCGGCAGGCAATTCTTCCTCAGTAGCAAGATTCCCCATCGTTAAAATACTCCCGACCGATATGTCTACCTTTTGCAAGGGAATCGATCCAGGCCACCGAAGCCTGTAAATTCCTGATCGGCCGCATCAAATGCTGCCAACATTTCTTCCAGATTCTTAGCGACAACTGCCTTCTGCCTAAAATACGTGGTTGTAATTTTTCTGAGTTGAATGGATACGGTAAGAATCGTCCCCAATAAACCAAGTCCTCCAAAATTCGCATGGAACAGATCAGTGTGTTCCGTCCTGCTTGCAGTTACGACCATTCCATCGGCTAGTAAAATGGTAAACCAATTAACGCAATTTATAAATGAGCCATCGACGTGATGAGCTTTGCCATGTATGTCATTGGCAATAGCACCTCCAATGGTCACAAATTTTGTCCCGGGTGTAATTAATGGAAACCAGCCACGTGGCCCCAGAAATTCTATAATTTCCTCCAAAGATGCTCCGGCCTGGCAAACTAAAATTCCACTTGTTTCATCGAAAGATAGAAAATGATCATCCGCTCCATCTTCAAAACATACCCATCTTTATTTGTGGATTGATCAGCGTAACTTCTCCCCAAGCCTCTTGGTATTATCGAATCGTTGATATTATGCTTTACAAGTTGAGATTCATTGATCGGATACCCAACCTTGCAATTAACTTTTGGAATATTCCCCCAACCTGATAGTACTTCCTCCTCAAAAAGCATGTTTCTTTTATTATCCGGATATTGCGTTCGCAAATTATTGATAATAATTATATTTCCCGCACCTTAGTTTAATTGTGTGTTATGAAAATCGGAATACTGTCTGATACGCACGGATATCTTGATGATGCGATCTTCAATCACTTCGCCGAATGTGATGAGATCTGGCATGCCGGAGATATCGGTTCTGTTGAAATCATTGAACAGCTCAATGAATTTAAACCTGTTCGTGCAGTCTACGGAAATATTGATAGCCATGAAATGCGACAAATCACAGGGGAAGATGCGTGGTTTACATTGGAAGGCTGCAAAATTTGGATGACCCATATTGGTGGTGCACCTCCCCGGTATAATCAACGAATAAAAAAAATACTGGAGAATCGTATACCCGATATTTTCGTTTGTGGTCATTCCACATTTTGCGCGTTGAAAAAGATGCTGCAAAAAGAAATATGCTATTCATCAATCCGGGAGCTGCAGGTAAACATGGATTTCACCACATGCGAACTATTATCCGATTTGACCTCAACGAAAAGAAAATTGAAAATATGCAGGTAATTGAACTTGGTCCAAGGGCTGCACTATGAAGAATGAAGAATTAAAATTTAATATTGATTGCTAACCCTGTTCCGTTTGTTGTTACAGAGCCTTCTAAATTTTCAAGATAGCGATTATACTTTTTTGCCCCTTTCGTCCAAAAAATAATACCAGGAACCATCATCCCCACACCGCCAGTAATCATCAATGCTCCAAGTCCTAGTTGTGGATCGTAATCGTATAGCCCGGTGCTGGAATTGTAATATGATGTTTTATCGGCTCCTGATATTACAATAATACCACCCAAAAATAATGCTGCACCTGCCACTGTTAATGTGGATCCAACCCTTCTCATCTTAAATCCGGGAGGCAATACTACATTATCAAATTTTGGAGAATTCAATGTAGTCTTAAAAACGAGGGACTGAGTATAGTGCCTTTCAGCAGAGACAAAAAGCTCCTGACTTCTTATCTCTGAACTAATCACCACAAAAAAAAGAAGAAAAAGGGTTCTCCTCATAAAATATTATATGCTAAACGTATTGATTCAGCATTACTGGCATCACCAACATCAAGATATCTTCGTTCTTATCCTTTTCAACTGGAACAAGAATACCGGCTTTGTTAGGTGCTGACATGTTCAACCGAATTTGATCAGTATCTAAATTATTCAACATCTCTAACAAGAACTTTGCGTTGAATCCTATCTCTATATCTTCGCCTTCGTGCTCACAGCTTAGGCGCTCGTTAGCTTCATTGGAGAAATCTAAGTCTTCTGCAGAAATCTGTAATTCACTACCTGTTATCTTGATTCTAACCTGATGTGTAGTTTTGTTCGCGTAAATCGAAATACGCTTTAAAGCACTCAAGAAATCACCACGATCAATCGTCATTCCGATGGTATTGCCGGAAGGAATTACATTCTCATAATCAGGGAAACGCTCATCAATCAAACGGCAAATCATCTTGATATTACCAAACTTGAAAAATGCATTCGACATATTAAAGTCAAGGCTTACACTGGTATTTTCGGTAGGCAATGTTGCCTTAATTAGGTTAAGCGCTTTTCGTGGGATAATAATAGCATTACCATTATCAGATTGCACGTCTGCGCGGCCATAGCGCACCAAACGATGTCCATCAGTTGCCACGAAAATAGTTTTCTTCTCTCCTAAGTTTACATAAACTCCTGTCATTGCTGGACGAAGTTCATCGTTGCTGGTAGCAAAAATGGTATTATTAATCGCGCTTGCAAGTACATCAGAAGATATCTCAGCAGAGAAATCGTTCGATACAGAGGGAACTTTAGGGAAATCAGTAGCATTTTCACCGGATAGCTTATATCGGCCATTATCCGAAATAATTTCAATACTATAGGTAGATTCGTCAATTGAGAAGGTAATCGGCTGCTCAGGGAGGTTTTTAAGCGTATCCAATAAAATTCGGGCCGGAACCGCAATATTTCCTTTTTCCTTCGATTCCACCTGCAATTCAGTGATCATGGAAGTTTGAAGGTCAGAGGCGGTCACGGTCAGACTTCCTTTGTCGAGTTCAAATAAGAAATTTTCAAGTATAGGAACAACCGGGTTGGTTGTGATAACTCCGTTAATATTAGATAGTTGCTTAAGCAGATAAGCAGAGTTTGCGATAAACTTCATCAGTGAAATAGTGGTTTAATTGTTTTCAAGCGGGTAAAGTTAGAAAGAAATGCGAATAAAGGAAACGTTCGATTTTGGTCGTATTCGAAGTCAATTATTGGCCTTCATTCAAAATATAGTATTCCTTACCCTGTAAGATGGGATTAATCTTGGAGGCAGAGAATAATGGCCCCAGAAGCTCCATTAATAAACCCTGAATATTGTCGGATTTTCTTGTATAGGATAAAGTGCAAGTTTATACTCCCTATCCCCGATTACAAATACCGAAATATTGATACTTGGTGATTCATCGGATGGAGGTACCTCATTTGTATATTGATCCACCGTTAATAAGGAAACCCTGATCTAGAAAATCATTCAACCGAGTAGTATCCGTTTTTATCCCTTCAATTCCAAAAAAGTTCTTCTTGGTTGGCTACCTCAAAATTTTGGTTTGGCTTGATCAGGAAAGGAAACCGACAGCGATTTAAAATTTCGCCAGTTAAATCCGAAAACATATTTATCACGCCAGTCATTTTCACCTAGTTCAAAAATTCCAGAAACATAAACCCGATACCCCGGGATCAACATATAGTACGGTGTATCATCTGAACCTAGAAAGTATGCTTGTGTTTTTTGAGAATTACCGCCAGCATAAAATTCTTTGACAACGGGCTTCCCTCGGAAATAAGAGAAACATGCACCCCCCTTTTTGTAAATTGTTAGTAACAGAATCACGAAGCGAATTAGCCAATGGGCGTTTCGGTTCAGCCTGAGCAATCGTGGCAAACAAAACATCTACCATATTCCGATCGGCAACATATTCATTTGCCATCCATCTGGTGCCGTCAAATTTCAGCACCACTTTACCTTCACCAGATTCCAATATCACTTCGTCAACATTTTCAAGATTTGCCACCCTGAAAAGTTCTTTATCAATTTCAAAACCACTTGTTCGCTGGCTTGTCCAAAATACGATCACCGTAAGGATGATCAGCACACCCAGTAAAATCAACAACCGTATATTTTTCTTTTCCTGCATGGATTAAAAACGTGCGTACTTCCTTTTTCTGATAATGCCTCTAACAATACCGATGGCAACTAATAAAACCAATGGCAAAATTAAATTGATCAATTGCCATTTCAGTCTTTCAGTCTTAATGTGTTCTCGATCAAGTGGTCTGATTTTTATCTCTTTATTTCTGGTTTTAATCAACCCATCTTCATTTGTTAAATACGCAAGTGCGTTCATTAGCAAATCGCGATTTGCAAAAGTTACTTGTGTGAAAGGATCAAAACCTAATTCTTGCGGGTTCCCATTTCTTGGATTAACATCGTTACGCGCTATATCACCATCAGCAACGATAATAATTTTGGTAGGAACACTCTCACCTTTAAAGTTTGCATTATCATTGCCTTCCGGGATAAATCTGTTTTTATAAAGTGAAGTAAAGTTCCCTTCCAATAAATACCCTACCGGAACGAACGGATTAATAAAATCTTCTGCGCGTGTATTTCTTCTCAGGTGATTGATAGAAACATTTACAGGTGATACTACTTTTCGAGAATACTCTGAAGTAAACAACAACGGGGTTTTCTTTACACCATCTGCTTTAACTGTATCCAAACTGCCTACAAACTTAGTCACCACCGCATCCAAATTGTGTGTAATAGGGTGATCTGCATACCGATTGATCAACGGAAAGAACGGCCACGGCATCAGTTGCATATTGGGCTTATTCCCAACCATTCCTGTAACTACAGGATACATCCCAGCGCTTTGATCTTGAACTAAATCAAAATTCAATCGAACACCATATTTAAAAAGTTGATCATCAAGATTCAGATCATATGGAAATGCAAAATAATTTTTCGTTGGAAGCACTATCCATTTGCGCATCAAGTTTATCAATCAAGAACATCAATTTTCCGCCATTCATTAAATATTGATCCAGTATAAACTTATGTTGCTCCGAGAAATGTACTTGTTGGCTTAGCAATCAACAAGGGCACTGTACATCTCCAAATCTTGTTTTCGATCCAAGTTAACTTTAAATACATCATAAGACTCCAGCATCGCATTGTTCAGAGAGGCAATCTCCAAACTATCCAGCTCGCCATGGCCGGTGACTAATCCAACACGGTCACGATCCGGGTTCACCAATTTGTAAATCGCATTGCCGAGTTCATACTCAATACCTTCAATGGATTGATTAATTTCCTCCTCTTGTGATTGAGCCTTATTCCCTTTTAACAATTGTACACCAGCTTCAAATCCACCATACGAAATAACCGCTCCTGGAAAAATTAGCCGCTCCACACGATCCCCATTTTTGTTATCAACCACGTTGGTGGGTGTAATCCCCTTCGCCATCAATTCTTGCATGTATTCATTTTGTGCCTTTTGCCCTGCCGCTTGCGCGGGATTCACGAAACGGTAATGGATTTTATTGCCGGAATAAATTCGAAACTCTTCTAACGTTTCCTGAATAGACTTTTGGAACCGCGTGAACCATGGGTTCAAATCTCCCTCTAAAAACACTTCGATGTACACATCATCATCGAGGTTGGTTAGCATTTCTCGTGTTTGAGATTTTATAGTGTAGCGTTTTTCTTCTGTTAAGTCAATTCTAAAAAAATAAAGTTCGCTGATTAAATTCAATAGCAAACAAAACACAAGAATATTGCCGACCACCAAGATATCTCCTATCTTTTTGCTTTTCAATTTTCCCATTTTCTGCTTTGTAAAATTAAATGGGTAAATGAAAGCATAATCACCGCGACACTTATAAAGTAGATAAGATCACGACTATCAATCAGTCCTTTGCTCAACGCTTGATAGTGATACAATATGCCAAGTTGTTTGATGCTCAATGCATACTGCTCAACGGCTGGCAATCCGGATAGTGAGTCAAATCCTGAAAAGAATATAAAACATAGAAAAGCAGCCAGGATAAAGGAAACAATCTGGTTGTTCGTCAGGGTAGATGCAAAAATTCCGATGCTGCTAAAAACACCTCCCAATAATACCAACCCAATGTAGGAACCAATCACACCGGGAGTATCAATATTCCCAGCCGGACTACCCAATGCAGATATTGTGAAATAATAAACCAGCGTGGGGATCAAAGCAAAAACAACCAGCAGGAAAGAGGCAAAATATTTTCCAAGGATCACATCCCAGTTTGTAACGGGCTTGGTCAACAGCATTTCCAATGTCCCTCCCTTTTTCTCTTCAGCAAAACTACGCATGGTAATCGCCGGGATAAGAAAAATCAAAACAAAGGGACCAAAAGAGAAAAGTGTATCCAGGTCCGCATAGCCATAGTCAAGTACGGATGTCTCCGGAAACACCCACATCAGCAATCCCACACCAGTCAAAAAAACACCGATGACCATATAGGCAATCAATGAATTTAAAAAGCTGCGGAACTCTTTTGATAAGATATGGATCATGGAGTTTCGGATTGACTGGTTAACGCCTTGAAAATATCTTCCAACGAACCTTCTTCCTGTTTTAATCCTACCAGCGATAATTTTTTATCCGCTGCAAAGCGAAATAAAACCGGTCGCAAATCTTTTGCTGAATGTGAAGTTACTTTGAATTTCATTGGGCCAGCCGCATGCACCTCGTCAACACCCTCCAACTGATTGAGTTCTTCCAATGATACGTCCTCCTCAAACTCTACCACCACGGCGATGTTGCTGGTTTTTCCAGTCAGCAGATTTTCAATTCGATCGTCGGCTACCAGCTTTCCTTTATTGATCACAATCACCCGGCTGCAAAGTGCCTGCACTTCCTGCATAATATGGGTTGAGAATAAAACCGTTTTATTCCGGCTGACATTCTTTATCAGATTTCTGATTTCAACAAGCTGGTTCGGATCCAGTCCGGAGGTGGGCTCATCCAGAATCAGAACCCTGGGATCATGGATTAGCGCTTGCGCCAGGCCTACCCGCTGCCGATACCCTTTTGATAGCGTTTCAATTTTTTTATTCTGCTCCTCGGTCAGTCCGCATAAATCGATCATTTCGGCTACCCGGCTCTTCAATGTTCGGCCTGCTAAGCCAAACAGTTTTCCGACTAACACAAGGTATTCATGTACATACAAATCCAGATACAAAGGGTTATGCTCTGGTAAATAGCCGGTAATGGACCGCACGGCCAATGGATTCTCCAGCACATCAAAGCCACCAACGGTTACATTCCCGCTGGTCGGGGCGATAAATGTGGTGGCAATTTTCATCGTTGTGGATTTACCTGCTCCATTGGGGCCCAAAAATCCAACGATCTCTCCCTCCTCTATTTGAAAGGAGATATCATCAACTGCCCGTTGCTGACCATAGACTTTAGTTAACTGTTGAATGCTTAATGCCATGCTGGAAATCGGCACAAAAGTAAAAAATTCGAGGAATACTCCCAGTTTTCAGGATGAGGGGCATTCTTTAAAGACTTTCTCCTACATTTGACTTCAGGAATGATTTTTGAGAACTTTGCCATTATGTTTAAACGTGTTTTTAGAATTTCAATTGTAGTTAGCATACTTTTCTATTCCTTCACCCCTGTATTGGGTCAAAAATCGGGATATGCCATCCGGTTTTCCGTCGAAGGATTAAAAGACACCACTGCCTATCTGGGCTATTTTTATGGAGAGAGCACGTATATCAAAGATACCGCACAGGTGGATAGCAAAGGGAATTTTGTTTTTCAAAAACCTACAACACTACCACAGGGCATTTATTTTTTGGTGATCAATCGTTCCCGCCTGTTTGAGATCGTGGTTGGGCAGGATCAACACTTTGCGTTAAAGACGAGCACTCAGGACTACATCAAAAACATGGTGGTGACCGATGACCTTGATAATCAGCTTTTCTTTGAAAATATGCACTTCAACATGGAGCGTCATAAAGAAGCACAACCCTTCATTAAAATATTACAAGACACTTCCCTGTCGGCTGATCAAAAAACAGATGCACGAAAGTCATTTGATTTTGTGAATAACAAAGTACTGACGTACCAGCAAGAAATCATTGCGCAACATCCTGAAACGATGACGGCGCGTTTATTTAATGCTACGAGACAAATTAAAATCCCTGACCCCCCACTCCGTAGTGATGGGACAGTGGATTCCACCTTTCAATTAACCTGGTATCGCCAGCATTTTTTTGATTATTTTGATTTAAGCGACGACGCTTTGCTTCGCTTGCCGAAACCCATTTATGCAGAAAAATTAAATGAATACATAGATCGGTTGTATGCACCTCAGCCGGATACTGTTTTAAAGGTGATTAACCGGCTTGCAACAGTTGCCAGGAAAAACCAGGAGACCTATAAATATCTCATTTGGAATTACCTCTTGAAATATCAAAATCCGGAGATCATGGGGCTCGACAAGGTGTTTGTCGGATTATACGATACGTATTTTGCTTCCGGTGAAATGGATTTTTGGGCCACTGCGAAAACCAAGAGCAACCTGAAAGAACATGCCGACCGGCTTCGCAAAAGTTTAGTTGGAAACATGGCACCTAATCTAATCATGCAGGATGCCAGCTCCACTCCCAGATCGATGTATGATATTAAGAAGGACTTTACCATTCTGTTTTTCTTTGATCCGGACTGCGGGCATTGCAAGACAGAAACTCCAAAACTGGTTTCTTTTTATGAAACCACGAAGTTTGATGTTGAAGTGTATGCCATTAGTGCTGACACGTCGATGGCTAAAATGCGTGATTACATAAAAGACATGCACATGAAATGGATAACCGTGAACGGACCACGGACCTATGTAGGCCCCTATCATGATTTGTACGACGCTATAACGACGCCGACACTCTATTTATTAGACAACCGGAAGAAGATAATCGCTAAGAAAATCCCAATTGAAAAACTGGAGGAGTTTCTAACGAATTATAGCCGATTCAATCCATAAATCACTACTAATCAACGTTTTTAAACCTTTTTGAGTGATGATCGCGTTCTTTATTAACGAACCGACTGTAACATTTTCACATAATTTTGAGTCTTAGATGCAACCATTCACCCTTTTAGGAGTATCTATAAACCAGAAGGAACTCGTTAATTAAACAAATATCAGGAATGACCTTTATCGATAAATTGCTCGGAAAGAAGAAAAAAGCCAAAAAAGCAAAGTGTCCTATTACCAAGGAAGCAATCGAAGAAGGCTTTGGGTATATGCTCACAACCAGTCAGGTGGTTTCTTCTAAAAAATATTGGGATATGATTATGACCGAACCCGAAACACTATCCTATACGATGTCGCATTTTAAAAATCAGGAAAGCGGAACCCGTATGCGCTCATTGATTTTCGAAAAGTATAGTAGCATAGAAGACGCGTGGGTAGTATCCGATTCTTGTATAAGCCTTTTTGAAGAAATCAATAAAGAAAAAGCAAAAGAAGCTGCAAAAAAATGGTGGCAAACCGATGGAAACTATGCTCCTGAAGATGCCGGTAAGGCATTTGAGCAGTTAGATCCAAAAGAATACGAATCCTTTAAAGAGTATGCTATTTTGGAAGCAGGGAGAAACCGAATCAAAGTTACAGGTTGAAAGTTAAAAGTTACAGGTTGCAATAATCTGGCGGACCTGAAACGTGTAACCTGAAACTTCGAACAACTAAGAACTAACCTTTAGGTTTCAGCGGCCGAACTTCAATATCCACCGGCAAATAGTTGGGGTCAGTTTCCAGAAAATGAATGATGGTACCAGCAATATCTTCCGGCTTCATCATGTTGGTATTCGCCTGAACGGTTTCAATGGAATCGAAAAAATTGGTATTAACCGATCCGGGATATACACACGAAACTTTTATTCCAAAATTTCGCACTTCCTTAAACAGTGCTCCTGACATTCCCCGGACAGCAAATTTTGTAGCACAATATCCCGACATGCCTTCAATTCCGGTCATGCCCGCTATGGAAGATATATTGATGATATGACCGTACCCCAATTGCTTCATTTCAGGAATAACCAGTCGACTACAATAGAAAATACCATTTACATTAATATTGAACATCGCATGCCAGTTCCTCCACCGGAAGCTCATCCAAATTTCCATTAAAACCTAGACCAGCATTGTTAACCAGGATAGCCATGCAGCCAAAATCATTGTCTGTTTTCAAAAAAGCCTCCGCTACGGATTCCTGATTTCCAACATCCGTCTTATAAAATTTGAAGTTCGGATGATCAATTTGTGTTTCCGATCGACTCCAACCTGCCACCTTTACACCTTTACTCAATAAGGCTTGTGCTGTTGCGAGTCCAATCCCTTTACTCGAACCCGTAACAATTGCAACCTGATCTTTCAATTCCATACTTAAATTTTTCGATCGATAGTAAATTGAACCAGTTCAATCAGTGAGTTTTTATACGTTGAGTCTGAAAAAGTCTTCCAGTAATTGCTAAGGCTTCATGATGAAAAATATTCATTTTTTTTTGGCATACTCGATACCCCCATTCTTTTTAACAAAATCAATTACATCTTTTATTTGCTTCGGATTTTTCTTGTCATTTTTAACAATCCCCATAATTCTTCTCTTCTCTATCCACGAAACTTTTGAAAGCGCAAATATTAGAAGGGAGCGTCATTTTCTTTTCTTTAATATCGATACCCAGTGGCTTTCCGATTTCTTCCTCACCGTAGTCAAACAGATCATCCTTTATTTGAAATGCCATCCCCACCTTCTCGCCAAATAACTTCATTTTTTGCACGACATCATCAGGTGCTCCAGTTGAACTTGCCCCAACTGCACAACATGATGAAATTAGAGAAGCTGTTTTTTGACGAATAATTTCAAAATAGATCGATTCGGTCATATTCAGGCTCCGGGATTTTTCCATCTGTAAAAGCTCCCCTTCGCTCATCTCGCGAACTGCGTTCGATACGATGGCCAATAAATCAAAATCTTTATGCTCCACCGACAACAGCAATCCACGGGATAGTAAAAAATCACCAACCAGGACCGCTACTTTATTTTTCCATAATGCATTTACAGAGAAGAATCCCCTCCGATAATTCGCTTCATCCACAACATCATCATGAACAAGTGTAGCAGTATGCAGTAATTCAATCAATGAAGCTCCACGGAAAGTTGAATCGCTAATCTCGCCACACGCACCAGCGCTCAGAAATACAAACATCGGTCGCATTTGCTTCCCCTTTCTTTTCACGATATAATTCATGATTTTATCCAGGAGAAGGACACGGGTATGCATGGAAGCTCTGAACCTGGGCTCAAATTCCTCCATTTCACGGGCTATTGGAGACTTTATCTCTTCGAGTGCTAATGCCATTGAAAGGCAATTATACGCATTGATTTCTAAGTTTTCACGTGTTCGTAATTTTTGTTTCGATGCAACTTTTCAATTACATATGATGATAATTTTAAGACCGGATTCTTAGGACTACTATAGCGGATAGTAAAATGTTAATAATTTCCACTATTTTTAAAATGAGCAAGTGTAGCCAATTGAACCTAACCCATCTAAAGACCCAATGCCTGCGGATTCTCAATTCTCATCTGACCTGATTCTTGAATTGATCTCCTATGATCGGGAGTCCTCTGTTCGGTATACCAACATCCCGGTAGAGGAAATTCTTCAAAAGCTTAATCCGGGGATGGTAAACTGGATCAACCTGGACGGACCGGATCTGGGAATAATCGAAAAACTACAGGAATACTTTAATCTACACTCATTATTGGTAGAAGACGTATTAAATGATCAGCGTCCTAAATCTGAAGAATATGACGACTACCTCTTTTTCAGCTTGAAAATGTTGTACCGCTTCGACGGAAGTCAGATTGAATACGAACAAATCAGTTTTGTCCTGGGAGATTATTACCTGATTTCATTCCAGGAAAAACCAGGCGATCTTTTTCAAGGCTTTCGTGAACGTATCCGCCTCAACCAGGGCAAAGTAAGGACCAGGCGCGCAGATTACTTACTCTATCGATTGATCGACATTATTACTGACAATTATTATAACATCCTCGATAAAATTGGTGATCAAATTGAAGACATTGAAGATGAAATACATAATAATCCTTCAAACGATAATTTTAAAAACATTCAACGAATAAAAAAGGAGTTAATCTTCCTAAGAAGGGCACTACACCCGCTCCGGGATGCACTCAACCAAATTGTAAAAAACGACAATCATTTTATTGATGACATCAACATACGCTTCTATTCAGATGTGATCGACAATGTCGTGCACCTTGGAGATTCCATTGAAACGTATAAGGATTTACTCTCCGGTCTGATGGACATTCACATTAATACGATGAATACACGCCTAAATGAAGTAATGCGTGTACTGACAGTTATCTCAACGATTTTTATTCCACTTACTTTTATTGTCGGTGTTTATGGAATGAATTTTCATTATATACCGGAGCTCGAATGGCATTGGGGATATTATTCAGTCTGGGGCATCATGCTTTTTGTTGTTTCGGGAATGCTTATTTTTTTTAAATTTAAAAAATGGTTTTAATCAAGATAAATCTGATATGCTCTTAAACACTGTTTTATTGTTTGCCGGATTTGTCGTTTTGATTAAAGGAGCTGATTTTTTGGTGGGCGGTGCCTCTTCCCTTGCCAAACGTCTTAAGGTTTCAGCATTGACGATCGGTCTTACGATTGTTGCCTTTGGTACCTCCGCCCCGGAATTGACAGTAAACTTATTCTCTTCCATGAATGGTCGCAATGATGCCATCTTTGGGAATGTAATTGGCAGTAACATCTTTAACCTTTTATTAATCCTGGGAATAACCGGTTCAATTTATCCACTTGTTGTTCAGAAAAAATCGGTGAAATACGAAGTACCCTACTCTTTATTTGGTGTAGGGTTACTGTGGATACTGGTAAACGATGTCCGTATTTTCGGATCGGATACGAACGTATTGAGCCGACTGGATGCCGGTGTATTAGTGATTGGTTTTCTCATCTTCATGTTCTATATCTACCGTACATTAAAGACAGAGATTCCTGATGAAGAAGAAATAAAAGAATATACCATTCCGATCTCCACCGTTATGGCCATTGGTGGTATGTTTGGGCTTGTCGCGGGGGGGTATCTTGTCACTGAAAATGCAGTGGCAATTGCCGAACGATTCGGACTAAGTCAAAAACTGATCGGCCTTACCATTCTGGCAGTAGGTACGTCCCTTCCGGAGTTGGCAACCTCGCTGGTAGCAGCTTACAAGAAAAATACAGACATCGCGGTAGGCAACATCATCGGTTCAAATATTTTTAATATCTTTTTTATTCTCGCAATCAATGGGCTTGTACGGCCTATTGAATTTACAGCCGTACTCAACATAGACATCATGGTATTGGCTGGCGGCACCATTCTGTTAATGGTTACCATGTTCACCTTAAATGCAAATAAACTGGACCGATGGGAAGCTATTGTCCTGCTCATTTGCTACTTTGTTTACACCTGGTATTTAATCGTCAGGAACTAACCAATCCATTTTTGTTTTGAATAATTTGAATTACATTAGTGTAATTCAATACCTATGGGATTAACCCTGTTGCTACTTTTGGTTGGCTTTCTTATCCTGATCAAAGGGGCTGACTTCCTGGTTAATGGTGCTTCGTCACTGGCGAAAAAATTTAATGTTTCCAACCTGGCCATTGGCCTTACTGTAGTTGCCTTTGGCACCTCCACCCCGGAATTCGTTGTCAATCTAATTTCATCCCTGAACGGAAAAACAGATGCCTCCTTTGGAAATATTATCGGCAGTAACAACTTTAACCTGTTTTTCATTCTGGGAGTAGCTGGCATGCTTTGTCCGATTGTTATTCAGCGCAGCACCATTCGAAAAGAAATTCCCATCTCCTTGTTTGCCGGCATATTGCTTTTTGTTTTGGTCAATGATGGGCTCCTTTGGGGATCCGATCAAAACCTGTTATCCCGGATTGATGGAATTATTCTCTGTATCGCTTTTAGCGGATTTATGGTCTACGTTTTCAAAACCATGAAAAACGAACAACTGGAAAATGGAGAATCCACCATAAAACTGTATAGCCCGGTGGTTTCTACGCTGCTTGTAATTCTGGGCCTGGTGATGCTTGTTGGTGGTGGAAAATTGGTGGTGGATGGTGCCGTAGCGATTGCCGTAAGCTTTGGCTTAAGTGAACGGTTAATCGGATTAACCATCCTGGCCATTGGTACGTCGCTTCCGGAGCTAGCGACTTCCGCGGTGGCGGCCTATAGAAAGAACCCCGACATCGCTATCGGAAATGTGGTAGGATCCAACATTTTTAATATCCTTTTGATTTTGGGAATAACACCCATTATTCAGCCGCTTCCCTACAATACCATCATCAATACCGATATCCTTGTGTTGATTGGTGGCACGATCTTACTAATCATTTTCATGTTCACCTTTAAACAAAGGATGCTCGATCGCAAAGAAGCGATTTTATTGTTTCTCCTTTACATAGCCTATACTGCTTACCTGATTATTTCGGATGCTCAATAAATAAAAAAAGACCGCGGACAAGCTGCGGTCTTTTAATAAGGAATTATTTTTTTTACTTTAATCGCTCTTCTAAATCATCAATTTTTGCCTGCGCCTCGTTATTGCCGAGTGAGAGTGCTTTCTTGTACAACTCCAATGCTTCGCGTAAGGTTTCTTTCTTCTTCTTGGGAGCAAGTTTCGTCCGTCTGGCCGCTTCCTCAACTGCCTCGCCGCGTGCATAATATGCTTCTGCTTCGGTCATCTTTGACTGGATCATTAACTCCTGAATGCGGGCTTCAATCAAAGCGAGTTCCTGATTCTTTTCGATAATCTGCATTTCCTTATCAACCAACAAGGATTCCTGCAGATCGACCGTCTGAATTAAGTTTTGGTTTTCATTTCTATACTTATCCACCTGTTCCTGCAGCGCTGCAATTTCCTGTGCTTTTCCATCGAGATCTTTGCGTAGTTTTTTAATCAAAGCAGAGTACGAAGAAGCATTCGACTTACTTTTCTTAAGCTCATCTTCCAGTGCCGATAGTTTTCTTTCCGTATTCTTAACGTAGTCATTGATATCCTCCATACGTGCGGTATAATCATCATATGAGATACCCTCCTCCATATTCATATTCACTCTTAAAAGTTGGCGGTTAGCATCAATGGAGTCCATTAAAACACCCACTTCCAGAAGTGTTCCGGCCATTTTTTGACTGGATTCCAGTTCTACGCGCAAGGAATCAACCTCGGATTGTAAAGCAGCTTTTTCTTCCTTATCACAGGCTGCAAGCAAAAAAAGAAATAATAAGGGAGCAAAATAATAATTTCGAATACTCATAATGGCGGTTTTTGGGGTTATTGTTAAGCAAAAATACATTTGATTTTCTTCTGAAAATGTCTGTTACGACTAAATTAATTTGTACACGATTAAAGATCGGAAAATCAGGACAGTTTGTAAAATTACGATTCACGTGTATTTCTTTGGTATTGCCTCCTCCCCCCACTAAATTAGCGCCCGTTTAACCGTTTTTAATCTAAATGCCCAAATTAATAACTACGCGTACGCGGATTGCAGACCTGGGCAAACCCCGTGTCATTATCATCGGTGGCGGTTTTGGTGGACTTGAGGTTGCTAAAAAATTAAGCAAGTCAAATGTTCAGGTTGTCTTAATTGACCGAAATAACCATCATACCTTCCAACCCTTACTTTACCAGGTTGCTACTTCCGGGCTTGAAACAAGTTCGATTATTTTCCCATTTCGGAAACGGTTTAATGACCAGCACAATTTTTACTTTCGAATGGCCGAAGTAACCGATATTAATGCCACCGAAAATACCATCGAAACCTCTATTGGTAAGGTTAAGTATGATTACCTCGTGATTGCCAACGGAGCCACCACTAACTACTATGGATTGGGAGATGTGGAGACCAATTCAGTTCCAATGAAAAGCATTGTGGATGCTATTAAATTACGGAACACTATCATCCGTAATTTCGAAACAGCATTGTTGACGGATGATGCAGAGGTGATGAACAGCCTGATGGACTTTGTGATCGTAGGTGGCGGTCCAACGGGAGTTGAACTGGCAGGTGCATTAGCAGAATTAAAAATCCATGTGTTTCCAAAAGATTACAAGGAACTTGAAATGAGTCATATGGATATCCACCTGGTTGAAGCTACAGGAAGGTTGTTGAATGGAATGAGTGAGAAGGCATCCGAAAAAGCGTTGGAATACCTGCAGCAACTGGGTGTAAAGGTCCACTTGAATTGTGCGGTTAAATCGTATGATGGTCATGATGTAGTGTTCAATACAAACGAGCGATTGATCACCCGAACCCTAATCTGGGCTGCCGGAGTGGTCGGCAAACCGGTCAATGGTTTTACTGCGGAATCTTTTGGGAGACAAAAACGGATTATCGTTGATGAGTTCAATAAAGTAAAAGGTCGCGAAAATATTTTTGCCATCGGCGACTGCGCGATCATGGAAGGTGATCCGAATTTTCCGAACGGTCACCCGATGGTCGCTCCTCCTGCGATGCAACAAGGCAGATTGGTGGGCCAAAATATTATCAGTACGATTCAGGGCAAACCCTTAAAACCCTTTCGCTATAAAGATGGGGGTTCGATGGCTACCATTGGAAGAAATCGGGCAGTTGTGGATTTAAATACATTCAAAACACAGGGATTTTTTGCCTGGTTTATCTGGATGTTCGTGCACCTCATTTCATTAATTGGTTTCAGGAATAAGTTTATGGTGCTCTTTAACTGGTTTTGGAGTTACTTCTCCTATGATAAAAGTAACCGGCTTATTATCAGTCGTAATCCCCAATCATTCCCAACTACAACCGGAGTGTCAACAACCAAAGTTGAGGACTCTCAAGTACCCATGGATCAGAATAGCGTATGATGTATTTCAAAAAAATGTCTCACGTGAAGTAAAGAAGGTGTATAATTACAGTATCAAGTAATGGATTCGGAAGAAAAGAAAAATTCTGGTCACCACGCTCTTTCTGCAGCAGGTGTTCTCATTTCATTGGGAATCATCTATGGTGATATTGGAACCTCTCCTTTGTACGTTTTTAAGGCAATTGTTGGCGAGAATATCATCTCAGAAGAACTGGTATTGGGTGGGTTGTCCTGCGTATTCTGGACCTTAACCATGGTGACCTCTATCAAATACGTTTACCTGGCGCTGAATGCTGATAACAAAGGCGAGGGAGGAATTTTTGCCTTATACGCACTGGTCAGAAGATACAAAGTAGAATGGGTGGTATACCCGGCGATCATCGGCTGTGCTACCCTGATCTCGGATGGATTTATCACACCGGCCATCAGTGTCTCTTCCGCGATCGAAGGGCTCCGTATTTTTAATCCGGAAATACCCACTGTCGGTATTGTTATAACAATTCTGGTAGGCCTTTTTGTATTTCAGCAGTTTGGTACAGGTGTCGTCGGAAAAACATTTGGCCCCATCATGCTGATCTGGTTCACCACGATTGCGATAATCGGATCGGTTAATCTTGTAGAGGATCTATCCGTCTTCAAAGCCCTTAACCCCTACTATGCATTCAATCTGCTGGCCAATTACCCCGGAGGATTTTGGCTTTTGGGTGCAGTCTTCTTATGTACAACCGGAGCGGAAGCCTTGTACTCGGATTTGGGTCACTGCGGTAAAAAGAATATTCGAATGGGCTGGGGATTTGTAAAAGTATGTCTGTTGCTAAATTATTTTGGACAGGGTGCCTGGTTACTCAATCATCTTGGAACCACGCTGGATGGAAAAGTCCCTTTCTATGCGATGATGCCCGAGTGGTTTCTGATCTTTGGAATCATCATTGCGACTTTTGCAGCGGTGATTGCCAGCCAGGCTTTAATTTCCGGGACTTTCACCCTGGTGAACGAAGCCATTAAACTGAAGTTGTGGCCCAATACACGCGTGCGGTATCCTACCCAAATGATGGGGCAAATCTATATTCCGGCCATTAACTGGATATTAATGTCGGGCTGTATATTGGTGGTCCTAATTTTTAGAGAATCATCCGCCATGGAAGGTGCTTACGGTCTGGCGATCACCTTCGATATGTTGATGACCACCTCGTTGTTGGTTTTCTACTTTTCTACTTCTAAAAAATCAAGACTTCGATCTACGGTATTGGCGCTGATATTTTTCTCATTAGAAGGCATGTTTTTGATTTCCAACCTGAATAAGTTCGAACATGGCGGATGGTTTTCATTTATGATCGCGACGATTTTCTTTATTGTCATGTTTGTATTGATGCGGGCACGGCGATTACGCGTTCGGCATACCGAGTTCGTTGATTTAAAGCATTATGAAGGAATGATCACGGACCTTCAGGCAGATGAAACCATTCCCAAGGAAGCCACCAATCTGGTGTACCTGGCGGTGGCCGACAGCAAGCGTTTTATTGATTCAAATATTATTTACTCAATATTTAAAAAGCGCCCCAAACGGGCAGACGTGTATTGGTTTCTTCATGTTGACACGGTCGATAATCCATTTACCAGTAAATATTCAGTGGATACCGTCATCCCTAAAAAATGTTTTTTCATCCGCATGAAATTGGGGTTCAAAACCGACCACCGGGTAAACGTTTTGTTTCATAAAATTATTCATGAAATGGCCGATGCCGGTGAAGTTGATTTAATAAGCCCGTATCCTGCACTCCATAAATACAGTATGCAGGCCGACTTTAAATTTATCATCCTTCACTCCTGGGCTTCATCGGATAGTGATATATCTAATTTTGACCGGCTCGTCATTCAGGGTTACCGTATTCTGAAATCGATCAGCCTGTCCAACGAGGAGTTGTATGGAATTGAAGCAGCCAACCTGGAAATTGAAAAAGTACCGATTAAGGTAGGGCCACAGGTAAAAGCCAGAATTAAAAGAGAGTTTGACTAGGAACAGGGCTTTGTCAAAGTCCTTGGTCTTACTGCCCGATTCCGAACGATTACGTTCATATACGACCATTTCCATCAAGAAATTATTCGATTTTAGCCCTAAATGGGCGTTTTAAAAATGGCACTGAATTTACATTAGGGTACCACAACTCCTAATCATTGACCATGCTTAAAAATTACCTTAAAATCCTCTTTCGTAATTTTCTAAAGAATAAATCTACCAGCTTAATTAATACACTGGGACTCGCCATCGGACTTTCCTGTTGTCTGCTTATTGGTCTGTACGTGATGGATGAACTCTCCTTTGATGGGTTCCATGAAAATAAAGACCGGATTTATCTGGTGTATACTGAAGCTTCAGATGCCAATGAAGTTCACCGCTGGAGTGCCGTTCCGAATAGCGTGGCACCCTATGCTCAAAAAGAAATTCCTGAGATTGAAAAATCAGGCAGAATATTCTTTCATAATTTCAGCGGCCAGGCATTCGTCTCAACGGATAAGATCAAATCAATGGAGGAGCAGTTTACCTGGGCCGATCAGGAAATTCTTGACATCCTTGCATTTACGTTTACACAGGGGGTAAAAGAAACCGCACTGGCTGAACCCAACACGGTAATAATAAGTGAGTCGGCCGCCAAAAAATATTTTGGTGATGCAACCAATGTGATAGGTGAGGTACTCGAAATCGACAATGAATCAAGTTATCAATTGAAAGTGACTGGCGTATTTAAAAATCCGCCTGCTAATTCACGTTTTCAAAGTCCGGTCATCGGTGCTTTCAAAACCCATCGTTTTTCAAGAGAAGATCGATTAAGCTGGGGAAATGCAAGCTTTCAAACCTATTTTTTAATACATGAAAATGTAGAACCCTCAACTATTGAAACCAAGCTTTCAGAAATGCTGGTTCGAAAAATTCCGAATGAGGATGATCGCTGGTTTAACCTTCATATAAAACCCCTAAGCGAACTGCACTTATACATGGGCGATATCCAGGATCCTTTCATCGTTGCAAGTGGCGATATTGAGCAGGTGAAAATTCTGATCATACTGGGATTAATCGTTTTACTAATAGCAGTCGTTAACTATGTGAATCTCTCCACTGCCCAAAGTCAAAAACGCTTTAAGGAAGTAGGCGTAAGTAAAACACTTGGGGCGACGCGTGGTCAATTAATCCAGCAGTTCTTTTTAGAAACGTCATTCTATGTTTTTGTTGCCATCTTCATTGCGATTCAAATCACCATACTTTTCTTACCCCTATTTAATAATATCACACAAAAAAGTATTTCTGAAGTCATCTTTGTTTCACCCCAATTTATAGGTGTAATTGTATTGGGATGGGGAATCATCAGCATCCTGGCAGGATTTTATCCGGCACTGTTTCTATCTCGTTTCTCACCCAAACAGGTACTGAAATCTGCTGCGGCAACCTCCGGTACACAGGGGGTATTGCGCAAGGCATTAGTGGTTACACAATTTAGCCTTTCAACCATGCTCATTATTGGTACCATTGTACTCTATCAGCAACTTACTTTTATTCGAAACAAAAGCTTAGGTTTTAAGCCGGAACAACTGGTTGCTATTCTTACTACCGGTGCCGAGAGTAATAATCAGGTAAATTCACTCAAAACGGAGTTGGAAAATATTCCAGGTGTTTTACGTTCAGCCAGAACACAGGCGTATCCGGGAACCAGTGCCAGCGGTCGCACCTTAAAACAATCTCCTGATAGCCCGTCAAGCCTATCCATCCAGACTGTACGTGCCGGAGCCGAAATCATTGATGTACTGGGCGTTAATTTACTGGCAGGAAAAACGCTCCCACTGGAGAAATCACCGGGTGATACCACCATTCAAATTGTACTGAATGAAACTGCTGTTAATTACCTCGGATTTACACCGGAAGAAGCAATTGGTCAGCGGATTCCAAATCTATGGGAATACCCGACAGAAATCGTCGGGGTGGTGGAGGATTTTCATTTTGGTTCCTTACACGAAAAAATCGGAGCCTATTGCTATCACAATGCTACTACCGAAGGATTCAATTTCCTATTGGTAAAGATGGAGACCAGGGACATCCCTTCCACCATGGCAGCCATGGAGGATACCTTTCGGAAGATTATTCCTACAGACTTTCAATTCAGTTTTGTTGATCAACGGTTAGAAAGCCTGTATTATCAGGATAAACAATTGGCCAGTATTGTTTTTATTTTCTCCAGCCTTGCCATCTTCATTGCTTGTCTCGGACTCTATGCCCTGGCTGCCTTTATGACGGAACAACGCACCAAAGAAATCGGAATTCGAAAAGCACTGGGCGCTTCGGTAGCTCAGGTCACCCAAATGCTTTCAAAAGATTTCATAAAATTAGTACTGATTTCATTTGTGATTGCTGTTCCCGTCGGGTATTACCTCTTATCGATTTGGTTAGAACGGTTTGCGTACCATGTTGATATCAGCATTCTGGTCTTTGCGCTGGCCGGGGTGATCTCCATGGTGATCGCAGTACTTACCATATCCTACGAATCAGTGAAAGCAGCACGCGCTAATCCGGTGAATTCATTAAAGGGGGAATAGGTATTAGATGTTAGATATTATACATAAGATATAAGACATAAGAATCAAGACTTAAGACTTAAGACACAGTACTAAAAACTCAATACTATTTACTCAATACTCAAGACTAACAAGATGTTAAAAAACTATTTTACAACGGCCTTCAGAAATATTTTCAGAAACAGTCAGACCTCTTTTATTAACATTGCAGGTTTGGGATTAGCAATATCGTGTTGCATTCTGATTTTCTTGTACATATCAGACGAAATCAGTTACGATCAACATCATGAAAAATCGGATCGAATCTATCGCATCACACGCGACTTTATCTCTCAGGATGGAATTACCAATCTGCGTTTAGCGAATGTCGCTCCACCTATTGGCCCCCTTGTCAAATCCGACTTTGGAGAAGTAGAAGTAATGGCAAGAACGATCAATTATACCCTGGTGATTGGCATGGAAGAAAACGGACAGCTAAATAAAAACTTCAATGAGGAAAACCTGTATGTAGTTGAGCCGGATTTGTTTAAAATATTTGATATTGAAATGATATCCGGTCAGGTACCGGAAGCACTTGAACGACCGTTTACGATATTACTTTCTGAACGCACTGCAAGGAAATTTTTTAGGGAGGGTGAAAACCCCATCGGAAAAAGGCTTCGCGGTGATAGTCAGTTTGATTTGGAAATTACTGGTGTTTACAAAGATTTCCCGCCGCAATCCCATTTTCATCCGG
>CALOAV010000072.1:0-10951 GCA_942491425.1 uncultured Cytophagales bacterium
TTTCACGATCCTGTTGTTATAAACGTAATTGAATTCCTCCTATTTCAGTGGAGAGTAATTGAGTGGAATGGAATCATCGAACAGAGGATCAGACTGGTATGATTAGAGTAGTATCATGGATATCGTCGATCAAATGGAATAATAGATAGCGAATGGACTCGAAATCACCTATGGAGTGAATGCAATCATCAAATCCCATCATCGAAGAGAATCATCAAATGGAAGAAATCGAATCATTATCGAATGGAATCAAATGGAATATTAAATGGAATTATCGAATGATTATCTTAAATGGAATCATCGAATGGATATTATCGAATGGAATCATATCGAATGGAATCATCGAATTGATATCATCGAATGGAATCATCGAATGGATATAATCACTATAATCATAATCAACTCTTTTGTTATCGAAAGTATTCATTAGGAGGCTCGAATCAATCACTGTCGAATGGAATGTACTTTATAGAATCGAATGGAATCATATGAAATCGAATGGATGTAATCATCGAATGCAACCAACAAACGGAATTCCAAATGCACCAGATGATGCTGGGTATAGAATGGGCTGGGATGCAGTTAAGGATTGAGTTAGATCATTTCCAAGTCCGGTAAGATTTTGCCACGTTGTTACTAAATCGCCGGAACCCGTTGTGACGCCGGCATCTGATTTATACCAAAATCTCATTGATTCCGTAACATAAGAACCTGTATATGTTGCGGTTGGGGGTCCAATTTCGGCAGAAAGAAGCGTATCAACCTCAGATGCCCTTAAAGCGAAAGACGAAGTTGTTGCATATGACGAAGAAATTACTCCCGTAATGCCTTCACCAATTCCCTGAAATGCGCCAGTAAACGAACCCGTAAATGAACCTGTTCCAGAACTTGCTGGACCGGAACCGGCCGTTCCCGAAGCCCTTATTAATTGTACCGCATCTGACGATGAATTGTGGTAAAATAATCCGCCGTCAGCGGTATTGACAGCGAGTTCTCCTATTTGGAGAGAACCCGATGGGGGAATTGATCCTGATGTATTACTTCTGCGAATTAAAATTACTGTCATTAATATGTTCCGCCATCTAATAGATCAAAAGAAGCCGTATTCACTGGGTACCAACTTCCTGACGTGCGTATGTGTGCCTCATCAACTTGCGATCCCGTTGTGGGGATGACATAAAGAAATGTCCCTTCCTCTAATGCTGGGGCTCCGGTTCCAATATCCACCACCGATACTACACTAGACGTTAAATGTACCCAATGCTGACCATTGATATATGCCGACGAACTAAAATCGTCCATCGAAAATCCAACGCCATTACCCCGTATATAAATACGTCCCTCTTGGAGATTTAACGAATTTGAGACAAAAAGCTGACTTCCCGTTGGGATTTGTAATATTAACCCCGAAGTGAGCAACGAAATACTTGAGGAATTGGGCATATAAAATCCACCCTGCCACGTTGTATTTCGGATCAATGCGCCTTGACCACTTGATGTAACTGTGAAAAAACCCTCATTCGTAATGATTGAATTAGCACCTAAATAACTGGCTGTCGGGTTGTCAACTCCCCCAAATCTGGCCGAAACCGTCGATACATTTGCGGTTTTAATCGAAGTAAGAAATGTGCCTGTATAAAGAGTATTGGTCACATTCCGATCTACAATTTTCAATCCTCTAGGATTATTCACCCCTCCAGGAACCATATAAATATCACCTGGATATCGGCTTCCCATAAAATCAAGTGGATCAATTGCAATGTGGGGCATAGATTCGGTCGTAATGAGCAATCCTACTCGTGCTGTTCCCGACAATACCATCCACCAGATTTCCGTTTCTCCAAGCCCAGCTTCAAACGAACTAGTGAAGCCCGGAATAACCGCAATAATGGTGTCAATGAGTCCCGGAAATGTCGTGCTACTTCGATAGAAATCAACCCGTTGTCCGGTGGAGCCCACCAATGAAAGAGAGGATGTAAATGCAGATATTTCATGCTGTACCAGGACAAAACTAACAGCACACCCTTCATACAAACCAAGTGGCGCCGTATAATATACAGAATGAGTAACCGGAATCGCTAACTCAACAGGTTCCGCTCCCTGCGGAATCGCATATGCTTGGTTCTTCCAAGATTGACCTAATGTTCCGGTTGGTAATGACACTTAATTTCGGCCCCAATATTGACGAAAAACAACCTCCAATCTGTTATTGGCTGTTTTGTTGATACTCTCACTCATATGCATCTGCCAAATCATATTATCACCCGACTGCCACCACGGATTCCAAGTAATCAATCCTACCCCACTTGTAAAATTGCTGTCACTAAATGTCCAGAAAAATGTTGTGTCACGATAGAAATTCCCCGTACTATACAAACTCAAAGAACTAGATGTGTGTGCTTCTTGCGGACTTGGATCGTTATTTCCCGTTCTAGATCCAAGATTGGCATCTTCGTGTGTTTTGGCACTAAAATTTGACCAATCCCCCATACTTTTTAACAGATCCAACCACCCGTCCGATCCGCCTATGTTTTGTGGGCGAATGGTATACACGAAACTAGAACTCGCTGGTGGTCCGAACCTCACCGATCCTGTGATATCCGATTGTGGAGCATATAATTTGTACTCATAATACACTCTGAGATATTCCGTTGGATAATGTTCCAACGTAACGGGATTTCCCTGTGGATCTTTAATCAATGTTCGTGTTATCCAATACAGGGGGTTTCCCTCTCCCGGACCGGCCGGCTGTTCCGTAAACCCAATATCTGCGTATGTGGCCGTGCCACCTCTAGGCTGAAACACTCTATGGATTCTTCGATATGAGTATTCCGGTGAAGTGTTTGCAGCAATGAGTTCTGCAATTCCGCCATCATCATCGGTCGTATTCAGCACATAATCCAGATACCCATCGGACGGCGAAGGCGGGGTTGTATTGCTAGTAACTGACATTGTTGTAATCAAATACTCAAGAGTCTTGCCTTCACCAATTTTATCCAATCCATAATCCGTAATAATATTAGGGAACCGCAAATGTTGTGTCACCTCTCCCGTTTCAATGTCCACTTTTTGTATGTCAAACGTACCTTCAATACAAATTCGTGGCAATTCAATAAGAATTCGCTCGGCCGCATTTGACGGCATAAAGGGCATATGTCTCATAGGAGTGATGACGCCGTAAATTGCGCACGGAAGGTTAATTGTAACTTTTTGATATCATCCTTCAAAATTGGCGGATCGACCAATACTTGCCATGAATGCTGTTGACCATGGCGCCAGCCGAAGGTGAATCCCTTAATGCCGCCGGGTCCAAAATTGCCAGTGCTTGGTTGAAAATCTACTTGTCCGTCACGATAGAACGTTCCATTGGTATAAGGGAACAGACTGTGAGAATCATTAATATTCGGATCAATGTACAAATCACCAACACCATTATTGAAATCTACATATGTTCCTGTCACATGAACCATCGCAGAGCAAGATTGAAGGGCATACGCATTGTGTGCCCAATCACCAAACCCCCACAGCATTCCATCCCCGCCAGCGCCACCATTATACCACCCCCACAACTCATGACTATCTACTTCCAGCGCACTAGCAGTATATGAATAAGAAACCTCTGCCATAACAAACGTTCCACTCACCGAACTCGTTATGTCAGGAGGATACAGTCTAATCTGGTGCACAACTCTCAATTGATCTACTGCGGTTTTGGTAATTGTTACCGGCGTACCAGTAATATCTCTAATCAAAGATCGAAACAACATTGTTCCGCCCGAACTCTGATTAAACATTCCAACCTCTGACAAAACCCCATTTGCCTCAGATTCTATAAACACCCGCGTTCTGTTGTGGAAATGGTACGATCCACTTTCTCCTGGCGACCCCACAACACCCGAAACATACCCAAGAGTGCCAGCAATTCCATCTGCAAAATTCGTCCGTCCTATTTCTGCCTGAAGTGTGGTGTCCGTTGGTGCGGGCAATGCACTTCCCGTTCCAATTCCCATATAAGCTCGACATAATTGAAGTTCTGAGGTGCCAGCACCCATAAAATCAAGAAAGCTATTAGGTATCATATTGGGAAATTCATGTTTCTCTTTGATTTGGCCTGTTTTACCATCAACCAATTCAACAGTAAGAACACCACAAAGTTGTGGTGCCGGAATATCAACATATGTTGGTTCCGGTTCATTGTAATCAAAACTTGGTACTAATATTCGTTTTCTCATAAAATATTCCATTATGCTGAACCTGTCCTCGATTATCTTCGGCACACTAACACGTTCCCACCGATGTATAAATTCTAGTGCTAATAAATCATTCTTCGTTTTGTAAATCGGCGGATTGATTTCCATTTGTATGTGCGCATTTGCCTCGAAACTTGGACATAATTGTAATGTTGCCTCGAATCCCCCTTGTCCAATTGGCTCTATTTGGATACCATTTTCCCACCAATCTTCGTTCCCAAACCCCCGCAGATCCAGTTCCCTATCGATGCGGTATAATCCCGCCATTCAAATTTGATGGTTCGCGTCATCACGAACATCATAACCACCATGAAAATCACTGCGGGAGCCTGTAATATCAATCAACCCCGACGCAGAAGGGTAAATTTTACCGCATGTTCACCAACCCACGGAATTCCAGTCCATTGGCCGCCGCCGTACATATATCCCACATCATTTCCAATGTCTTTACTATGCCCCCACGTTTGATATTTTTCAACTTCTAATAAGCTAGATGTAAATCCATGTACAGTTCCATCTAATGTAATCGATGATTTGTGGCTCATTTCGGATAAATAGACCCTAAATTCCCACTCCACCTGTAAAATTTGTAAATTTGATTTAGTAAATGATGTTGGGGTTCCCGTGTTATCTTTAACCAATGGACAGCCAACATATTATTACTAACATCGAAATATCCCAATTCCGAAATGGTTCCATTGCCAATATTTTCTAAAAATTCAAACGATCTTCGGAAATACCAAAAGGGGTGTTCGGGAAACACCGATGATGTTGCAAATGTCGTATTATATACATTGGAATAATAAGGTGGAGAATAATCTATGAGATAATCCAATTGCATATCTTCATATGTCGGTGGTGGCGCTGATCTGACCCTCCACATTTTGTAAAAATGACTCTCAAGAAAAGTAATTACTTGATGTAAATTTGGTCATCCCAACATCAGTAATCAAATTCGGAAATTCGTATTCCTCTTGTATTTCTCTTGTTTTGGCATCAAGTAACCGAATATATACATATCCACCCAATTGAACTGGGGCCGTGGAAATTTGCGTAGTATTCATTCTGTTGCCTCCGCTCGGCCCCATTGCATACGAAATCGCAATTTAAGCGTATCTGTATCAAGTTTCAAAATGGGGGTATTCATTAAAACAACCCATTCTTTGTCACCAATGTAATCCTGTTTCCTATACTAAAACCAAACCCTGTAATACCGCCGGGGCCAAAATTCGCAACTCCGGGTGCCCATGAATAATCCCAATCATAATAAAATGTGCCCGGAATATATGACAATTTAGATTTGGTAGAACTTGTAACTCCCTGACCAAAGGGTCCTCCGCCTGAATCGAAATCGAAATCCGATCCTGTCACGTGCGGAATAACACTTGCCGATGCAAAGGCCTGAATTTCGCCACCATAACTCATCATTGCATAAAAATGACCTGCCTTGAATGCTCCCTGACCCATGAACCATCTAGTACTTGGAGCAGAATCTGAATTAAGATAATCGCCCGAATATACATTCAATACGCTTGATGTATACCCAATTACATCTGATCCTGTTGCCGATCCCAACAAAAAAGTACCAGTGGCGGGAGTATCAGGAGGATACAATCTAAATTCATAAGTAATATGCAACCAATCCGTATTGGTTTTGGTAATCGTAATCGGTACGCCATCCAAATCTGAAAATAGTTGTCTCGTTACAAGTGTTCCTCCTGTGGCGGCCGTGAAAACGCCCAATTCTGTTAGCGAAGCGTTGGCTTCATCTTCAGTAAATGTCCGAACAAATCTCCACATATAGTGAAACCCCTCATAATCGCCCGAACCCGATGAAAATCCATGCGTATATATTACCTCCGATGAACCAGAATACTTTGTACTCAGTTGCGAAGTCCCAGTTCGGTCAATTTCATTTGCCAATGTCGTATCCAAAACACTTGCGGTAGCGGTTCCGGTACCTACTGCAATATAATGATCTATGTCACCAAAATACGTTGTGGCAATGAAATCCATTCCAACATCCGTAATGAGATTATCAACTGCGTGAATCTCTTTAACCTTTTTCGTTTTCGGATCAATCAATGCGGCAGTAAAATTACCACTAAGATTGAACTTCATAGGAAACGTGACAGTATTATCCTGTGCCATATCCATCTGTTGAAATGGTTCCGAAAAAAGTAACCGTTTTCTCATTCTAAACTCCCCGTTGTAATTCCATATGACCAAGATGCAAATGAATCCTTATAATATGAATAGTATTTCAAAAACATATCTCTATTCAAAACAGACTCATCCGATCCCATTGTAACACTATGCGAAGTGAATCCATCCTTATCATATACAGTATGTGTAATCAACGTATCATACATCACATGCGTCCCACTTGGAATGAGAATTGACGGCATAATTGATTCTGTCGTATATATTGAATGAGTTATTACCGCATCACGCAATATGTGCGTTCCACTTGGAATGAGAATTGACGGCATAATTGATTCCGTTACATGCATAATGACATCAAGAATGGGATTTAGAGTGCCGGTAATGAACGCCACACTATGGCTCAACTCCAATTCCTCAATCCATAATGGATAAATCAACGAATCAATCTTGCTTAACTGATATTCTCCTAAATCTACTGACGATGAATCCATATTCCGGCGAGACACATACAATGACACACGATTGTCTCGCAATTTCAATGCATCTTCAAGAAACAATTCATAAATGTAGGGTGTCTGTGCCGTATATTCCCGATATGCCGTTCCAGTGACAATCGCATTCCAGGCATAGTCAGCAACTCTAAACGAACCTGTGAATGTTCCACTCGCAAATCCATCCACGGACGCCGTAGCCCAACCAATAAACTCACTATTTGATCCAGATGTATATAATGTACCAGAATAAGCGTCAATGAGAGTAATTGACCCCGACATATATGACGAATCATGAAATACTCCCGAAATCTCGGCTGCCTGTCCTGTACCCACACTCCCCGTTACACTTCCCGTAAAAACGTAATGCGATTCAAAAAATTGAGTGTCGCCCAACGGAACCGGAACTTCAAGTTCGTAATCGTCACCTTGCCGGCGTGTATACAAATAGTTGTACGCATATGGAGTAACATTGTCACCATTTTCCGTTCCAGACACAGGCAAAAACAATACCGTATCGTATCCCATACTCTGACGTTCTTCTGGCCAAGGTCCAGGAATCAAATGAAAATACTTGATAGTGATATCTTCCGTGTCAGGCTTAACAATCAACAAATCCTTTGTTTCTACCAATGTGGTGTAATAATCAGCACCGTCTGGCGTCAAATTAGGAACAAACGATCCACACGCAACAAGAGTTCCTGTTATATCATACGCATTTAGATAACTTTGAGAAGATTCAGCACCAACAATGACGGCACCAACCTGTCTAACGGGCTCACTAAATGTTCCCGTGATTGCTACTGGCTCCGTTGGCCTTGCACTTGTAAAAATGCCCGGATATGTTGGATCATCCGCCACATATTTGTACGGAATCATCGTTAAATCAATGTTTCCGTTCATATAACTGGATGAATAAACATCATCCGTTCCTGATCCGGTGGCTGAAATCATGTGAGCAGAGGCAGATACTTTGACCTCACTTGTAATTCCTCTGCGATAGAACAGCAAAACATCACTAATCTCAGGCTGCACCGGATCATCCAAAATGACTCGGGGATTGCTGCCTGTCGTGATTCGCCTAAGTGTAAAATCTCCTACTGCCGCTTCATATCGATACAACCACACAAAGGATTCCGTTGCATATCCATCAATTAATAATCGTTCGGCAGCAACCACGGGGCGGCCGGCTTGATCGAATACTAAATCAATCTCTACTGCCTCACTTCCTGTATATGTAAACAACGGAAGATCTGTACGCCAATCTGTGCCGGCATCGTTTTCTCGTGCCAGATAAAATGTACCGGAATTAGCAGCCGGGTCATTATAAACGTGAGACAGTCGCCAAGCTTTATTAATAAATCCCGCTAAAGTTGATCCAGTTTCACTCGGTCCATACGCAAACGAGATATTGTAATCGAACGCCAAGGCATCGGGACGAATTTCAATATCACTGCCCGACAATTCCAATGGAAACTGAGCGGGAGTAGTAACAATACCCGAACCGAAATCATAATGAGATACAGAGCCAGAGGACGCCCATTGTGCTTGGACTTCCCTCATATCTGATGGTAGAAGATAACATGTAACCCCTGGTAATGCCATTAATACGTTCCTCCGTCTACAACCTCAGGCAGCCCCCCTCCAAATGAATAGAATGTCCCATCTGCTTTCAATGCGACACTATCGCTGCCTGTATTAACATAAAATGTTCCGTCTATTGGAAGTGGTGACAACGAAGATGTTGCAACCGATCCCGTCAGTACACTTACAATGGGATTCCCCAGTATTGTTGCGGTGATGTTTGATCCACTAATATCAAATACACTCCCCGGACCATTCATCAAGATACTGCCACTATACACATACAACGTTCCACTATCTATTTGAATCGTTCCTGTCGGAATGAGAAGATTTTGCGATCCGTACAACGAAATTGTGCTAGAATCCGGCATATAAAATCCGCCACCCCACGTTTCATTATAAATCAAAGCGCCGGAAGATCCAGTAGTATTGACTGTTACAAATCCCTCATCTGTAATAACTGCGTTAGCACCTATATAAATGTCAACGGGTGCATTTGCCGTGGACCAGCGAGATACCACACTAGCAATATCGGGTTCATCATCCCTTACTGTCATAAAACGATTGATAATGACAGCGCCATCCGATATTCTAGTATCTGCAATATACAGATTTCCATCACTGGTCGTTCCTGATGCTTCGTACCAAATATCACCTTCCAAAAGAACGGTTGGCGGTCCTTCGCCTGGTTCCAAGGATATCGGCGGCGAGCCCGATATTGCACTCATATACAATCCCTCACGTGCGACAGATGCACTTGTGAAGGCATACATAAACTGTGGACCTAGACTATCATATCCGTTGGTAACCCTAATTTGCGTCGATCCAGCATTGATACCACTCTGAGTAGTTGTGGCTGAAAAGAACGTAGTGCTAAACGAAGATTCGGCAGTTTCATCAAACCGAAGTGCTGTAAAATTAAGTTCATATATGACAGATGGGTTTAGTCCAAAAACAGAACTCGAAACAGTTCCTATTGCCATTACGGATGTGGCATATATATCCGACGAACCGGAAGGTCTATACCAAACACGATGTTTATCATCTGATGCATTGGCTGATGCGGTTATCGCAAAATAAATGGAGTCCGAACCAGATGCAATAACGTTAAATCCGGTTGGCGGAGATGGTGCCCAACTTGCCGTGGAAAGAGGTCCATATGTTGAGCCGGACGAATTAAACGCTTCGGCAGAATACCAATATGTTGTATCAGCCGAGCCGGTATAATCTATCCACGACTGCGTTTCCCAGAATGATGTGCCCGATGGGAGAAGCTCGGACCACCGGGAGGCGCTTGTTGGTGTAAAACTAGATGTTGCACGGTGAATATAATAACCATCTTCATCAATTGTATTATCAATCCACTCCAATTGTACAGCAACGTCACTTGGAACGGTGCCGTATTTGACTGTAACAATTGATGCAGAAAGTGGAAGAGACATTACACAACCACCAATGAAGTATTAACATCAAGTCTGACCACTACATACAAAGTATTGTAATTGGCAGGCCGATCCTCAGGAACGTGAATCGGATATGTCAAATAGGGTGCGGGACCATAACTTCCCGTCTGTGTTACCCAAATGTCATTATTAACCGCCACCGTTTGCCTATTTCTAGTTCCGCCAAAATCAGGTGCATATGTTGTGCCTGGAAATGTTCCTGACTCATACCCCACCCAACTTGTATCGACAATTAATTCTGTATATACATTGTACGCTTCACTGGCAATCGCTTCCAATAATGCCTCATTCAATGTGACTGCCATATTTGCATACAAGGTATTGTTCCAAATCATCATGCCCGGAGAAACGTACAAACTACCGGATGTTGCCAAACTTTCGGATACGGCAGATGCCGCAAACGGATCAATAGAGGACGATATCGCCTGGAGGGTAAGTGGTGCTTCCGGCGGAGTTACCCTTCCGGTCGATCCTCTGGTATAACTTCCAAGGCGTCCAATTTGAGTTGAATTATCGAATGATTGTGAACTTGACGCATCAATCTGCCCGGCGGTAAATGCCTTTCGTCCCATTAAGTCCCAAAAATCTAAATCAACTCCACGAATTCTGTGGAACCAATCATCTGTAATTGAAGATGGGAAGTAAAATCTAAGATCCCGAGCATCGGAACCGGAACCAATCAAAACCGTTCCAAAGATTTGTAGAATAAACTCACCAGTCGTTTCATCCACATATGCTTTTAACTTATCGCCCATACTCAATCGGGGATCGCCGTCTGCTTCCTCTGAAATAAGAATGGCGGTATCTTTATGAAAAAACTGACCTTCGCCCATATAAATGGCAGACCCAGATCGGAACGATCCATCCTCATCCCGCCAGCCCTCAGATGTGATAGTGACACCCGAACCTGACGGCGCTACTGTTAATGTTCCATCAAGCCTATGGTCAGGTCCTCTAAGCAAGAGGTTTCCGCCATCAAAGAATACTATATCTGAGA
>CALOAV010000073.1:0-2597 GCA_942491425.1 uncultured Cytophagales bacterium
GGTCCTGGTTGCAAGAAATCGAAGGTTTGATTGTTTTAATAGTATTGTGACAACAAAAGAACAGATTTTTTCAGATGACGATATCGTACGTTCCGTTCGTGAAGGTCGAACACAGCATTTCTGAAGTGCTGGTGAACCGGTACAAGAGAAAAATCATCAACTTTATCCATAAAATGATCTTCGACTATGATGAGGCGCAGAGTTTGACCCAGGATGTGTTTTTGAAAGTGTACCAGTCCATAGGGAATTACACGATGCAGGACAATTTCCAGGCTTTCATTTTCACAATCGCCAAGAATTTAACCTTGAATTACATAAAGAAACACAAACGAATCTCCTGGATATCGTCGTTGACCGGGAATGGTGATAATTCTTCCGATGTAGAAGGTCAATATTTTCAAACCCAAGAGACACAGCATGCAGCATTGGAAAGTAGCCAGCGAGAAGAATTGCTGACAATGGCGCTAAAAGAATTGAAAGAAAACCAACGCATCGCATTGATCTTGAAAGTTTACCTGGAATTTTCTTATAAGAAGATCGCGGAAATCACCGGTTGGTCCCAGCCCAAGATAGAAACATTGATTTCGCGAGCCAAGAGTAGATTAAGAGAACACATCCGGGAGATGGAAGAGATCGGTCCGGGTGCTGTTTCACCGCCGGAGGCGTCAAAATCACCGCTTCCCGGGCAAAAAATGCAAGAAAGTATACGTTCGAATGTTATAAATATGAGGTCGATATGAAAATGAGAACAGCAAAAAAACAAACCGATACAAGTGCCGCTTTATGCAATGATAAAGAGTTTAATGCTCTTTTAAGCAAGTACCAGGACCGGGAATTGGACCTCGTGACACAAGAGAAAGTTGCGGCTCATGTGAATTCCTGCGGTGCCTGCCGTGAAGAGTTGGCCCTGTTGGAGCGTGTGACTTTGGAAATCAAGACTTTAAGCGAGGTGGATACTCCTCAAAACTTCAACGCTGTGCTCATGGATAAAGTGATCGGCAAACAAGAGCAAGTTTCCCGTTGGTCATTTGGCTTTTCTTTTCCTTCCGTGGTGTACTCCATCGTATTTATCGTATTTCTTGCCCTGGGATTCTGGATGAAGGGCGAATTAACTATGAAGGTAGATTTGGCTGAAAGCCAGATAGCAGCGAATGAAATAGTATTGGAACAATTGTCGCGGGACAACCAATTAACCGGCCTACTGGGCGAAAGTCAGGGCCTAAGTCTTATCCAGGTACAAGAACAGACACTGGCTTTGCTTACAATGAACGATACAGACAATGGTGAATACTATGAACAATAAATGGTTGAAACTGATCCTGGTGGCTTCTCTCGCAGTGAACCTGGCATTCATTTCTACAGCAGTTTACCAAAAGTTTAACACTGATATCAGTCAAAATAAACGTATTGCACCGCCTCCGAAAGCACCACCGCCTAATTTGAAATTAAGCGAAGAGCAGAGACGGGATATCTGGAAGATCATGAAAGGTTTCAAGATGGATATGTTGCAATACAAGCAGGATGTATTGGATAAGCGTATTGCAATTATCGAAGCCATGAGCGATGAAGAATTCAATCCCGAAGAGATCGAGAAGAAAACCGCCGAACTCAATGAACTGGAAAACAAGTTAAATTTCATATTCGTCGAGGCGTTGGTGCAGGTCAACAATATCCTTGATTCGCAGCAGCGGCTTAATTTTCTCCTGCGCATGAGCAAAGACTGGTTTTTTGTCCCGGAGCAGGGCAGCCGGTGGCATTCTCGCGGTAATCGTCGAAATAGTGGGTATAGTGGAGGTAGACATGAGTAAACGAAATATTTCAATATATACGATCATTGCTTTTTTAGCGATAAGCGGGCTCGCTCTTTGGGCCGGGGAATCGAATAAATCAACAGGTAAACCGCCGGACTACCTGGCAAAAAAGTTACGAAACGGCTTTGGAGCGGCAAACAAACACCTTTACGATGCCGTCGCTATCTTAAAGTTGAAAGAGAGACTGGAGTTGACCGAACAACAGGAACAAAAGATCGAAAATATCATGATCCTTTACCGAGAAACGGAAATCCGGAAAAGTGCGGAAATAAAGATCAAGGAGCTACGACTGGCGTCTTATATTCGATCGGAATCCATCGATAAAAAGGAGATGGCCCGGCACATCCGTGAGATCAGCAATGAAAAAACCGACTGGGTGGTGTCATATATCAATTATCTGTTGGATATTAGGGATGTCTTAACTCCACGTCAACTGGAAGTGCTTTCCAAAATGAAGAAAAAAGTAACAGGAAAAGAAAAAAGAAAATAATTTCCATACCTGCAATGGTTAACAAATTCTCCAGTTAATCCGATCTTTAAAACAACAGGAATAATTACAGGATATTCTTTAAAAATGAGAGTTGATGGTAGTTTGCAAATTTTCCCGGCGAATAAAATTGACAATTAAAGGGTTTTTTATTAAAATAGGGATATGAGTTTATCTGAAGTTGACACTACTGCATGGTTTATTGTAAGTACAAAACCAAAGCAAGAATTTATTGCCGAGCAATCCCTAAAATCACTGGGAGCAGCTACCTATCTACCATTATATCTTAAAAGAATCAA
>CALOAV010000074.1:0-7057 GCA_942491425.1 uncultured Cytophagales bacterium
TGGTCCCTTAAAGGTGATCAGGCCATCTTAATCAATAGTCAGTTTAATAGCCTGACTGCTGAAAATGTAATGAAGCCTGTAGTTATCCACCCTGAAGAAAATAAATACAATTGGGGACCAGCAGATGAAATCGTTGCCTTTGCGGAAGAAAATAATATGAAGATCCGTGGTCATACCCTATGCTGGCACAACCAGGTTCCAAAGTGGATTTTTGTAAACGAAAAAGGAGACACTGTTTCCAGGGAAGTCCTGTTAAAACGATTAGAAGATCACATCACTAATGTGGTGACCCGATATAAGGGTAAAATTTATGCATGGGATGTTGTCAATGAAGCGATCTCTGATAAAAAGGATGAGTACTTGCGAAAATCTCCATGGCTTTCCATTATCGGTGAGGAATTTATCGCCAAAGCTTTTCAGTATGCTCATGCCGCCGATCCGGATGCACTCCTCTTTTATAACGACTACAATGAAATAAATCCAATCAAAAGAGAAAAATGTTCAAACTGGTCGTATATTCTAAAGATGGTGGATTCCTATCCATGGTATAGGCTTGCAGGGACATTGGGCCGTTAATGAACCCTCCTACAGCCAACTCGATAGTACCCTTACTCGATTTTCTGAACTGGGTCTCCAGTTGCAAGTTACCGAATTGGATATCTCGGTGTATCCAAAAGAACATAACAGACGTGCCGCCAAACCAGAAGATGCCAATGATTCTTTTACTCCAGAAAAAGAACAACAACAAATAGCCGTGTACAAAATGTGTTTTGAACTTTTCAGAAAACATAAATCATCCATTTCCAGCGTTACTTTTTGGAATATTTCTGATCGAAACAGTTGGCTGGATAATTTTCCTGTACGGGGGAGAAAAGATTATCCATTATTATTTGATAAGGATCTAAAACCTAAAAAAGTCTATTGGGAAGTCGTTAAGTTTGGTAACCGATGAGTCTTTTGAAAAAATTTAGCATATTACTTTACCAGGTTAGCCTGATCGTAGGAACCGCTATATCAAAAGTTAAACTTCCAGGACTGATCAGTGATAGCATGGTACTGCAACACGACGCTTCTTTAAAAATCTGGGGATGGGCACGTCCGGGAGAACAGGTTGAAATAATATTCAATACAAAAAAAGTAAAAGAAGGCTTGCCCGCTTCTCCCTCTCAACTGAATTGGAAATGAAATGAAAAAGAAACTCAGAAGTTATGACTGGTTCGGCAAGTCCGACAAAATGGGATTTGTACATCGTTCCTGGTTACGCAACCAGGGCTATCCCGATGATTATTTTCAGGGCAAACCGGTCATTGGAATTTGCAATACATGGTCAGAGCTCACACCCTGCAATGGCCACCTCCGTGATTTTGCGGAAGTTGTAAAACACGGTGTTCGGGAAGCAGGTGGGTTTCCCCTGGAATTTCCGGTTACTTCTTTGGGGGAAACAATCATGCGACCTACGACCATGTTGTTTCGAAATCTTGCCAGCATGGATGTCGAAGAATCGATTCGGGCCAATCCCATTGATGGTGTTGTTTTATTAACCGGTTGTGATAAAACCACGCCGTCTACCGTAATGGGAGCCTGTAGTGTTGATCTCCCCACCATTGTAGTGCCAGGTGGCCCGATGTTAAACGGAAGATTCCGTGGAGAATGTATCGGTTCAGGATCTTTCAACTGGATGATCAAAGAAAAGCAATCTGTTGAGAATTATACCGCACAAGATATCCATGAAGCAGAGGTGGGTTCTGCTCGAAGTCAGGGACATTGCATGTCAATGGGAACCGCATCCACCATGGCCTGTATGGTCGAAGCATTGGGGCTAACCCTTCCCGGTGCCGCTGCTATTCCCGCAGTGGACTCCAGGAAGAAAGTAATGGCGCATCTCTCGGGAAGAAGAATTGTAGAGATGGTGAATGAAGATTTGAAAATCTCAAAGATCATTACACGGGAAGCAATGGAAAATGCCATTGTTGTCAATGCAGGTGTTGGTGGATCAACCAACTTCTTAATTCACATGCTGGCCATTGCCGGGCGATTGGGTATTGAGTTAAATCTAAAAGATTTCGATACCCTTGGAAGTAAAATACCCCTATTGGTCAACCTAAAACCTTCGGGTAAATTTTTAATGGAAGATTTTTATTATGCTGGCGGGTTGCCTGTGGTCATCCATGAATTAAAAAAATATTTACATCTTGATTCTATCACCATAAACGGAAAATCAATTGGTGATAATAATGTTGATCCCCCTTGTTATAATCGTGAGGTGATCGCATCGCTGGATCAGCCCCTTCAGGATGAAGCAGGAATCGCCGTTCTGAAAGGAAACTTGTGTGAACAAGGCGCAATCATCAAACCTTCTGCCGCCTCACAAAAGTTGATGAAGCATCGCGGTAGTGCAGTCGTTTTTGAAAATATGGTTGACTATCATGCCCGAATTGATCTACCTGATTTATTAATCGATGAAAATAGTGTGATCGTGCTTAAAGGCGTAGGGCCGGTAGGTTATCCGGGAATGCCTGAAGTTGGAAATGTTGATTTACCCGAAAAATTATTGAAGAAAGGAATCCGTGATATCATCCGTATTTCTGATGGCCGGATGAGTGGAACCGCTGCAGGTACGGTAATCCTTCATGTTTCACCCGAATCATCTGTTGGAGGAACGCTTGCCCTGGTAAAAGATGGCGACTTCATTGAACTGGATGTTGCCAACCGAAAACTTCACCTCGATGTATCCGATGAGGAATTAGCAGCAAGAAGAGCAAAATGGGTACCTCCTGCTCCGGTGGCATCTCGTGGGTATGTTAAATTTTATATTGACCATGTACAACAGGCCGACCTGGGTGCTGATCTGGATATACTTCGTGGAGGATCGGGATCGGAGGTGAAAGGTGATTTACATTAAATACCTTCACATTACCACTGGGCTTCTGGTTCTTGAATACGAAAATCAGTCCTTTCATATTGAAACCAATTGGGATACCTTTATTAAATGACGAAAAACGTCTTCACCAAAAAAGAAAGAAATCATTCAAGCATTCGAATTATTTATCGCATGCCCGAATCTTAATTAACCACATTACTGATGCCTTTACTGATTATTGCTTTTGGGATTTTACTCCAGGTATATTTAACCTATAAAAAAGTAAGCCCTTTTCTATCCCTGCTAATCGTTGCTATTCTGATTGGAATTTTTTTAGGGATGGATCTTCAGCAATTAGCCATTTCTATAGAAAAGGGCGTTGGCAGTACACTCGGGGGGCTCGCACTGATATTATGTCTGGGAGGTGTCCTTGGAAAATTTCTTGAACAAAGCGGAGCCATCGGACAAATCAGCTCAACCCTTATCCATAAATTCGGAGAACAACATGTGCAATGGGCGGTGTTGCTAACCGGATTCCTGGTTGGTCTCCCACTCTACTACAATGCAGGGTTTGTTATTCTTGTGCCCCTAATTTTTTCTGTTGCAACAAAGACCAAACTCCCGCTGCTTTACATTGCGATACCAACTGCTGCCTCCTTATCCGCAACCCATTGCTTCTTGCCACCACATCCAGGACCTGTGGTGTTGGTGAATGCCCTGGAGGCCGACCTGGGATTAACGCTAATTTACGGTTTGTTGCTGGTTATTCCCATCGCAATTATTTCAGGGCCGGGCCTTGGCAGGCTTATGAAAAAAATTGAAACAACCGGCACAGGACAACACTCAACAAGAAATCAGGAGATGCAGCCTCCTTCTGTTTTCTCCAGCTTTACGATTGCATTACTTCCGGTGATCCTGATTACTCTGGCAGTAGTTGCTGAAAATTTTTTAGTAGCAGAAAGTCAGGTTAATAAAATCATACAGTTTATTGGAGAACCAACACTCGCGCTTCTTATTTCGGTAATCCTTGCTGTTTATTTTTTTGGCCTCCGTCAACATCAGACGATGGAAGAAACCATGCGCTGGCTGGCAGACGGGATCACTGGCATCTCGTTGATTCTTTTGATTATTACTGCGGGTGGAGTTTTAAAACAAGTACTGATTGATAGCGGTACCGGTGAATACATCACTGCCATCAGTAGTGACTGGAAAATCAATTCGCTGTTATTCGGTTGGATAATCACGGCATTATTGCGCGTTACGATTGGATCCGCAACGGTGGCTGGATTAACGGCTGTAGGGATTGTTGCACCACTCGTTACCAGTGGCCAAGCTTCACCTGAATTGATGGTACTGGCTGTAGGAGCAGGTAGTATTTTCGGATCGCATATTAACGATACGGGATTTTGGATGTTCAAAGAATTTCTGGGGCTATCACTCAAGCAAACATTCCTGTCCTGGACCATCATGGAAACGACCATGTCAATTCTGGGATTAATTGGTGTGTTGCTATTGGAAGTATTTGTTTAATTATCAGCAGTAAAAAATGACCCTAAGAAGAATTTATACCCTGCTATTCCTTATTCCTTTTCTAAATGGAACCGCCCAGGAAGTGACTATTCCCGGATCACAAACCAGACACATTACTTCTTCAATTGTAAAAGGACAAGAATATGAGTTGCAAATAGCACTACCGGGAGGATATGAAAAAAGTGATCATAAATATCCAGTGGTATACCTGATGGATTCTCAATGGGATTTCCCACTGGTAACGGCAATCAACGGTCAACAATATTACGATGGCTTTATTCCCGAACTGATCATCGTTGGTATCATGTGGGGTGGATCAAATCCCAACCCGGATAGTTTACGCGCCAGGGATTATACACCGACACATGAAAATCGATTGCCTCAGAGTGGTGGTGCGGCCAATTTTCTTTCGTTTATGAAATCAGAGTTATTCCCACTTATTGAAACTGAATACAAAGCTGATCCAACTGCACGGATTTTAATGGGTTGTTCCTTTGGTGGCTTATTTACATTGTTTAGCCTCTTTGAGGAGCCCAACCTATTTAAGGGATATATAGCTGCCAGTCCGGCAATAGGATTTGACAATGCAAGTATCTATCAATTCGAAAAAGAATTTTCACTGAAATATCCCGAAACTGCAACGAGACTTTTCATGACGGCAGGGGATGTTGAACGAGGCGTTTCAGGTTTTACCAGATTTTCAAATCAGCTAAAAGGAAGAAATCTTAGTCATCTGAAAATCGAATCCAGAATTTTAGAAAACACCGGGCACTCCGGAACAAAATCTGAAACCTATTCGCGCGGACTGCAATTTATTTTTGGACGGAATGATTTAACACTGAGCTCCGCTCAATTGAAAAAGTATACAGGATCATACACATTGGCGGACGGGACGTCAATTATGCTCCAAGAGAAGAATAATCACCTGGAGCTTTCTATTGGAAAGGCTTACCAACAGATTCTAAAAGCGGATAGTGAGATTCATTTCTATTCTTCTTCTGAATTTCTTAAATTAACCTTCACGTATTCACAAGGGACTATTCAGGGGTTCCAGCTCAATCGATATAATAACAGTCAGTTTGCAACCAAAAATTAGAGGTTATGAAATCCAAAACAACCCCAACACATTCGAGGAGAAAATTTTTGTTCAGCATGGGAGTCTCCGCACTAAGCATCCCTGCACTTTCATTCGTCAGCTGTGGTCAAACAACTTCTTCTGAAAAAAGTGAAACAACCGAAACGCAATCCAAAAAGAAACTTGGTGTTGCCCTGGTAGGACTGGGTAATTATTCCAGGGGTCAACTGGCGCCCGCACTACAGGAAACGGAAAACTGCTATCTGGCCGGAATTGTATCAGGCACACCTTCTAAAATTCAAACCTGGAAAGAAAAGTACAATATTCCCGATAAGAATATTTACAACTATGAAAATTTTGATAGCATAAAAGATAATCCGGACATCGACATCGTTTATGTCGTGCTTCCCAATTCGATGCATGCTGAATACACCATTCGTGCTGCAGAAGCAGGTAAGCATGTTATTTGTGAAAAACCAATGGCGATCACGGTCGCTGATTGTGATCGGATGATCGCTGCCTGTAACAAAGCCGGTAAAAAATTATCGATCGGGTATCGCCTGCACTTCGAACCCTATAATCTGGAAATGGCACGGCTGGGTACTCAAAAGGTATTTGGCGAACTAACAAAAATTTCTTCCGGGTTTGGCTTTAATGCACAGCCAGGTGTTTGGAGACTCAATAAAGAATTATCGGGTGGTGGTCCGCTTATGGATGTTGGTATTTATTGCATTCAGGGAATGTGTTATGTAAGCGGAGAAGTACCCATTGCGGTTACTGCACAGGAAGGACCCAAAACAGATCTTGTCAAGTTTGCGAGTGTGGAAGAGTCCTTAACCTGGCAATTTGAAATGCCGGGCGGACTTATTACAGAAGGAAAAACAAGCTATAGCGAAGGAATGAATTTTCTGAGAGGAGAAGCCAAAGAAGGGTGGTTTGAATTAGCACCGGCCTTTAACTATTCCGGACAAGCGGGCTCTACTTCAGAAGGGAAAATGGATTTTCCGCGAGTGAATCAACAAGCATTGCAAATGGATGACTTTGCTCAATGCATTAACGAAAACAAACCAACCAGGGTACCTGGTGAAATGGGGCGGCGCGATGTAAAATTGTTGCAAGCGATTTATGAAGCGATGCGTACTGGAAAAAGAATTGAGATTCCGGCGTGAAAGGTATATTCATACTTATAATCACAATCTGCTTAAGTAGCATTGGTTGTAAACAACCAGACAAACTTCTACATTTCCTGCCGGAACAATCGCCAGCGGTGGTGGGAAAAAAAGTAGCTGAGCGATTTTTGGAAACCCCGCACGGTACCTATGGCGCAGGAACGAATCCACATATTCCATACTTTGAGGTATGTACCTGGTATGGAGGATTAACCTTTGCCAACCAAATAAATGATACCGTATTGCAAAATAAATTAGCACAACGGTTCGAACCCCTATTTACTAACGAAGCATCCCTGCAGCCAGAGCCTACTCATGTTGACTTCAATGTTTTCGGGGCACTGGCACTTGAACTCTACATCCAAACACAGGAAGAAAAATATAAAACCTGGGCCTTCCCTATGCCGACAGCCAATGGAATTT
>CALOAV010000075.1:0-2269 GCA_942491425.1 uncultured Cytophagales bacterium
TCGATGCCAAGGGAAACCCGATTGATTTTACACAAGAAGCAATGTTTACAAAAGTAGAAGAGGTGGTGCATCCAAGTTGGTACCAAACTTTGCTTGATGGAAGGTACAGTGCTGACGGGGGTAAATCAGAAAAAAAGGCAGCTGCGGAAGAAATTCTGGGAGCTGTAATGGTGGATATTGCTGACGATCCGGATTTAATAGATGCTTCGGGAGGGTATAATTTTGGCTGTTTTTATAAAATCCATAGATGCGGATAAAGGGAAATTATTGCTGGAAGCCGGCTTGGAAAAGGAATGGGTAATTCAGGCCGTTAACAATGAAAAGGTGCAGAACATTTCTGACCTGAAAAAACAATTCAATGAATACAGCGGCGAAAATGTCAGTATAAAGGCCGTTCGGAATTATCAAACGAAAATATTTAAGCTTCAACTGCCCTAAGTGTGTTTGAAAATAATTATCAAAAAAATATTAGTTGAAAATGAAGAATATATTTTTAATTCTGGCAGCAGTCCTTTTATTTGTTTCAGGAGAATCGTGTACCCAAAAAACGCAAGAGGAAACTTTTTGGCGAATTGAATCTCAGGAGGATTGGCAGGCAAGTATTTCCGAAAAATCAAACCTGAATATTACAGAAGGAAAAATGGTGCCAACTTCAAAAGAGGCTAATTTTAAAAGTACTATAAAACAGTTTACTGAAAAAAAATCAGTAAAGTCTATTACCCTTTCGCAGTCGCCCGAATGGTTAAACTGGGAGCCCGTTTCCAATATTGGACCTTCCAACTTGGGTGATGCACCCGTAGCTTTGCAAATGGGCGATGGCAACTATTGGATGTTTGGACGATATGGAAAAAGCAAAAGCCAAAAAGAAGGTGTTTTTCAGGTTGAAGATGCTACTTTGGTAGGATTTGATATACCCCTAAAGACCACACCTTTCGAAAACCAGTTTGATGCTCCCGGAGGATTGAAACCGGGATTAGGTGGTTACCATGCCTGGCAAAGCAAGGATATGGTAAATTGGGTGCATCATGGTCCCGTAACAGAGAAATTCTCTGCCTGGGTAACTACAGCTGAATATGTTGATGGAAAACTTTATTTGTATTACGATTTCCCAAACGACCAGGATCCGCACCTGTATATTGATGAAGATTTAAATGATGGTGAACCGGGAAAAAATATGGGAATGGCGTTTAAAGATCCGTCACATGGTTCCGACTGTGCCGTTATCCGCGATCTTGATGGTAATTTCCATCTTATTGTTGAAGACTGGTCGCCCATCGATGCATCAACTCACGCCTGGGATTCTCCTTTGGCAGTTCATGCCGCTAGTGCTGATGGATTTAATGATTTTAAAATTTTAGCACCACCCGTGGATGAACGAACCAATCCCACTGGAAAATTTGCCGAATACGTTCATCCGCATTGGCATGCCGAAGATCCAAAAAACTACCCCGGTAAAATAGCTACAGAAGATGTACCTCAACACAGAGTGAAAGCCGGAGAAACGCGCGCTTTTGGGAAATATGAAATTCACGAGCCGGAGCAGAACGCTTTTGGCGATTGGGCGGCCATTTCAATTGGTGGGCAGTATTATTTATTTTGCGATTATGATTCAGCTGGAAGTCATGGCAGGCAAAGTATGAGCGCGGCCTGGTTTACTTCCGACGATATTAATAAACAGTTTACCTTTTGTGGTAATGTTGGTCAGGGGCATCCCGACCCGGATGTGCTATTTGCTGAAGGTCAGTTTTACCTTGTAACACAAACTCAATTCGATTATGTGAGTCCGGGCCCATGGGTGGAAACCGTAGAAGTTCGTGTGGGTGTGGATACTACCAACGATGGCGTAATAGACCATTGGGGCAATTGGCAAGAGGTAAAAGAGCATTATGACTATATGGAAGGTTTTGCCAAACAAGTTGAAAAAACAATCGCGCAGTTGGATCTTTCCGACTTGCCTGAAGGATATGGTTTTCAGTTTGAGGTTAAAGTTAGAGATACTACTGAAAACGAATCCTTACCAATTCTCGACAAAGTGGTTCTTATGTTTGAGGAGTAATTACTCATTTCAAATTCTGAATAATAACAGAGTAGATTTTTTAACGCTAATAATGGGTTAAAGCAAGAAAGAATTATTTCTTTTGGATTAAATATCAAGCACAAAGAGAAACATGGATATTAATAAAATAGCAAGAATGATTGACCTGAGCTGCGTGCAGGCCAACAGTTCAATTGACGAAATACAGGAAGTGGCAAACTTTGCCATAAAATA
>CALOAV010000076.1:0-43154 GCA_942491425.1 uncultured Cytophagales bacterium
TATGCGAATCGGAACGATATTTTGATTGATAATCGGTATAAGTACAAAATTACGTTAAAAATCCGGCGGTAGTTTTGCATTATTCCTGTTTAGAATTGGTTTTATAATTAATGTACACATCATCTTATCAGCATATCTCTGGAATCCGCACATGCACAGGATACAGAAATTATAGCGCAAGGACATTGCGAACATTGACACGGTGATCAACCTGCCCCATCCGTTTGAAGATGACGGGGCATTTGATTGTCCTGAAGCCAACAAAACAGCTCTCCCTAATACCTGAGGCTAAGCGTCCGGAAAATGTGGTGAACAGCATGTTGAGTACGACATAGAGACGGGGATAACATGTGATTTAAGTGAAAATCGGGGATATAACCTACCGCCTTCCCAAGGCTCTATCGTTAAGAGAGTACCTCCAATACGACATGGAAAACTCTATTCATAAGAAGCTTAAAAAATGGAGATATATGCCTAAGAATTAGTTCTTCAGGAACTAAAATGAGGTTGTTAAGTGAAGAAGAAGAAGATGTGCACCTGGAGGAAGGAATGCAGGCGGAAGAGAACATTTTCTCCATGGACTACGATGTTTGGGTAGATGAAAACTCTGGGGACATAAAAGTTGAAAAGTACCAGGGGCACCTTCAGGCTTTAAAATGTAATAGTTGTGGGTTTTATACCATGAAGGTAAATCGCGAGGAAATCACACAACAACCTTCAGCTGATGGTGCGGGTGAATTAGTGAAACACTATCAATGTGGATATTGTAAGTCGGTTCGGGCAACTGCTTTTAAAATATCAACCAAACAAGGCGAGGATTATAAGCATGCATCAAAATTCGATTTTAAGAAAAACACGAATATTGATTTAGTACAGGTAGAAATCCATTCCAGCTTATCCGGTAAGAAATTTTTTGAGTTCCAAAGTATTGAGCAGGCCAAAAAATTCCTGGATGAATACGAGGATAAAGGATAAGAATTGAACTCAGAAATCTTTTTTACGTTAAGACCTTAGCTTTAGGCATACCGTTTGTATGGAGTAAACGAAATGAAATATTATGAAGCGATTTGTGGCAGGGGCAATTTTTAGTTTTTGGATTTCAGTATCACTTGTTTTTGGTGGGATTCATAAAAACGATACAACCAAGTTAGCGGCCAAACCGGTATATGGTAAAGAGGTGCAAGCTGTAGTCTATATTCTAGATAACAATCATTATAGAGAAATTCACTTTAACGATTCATTTTCGTCCGCCATTCTTGATCCATTTTTGGAAGGCTTAGATAATAACCGCTCATATTTTCTGAACGGTGACATCGCCCAATTCGAAAAATTCAGATTTAAGATTGACGACTTAACACGTAATCAGGATGTTACTGTAGCGTTTGAAATCTTTGAGATTTATCAAAAAAGGTTCAATGAGCGCATGGATTTTGTGCTCGACAGTTTGATTACTTTCCCTTTTGATTATACCGTTGATGAATATTTAGAAACGGATCGGAGTGAAACCCCCTGGGCGAAATCGAAAGCAGAACTGGATGATGCATGGCGGAGAATAATTAAAGGCCAGTCGCTTAGCTTGCGATTAGCAGGCAAAGAACAAACCGAAATTGAAAAGACATTGCGTACACGGTATGAGCGCTTTCAAAAATCAATTGCCCAGTTCAACAGTGAAGACGTGTTCAGCATTTATATGAATGCGCTTACGGAAGCCTATGACCCCCACACGAATTACTTTTCTCCAAAGGCGGCCGACCTGTTCAGTCAAAGCATGAATCTCTCACTTGAAGGGATTGGAGCCCGCTTGCAAACCGATGGCGACTATACAAAAATTGTGGAGATCATGCCGGGAGGACCAGCAGAGAAGAGTAATAAGCTTCACCCTAATGACCGTATCATCGGCGTTGCACAGGGAGATGAAGGTGAAATGGTGGATATCATCGGCTGGCGCGTGGATGATGCAGTAAAGCTGATAAAGGGCCCCAAAGGAACAAAAGTTCGGTTGCATATTTTGCCTGCTGAAACCGGCCTGAATGGACCTTCAAAAGAAATCGTTTTGATTCGTGATAAGATTAAAATTGAAGATCAACAGGCTTCTAAAAATACGATTGAGTACCGCCAAAACGGAAAAGATTTAAAGCTCGGAGTAATTACACTACCCAGTTTTTATATGGATTTTGATGAATACCGTAAGGGCAATCCAAATTACACCAGTACAACCCGGGATATTAAGCGGCTGATAACTGAACTAAAAGAAGAGAATGTAAACGGAATCGTTATGGACCTCCGAAATAATGGTGGTGGTTCCCTGACGGAAGCCATTGATCTAACAGGTTTATTTATCAAAGACGGACCGGTTGTGCAGGTAAAGAATTCCATGAATCGTATTCAGGTTCAAAAAGATGAAGACAATGGAATCCTATATAACGGACCCTTCGTTGTGTTAACAAATCGGTTTAGTGCTTCTGCCTCTGAAATCTTTGCCGGTGCTATCCAGGATTATAACCGGGGAGTTGTAGTAGGCGAGTCAACCTTTGGAAAGGGGACAGTACAAACGGTTGTAGATTTGAAGCAATTCATCAATGATCCGAATGCAGAAGTGGGTCAGCTAAAAATTACCTTTCAAAAATTTTATCGGGTGACCGGCAGCAGCACACAACACAAAGGTGTAACACCGGATGTGTTGTTGCCATCGGCATTGGATCCGGAACAATTTGGTGAAAGTTCGAGCCCAAATGCATTACCCTGGGATGAAATTCGTGGTGCACTATATGAAAAGACACCCGTGATAAATTCCAGAATCGTTGCAGACTTAAACAAATCCTATCAGGATAGAATTAAGACCGATGCTGAATTGGATCGTTTTGTAATGGAAACGGAAGAAGCCAGAAGGAGGATCAATGAAACAACGGTATCCCTCAATGAAAAGAAACGTAAAATTGAAATGGAAGAAGCTGAAAAAAGAAAGACTTCCAATGATAATATGAGTACTACTCTCGGTAATCAGGAGACTAAACAAATGAATGATCTATCAGAATTAAAAGATGAGTATCTGCGGGAAGGATTAATTGTACTCAGCGATTTAATTACCTCTAAAATTGGTTAACAGCAGCCCGTTTGGACAACGTTTTTATTGGCAGTCATCGACTGCCATTTTTTTATAGTTACAATCCAAAGATTCTTACGATAGAAACAAGATAATTCGTCAAATTTAACCTATTTTGAACCTTTCAAGGGAAGTAAATGAGCGAAGAATTACTCAAGGCCATAATCCAATTATTTGCAATTGTCGCCCGCGAGCGGATAACAGATGACGAGCGTGCCAATATCAAGGATTTCCTGGCGCTTCACCTTAATCAGGAAGCTACCCGTTACTACTTAAACTTGTTTGATGAATTCTGCAAGTCATCCAACCTTACAGAAGGTAAAGAGGAACTTGAAAAGCTGGATGCCGATTCAGACACACAACAATTTGTTGATGATTGGGCAAAAATAATGAGCATCGTCAAGCAGGTTAACCAGGCGTTAACCATGCAACAGAAACTGGTGATGGTTGTTAAAATCATCGAGTTGGTATATGCTGACAACGAACTTTCTGAACGACAAAACAACCTGATCTTTTACATTGGCCAGGCGCTTAAAATCAAGCACAATGAAATTGTGGCCCTTCAGGAATTTGTGATGGGCCGTGATGCGGATGAACTTTCTTCCAAGAACGTGCTGGTGATCGATGAAGGATCGGATGGAGATCAGTATACAGGGCCAAGTATTGTGGCTAAAAACCTGACGGGGTTAATCGCCATTCTTCGCTTGCCGGAATCAGAAACGTATTTCATCAAATACCTGGGTATCTCAACGCTTTACCTGAATAGTATTTCTATTAAAAGCCGAAAGATTGATGTCTTTCCTACGGGAAGCACCATCAGAGGAAATAAAATTGAACCCATCTACTACAGTGATATTATTGGTAAATTTTTAATCAGTGAAAATAAAGTAAAAATAACGTTTACTGCTGATCATATTTTTTATCATTTCAAAAGCGGTAAAGCAGGCTTACAAAATATCAATATTGCTGAACAAGGTGGTAAGCTGATTGGATTAATGGGTGCAAGCGGGTCGGGTAAATCAACCTTGCTCAACGTTCTGAACGGGACGGAAAAACCTTCCAGCGGTCGGGTCATCATTAATGGAATCAACATCCATGAAGAACCTGAACGGGCGGAGGGTATCATCGGTTATATTCCGCAAGATGATCTGCTGATGGACGACCTGACCGTTTTTCAAAATCTTTTCTTTGCAGCACAACTTTGTTTTGGGAAATATTCAAAAGAAGAGATTACGGATATAGTGGTCCGTGTACTCAACAATCTTGGCCTTCAGGAGATTCAACACCTGAAGGTTGGTTCACCGCTTGAAAAAACTATCAGTGGTGGCCAGCGAAAACGTCTGAACATTGGTCTTGAGTTATTACGGCAACCGACTGTCCTGTTTGTAGATGAGCCAACATCCGGACTCTCCTCACGCGATTCAGAAAATATCATGGACCTGCTCAAAGAGCTTTCATTGCGGGGGAAAATGGTATTTGTGGTGATTCACCAGCCATCCTCTGATATCTTCAAATTGTTTGACAGCCTGGTCATATTAGATTCCGGCGGATTTCAAATTTATTATGGGAATCCGGTGGAAGCCGTAGTTTACTTTCAGGAGATTATCAACGCTGCCAATAAAAGTCTGGGTTCATGTCCCGAATGCGGCAACATTAACCCGGAACAAATTTTCAACATCATCGAGACAAAGGTGGTGAATGAATATGGCCGGTTAACCAGTACCAGGAAAATATCGGCAGGTCAGTGGTATCAGTATTTTAAGCAACGGATTAAAGTACCGCGAATTCAGCAAATTCAGGAGAAGCTGGCGGTCACACAACGCATCCCCAATTGGTTTAAGCAACTTGGAATCTTTTTTAAGCGGGATGGATTGGCAAAACTTGCAAACAAGCAGTACCTGTACATAACACTAACCGAATCTCCTTTGCTTGCATTGTTCATGGCCTTCATGGTCAAGTACTACAATACTTTGAGTCAGTCCTCCACAGGGTATAATTTCCACGATAACGACAATATTCCGGTTTATTTTTTCATGAGTGTAGTCGTCGCGTTATTCTTCGGATTGACCGTCAGTGCGGAAGAAATATTTCGTGACCGGAAAATACTAAAGCGCGAGCGGTTTCTTCATCTGAGCAGAAGCAGCTATCTAACTTCTAAGGTGATGGTGCTTTTTTTGATTTCCGCAATACAAACCATACTCTATATCCTGGTGGGAAACTTTATTCTTGAGATTCCATTAACGGAGTTGCGATATTGGGTTATTCTCTTCAGTACCTCTTGCTTTGCCAATATGCTGGGGCTCAACATTTCTTCTGCTTTTAACTCTGCTGTAACAATTTATATTCTCATCCCTTTGTTGGTGATACCGCAATTACTGCTAAGCGGTGTGGTGATACGCTTTGATAAATTCAATCCGTTTGTCAGTGATCCGGTCGGCGTCCCATTCATGGGAGAAGTGATGGCATCGCGCTGGGCGTATGAAGCCTATATGGTGACCCAATTCAAGGATAATCCATTTGAAGAGCAGTTCTATGAAGTTGATAAAACCATTGCGATTTCCGATTACAAAAAAGTGTACTATATATCGGAATTGGAAACCAAATTAACGTACTGTCTTAATCAACGACCAAACTGGAGATTATCAGGACACAAAGAATTAACGCAAGCATTGGCACTTCTAAAGACTGAGATCACAAATGAGTTCAATTCTATTGGTAAGGAGTTGCCACCGTACGTTGACAACCTGGCCATTGGGAAATTTGATTCTACGACATGGAAAAATACAGATGATTTTCTAGTCACACTAAAGCGGTATTATACCAATAAGAACATCAATGCCAGGAAAGAAAAGGATTCGCTGTTGGAATCCTTAACGAATACTCCTGAAAAATCCAGGGCATTTGAAGACATGCGGAAACGTTACCAAAACAACTCCATTGCTGATGAAGTTAAAAAGGCTACGTCGACGACGAGAATTGTTGAATTCGAAGGAAAATTATGGCAGGCAATCTTTCCGATCTATCAGGACGAGCATAAACCAAAACATTATTTTGATTTTACGGCTAATTTTTATCAGCCGACCAAACATTTTATGGGAAAAACAATTGACACCCTGATCTTTAATCTGGCTGTCATTTGGGTGATGACGATCCTCCTTTTTATTTTATTATATTTTGATGCCTTACGTCATTTAATTTCTTTTATGGAGAGAAAACGAAAGTATCGTAAGCGAGATAAAGTATGACGCTGTTTTTTTAGTACCTTTGATTTTTAAAAATTTTAAACAAATGCAACACTATTTTAGATTATTATTAATACTACTCATCGTCACCAGTTTTGGTTGTAGTCAAAAGGGCGGGGACTCCACAGAGTATGTAGTAGAAGAAGAAGTTATGGAGGATTCCGACGAATGGCCGGAGTTGGACGAATTCCATATGATTATGGCTGAGAGCTTTCACCCCTATAAAGATTCGCTCAACATTGATCCCGCTAAGGCAAATGCTGTTGAAATGGCCAATGTAGCCAGTCGCTGGGCCGAAGCTACCTTACCCTCAAAGGTTAACCGTGATGAGGTGACGGTAATGCTGGCTGAACTAAAATTTGAAACAAACGAGTTTTCTATTTTAGTAGGGTCAGGTACTCCTGAGGAAATTGGCACTGCTTTGAAACAGCTGCACGATACGTTTCATAAAATACAGGAGGCCTGGTATGGCGGAGGGGAAGCTCACAACGAAGAAGAACAACCGGAAGAAGAACACTAAGACCTGACACCTACCACGATCTGATCATTACCAAAAAAGACTGCTCTTTGATGCAGTCTTTTTTTTACCCACATTGAATAATTATCTTCATAGTCAGGATTTAATAGCGGGTACATGGCCAGGAAGTCGCAGTGGGCACAAGTCGGAAAACGAAAGGTGGAACTATCCAATCTGGATAAGGTATTATTTCCTGAAGATGGTATACTGAAGGCCGAGATCATTCAATACTACCTTTCTATCGCCCCAACAATTTTACACCACATAAAGGGGAGGGCGCTGACACTCATCCGCTTCCCGGATGGTATCCACGGTACTAATTTCTATCAGAAAAATCGTCCGGATTGGGCTCCTGATTGGATCGAATTTGAAGCTCTGGGTTCCGACGATAAGAAAGATTACATACTGGCGACAGAGTCAGCATCTCTGGTTTGGCTTGCCAATCTTGCGTGTCTTGAATTCCATCAATTGCATAGCAGTAAACCAAATTTTGATGCTCCTAATTATATGGTTTTTGATATCGATCCACCGGAGGGGTATAACTTTATTAATGTGGTCGATATTTCACTACGCTTGAAGGAGCATATTGAAACGTTTGGATACCATACATTCGTTAAAACTACCGGAGGTAAGGGTGTTCATATTGTCGTGCCCTTAAAGGTTGAGCAGGACTTCAATACCGTTTTTCTGGCTGCTCAGGAAGTAGCACGCCCCTTTGTGGAACGAAATAAAGATGTTACTCTTCATATTAAAAAAGAGGCGAGAAAGGGACGGGTACTGATTGATATTTATCGAAACAGAAGTGGACAAAGCATTGTTTCTCCATATAGTGTTCGTGGCCGCCCGGGTGCACCTGTATCGATGCCGCTTCGCTGGGATGAGTTACAACAGCTGGAATCACCGCTGGAGTTTACGATTAAGAATGCGGTCGACAAGGTTGTTTCCGATGGGGATGCCTGGGATGGGATTGCTGCCTATTCAACTGAAATTCATACACACAGGAAGGTTATCAAACCAAAGAAACTGGCGGTTTCGAAAAAACGAAAAACGCCGGAACAACTCGAATCGTATGAAAAGAAAAGAGACTTTACAAAAACTTCTGAACCCGGTGCAGAAATTATTGGTGAAGGTGGAAATAATTTTGTTGTACACCGGCATCATGCTTCTCATCTTCATTATGACTTGCGACTCGAACAGGATGGCGTATTGAAGTCTTGGGCTGTTCCTCGTGGCTTGCCGCCGTATCCGGGTATTAAAAGGCTGGCGGTACAAACGGAAGATCACCCCATGAAGTATTTAACCTTCGATGGCAAAATTCCGAAAGGTCAATATGGTGGTGGAGATATGTGGGTGTTTGCGCTAGGAAAGTATACCATCACAAAAGAAAAGAAGGATGGGTTCTATTTTCGGTTGAGCAGCAAGGAGGTAAACGGGGAGTATCGTATTTATAAAATAAAAGAGAAAGAGTTTCTGTTTGAGCGTGTGGACGAATCACAAATCCAATGGTTACGTGATCCGGTTGAATTTATGCTATCAGAAAGCCAGCCCACACCGCCTGTGGGCGAAGAGTACCTGTATGAAGTAAAGTGGGATGGCATCCGTGCAATGGTGTCGCTGGATGAAGGGCAGATCAGGATTATGAGCCGCAACCAGAATGACATTACCGTGCAATTCCCGGAACTTCAAGATGGACTAAAAGCATTCCGCGCAAACAATGGTCTGTTTGATTGTGAAATTGTTTGCCTCGACTCAGCCGGCAGGCCACAATTTAAAAAGGTTATTAATCGGTTGATGAGCGGATCTGCATCCGCTATTGAGAAGCTAACCAAAACCAATCCGGTGTATTGTTATGTCTTTGACTGCTTGTATATGGATGGTCGAAGTTTGATTAACGAACCCTTAACGAAGCGAAAGGAATTTCTGAAGGATTCAATGCGACCCGAGACACCCTATCGGTTTAGTCAATCAGTAGACGATGGTCATTCTCTATTTGAGGCAGCGCGGCAGCATTCCCTGGAAGGAATTATGGCCAAACGAAAGGAAGGGAAATACCTCCCTGGAAAACGTTCTGATAACTGGCTTAAGATTAAAGTGCGCAATTCCGTCGAATGTATAATCATTGGCTTTACAGAAGGGAAAGGAAATCGGGCTAAAACGTTTGGCGCATTGCACATTGCCGAAAGGAAGGAAAATGAACTTCTTTATCGCGGAAAAGTTGGAACCGGATTCACGGATAAGCTCATGCTGGAAATCTTTCAATCCATTTCCCGATTGAAAAAAACAAAAAAAACGATAAAAGGTAAAGTGTTGGAGGAAAAGACCAGTACCTGGGTGGAACCGGTTTTGTTTGCCGAAATCAGTTATGCCATGATCACGGATCAGGAGATGTACCGAGAACCAGTATTCATCCGAATGCGTCCGGATCTCGAAAAATAAATTGAATCATTACAATCCTTTTTCGCAGATGGTAGTTTTAATATTCTCCTGAATCGGTTGACCGAGCGATTCGGCTTTAATAAGGTCTTCACATGCTGCAGATTTCTCTCCAATGCGATACCTGACAAGTGCCCGGTTATAGTACGCCAGCGGATACACCGGATCATACAGAATAGCAATACCATAATCTTCAAGAGCTTCTTCAAACCTCTTTTGCTTAACAAGAATATTGGCGCGACAAAGCCATGCATTCGGATAGTTTTCATCGAGGGTGATCGCCTGGGTAAAGTCATGATATGCGGCACTTAATTCCCCGGTTTTTTCAAATGCAAGTCCACGGTTTACCCAAACCTCTGCATCCAAAGAGTCAATTTTTAAAGCTGCTGAATAGTCCTCGATTGCCCCGGTATAATTTCCTTCTTCACTTCGATAATACGCCCGTTCAAGGAATGCAAAAGGAAGTGAAGGATTTCGCGCAATAGCTTCAGATAGATAGTGATCACTTTCTGCGAGATGTCCCTGTTTCCTGGCTAAAGAAGAGAGGTACTGCTGGGCTAATCCATGATCGGGCGACTTTCGGATGGCCATCTCAAAATCATACTTTGCTTCCGCATAGCGCAGTAATTTTTCATTTGCTACCCCACGGTTTACATAATAATCTGGGTCTGCATTATACAAATTGATGGCACTATCAATCCAGGAGATGGCTTCTTCGTAATGTTGTTTTTTAATAGCAATTAGTCCGAAATAATTAAAAATAATATCAGTTGCGCTCTGAGCTGTAATGATGCGATTAACCCCTTCATATGATGATTTTCGATAAAAGATATCATGTGTTTCTCCCTGTGGGATTGTTAGCAATTTTTTAAAATCATTTTGTGCCGCATCATACCGTTCCATTCGTAATAGACACGGGCGCGGGCTAATAACGCTTCCGCAAAATCGGTATTCCATTCGAGGGCAATACTATAATCCATTAATGCCCCTTCAGGATCATTACATTTTCTCTTTTGCATCCCCCGATAATAGTAGGCATCAGCATAATTACCTTTTAGGGCAACTACTTTCGCAAATGACTGAATGGCTTCTTTGTACTGACCACTATTGAGTTGTTGCTCACCGGCTTCAAAAAGCGCAATGACCCGATCACCGGATTGACCGATTGCCCAATTCAGCGCCATTATGAGTAGTCCGACAGTAGATAGAAACCTTACCACTTTTAATGAAATCAAATTTTGAAATAAAAGTTACAATTAATTGTTGAATGGAAATTATTCCAGAATGGGGGATTTTAGATGAATTCAAAATATTTCTTGCAAAAACAACTCATAGTCAATACCTTAGTAGTCTATAGTTCATTTTTTAAACTAAGTACATATGCGAGCTATTTGGAAAGGACACATTCAGTTTTCGCTGGTTACCATTCCCATCCGGATATACAATGCAATTGATTCTGGTAAAAGCATCAGTTTCAATTTGCTATCCAAAGAAGGTCACAATCCAGTAAGCTATGAAAAGAAGGATAAGGTAACTGGTAAACCTTTACGTTCTGAGGATATCATTAAAGGGTATCAATATGAACCTGGTCAGTTTGTAATCATTGAGCATGAGGATTTTGAAAAAGTAACGGTTGAAAAGTACAAAAGTCATCGAGATTGAAGGCTTTGTTGATACGAAAGAAGTTCATCCAACCTTATTTGAAGCGCCTTATTTTATAGGACCTGATGGAGATGTTGCTGCCAAAACGTACGGTTTACTAAGTGAAACACTAAAATCTTGCGGGAAAATAGGCGTTGGGAAGGTTGTACTTCGTGATCGGGAAACACCTATACTGCTAACTCCACATGAAGGTGGAATACTGATGTACAAACTTCGTAGCCCAAATGAAGTTAGAAGCATCAAAGAAGTACCGCAAATGTTGGAAGTGAAAGTAGAAAAGGAACAATTGCAATTGGCCAAGACTTTGGTGGATCAAATGACCAAGAAGTTCACGCAAATTGATATGACGGACCATTATTATGATGCGTTAAAAGGTATCATCGATGCAAAAATTGAAGGCAAGGAAATCGTTTCAGTGGTAGAGGAAGAGCCTGAAGTGGTGGATATCATGACGGCTTTAAAGGCAAGTATTGATGCCGCTAAAAAGCCAATGGAAAAAGCCAAGGGCTCTAAAAAGAAAGTTGCCAAAAAGGCTGTCAAGACAACTAGACGTAAAACGGGCTAATTTTAATTTCCTGATCCGGATCATTTATTGCTAGCCAATATCCCTTACCTTTGGGGTTATGGCAAAAGTGATTCAATTTCCTGGACCACAACCTGAAAAATTCGGCCCTATCCGTGCACGGAAAAAGAAAGGAAAAGGGCTTGAGAAATACGGCCAGTTAAACTTATTCTCAGGCGGTAAAGTAATTGCCCTTCATCAACTTAGCCTTTTTGAAGAAGCCCTTGCACTGGACGATCACGGTGATTTTAGAATCAGCAAAATCGGGATATTTAAAAGCCATTGGAGCCGAAGAGAATGTTGCTGATGCGTATTGTAATCTTGGTATCATTGAATTTCAGCAAGATCATCAAGCATTGGCGATTGATTATTTGAGCAGATCATTGGAGATAAATCCACGGCATTTTGAAGCACATTATAATCTGGCAAATGTCTATGGTGAAATCGGAAACTACAAACTTGCAAAAGCACATTATGGCATTTCCATTCAATTGGAACCAGAATTTGCTAACAGTTATTTTAATTTAGGGTTAACCTTAGCGATGAACAAAGAATATGAAGAGGCTATAGTTGCTTTAGAAAAGTATCTACAACTTTCGCCCAATGAGGACCAAAGTGCTATTATTACAGTTCTCGATAAGTTAAAAAGTACATTGTAATTAAGGTTTAGCCAGCTCTTTTAATACTTTTTTACCTCTGCTTATAAAACCAGCACTACCATAGGGCATTTGGTCTTCGATGACAATCTTCAACTCTTTCTTTAATTCAGGAATCCCTTTTACCAAATTTGCTAATACGGTCATAGAGAACACTTTAATGGCAATAGGTTCTTTTGGATCTGTTAGGTACCCAAAACACATATCTACAACTTTTCCGTGAAACCGTTTTGGGATTTCTATGAACTGAAGTAATCGTACAGTGTTTCTTTTTACAGATTCATGATTACCCGGTTGCTTTACAAACTTGAGAATCTTGGTTAAATGGCTATCGATAAGAGTAGGATGCGCCATTACACAATAACTTAGCGGCCAAGCTGCTCGCTGTGTAATTCGATAGGGGCCTTTTAAGTAAACATCAACAAGCTCCGAGAACCTTTCATCGTTATTACCCACATACTTTACTATTTTATCTGTAATCGCTTTTGAGTGATCTTTTACCAATGCTGCTTTGATATCCATTTAAAGTAATAGTTGAAGTGTAAGCGATATTAACTACCAATAAACGATTGAAACAGTGGACTTTCAAGTACTTTATATACTTTTCCACTCTTAAAATAAAGACCCTATGGAAATATACATTACAATTGTTTCAATCTTATTAATAGAAGTTGGCACATGTATTTTTTGCTTCTTCAAGAAAAGTCAAGTAACTGTTGGCTAGGGAAAAATAAGTGAACTTCATTATAAATTCAAAGTAAGAGCAATCCTGCTTTTCATACATTTGCGGCCTAAACGCAAAATACGTGAATTATCTATCGGCTGAGGGGATCGGCAAATCATTCCACGACAAGTGGTTATTCAAAGACATAACTTTCGGTTTCGGGCAAGGCGAGAAGCTTGCTTTGGTTGGGAATAATGGTGTTGGCAAGACAACCTTTTTAAAGATATTAACCGGACAACTGGCCCCTGATGCAGGGAATTTAAGTGTACGTGATGGGATCCGAATTGGATACTTGAAACAACAAGTGAATGTTGCTCCTGATGCTTTAGTCGAAGACATCCTCTTTAGTGCTGATAATAAAATTGCCAATGTCGTAAAAGAGTATGAGCACTGTTTGCACCATCCGGATGTATCCCCGGATAAAATGCAAGAGGTCCTGATTCTAATGGAAGAGCTTAATGCCTGGGATTACGATTCAAAAGTGAATGAAGTGATTGGGAAACTAGGTGTTCCTGATTTAGAAAAGAAATTCAGTGAACTTTCCGGTGGACAGAAGAAAAGCGAATATTTCTGGCTCAGTTGCTTTGCAAGAACCTGATCTGATTATTCTGGATGAACCTACTAACCATCTGGACCTAACAGCCATTGAGTGGCTAGAAAATTATTTAGCAGGGCAAATGATCACCCTCATCATGGTGACCCACGATCGCTATTTCCTGGATAATGTAGCCACTGAAATATTAGAGATCGACCGCTCCCAGTTGTTTCGGTATAAAGGAAACTATGCATACTTCTTGGAAAAGAAGTCGATGCGGGAAGATATTCTTAAAGCGGAAGTCAGTAAGGCAAAAAACCTTTTGAAGAAAGAATTGGACTGGATGCGCAGACAACCAAAAGCCCGTGGAACGAAAGCGAAGTATCGTATTGATGCGTACCATGACCTTAAGGAAGTTGCGTCACAAGATTTAAAGAAAGACAAATTGGAGCTAGATCTTAAGACTTCGCGTCAAGGTGGGAAAATTCTTGAAGTTAAGTCGATCGCCAAAGCGTATGGCGATAATAAGCTAGTGAATGATTTCTCCTATGTATTTAAAAAAGGGGATCGCATTGGTGTGGTCGGAAAAAACGGAATTGGAAAATCTACCTTTCTGGATATGCTTTCAGGAAAGACCAAGCCTGATTCAGGGGAAGCAATTCCCGGGGTGACAACCAAGTATGGATACTTTACACAGGAAAGCATTGATTTTAATCCAGAGCATCGGGTAATAGAAGAGGTAAAGGAGATTGCAGAGTATATTACGCTTGCCGATGGAACACAGCTTTCGGCATCACGATTTCTGGAGTCCTTCTTGTTTCCACCGGAACAACAGTACAACTACATTTCCAAATTAAGTGGGGGCGAACGGAAGCGATTACAATTGATGAAGCTGTTGATTACCAATCCGAACTTCTTAATATTGGATGAGCCCACAAACGATTTTGATATTGATACCTTAAATGTTCTGGAAGACTTCCTTATTAAATTTTCGGGTTGTTTATTATTGGTTTCGCATGACCGTTATTTCATGGATCATTTGGTGGATCAGTTGTTTGTATTCGAGGGGGACGGTGCCATTCGTATTTTCAATGGTAACTATTCGGATTATCGGGAATGGCTTGCCGAGCAGGAGGCGAACCCGAAAAAAATAGAAGACCCTAAATATTCACCGTCCGTAAAGGCAGTTTCAGAAAACAAAAAAAAATTGTCGTACAATGAGAAGCGTGAATTGGAACTGCTTCCGGATGAGATAAAAAAGCTGGAAGATGAAAAGGCATTGCTAACAGAGAGGCTCACGTCTTCAGGAGAAAATGATCACGTTCAACTTCAAGAGTGGTCAGAAAAGATTCAGCAACTTGTTGAAAGAATTGAACAAAAAACTATGCGATGGCTGGAGTTATCGGAAATGGAATAGGTTGTTTCTAAATTAATTCACAACCATTGGCAATTTTACCCTGAAGGTGGATCCTTTTCCAACTGTGCTTTCAATTTCTACTTTACCTTTTAAGCGATTAACCGAACGTTTAAGAATGTATAATCCAAGCCCGGAGCCGCCACCGGATTGACTGGCACGAAAAAACATATCAAAAATTTTGGGCTGTAGCGACTCCGGAATACCCTGGCCATTATCAGCAACTTCAATGATAATAATATCCAGTTCTTTTCTGACTTCAACGTGAACATAGGGGTCTGTTGTACCGCTATACTTGATTGCATTTTCAATTAGGTTTTGAAGAATAGCATTGACGAACACCCATCCGGATTCAAATTCTAAATCGGGTTGAATATTTTTCTGAAAAGTAATCTTCGGGAAGTTAGTATGCCCGCCAAAGGATTGAATACACTCATCAATCATACCGGCAAAGTTGATAGGTTCCTTTTTGAATTCACCATGACTCAATTTCGTCAAACTAATCAACGCATTAATAATCCCATTCAATCGATCAGCCTGCTCTTTCTGACGATTGATATACTCAAGTGCTTTTGGATCTGTAACTTCTTTATTGGCTAAGAATGACATGGCCAGCAACGATGATATCGGACCTCGCAAGTCATGTGAAACGCGATAGAAAAAGTCATCCAGTTCTGAATTTTTTTGTTCAATTACCTGTGTTTGTAACCGATTTGTCTCCAGCGTTGCGGAAAGTTCTTCATTTGCTCTTGAAAGTTGTTCGGTACGCTCTTTCACTTTTATTTCCAGCATCTCAGTTGTTTCTTGTTGAAGCTTAAGTGCGATACGCTGCGCTTCTTCTTTTTCTTCCTTATACTTTCGATAGCGTGCACCCAGGGCCAGTGCAATAATGGTTGTTTCTGCTGCCGCCCCGATTTCAACAAAATGTGTTGTCCAGAAATTGAACTCAAAGAATCCACTGTTTCGAAGGGTCAACATCAATCCACCAGTCAGGTACATTGCCCAGGCAGCAATGAAAAAATTAGCAGTTTTGTTTCCCCGTACCCGGCAAACGATACCACTGAGCAAATAAATGACAAGGGCCAGTGATAGCAAGTTGTTTCCTGCCGATGGCATGGTCTGGGTGATTATTAAAATCAGGGCCACGACTGAAAGCGGAACCAACGACAACAAGGCATAATAAATAAACCTGGAGTATTTTTTTGTTTCTAAAAACCGAAGGGTAAAGATCGCCAGGATGGCGGTTTGGACTGGTAGTGAAAGACGGCCGGCAAAATAATTCAGGATGGGTACATCCGGCCATAGAAATTTACCCCCATAACCGGTTGCTGCTGCAAAGATGGCGATGGTACAAATGATGGTGCAGGAATAAATGAAGTAATCGAGATGCTTTAAAGTAAAGTACAGGAATAAATTATAAAATAGCATGACGAAAAGAATTCCGAAAAACATTCCGTAGCCTACATCTTCGAATCGAATCCGTTCCAAAAAAAAGTCTTTTTCAACGGCAAAAAGAGGGAAGGTTTTAGGGCTCAGTCCTGCGATTCGTATGTAAACCGTATTGGTTCCCTGCTCTGAAAACTGTAACGCAAAAGCATATCCGGAATGTGCAAACCCGCGTGATTGATGCGGGAGGTAGTATCCGGTTTCTATATGTTGAAAGGTACCGCTTTCCTGCTGGTAGAAATCCACAAATTCCAAAAAGGGTGCAGGTATTTCCATGAACCAGGCGGTATTGGATTTGTTTTCGATTGTTAACTTAAGCCAGAGTGGAGGCCTGAGATAGCCAAATGTTAATCCATCTTTGGTATTGCGGCTAAATCTTGATCGAAATTCCGGACTACTGATTTGCTCAAAGGAATAGGCATCACCCGAGTCAATGAAAATTTCAACATAGGAATCCAACCGGTGCGTATTTTTATCGTCCGATAAGGTGTAAAGGCTTTGTCCATAAGCCGTTAACGAAACAAACAGCAGCACGCTAAAAATTACGCCACAGCGGAAATGCTGTCGTGTATGGTAAGTTGGGATAGGTTCAGCGTTTCGCATACAAATCGAAGCGACCAAAGTAATTAAAATTTTGATATTTAGTGGCTTAGAAAATATTAGTGCTGATTAAAATTGAAGAGCATCTTTCTTTTATCGGAATTAACGATATTTATCCGGTGGTATTCTTATTGAAACTAAAACATTGGCAATTATTTATAATAACATGGGGCTTACCCATGGCCGTATTTTTTTTGTCCTTTTTCAAACATTCCCTTGTAAAAAATATATTTCCTTTGATGATGTTGTTGTTTACTGCATCACTCTTTGGATGGATATGGAGTATTGGATCTAAATTGAATACCAAATTACCAGAAGGAATCCGTCTGAATGCGGGCCGTTTTAAGATTATTTTTGCAATACCTTTTATCTACCTGTTGACACTTGATATTTGGATGGGTTTTCTGTTTTCATTGAGCCCGATCGATTCCGGAAGTGACTGGTGGGTAATCATTTTATTTGTCGCTTTGCATTTTATCGCAATAGGATGCACGATCTATGGTATTCGGTTTGCGGCTAAAACCTTAAAATCAATTGAATTAGGTCGTATGGCACATTTTCAGGACTATGCATTTGATTTTTTGTTGATTTGGGTATCAATTATCGGGTATTGGGTTATTCAACCCAGGGTCAACAAACTAATGCAGACTGCCACCAATATTAATCCTGAACTCTCATAGGTCTATCTTACCGTTGGCAGGTGTTTATAGCACACCATAAAATTATGATATCTTAAAAAGCATCACTTACGTACAAGCAGAAAACGGCCGCATTATGTTTTCAAATTTCATCAAGATTGCATTTCGCAACATTACAAAAAATAAAACCTACGCGATCATTAATTTTGTTGGCCTAACCTGTGGCCTGACGCTTTCATTATTGATCATGGCGTATGTGCGTGAAGAGTTTAGCTACGACACATTCCACAAGAAAGCAGAACGCATCTATCGAATCAAATACACGGTTCCCAATGGGTTAGAGTTGGCATCCTGTCCGGCGGCAATGGCTCCCCATATGTTGGATTATTTTCCTGAGATGGAAACTGTGGCCAGGGTATATGGCAGGAACGTAACGGTATCGGTTCCATCAAAAAACGATGTCGTTTTTGAAGAATCCAATGTATTCTTTGCAGACTCTACCTCGCTTAATATTTTTAGTCTTGACTTTGTCCAAGGAAATCCACATCGTGCCCTCGCAGATCCGTTTACGCTTCTCATTAATGAAGAGATGGCCACCAAGTATTTCGGGAATGAAAATCCAATCGGTGAGACACTCCTCTTTTCAGGAAAGAATTCGTTCAAAGTAGTAGGGGTATTTAAAGATCATCCCAATGCCCACATCCGCTTCAATATGATCGCATCCTTTGAAAATATGTATGATATGGAAGATGATATTACAGCGCAACGGTTACGAACTAACCTCGCGCAGAATTTTGTCATCAGCCATTCCTATACCTATATCTTATTAAAACCCGGTGCGAACCCGAAAGATGTGGATGCAAAAATGGAGGGTTTTCTACAGGAACATGCACCACCACAAAATTTAATCGGCCAGGTATTCTCACTCTATCCGTTATTGGATATCCATTTGAAATCTGAAATGCAGGCTGAACCCGGATCGCCAAATTCCATGACGACCATCTATATTTTTATAGGTATTGGGCTATTAACCCTAATGATTGCTTGTATCAATTATATAAACCTGGTTACTGCGCAATCCGTAAGTCGGGTAAAAGAAATTGGAATCCGGAAGATCATGGGCTCCACCGGAAGGCAGTTGATATTTCAATTCTTGTCCGAAAGTTTTCTCTTCTGTTTGATCGCAATCCTTCTTTCGTTTATCCTACTGTATTATACACTCCCTTTCCTGAATGATCTGACCAATAATGAAATTAGTTACTGGAATGTACTGGATGAAAAGACAGGTCTGATTGCATTTGGTTTACTATTGGGTGTTACCCTTTTTGCAGGCAGCTATCCAGCTTGGTTTATCTCCAACTTTCAAACTGTAAATTCATTAAAAGGATCGGGATTTTCCTCCCAGGATGGAAGTTCGTTGCTCCGTCGGGGGCTAGTTGTATTTCAATTGGTAATCACCAGCCTCCTGTTATCGGGATCAATGATGATTTTTAAACAACTTCATTTCTTAAACAGTCAACCCCTTGGTTTTAATAAAGACCTGGTGATTACGGTTCCACTTCAAAGTCGGAACCTGAATGGAATTTTTCGTATTGCAGACTCAACCTATACGATGCGTATTAACACCTTTCGCGATATTCTTACTTCCAATCCTGCTGTCTATAATACATCCCTCAGTTCAGCAGTTCCCGGAATCGGTGGGGTGTACAGAGGTGTGGTGCCCGAAGGATTTTCAGCTGAAGACAATCTCTTTGCCGCTAATATTGCAATCGACTATGATTTTTTTGATGCCTATGGAATAGCTTTTGCAGCTGGAAGACCTTTTAACAGAGATTTTGGAACGGATCCAACGGATGCATTCATTATAAACGAAACGGCAGTTCGGGAATATAATTTCGAATCTCCTGAAATGGCATTAGGTAAAGAAATCAATCGCGAAGGAAAGATCGGAAAGGTAGTGGGTGTTATTAAGGATATCAATTTCTCTTCTCTGACGACACCGATTTCACCGCTCATTCTTGAAATGCGGGAAGGGCAGTATAATACGCTGACCATTAAAATGAATAACAGCGATACCCAATCGACAATCACGCAACTGGAGGATAAATGGAATGAATTATTTCCAGACAAAGCATTTGAATTCGCTTTTTTGGATCAACAACTTGAACAACAATATGCCAATTATCAAACCTTTGGCAGCATCATCCGATGGTTTACCTTCATGGCAATTTTAATCTCCGGGTTGGGAGTGTACGGGCTGATCTTATTTGTGTCCAAGCGGCGGGTCAAAGAGATTGGTATTCGAAAAGTCCTGGGAGCCAGTATACCCAGCCTGCTGATTTTGTTGTGCCGTGAATTTCTGGTGCTGATCGCCATTGCCTTTTTGCTAGCGATTCCATTTTCATACTATCTCATTCAAAACTGGCTGGACAACTTCACCTATCATACCGAAATTGATATCCTCACGTACCTGATTAGTTTCATTCTGGTGCTGCTCATTGTCGGGTGTACTATTATCTTTAATGCCATCAAGGCAGCTATGGTCAATCCGGTTGAATCGATACGTGTTGAGTGATCAGATTCATTGTTGTCACCTTAGCAACTACCGGAAACTGGCAACCCTTTTGATTAGCTTCCTTAACCACATAGGAAACATAGTTTATTCTGGATCAATTCAATACGCAGATATTATAAACTGGACACCGGCACAAATGTATTCTCAAAATCTAAAAGAGAGAAAAAGAATTTTTTCACATAGAGTTTGAGTGCAGCTCCTATATGAAACTTTAAAATCCCATATTATTCCAGAGGCTTACCTAAGCTTAAAGGACCTATGTAACTATGTGGTAAAAATTTTAGACACGAACGGATTCGACCGGCAACTGGCAACCGGCAACCGGCGACCCTTTTGATTAGCTTCCTTAACCACATAGAGGTTGAGCGCAGCTCCTATATAAAACTTTAAAATCCTATTTCCAGAGGCTTACCTAAGCTTAAAGGACCTATGTAACTATGTGGTTAAAATTCTAGACACGAACGGTGATAAGCACAGGATCAGATTCGTGCCTGGTAGGTATAAAGCTCGAAATAACGCCCTTTCTTTTCGATCAATTCATCATGACGGCCACGTTCAACTATTTCTCCGTCTTCCACCACCAATATCTGATTGGCCTTTCGAATGGTGCTTAACCGGTGTGCGATGACAAAGGTTGTGCGTCCTTTCATCAACTCACTTAAGCTTTCTTGTATGTAGGTTTCGCTTTCTGTATCCAGGTTGGAAGTCGCCTCATCCAGAATCAGTACCCGTGGGTTTGCCAGGATGGCGCGTGCAATTGCAATCCGCTGTCGTTGGCCTCCTGAAAGTTTAACCCCCCGTTCACCAATAAGTGTATTTAATCCATCATCAAAACGGTCAGTAAATTCATTTACGTGTGCTGCTTTCACGGCATCCAGTAACTCATTTTCACTCGCATTCGGTCGTGGGAATAGAATATTCTCACGGATTGTTCCTTCGAACAAAAAATCATCTTGCAAAACCACCCCTAACTGACTGCGGTAGCTGCTGAGCGTAACCTGAGAAAGATCCTGCCCATCGACGGTGATAATTCCTTTATCCGGGTTCAGAAATGCTGCTGCAAGTCCAGCGATGGTAGTCTTCCCCGAACCGGAAGTTCCTACCAACGCAGTCACACTACCTTTGGCTGCTTCAAAATTGATGTTCTTTAATACATCTTTTCCTTCTTCGTAAGCAAAACTAACATCTTTGAATACGATGTCGCCCTGAATTTCAGGGATGGCAATCGTCCGTATCATACCATCGTCTTCAAGGTCCATGTTCATTAATTCTTCTGTACGATCTAACCCGGCGAAAGCTTCCGTTAGCTGACTACCGATGTTACTCATCTGCACAATCGGAACAAATAAGAATCCCAAAAAGAGGGTAAAGGAAATAAAATCACCAAGCGTTAATTCCTGATCAATAATAGAGTACCCAAAGTACGTCATGATGCCGGCACTGGCGAGTCCGATTAAAAAAGTTCCCGAACTGGTAACCAGACTGGTGGCTGTTAAACTTTTCTTCACATTCAGGAATAATCTTTCAACTCCATCCTCGAATGTTTTGATCTCCTGCTCTTCAGCATTGAATCCTTTAATAACCCGGATACCATTGAGGGTCTCGGTAAGTCTTCCGGTTACGTCCGCATTCAACTGACCCCGTTCACGAAATACGGGTCGGATATAGCCAAATGCCTTTAATGAAATCAAGGCAAAAATGATTACGGGGGCCATTACGTACAGCGTAAGGGTCGGACTGATGTTTATTAAAAAACCCAGGGAGATAATCGCGGTGATAGTACCGCCAATTAATTGCACCAGACCGGTACCCACCAGATTCCGAACACCCTCCACATCCGTCATAATGCGGGATACTAATGCTCCGGATTTATTATTATCAAAAAAACGTACCGGGAGTTTCAGTATCTGTTTCTGGACTTTTGCCCGCAGAACAGAAATCAAATGCTGTGCTTCAACACTTAATAATTGGGTTAACACATAGGATGTAATGGCCTGAATAAGAATGGATCCGGCAACCACCAGTAAGAATAACTGCAGCATATCAACCTGCTCTTTAGCAATAATTTCATCCATGAGGTATTTACTGGCGTAGGGGAGTACCAGGCCTGATAACCTACTGATAATGATAAGGATAAGACCAAGTGCTAATTTATTTTTTCGGGGCCAGATAATGGTCTTAAATACTTGACCAATGGTAACTTTTGATTTGCTCATGTTGCAGTAAAAATGAGGCGCAAGTTAGGTTGATATTATTAAATGGAATGCGCTATTTCAATATAGTGTCGCTTTTTGATAAAATTTTATTGTAAGTATCGCTTACCTATTTTGATATTTCGGATTCATGCCTAGTTTTAGGCTTTTATCGTTTTCGCATGAATTTTAATTTCAGGACTACCACCGTTGGTGTAATACTCTTATTTTCCCTCTCCTTTATAAACGTGCAATCCCAGGTAATAACCGGTACTGTCCCCAAGTGGGTAAAACCTGTTGCTCCTGATTACACAGCAGTTCCCAAAGAAGGAACCGCTGGAGGCTACTATCATCTGTTAATTGACAATCAGGAACAGATTAGTTCACAAACGGATTTTACGCATTTGGCTATCGCAATCTTAACGAATGATGGCATACAATATATGTCCGATATAAGTTTAGATTTTGACCCGTCATATCAGAAATTAATTCTCCATAGCATCAAACTGCATAGAAATGGAGAAATCATAGACAAGCTGGATATTGGCAAAATCAAGACGATACAACGGGAACAAAGTATGGATCGTTTTCTCTATGATGGCAGCCTTTCGGCGGTCATTAATCTTGACGATGTCAGAGTAGGCGATGTACTTGAATACGCGTATAGCCGTATCGGGTATAATCCTGTCATGAATGGCTATTACAGCGCCAAAAATTATTTTGATTATTCGATCCCGTACGAAAAATTTCAATTCAGACTGTTGACTCCAAAGGAAAAGCCGTTAACTTTTCGTTATGCAAATGGAGAAGTATCGGTGCATACAGAACGAACTTCAGACGAGAACATTTACACCTGGGTGACCACTAAAAATGATGCCCTGTTAAATGATAATCAGGTACCCAGCTGGTATGATCCTTACCGGCATCTTTTACTTTCTGATTTTAATTCATGGGAAGAGGTTGTGAATTGGGCGTTGCCCTATTATTCTCCGTCCTCCAAAGAGATTCAAAAAGTTACCAATCTGGCGAATAACCTCTTTACACAAAGTGATCCGGAGGCATTTATGATCGATGCAATACGGTTTGTACAAGATGATATCAGATACCTTGGTTTTGAGTCAGGACTAAATTCACACAAACCCCATGATCCTTCAAAGGTTCTTGAACAACGGTTCGGGGACTGTAAAGACAAATCCTACCTGCTAAGTGTGCTATTAAATGCAAAAGGGATCGAGGCTACCCCGTTGCTGGTCAATTCCAAAAACCGTGATCATTTGAATCCTTCTTTCATATCTCCTTACGCATTCAATCATTGCGTTGTTCAGATTAAACACAACGGAACATTTTTTTATGTAGACCCCACCATCAGCAACCAGGGAGGAAGTCTGGAAAACTATTTTTTTCCTGACTATGGTAAGGGATTACTGATAAAAGAAGGGGTTGCCGATCTGATTGATCTGGGGGAAGCTGGTTTTTTGAAAACAGAAATTACAGAAACAATTTCCTTTTCAGAAATTGGCGGGAATGCTACATTAAAAGTGGTGACTGACTTCTATGGAGGAGATGCAGATTCTCAGCGTGATTATTTTTCAGGATCAAGTATTGAATCGATTCAAAAAAGCTATCTGAACTATTATAGCAATTTGTACCCGGACATTAAAAGTTCGAAGTCCATCGCCTTTGAAGATAAACGGGACATTAACCAATTTACTGTTTTTGAAGAATATGAAATTGAAAATTTCTGGAAAGAAAATCCCGAAAAGGAAAATCAAATCTACGCAGAGGTTTACCCATTAGGAATTGAAAACTATGCAGATCTCAATAATAAATCCTTAAATCGTTCCGCTCCTTATTACCTGCAATTTCCGGTTTCTTACCATCATAAAACGATTGTGGAATTCCCTGAAGAGTGGGGAGTGCCTGATGATTCAAAAGAAATTCAAAATGATCACTATGCGTATAATTACCGGGTAATTTATGCAAATAGAAAAGCTCGAATTGAACACAGTTACGAAACCTTTCAGGATCACATCCCTGCAGAAATGATCTCAACTTTAGTGAAGGATCATGATGAGATGATGAATAATCTCAGCTATTATCTCACCTTCAACAAAGGGTTAACAAATACCGGAGGCAGTGGTATCTCAAATAGTATTGTCAGCATCCTCATGTTGTTGATTTCTCTAGGACTTGCTGTTTTTCTGGCATTACGGATTCATTCCCGGTTTGACCCACCTGCAACATTGGAAGATCCCCGGTATAGTGAAAAAATTGGAGGCTGGTTGATTCTTATTGCCATTGGTCTGGTGCTTTCCCCCATACGGGTTTTATATGACTTTGCAACGACTTCAGAATTTTTTAATGATACTGTATGGACCACAATTTGGGATGAAGGATACTGGATTCTTCTTGGCGTTACCCTTGCAGAATTTGTCTATAATGTTTTCCTGATTGTTTTCCTGATTTTACTTATTAGTTTGTTCTTTAATAGACGAACGTCCTTACCTAAAGTAATCAGCATATACTATGCAGCAACGCTACTATTTACCATACTGGATTATGTGTTTGTATATTATCTGATTGAAACCCCTGTTACTGAAGGAAGTCAGGAAGCTTTAATCAGTATTTTAAGGAGCGTTTTATTTGCTGTAATCTGGATTCCTTATTTCAATCTTTCAAATCGAGTAAAAGAGACCTTTACCGTCCGGTATGCTGATTAACTACATTCGCTCTAACACCACTGCATAGCCCTGTCCTAATCCCACACACATCGTAGCCACAGCATAGCGTTTGCTTTGCTTATGGAGTTCAAGTGCTGCGGAGTAGGTAATGCGTGTTCCGGATGCACCCAGAGGATGACCAATAGCAATGGCACCGCCGTTAGGGTTGATACGGGGGTCATCGTCTTGTAATCCCAATTGCCGGATCACGGCCAGACTCTGCGAAGCAAACGCTTCGTTTAACTCAATAACATCAATGTCTTTTAATGTCAGCCCGGCCTTTTGTAATGCTTTTTGTGTCGCCGAAACGGGTCCAATTCCCATGATGCGTGGTTCAACGCCAGTTACGGCTGAGGAAACAATTCGTGCAATCGGGGAGAGGTCATATTTTTTAAGCGCTTCTTCCGATGCAATCAGTGTGGCGGCAGATCCGTCATTCAAACCAGAAGCATTACCCGCTGTTACCGTTCCATCTTTATTAAAGGAGGGTCGTAACTTAGCCAGTATTTCAAGAGTGGTGGACGCCTTAATAAATTCATCATCCTTAAACAGGATCGGGTCAGCTTTCCGTTGAGGTATTTTTACGGTGACAATCTCCTCTGCTAATCTTCCGGATGCCTGTGACTGCGCAGCTTTCATTTGCGATCGGTATGCAAAAAGATCCTGATCGGTTCTTGCTATTCCATTTAAATCCACCAGGTTTTCTGCCGTTTGTCCCATACTATCCACACCGTATAATGCTTCCATTTTGGGATTGATAAACCGCCAGCCAAAACTGCTGTCATGCATTTCAACATCACGACCAAAGGGAGTGGATGCTTTGGACAATACCCAGGGTCCGCGGGTCATATTTTCGACCCCACCTGCAATAAACACATCGCCATCATTTGCCTTGATGGCGCGATTCGCCTGAATGATGGCCGACATGCCTGACGAACATAACCGATTAACGGTCTCACCCGGAACCGACCAGGGTAATCCGGCCAATAAAGAAGCCATCCGTGCCACATTCCGATTGTCTTCTCCTGCCTGGTTAGCGCAGCCCAGGATAACATCATCAATTGCCTCCGGTGGAACATTCTTATTTCGTTCCATCAATGCTTTTATCACCAGTGCTGCTAAATCATCAGTACGGATGGTGGCAAGTGTACCTCCAAAACTTCCAAAAGGTGTTCTGATTCCATCAACAATAAATGCTTGTTTGTCCACGCTATAATTTATTTGCTCCAAAGGTAATCATGTTGTCAGTTTTACAAATAATTTGGTCAACTGCAATACCAGGCTGTTAATAATAACGTGATTTGGGTGATTTTGGAACCCAATTGCCCTTTATTTGTTAAATTGCAACCGAGTGAAAGAACGTAGCAAATCTATAAATCCAGTGCTCCTCGCAGCATTTTTAATGCCATTGTTGACATTATCATGTGAAGAGACTGTTCCACCATTCGACTGCGAGGAGACTACCCTTGAACTGGTGGTAGTCAAAACAAAAAGCCCGGATTGTGGACTTTCTGATGGTGAAATTACGCTGGGTGCAACCGGTGGTAATGCACCATTTAAGTATGCAATTGATGGCGGTCCTTTTACCACGAATCCCTTTTTTGAGAATGTTCATCCAGTTTTGCATGACTTATCCGTCATGGATAATACCGGCTGTATTGTAACCATAAAATATTTTCTTGCTGGTAAAGACCCTTTTCAGGTGGTCGTTTACACAACGCCTTCAGGGTGTGATGGTAATAATGGCACTATCCGGTTGGTTCCTTTGGGTGGGGTTCCGCCTATGAAATACCAGTTGGGTGAGAATAATGATGATTATCAGGCGAGTAATATCTGGGAAAATCTACGGGCAGGACGTTACAGCGTGTGGGTAGAGGATGCAAATGAATGTTTTTTTGGGGTGTATGCTGAAGTTCGGACCGGTATTTCTTTTAAAAATCAGATTGCGCCCATCATTGCAGAAAAGTGCAGTACGGTAAGTTGTCATGGAGGGGGAGTAGAACCCAATTTATCAGAATATTCAGGAGTTAAGATGCATGCTTCGTCAATAAAATCTTTAATCAACAGCAACGAAATGCCTCCGGTTGAGCCTATTACTGGTGCGGAAAAAAATCTAATTGTCTGTTGGATTGACGATGGAGCAATTAATAATTAATTTAGTGGGGACAGGTCAATGGAAAAAAAAGTAGTCAGTTTCATTATTTACTTTGTTGCGGCAATTACTGTCCCCGTCTTAGGTCAACATACTGTTGCAAGGGAATGGAATGAAGTATTGCTGGATGGAATACGTGGTGATTTTGCCAGACCTACCGTCCATGCCCGAAATTTATTCCATGTTTCTGCGGCCATGTATGATGCATGGGCTGCCTATGATAATGTAGCAACCCCCTGGTTGTTGGGAAAATGGAATGGCAGTTATTATAATTCTTTCGAAGGAGTTCCTGTGCCCACGAACCTGGAGGAAGCAAGAATGGAAGCGATCAGCTATGCAGCATACAAACTGATCATGCATCGTTTTCAGTATTCACCTGGAAGCATTGAAACATTGGGTGAAGCCAGGCAATTAATGATTGACCTGGGATATGATCCTGATTTTGATGACACCAACTACGCAAGCGGAAATCCTGCCAGCCTCGGTTGTTACATCGCTGCATCCATGATTGAATTTGGATTTACAGACGGTTCCAATGAAGAGGATTTTTATAAAAATCAGTATTACACCACCATCAATCCTGCATTGATGATGAGTGACCCCGGGAATCCGGATATACTGGATCCCAACCGGTGGCAGCCCCTGTATCTGGAGACCTTTATTGATCAATCGGGAAATGTTGTTCCCAGCGGGGCCGCCAATTTCCTGTCACCTGAATGGGGTAACGTGGTTCCTTTTTCACTTACTAATAAAGATTTAACTGTCTATGAACGAAATGGTTATGAATATAAAGTGTATCATGATCCGGGCCCCCCGCCAACCCTGGAATCCAATGGTGATAGTGATGAATATAAGTTTGGTTTCACCTTAGTAGCCAGATGGAGTGGTCATTTAGATCAAAATGATGGCGTGATGTTGGATATTTCACCTGCCAGCCTTGGCAACTTAGAGGATTCGCAGTATCCTACCAGTTTTGATCAGTATCCTGAATTTTATGATTTTGATAATGGTGGAGTGCATAGTTCTGGCCGGGCACTTAATCCTAAAACCGGATTACCCTATACACCGCAAATTGTTGCCAGGGGGGATTACACCCGTGTACTGGCAGAATTTTGGGCAGATGGCCCATCATCAGAAACGCCTCCCGGCCACTGGTTTACCATTCTGAATACGGTGATGGATGATCCGCTTTTAGTTCGAAAATTTAAAGGAGAAGGTGAAGTTTTATCGATGTTGGAATGGGATGTTAAAGCCTATTTTATTCTCGGCGGTGCGATGCACGATGTCGCCATTACAAGCTGGGGCATTAAAGGTTGGTATGATTATATACGACCGGTTTCTGCAATTCGATACATGGCGGATCAGGGGCAATCATCAGATGAAAATCTTCCTAATTATTCTCCATTAGGCTTAGCGTTGCAGGAAGGGTTCATTGAATTAGTAGAAGCCGGTGATCCGTTGGCTGGTGCCGCCGGGGAACACGTTGATAAGATAAAGATCTTTACCTGGCGCGGGCCTGATTATATTAATGATCCGAGCGTTGATCAGGCAGGCACCGGCTGGATTCTGGCTGAGAACTGGTGGCCCTACCAGCGCCCTACATTTGTGACGCCACCATTTGCAGGATATGTTTCAGGTCACTCCACCTATTCCCGTGCAGCCGCCGAAGTCCTTTCTATGTTTACCGGAGATCCCTATTTTCCAGGAGGTCTTGGAGTATTTAGTGCCCCAAAGAATCTTTTTCTTGTTTTTGAGGAAGGACCCAGTGAAGATCTGGAGTTGCAGTGGGCAACCTATCGGGATGCCGCAGACCAATGTAGTTTATCCAGAATCTGGGGTGGTATACATCCTCCTTGTGATGACATTCCGGGGCGGATCATTGGTAAAGAGGTGGGTACAGAAGCTTTTGAATACGGCGAACAATATTTTCAGGGCATCATTACGGATGTAGAATCATTAGACGAGCGTTATGCATTAAAAGCCTATCCTAATCCTGCTTCTGGGGTTGTCAATCTTTCCATTCCTGATCAGATCGGAAACTATACAGTCGAATTGTTTGATATGAATGGCGCTAAAATTTTAGAAGAAACCGGAACAGATCCGCATCTTAAATTTTCAATACAAAACCTGTCAGCCGGACTATACCAGGTACATCTTTTTAGTAAAGAGGTGAGTTTATTTACCAGGCTTATTGTTCAATAATCCATATCAATTTCGCAGCTGTTGTTTTTGTTTGCCAGCCGAGGGTGGGTAAATGTTTCAATTCTCATGGAGATATCTGTGAAGATTAACTTTCATGTCCGGTAAACCTGAATAATGGCTACATCTGGCTATATTTCGAATTAATTAATGTTTACATTATTTTTAGTTCATGTACCACGTCAAGGCAGTCAGATTTTTTTTTAGTTTATGTGCGCTCGTTATTTTGATACTGGTCACATCCTGTGGTGGTGACGAGGAAAGACCCGTTATCGAAGAAGGACTTTTCATCAATGAAATTTATGCATCAGGGGAGGACTGGATTGAGCTCTACAATGCATTGGAAACGTCAACAGATATCAGCGGTTATTTCATTTCTGATGGTGATAACCAATACACACTTCCTTTAGGAATTACCATTCCTGCAAAAGGCTTTATCGTACTCTTATGCAACGACCTGGGAACAGGTCTCAATACAAATTTCAAATTGTCGGCCGGTGGTGAAATCGTCTCTCTGGAAAATAAAGCGGGTACTTTAATTGATAATATTGAATTCCCCAATCTTGATAACGGTCAATCGTATGGTCGGTACCCGGATGGATCATCAACATGGGCTATCTCCGGGACCACAACAAAAGGGGTAACGAATGGTGCGGACAACGCACCGGCAATCAATACTTTATCCCGTGCGCCCCTGGTTCCGGGGTTAAACGAAAGTGTGGTGATCACCGCTGAATTAATTTCGACTACTGGTATCGCTTCTGTAAAATTATACCACCGCATGAATGGAGGGGCTTTCTCAGAGGTGTCCATGAGCCTTGTCAGTGGTACTTCATATTCCGGAACCATCCCTGGATATGCTATTGTGGGTAAGGTTGATTATTATGTCGAAGCAATTGGTACAAATGGTAAAAACTCCTTCAAGCCTGCAACAGCTCCTGATAATACGGACAACTATTTGCTGAATACCGACCCATTACCACAATTGGTAATCAATGAATTTATGGCATTGAATTCATCTTGCTGTCCGGATACTGACAGTGGTACCGAAGAATTCGATGACTGGATTGAAATCTTCAACGCAGGATCAACACCCATCAATATTGCGGGGATGTATCTTTCTGATAACAACGACAATCCGTTTGGAGATAAAATATCCGATGATGATGCTGCGGCCACCACGATTCCTGCCGGTGGCTATTTGATATTGTGGGCCGATAATACGCCCGATCAGGGACCGACGCATTTGAATTTCGGATTGAATAATGCAGGCGAAGACATTGGATTGTTTTATATCGATGGAAGAGCAATTGATACCTATACATTTGGTGCGCAAAGTGAAAACATTTCCTGGGGTCGTACCACCGATGGTGCCGCTACCTGGAAAGCATTTGGCACCCCAACACAAGGTCAGGCGAACAACTAACAACGAATAACGAACTTAATACATGTTTGAATTATTTCCAGATCAACCGGTTTACGAATACCCACAACTAATTAATATCACCTATTCCTTTTTGTGGGCTTTTGTGCTGGCCTCGTTAATCGCCATCACCCACAGACTTACATTCACGGGAGAGTATTACCCCAAGAATTTTTTTCAATCCCTGGTGTTGGGTGCGGTGGTAACAACGCTGGTAATGATGGCAATAGGGGATAGCCTGGCGCGCGGTTTAGGAGTATTCGGCGCGATGGCCATTATTCGTTTTCGTACCCGTATTGATGATCCCCGTGATGTTCTGTTTTTATTTGCGGCACTCAGTACGGGGTTAGCAATTGGTGTGTATGGTTTTACCATTTCATTCGTGGGATCCGTTCTGTTTTGTGCGGTCGCTTTCCTGCTTCATTATTCACCGTTTAAAAGTTTTACACATCATAGTCATTTATTTTTCACACTTCATGATCCGGAAACGCTCAATAAGATATCTTCCATCATTGAAATGCACTGCCTCGATTTTAGGGTGATTACCATCTTCGTCAACAAGGAAAAAGCAACGCGGTATCAGTATGCGGTAACGCTTAAGCCGACAGTTTCAAAAGATGACCTGGTAAATTCCATTAAAGCAATTGAAGGCGTCTCTCAAATCAAGTTGTCGTCAAATGAAATCCTTCCCAACTAATGAAAAGGAAAGCGAACTGGTTTTACATATTTGTGGTCATGATGCTGGTGACGATGCTGTACATCAGCGGCCGGTACTTTAAAGGTAGTGGGGAAGCGTCTATCGGCGTTGCACAAACATCAGAATACAAAGTCAATTCAGAAAAGTCGGCATTGGTAAAAGCCATTAACATTGTGCCGGGCATGCAGGTAAAAGAAGGGGATCTGTTAGTTGATCTTACCAGTGATGCACTGGAGGTTGATATGGCCAAACTCGCCAACCGGATTGCGGTTCATAAATCTGAGCGGGCCGAAAAGGCGAAACTGGCCAATGCAGAAATCGCGTACATCAAAGCACAAAATAGCATTACCCTGGAGGAACTGGATGCTGAAATACAGCAGACAGAAAGTGAGATCAAAATGAATGAAGACCTGACGAAAGAATTTGCTACTGAAAAAAAGACAAGTGAAAATTCGCCATTAGCTATAAAAGTCAATTCTCTTAAACAACAAAAACTGAAGCACCTGCAGGCGATGAATATCAAAATCGAGGATGTTAAGCAGGAGAGTACCACCGAACAACAAGTACTTGAAAACCAGATCACTTTGTTAGAAAGTGAACTAAAACTTCTTGAAACGGAGAAGAGCAAACTAAAAAAATACGCGACTGCTCCGGGCGTGGTCAAAAACGTTTATGTCAAACCGGGTGAACAAGTTGATGCGTTTACGCCGCTGCTGGAGATCAATCCATTACACCCCACAACCGTGGTGGCCTATCTGGTAGGAAAGAAAACGACGGAATATACTGTTGGAAAAGTGGTTAGTGTTTCATCGTATGACCAACGCAGAAATTCGGTACCGGGAAAAGTGATTGGCTACGGATCGGTCAGTGAACTCCCGGATATTCTTCAAAAGTCTACCGCCACCCAGGCATTCGGACAGCAAGTCTTTATTGAGATTCCAGTCGAGAATACATTTTTTAATGGCGAAAAAGTATTGATTCGGTAATCATGCGCTTCCTGATTCTTCCTTTACTACTCTTTACTTCCATCGGATGGGCACAGGTTACGATGGATGAATTTTTATTTTCGGTTTTGGAAGCCCCGGCGATTCAGGCATTTGATAATCAAAATGTATTCCTGGAATCCAATCCCTATCGGCTTTCAGTAATTCGACGAATGGAGTTTCGCACGGAAAGCAATCAACTGGATCCTGAACGTCAGGATTTTGCCCTGCGGTTAAATCCGGCAAACCCATGGGAACTAAAACGGAACAATCAATATTTTCAAACCTATCAGGAAGTGCTGCAGCTTGATCGCGAGCGTGAACTCAAGAAACTTTTAAAAGTTCGGTATGATGCCATCATCAATTGGGTTTACCTCGAGGAAATAAAAAAACTGAAAGAAGAAGAGCAGACCATCACCCAAAATCTGATTCGCATGCTCGAAGCACAACGGTTCTCCGACTATTTTAATGCCAATGATTATGTGGAACTAAAAATTGATCAGGTTGAAAAGATTGTGGAACTGGAAGAACATTATTTTGATGAAGACAATCAGCGTAGTCAAATTGAAACGTTATTTCCACAGGCGAAAAACCAATCCCTTTCATGGACGTTTGAAGATTTGATCTCGATGAATGCCATTGAAAAACAGATCGAAGGAGCGCAAGCAGGAAGTATGGGAGAAGTGGCCTACCGGGAGAAGCGAATCACCCTGGCGGAAGCAGAGTGGGCACTTGAAAAATCAAACATCAACATTGGATTTCTTCAGGCACAATATCAGCAGTTTCGGATTGAACAAGACCGAAGCCCCTGGAGTATTGGCCTGGGGGTAACCTTGCCTTTTTTCAATCCCAATAAAGGGGATATGGCCAAACGCAAATTAGAGATGATCGAAGCCGAAGGCGATCTGGAAGATGCTAAAGAGGAACAGCAGGCAGGACAAGCACTAATGAAAGAGAAAGAATCAACGTTAATGGCCCGTTACAATTCATTGCAAACTCAAATGGATAGTTTAAACGTTGATGCATTGGCTAATCATCTGCTTGAAATTAAAGACAGCAACCCAGAGGTGGTGATGCGCCTCAAACGAAGTCTGGTTAAATTAGAAAATAGCACCGCGCGATTGCGTAAAGAAATCTATCTCGCCTATGTGGAGTATCTGTGGTATGCTGAAAGGCTGCAGCAGCAACCCTTAAAAAATTATCTGGCCACAGAATTATAAGCCCACAATAAAAATGAAGATATCGAAATTCTATAGCGGGTTAATAATAGGCATACTGATGGTATCGTATTCTGTTTCGCCGGCACAGACAATCGATCATTGGGAGACCGTTGTGTATGACAGTATGTACTGGCGCTATTGGCCGGGAACTTCCGATCCCGGCGCTACCTGGAATCAGCCCGGTTTTGATGATCAGGCCTGGCAATTTGGAAGGGGCGGGATCGGTTATGGCGATGGCGATGACCGTACTGAAATTACTCCGGTGATTTCCCTGTTTATTCGAAAAAAATTCAACATCGTTAACCTTGCAGATATAGAGGCCATGATGGTGCATATCGATTATGATGATGGCTATGTTGCCTATCTGAATGGCATTGAAATCAGTCGCCAGAATGTTGGAACAGGTACGATTCCTTTTACACAGGCAACCCCTGCTGATCACGAAGCATTGTTATATCAGGGACAAACTCCTGAAGGCATCCTTTTTGAAGGTCAACAAGTAGCGGCTTATTTAGTGGAAGGTGAGAATACCCTGGCCATTCAGGTACACAATGCAGGCAGTGGTTCTTCTGATTTGTCATGCAATGCATTTTTAAGTGTGGGTGTTTTAAATAATACGTATAACTATTTACCAACACCCACCTGGTTTCAGGAACCACTTAACTTTACTTCTTCCAACCTGCCGATCATTGTTATCAATACAAATAATCTGGCGATCCCCGATAATTTTCGGATCGTGGCAGACATGGGTATTATTGACAATGGAACGGGCAACCGAAATTATCTGTCCGATCCTTTTAATCAATATAACGGGAGAATCAGCATCGAAACAAGAGGGGAGTCCTCACAGTATTTCTTTCCCAAGAAGTCGTATGGACTTGAAACACAGGATGCCGTCGGTGAAAATAATAATGTAGCACTGTTGGGAATGCCGGCAGAGAATGACTGGGTATTATATGCTCCCTATTCAGATAAGACGATGCTGCGTAATTTCCTCGCTTACAAGCTGGCCCGCGACCTGGGTGATTATGCTCCCCGCACCCGGTTTGTGGAAGTTGTACTGAATGGTGATTACGTGGGGGTTTATCTTTTGACGGAAAAAATTAAACGTGACAAAAACCGTGTGGATATCAGTACCCTTTTACCGGAAGACATTTCAGGGGATGAGTTAACGGGGGGATATATACTCCGCGTAGACAAAATTGATGGTAATGATTATCCTGATTGGACGGCCACACCAACACCTCAGTTACCGGGAGAAAATGATATTAAGTTTCAATACTTTGATCCGAAAGGGGATGAGTTGGTTTCAGAGCAAAGGAATTACATCCAGAATTACATGCGAAATTTTCAAAGCACGCTTACTTTTTCAAACTACAGGAATGGAGCAGTTGGGTATAAAAATATGCTCGACTTGCCGGCAACTATTAATTTTATTTTGGTCAATGAAATCGGAAAGAATATTGATGGGTTCGTGTTCAGCACGTATCTGTACAAAGAAAAAGACAGCAAGGGTGGTAAGCTGAAGATGGGACCCGTATGGGATTTTAATCTGGCGTTTGGTAATGTCGACTACCTGGCCAATGCCCAGTTTGCACCCGGTTGGATGTGGAACGATATGTACCGGATGTTTTGGTTTCGGCGGATGGTCACTGACAGCTATTTTCGGGCCAGCATGAAGTGCCGGTGGCAGGAGTTGCGTGAAGGAATGCTGACCAATGATTACTTTATCAATAAAATCGATTCGATGGTCGCGGTACTGGATGAATCGCAAACGCGCAACTATCAGCGCTGGCCAATCCTGGGTACGTATGTGTGGCCGAATCAATATGTTGGTCAGACGTATGCCGATGAGATCAGTTTTCTGAAGCAATGGATCATTGATCGGTTAATCTGGATGGATGCCAACATGACTGGTAACTGTGACCTGGTTACTTCCGTGGAAGATGAAGCGAATAGGATTCAGGTATTTCCCAATCCCTTTCAGGAGCGGCTTACAATACAGACCCTGAATCCGGAGACAAAATTCCTGCACATTTTCAATGTCCTTGGTCAGGAAGTATTTACCACTGCGTATACGGGTACCGATTTTCACTGGGAAGGGATATCGAATAACGGAAATACAGTAGGGGAGGGACTTTACATTGTAAAAATCAAGAATGCACACGGCGAGTTGCGGCAGGTGAAGGTCGTGCGGGTTGGTGATTAGTGAAATTGTACCGCAGAGTTTGGCGGAGAACCACGGAGTTGCACAAAGCTAATTCTTGGTTACCCAGCTAACAAATAACAATCAATATAATGATTAGCGATGTGTGATTAGGGATTAGCAAGTTGCGATTTAGGTGTCCTCCAAGTGATTCACAGTCAACAACCAAATCTTAAATCTCAAATCCTCTGCGACCCTCTGAGCTTCTCTGCGTAATAGCATTTGTATTGCATAAGTTACTCACAAAGCTCCAAAAAGAAGCACAAAGTTTCCAAAGCTAAAGTCTTCCATTTCTTTTTGTACCGGAGTTACACAAAAGCCGGATCGTATACCGGAAACCGGCCACCGGTAACCGGTAACTTTTTTAATGGTGATTGGTTCTATAGTCTTGAAACTACCAACTACCAACTAAACCTAATTATTACCGAGCAGTGTACTCCAGGTTTTGAACCGCGGATATTTGTCCATTATTAATTTTGTGATCGCTAAAAACGGAACGAACAAGATCATTCCGGCAACTCCCCAAATGATACCTCCTAGCAGAATGGCACACAAGGTTGCCAACGCATTAATTTTTAATCGGTTGCTGACGGCCAATGGAAAGATCAGATTCGCCTCCAGGTATTGTACGAAGGCAAAAATCAGGACGACGCCAATCGGATACCAAACAGAATTGTAGGTTACCCAAGCCATGGTAATCGGAAGGAGGGAGCCTACCATGATGCCCACGTACGGGATGAAGGTCAGGATGGCCGCGATAAAACCAAACACGATCGCATACGGTACACCCAGCAGGAGCAATCCGATACTATTCAAGGTGCCCACCACCAGGTATACGATTACCATTCCTTTTATAAAATTGTAATAGGCATGGATGGTGAGTTGAAAGATGGAGTTGATATCTGCACGGCGTTCCATCGGAAAGAGACGAAACACAACATGGATGAGTTTGCGGCGGTAGTACAACAGGAGCATCGCAAAAATAGGAACCAGGATCATGAGCACTACCGTATAACCATAAGTGGCAATGGTATGCTGAATAAAAAGGAATAGGTTTCCTCCGGATTGATCGAGTACCTGTTTAACCCATACCGTTTGTTGATCTTTGCTGATGTTAAAGGTTTCCAGCAAATACAGACTTACTTCGTTGGCCGATTCAGTTAATCGAAGTTTAAATGCAGGCCACTCCACCAGGAAGGACATAAACTGTTTGATTAAGAGCGCGAGAATAGAACCTACAAAAAGTGTAAGCAACGACATACTGATCAGTATTGCGGAGACGCGTTTAAAGGATTTACGTTCCAGCCAGGTACAGATAGGATACAAAATGAAACTGATGAGTAAGGCAATGCTCAAAGGTATCAATAACGATTGGCCGAGGTATAGTAATATACTACCAAAAAAAATGTACTGCAGTGTTCGTAAGTGGTTGGCTTTTTTGATAGTGCGCATGATCGGTTACTCTCGTATAATTTTAACAGGCATCCACTGCGCGATTCAGCCGGGTGCTTACTTCTTCGGCAACCGCTTCCAGGGCGGAGTTATGGGTGCTGATGGCCATGGTCTCCATTGGGTTGATTGCCGAAACGATTACATCACCCTGTTCATTTTCTTGTATGGCGATGTTACAGGGCAACATCACCCCAATGGTAGGTTCCAATCCCAGTGCTTTGTATGCAAACTGGGGGTTACAGGCACCGAGTATTTTGTAATTTCTAAAGTCAACATCCAGTTTCTTCTTGAAGGTCTCACGCAAGTCGATATTGGTCAGGATGCCAAATCCTTCTTTTTGTAAAGATTCAGTTAACTTTTCGATCGTTTTGTCAAAGGACGAGCTCGATTTCCGGGAATAATGATAGGTGATCATAATCGTATCGTTAGGATTCCAATTTTACCCGAGTTTATGGAGAGTGTGCAAGATTTCAAATGATCAGATAGTATATAAAAGCTGATTCTCGTCACGCAAATATTCGTTAAACTTGTTTTCTTTAACAAGACAAAGCCCACGCGCTATAAATTTCCCACTATGCAAATCATCATCAAATCGACGCATTTTAAGGCCAGTGAACACCTCGAAAAGTTTACCCGTAAAAAAATAGAACGTCTTGAGAATCTGAACGACAGGATCGTTCGGGCTCATGTCACCCTTTCACTCGAATCGGAAAGTGATCCCGAAAATAAATCGTGCGAAATACTTTTGTCGATACCAGGAGAAGACCCGTATTTAAAAAAATCTGCAGCTACGTTCGAAGAGGCAGTTGCAATGGCTACGGAGGCGATGGAGAAGGTTTTAAGGAGGAAGAAGGAGAGGTGAGGGGTTGTTGGAGCTGGAGCTAATTGGATAAAGCGTTTTCCTTAAAGTTGCCAGTTACCAGTTACCGGTTTCCGGTGGCCGTTTATTCCGATCAGGCAGGATCGTTTCATAAATTAGTTGTTCGTTGTTCGTTATTAATTCTGGAGGGCAAAATTACATTTACCTGCATCTTAACTTCGGGCGTCATTCAGAGCCTGCCTGCGCGAAGCTATGCTACACGAAGCGTTTCGCATAGTGTTGCTTCGGCATAGGCAGGCGTAACTTCGGGCGTCATTCAGAGCGTAAGCGATGAATCTATATCAGGATTTGCTCTCAAGCCGGGCGGGCCCATACTTTGCTCATACCCACTTACATGCCGCACATTCCCTCGCGAATCTTTGATTTTTTGCATTGCCAAAAAAAGTATGCAAAAATTTTAATCCGACTAATGGCGGAACGCTAGTCAAAAAAATGCTTCCGCCCGCATCCCATCGCATCCCCGCTTTTTTGACATGCCAGCGCTCGGGGGCACTAAATAAAAATAAGGTCATAATTAAAATCTGTCGACCTCCGGCAAATGAGGCATTTGTTAGGTATGCGTGCAGTGACCAAGAATCAAATGATAAAATTACAGTAACCTGCACTTTAACTTCGGGCGTCATTCAGAGCGTAAGCGATGAATCTATATCAGGATTTGCCCTCAAGCCGGGCGGGCTCATACTTTGCTCATACCCACTTACATGCCGCACATTCCCTCGCGAATCTTTGATTTTTTGCATTGCCAAAAAAAGTATGCAAAAATTTTAATCCGACTAATGGCGGAACGCTAGTCAAAAAAATGCTTCCGCCCGCATCCCATCGCATCCCCGCTTTTTTGACAGGCCAGCGCTCGGGGGCACTAAATAAAAATAAGGTCATAATTAAAATCTGTCGACCTCCGGCAAATGAGGCATTTGTTAGGTATGCGTGCAGTGACCAAGAATCAAATGATAAAATTACAGTAACCTGCACTTTAACTTCGGGCGTCATTCAGAGCGTAAGCGATGAATCTATCGATTTCATCATCATTCATGGAATGTAAAAAAGCAAACTTCTGCAACCTGCAACTAGCCACCGGTAACAGGCAACTTTACGTATTCGCTGACAAAAATCAACATTTAAATCGCTTTCCATCATAGCAATTAGCCAAATACCTCCGTATCTTCATTACATGTAAGACCAATCATGCAAAATGATGTCTTTATCGCTAAAAAACATACTGGTACCCACTGATTTTTCTGATTGCGCCGACACCGCTGCTGCAGCAGCAATTAAGCTGGCAAACCATAGCGGTGCTAAAATTCATTTTCTTCATCTCGCCATTGACCAAACCGGATCCGGGCATGTACCGGGCAATGTGTTGGTTGCTGAAACCAAAAAGGTACGCGATGCACGTGCAAAATTATATCAGCTGGTACGCACTGCGGAAGCAGAAGGGGTACAGGCAAAACCTGAATTAGTATTGGGCACAGGAGCAGAACATATCGAAAATTATCTCAAGCCATTTAATATCGATTTATTGGTAATGGGCTCCCATGGTGCCACCGGTATTCGGGAAAAAATTATCGGTTCGCATACGCAACATGTGATTCGGCATTGTACGATACCAAGTGTAGTAGTAAAACTTGAACCTGCACGGTTTCCTCCAAAGAACATGGTATACGCATCCACCTTTAAACCCGAACATGACCATGCATTACGACAGGTTGTCAATTTTGCGCGGTACTGGGATGCCAGTCTGCACTTGTTGTTTATCAATTCGATTGAGCATCCGGTGGAAGAAAATCAGGCACATAACCGGATGGAAAAAGAAATGGAAATGATTAAGGATGTTCGTTTTACCCAAAATATAGCCGACACCAATGATATCGAATTTGGTATTGCTCAGTTCACCCAACAGATCGATGCGGATATGATCGCCATAGCACAAGAACACCGGGGAGTTCTGGATCGTATTGTACACCCTGGTATAGCAGACGAGTTGATCAATCATTCAGCAGTGCCGGTGCTGGTCGTGAGCGCAGAGATCGTATAAGTCCATGTGATCCGCCGGATGCTGCTAGTTTTCCATGAAGCAGGTATTAGCGATGATTTAACAGGAAAGGGTATGGTTCTTAAAATTGTACTTAACATAATATAAATTATATAACTTTGTTATGGATTTGCTGGCTACGAGCATGCTGGGCAGTTATTCGTCTGGAACCGCATGTTGACAAGCGAGTAGTTAACATAAGATCAGATATATAATCTGGCACTGATTAGCATGAGGCGTTATATATCGGTGCTGATCTTATGTTAAAAGCAAATCCATGCCACCGCACAATTCCATTTTATATAATGATATTATGTTAACCATCTCCCGCAGGCTCGCGCGCAGATCTGCGCGATGCGGGATCTGGATGATTAGAGTAAGTTGAAATATTTCTGGCTGCACGTGGCCCAACCGCACAGTTATATAATTTGACGTTATATTAAATAGCCGCTCAATGCCGCGCTATCCGGGCTCAGTACAGCACGTCCTTGAGCACCTGATTAAATTGAAACTTTGGTGTATGAAAGTTTTTGCCACCGCACATAAAGACCCAACGCGCCAAGCATAAGTAAGTCTTGCCGCGCAAATGCCTGGCGCAATCCAAAGCAAGCTTTACACATGCTTGAGCCAACGCTTATGGCGTTTTCAATTGATCATTCGCGGTAATGTCGTGATTAAGGTTTACTAAGATGCTTTCCGCTCAAGCCGCTGGGCTTATACTTTTTCCTTAGATGAAAAAGTATACAAAAAATCAATGCCCAAATATGCTTCCCCGCGCAAGGCCATCGCTCCTCCCCGCATTTGGGCCGGCAGCGCGCATATTAGATTTGTCACAAAGGAATATGTCTTATTCCCATTTCATATTTTTCCCAAGGCGAATTTCAAAACCCTATTTAAGTTTGCCAAGCTTGATTCATTTTCTCAACAGCTGTTCGACCATCTATGTTTCCTCTTTTGTTTCCTTAAAATTGTGATCGAAATAACTTTTAAAGGCATTCAGTTATCCCAGCGGATTCCATCGATTAAATAGTTTTATTTAAATGGAAGACTTTAAACTCAGGTGATATAAATTCAAAAGCGCCGTTTCCATCCAGTGTATTTCCTTCCGAATATGAACTTTTGATTAAACGCGATCCTTGCAGCCTCCTGTTGCTTTTCTAATTCCATTTTCGCTATTTTTTCTTTGCGCTTATTCTTTTCGGTCCATCATATGCAAATTTTGCATATCTCGTTTGCCATTCACCGTTTATAATACTTTTGATAAGGGCATTGCGAGATATTTCTGCAAATACTGCTCCTTCCCAACCATATTTGAAAGGGAAAATGCAATAAAGAAGGGTCTTCGCTATGTTGTACTATGTCTATTGAATCCGTACCTTTAAAATCGATGATTACTGGAACAGAACTTGCAAGCCAGTTTTTAGGAAAGCATTCCTCCGCGAAGTCTTCAATTGCAAAGATCTTTGGCTTAATGCGCCTGAACTTATTTTGTTCTTTAGCTTTAAAAGCGTGGAAAATCTCTTTGAAGTCTTGTTCCATCAACAATCCAAATCATATTCTTATAGAAATTTTCACGTTGTCTTCGTTCTTCAGGGTTAATGTATGAATGCTGAAATTCAATTACCAATCCCTTATCTGTTCGAACATCCGCCATATGTTTTTCGTTTGTAGAGCAATCAAATTGAATAATTTCTTGCCAATCAATCTGGAAATTCCCCTTTCATTCACGATGCCATTCTGTTTCAGGTTCCCACTCACGAGTCACAATTACGAATTCCTTTGTGAGCCCAATGATCTACTTTAAACTCTCCGCATCTGGCAATTAATTCAGAGCTGCATAATGGGCAAACTCCTTTACCCTTTTCAGGCTTCAATTTTAATACCTTCAAATAATTGCGAACTTCATAGATAGTAAAGATAAGTCGATACTTCCCGTTTCTTTAACAATAATCATCAATTGTGTCTCCTCCTGTCCATTCACACCCTTGCACAAGTGTAAATTGTTTTTCTGCTCCACTTTTTTCGGAAAAGGTTCCTAGACTAGTGTGTACGAAAACATCTTCGATAAGTTATCTCTGCTAAAGAATAAGGTTTTTATTGATTTACGTCACCATTTTTGCACATAATCCACAATGCTTTTTCCGTCCTTGGAAATTGCGAAACATTCAATAATCGAACTTGTATATTGATTTCTGGAAAATACATATCCAATATTTAGGTTTGCAGCATAGTCAGCTATTGGGTTATGAGTCTTTTTCTGTGGACAACAAGGAAATTCACTTAGTGTCTTCCAGTTTTGAGCTTTTTGAACAGCATTTGGAGTTAGGGAGTTTGTGAATTCTAATTCCTCTTCTATAGAATCTCCAAAGGGAACAGGGACACTTCTCGATCATAAACCCATGCGCCCAAAGAACCTCCTTGTAGAGGTTTCTCACTCTTTGCCCAAGTTAATAATCTTTTCCTATTGAAGGGTGAAACCTAAGCGTTTGGTTCTTTTATCAACTCCATCCAAAGGGTTATCAATGATACTTGTTAGCACCACTTTTTCAAGTGCCTCAAGGAGGGGGAAGTTATCCTTTTTATGAGAAGACTGAAACTCTGTTTTGGAGCCTCTAAGCCATATTTAGAGCTTAAGAACTCTGAAAAGCCCTTCATTTTCTCTTTTAGCTCTGAATCTGAAATATTCGAGCTTTTGATCGATGTATGGAGGTTTGATTAGAAACGAATCATGATGTCTTTGTTTAACATTGATAATTGCCTCACCAGTTTTGAGCATTCCCGGGTAATGGACTGTACCAGGTTTTAAATTCATTGCCTTTGCCATAGCATTTATATCTCTATTGGTACCAAGGGCAAAAGAGGTTTTAATATTCATATTACTAAAAATTGCA
>CALOAV010000077.1:0-96607 GCA_942491425.1 uncultured Cytophagales bacterium
ATGTTTGAGCAATCTTCTTTTTTTGAAGCATTTACAGCATGGGTTTTCTCTAAGGCGATTCTGATCGTTTTCGAAATATCTTCAAAAATCGCCTGGTCCTCCATGCTCACTTCATTCTCCATGAAATAAGCAAAAACCCGGGCCATTCCACAGTTGGCGATAAAATCGGGAATGACAGAAAAATTCTGATCAGCGTACAAACCAGTTGATCCAAAAAATATTTCGGATCCGAAAAGGGTACATTAGCACCGCAGGAGAAAACCTCCAGTTTGGAAGCAATCATCCGATCGACCTGGTCGCGAGTGATCAGGCGAGAAGCTGCAGCCGGAATAAAAATTTCAAATTCCTGATCCCATATTTTCGTTTCAAGTTCTGCATAAGGAATCAATTTATCGGAATGAAGTTTATTACCAACCCGATTAATGACCAGGTTGCAAATCTCTTCATGACTAAATCCTTCCTGAGAAAGTAATCCACCTTCACGACTGATAATACCCACAATCTTTACACCCATTTTGGAGAGATAAAAACCAGCGGCTGCTCCTACATTTCCCCATCCTTGTACCACGGCACGCTTCTTTGTAATTTCTCCTCCCCACAATGCATAGTAATGGCGTACGGCTTCTGCAACACCATAACCGGTGCACATATCCGCAATGGTATACTTCCTGGTCAGGGAGGGTGTGTAGCGTTCATCCTCAATCACTTTGATAACCCCTTGTCGCAGCTGACCAATTCGATTTACCTTTTGAGCTTCTGTTGGTTTGTAATGTCCGGTAAAGACACCTTCTTGTGGGTGCCAGATCCCAACATCTTCGGTGATGGGAATTACCTCATGAATCTCATCAACATTTAAATCTCCCCCCGTTCCATAATAATATTTTAGCAACGGCATTACAGCAGCATACCACCGTTGCAACACCCCAGCTTTTCGTGGATCTGCCGGATCGAAGTTAATCCCGGATTTTGCACCTCCAATGGGTGGGCCCGATACCGTAAACTTGATCTCCATGGTTTTAGCAAGCGACTCCACCTCCCGCTTGTCCAACCCAATCCGCATGCGGGTTCCACCACCAGCAGCACCGCCTCTTAAGGAGTTGATTACCACCCAACCCTCAGCTTCTGTTTCAGCATCTTTCCATTCAAATACAATTTCGGGTGACTTATTTTCAAACTTTTGAAGCAGTTCCTGCATGTTAATCTGTTTTGATTTTGCGGTTTCAAAGATAATAGAATATTGAAGGGATTTGATTAACCAATCAGTACGCCTCCGCAATTGTCTTGTCGTGCGCCGGTAACACTTTTCAGACAATTCACTTCCCCGCGGATGCGGAGAATCCCTAAAAATGCAAAAATCAGGGCCTCTTTAAAGTTAACGGTTTCTTCATCTGGAAGGATAAGAACCACATCATTGCCGCAGTGTTCAATTAACCGGTACATTAAAAACGAATTGAAAGAACCTCCCCCGGTACACAGCACACTGAGTTTCTTCTCAGCAGGAAATCCCCTGGCAATTTCGATAGCTATGGATTCAGTAAACGTGCAGAGTTTATCCTCAAGCGGAATTTTTTTATCTAAAATCTGCTGAAAATGTTTTTCAAAGATTTCCCGGCTTAAAGAGGGCCTGCCCTTCCCCAATTTTTCATACGCTTTGCCAAGCGATTTGAGCATGGCCGCATTCACTTTTCCATCGGAAGCCAACTTTCCATTCTTATCAAACGCCATGTTCTTTTGACTGGCTAAATAATTAAGCCCCATGTTGACAAAGCAAATATCAAAGGCTTTTCGTTGCCGATTGGCTTCGAGGGAAAGGTTGGCAATGCCCCCTAAATTTAAACAGGCATCGTATTCTCCAAACAAAAGCTTGTCGCCAATTGGAACAAGCGGTGCCCCCTGCCCACCTAACTTAATATCCAGTGATCTAAAATCATAAATGACGGGAATTCCACAGGCAGCATGAATGGCATTACCATCACCCAGTTGAAATGTATAGCCATTTTCGGGTTGGTGAAAAATTGTATGTCCATGAGAGGCAATATATTGCACCCCCCGAATCTTATTTTTCATAATAAACACATCCACCAGCAGTCCGAGGTACTTGCCGAATGCAAAATGAAGTTCGAACAGGGCTCCTGATTCCAATAAGTGGGCTTGCTGTAATTTCTTTTTCCATGTAGGAGTGTACTTTACCGCCTGGGTGGCTTCAATTGAAAAACTCCAGTTTCCATCCTGAAATCGAAAAATGCAATACGCAATATCCACACCGTCAAGTGAAGTACCTGACATAAGGCCGATCACTTTATATTTCTGAGAATCCACTAGTTTTGCCATTGATTAAGTAGGGAAATGGAGCAAATTATGAATTTAGTTGTAGATTTTGGAAACTCCTCTGCCAAGGTAGGAATTTTTGATCAGCGAATTCTGATCGAAAAATATATCCTTAATTCTGCCTTCGAACTTCAAACTTTCTTAGCCGAATCCACATCAGAAAATATAATTGTCAGCTCCGTTAGTCAGGATTCAGGTGAAATATTGGATTGGGCAAAGGGATCAAAGAAAAAATTCATACTAACACATACATTGTCTCTACCCATTAAAAATCAGTATGCAACTCCCGAAACTCTGGGTGTCGACAGGATAGCGGCTGTTTGTGGCGCCCAGTCCTCGTTTCCCGGTACGCGCTGTCTGGTCATTGATATGGGATCCTGTATTACCTATGATTATCTGGATGAAAAAGGAAACTATCATGGTGGGAGTATTTCGCCGGGGTTGAATATGCGTTTCAAGGCGGTCCATACTTTTACAGCCAAATTACCGTTGGTGAAGCCACTGGCTGATCCCGAATTAATTGGAAAGACAACTGAATCCAATATTCAAAGCGGGGTCATCAATGGGCTGACAGCAGAAATAAAGGGCATCATTTCTTTGTATCAGCAAAAATTCGGGGATATCCGGGTGATTTTGTGTGGAGGTGATGCACATTTTTTTGAAAACAAACTGAAAGGGGTCATATTTGCGGTCCCTGAACTAGTCCTCATCGGGTTAAACAGCATTTTGATTCATAATGTCGATCGTTAATAAGTATTTTTTCCCCCTTATTATTTTGCCTTGCCTTTTCCTTCGATTCTTTCGGACAAGCAGCATCATCCCCTTTTTCGTCCTTAGGTCTCGGGGACTACTTTGGTAATGCGTTGATTCACAACCAGGGAATGGCTGGTGTAGGCTACAGTCAGCCGCAATATTGGTTTATCAACAATCAAAATCCTGCATTATTAGTATTTAATACCCTCACTACAATTGAAGCCGGGGTCCTGGTGGAATCCCGAACGATCAAAAGTGATTCGATTAGTCAGCAGGAAAAGGGTGGTAATCTCAACTACCTGGTCATGGCTTTTCCTATGAAGAGAAATAAATGGACTACCTCCGTTGGGCTAATGCCCTTTACGAATGTAGACTATCGTTTACAATACCTGGATGACGTAGATGGCTCGACGGTTCCTGTTACGGTTACAGAAGAGGGCTCGGGTGGACTTTCTCAGTTTTACTGGTCAAATGGTGTTCGATTGACCCCAGATCTTTCAATTGGCCTGAAAATGACCTACATTTTTAGTTCGATCACCAATTCTTACTCAAATGTTGTAGATGTACCCAGCCAACCGAATCCATTCCTGGTTGTCACTGAGCAAAAAACGAGTGTTTCGGATTTTACCTTTTTAGGTGGTATTTCCTACAGTAAAGACTCGCTTTGGAATGGCAACTATCAACTAAGTATTGGCGCAATTTATTCCTTTGGTGCTGATTTAAACACGAAATCTGATAGCAAATTCAGCCGATTATCGCTTTCAGGTGATACTATGCAAGCGTATAACCTTTCGCGCGGAAAAGGCCAGCATTACATTACCCTCCGGATTTGGTGGTGGTGTTTCAATCTCTAAGGGATTAAAATGGACAGTTGGAGCTGACATTTTTTTACAAGATTGGACACAGTTCTCCAACGTAAGCCAAAATGATCAGGTTGAAGCAACAAACTATACTAAATATGCACTTGGCGGAGAGTTTACACCTGATTATCTATCTATTTCCTATTTAAAAAGAATCACGTACCGAACAGGTGTAAGCGTAGAAACTTATCCTTTTTTGGCAAATGGTAAGCAGGTTAAAGATTTTGGCATTAATTTTGGCTTATCGTTACCTGCTGGTCGATCCAATATTAACCTGGCCTTTCGCACAGGAACTAGAGGAAATAAAGCAGATAATATTTTACAAGAGAACTATTTTAAAATATTCTTTGGAGTCACTTTTAACGACCAGTGGTTCATAAAGAGAAAGTTTGATTAGAAACCTAAAAACTAAAATGAAAAAGAACGTTTTACTCGGTGCGGTGGTAGTTTTTGTAATGGTAAACGTTACCTCACTTTTCGGTCAGTGTAATGAATGGATTTGGCCAGAGGACAAGGCAAAAGCCGAAGAGTCTTTGGTATTGGTGAAAGACAGCAAAACCAACGGAAATTTCCGACAGGCAGTTGCTCCTTTGAATTAGCTACTGACCAATACACCAAATTTGCACACTAGTGTTTATGTATATGGTGAAGAAGTCTTTGATGGGCTTGCTACCAAGGAAAAAAATCCTGCGCGTAAAAAGCAATTGATTGATTCGCTTATGATGATTTATGATATGCGGATCACCAACTGTGGTGAAGAGCAATCCGTAATGAACCGTAAAGCATTTTTTGCATACAAGCACCTGATCAATAGCGATGATGTAGATGAGTTATTGGCAATTATGGATGCTGATTTTAATTTGAACGGTACTGAGTGTTTCAGATCAATTGCACCAGCCATATTTGCAGACCATCCGGATGAACAAGCTGAAAAAGAAAAATTTGACCGATGACGAAGTCCTTACCCGTTATGATAACTTGATGGATATTATTGATGCAAAAATGAAGAAATACCGTAGTGAGGGTAAAGATGTTGCAAAACTTGACGCGGACAAGAAGACGATTGAAGATATCCTGATTGGTATTGTTACCATCAATTGCGAATTCGTAAAAAATAATTTCGAGCCAAAATTCGAAGCGAATCCGAAAGACCTAAGTCTGGCCAAGAAAATTGTTTTCTTTATGATCAAGGACAAATGTACAGACGATCCTGTGTGGCTTAAAGCTGCGGAGACGGTTATGGAGAATGAACCCGATTTTGGATTAGCAAAAAACATTGCCATCCGATTTTTGGCTGCAGAAAATTATACAAAAGCTGAAGCGTACTTTAAAAAAGCCCTGGAGATAGCCCCATCAAATAGTGACAAAGCAGAAGTGTTGATTTACTTAGGAGGTATTGAAAGTAAAAAAGGAAGCAAGGTTGCAGCCCGAAATTATTATAGGGAGGCTGCTGGTGCTGATCCTGCTAATAAGGATGCCTATGAGAAAATCGGTGATTTGTACATGAATAGTTTCGATGACTGCAAGAAACTGGATAACTACGCGGATGATCGCCTGGTTTACCTGGCTGCTTATGATATGTACCAGCGTGCTGGTGAGAGCTCAAAAATGGGTCGGGCGAAGTCTCAATTCCCATCGAAAGAAGAACTTTTTACGCAAGGATATGAAGCAGGTACAACCAAAACAGTCGGCTGTTGGATTAATGAGTCAGTTGTTCTCCGTACCCGTGATTAATTGATCTAAACCATAATTCAAAGAGGCCATTCCAATGGCCTCTTTTTGTTTTTTATGAACCGTATTGTACTCATACTATCTGCCCTCATTTTTTTTGCCTGCTCCCAAAAGGAGCTTAAGGAACCATTGGTGTATGAGGGGCCACTCAGCGAGGCGGAGAATGTAGAGCTGTTTTACAGTGAAAGTGAGAAAGTGAAAGTGAAAATGATTGCCGCCCTGGTATATGAATACGAAAATGGTGACCGTGAATTTCCAAAGGGGGTATACCTGGAGTTTTATGATGAGTTCGAAAATCTGGAGTCAACACTGCGCGCCAATGAAGCCTACTATTTTAAAGATGAAAATAAATGGCGAGGCCGCGGAAATGTTGAAGTAATGAATGTCAAAAAAAAGGAGCAGCTAAATACAGAAGAGTTATTCTGGAAACCGAAAGAAGAGAAAATCTTTACCGAAAAATTTCTTACCATCCGGCAGGAAGATCAGGTGGTATCCGGTGAAGGCCTCGAGGCCAAACAAGACTTATCCCATTACAAAATCACGAATCCAAGCGGTGTATTCGATATGAAGGAATAATCTTCCCATGAAGCAAGATTAATTTCCGTATTTTTGACATTTATGAAATGGCCATGTATATGTTTTATTCCCAGCGAGATCATTTATTTGGCGCATTCACTGCCTGCCAGGCAGGTAGGCTGGCGATTTCATGTTTCAACTAAAAATAAATTTAGCACATGAAATTACTGGATATCATTCTCCTTTCACTTGCTGCAGGTTTTATTATTATCGGGATTCATCAGGTGATGACTGTTGGTTTTCAAAAAGGATATTGGGCGATTATGATAGCCGTTATTTTCTATTTCGTATATAACTTTAGGAAGCGAAAATAATATGGACGTAAATCTGCTTCTGCTTATTGTTGCAACTCTTCTTTCTTCGGCATTCTTTTCCGGAATTGAAATTGCTTACTTGTCTGCCAATAAACTTCAACTGGAGTTGCGGGGCAAACAGGGCATATTACACGGTAGAATCTTTTCCTACTTTTTCAAAAATTCATCGTTATTTATTGGCACTACGCTCATCGGGAATACGATCAGCCTTGTATTGTATGGAATTTTTATGGCCCAGTTGATTGAGCCGCATTTGCGGGATCTCCTGCCGGCAGTGTTGGTCAATGACGGGTCCATTCTGGTATTGCAAACTTTAATTTCTACACTCCTCGTACTTTTTACTGCTGAATTCCTTCCGAAAAGTCTTTTCCTGATTAACCCGAACCAAATGTTGGCCGCCCTGGCCATTCCTTTCATGTTGGTTTCAATTTTACTTTCACCCATCGTCTATTTTATTGTTAGTCTCTCCAAGTTTGTAATCGTTTACATTCTTCGACTCGATTATTCAGACGAGAAGCCCATCTTTGATTTAACAGACTTAAACAACTTTGTCAAGAACATGCACCGAATTAGTCATGAAGACGATGAAGTAGAACTGGACGCAAAAATATTTCACAATGCCCTGGAATTTAAAACTGTAAAAGTCGGGAATGTATGATTCCTAGAACCGAAATCGTTTCCCTGGAAATCAATCAGGGTATTGATTCACTGCGGGATGCCTTTGTTGACTCGGGGCACTCCAAAATTATCATCTACAAAGAAACTATTGATGACATTACCGGATATTGCCACTCTTCTGCATTGTTTAATAAACCTTCTAAAATTGAAGAAATCCTGACCCCTATTATTACGGTTCCCGAAACCACCCTGGCCAATGAACTAATGATTCGATTTATTAACGAACGTAAAAGCCTGGCTGCAGTGGTGGATGAATTTGGAGGAACCTCCGGTATCGTAAGTATGGAGGACGTAATTGAAGAAATTTTTGGTGAAATCGAAGACGAACACGATGAAGATGATCTGGTAGAGTACAAAATCAATGAAAACACCTATCTGTTTAGCGCTCGTCATGAAATCGACTATCTGAACGATCAATATGGATGGGAGCTGCCAATAGGTGAGTATGAGACCCTGGGGGGGCTGATCTTATCGTATACAGAAGATATTCCCAAACCGGGGGATACTTTATCGATACCACCGTTTACCTTCAACATTCATTCAACATATGATAACCGGATTAATGTGGTAAAATTAGTCGTAAATAGCCCTGAATAGGGGCTTAAACAGGCTTTCTAATAAAATCGATCATATTTTAAGCATCCAGTTTTTCAAATAGACAATACCGATTAAATTTGCGGTCTTGAAAAAAATAAACGTGGGCAAATTGATCAATTTCAAGCCCATCTATACCAAATAAATATATAACTATGGCATTAATAGGTACGCTGCGAAATAAGATGGGGATTGGCGTTATCATCTTTGTGGGATTGGCAATTGCAGCATTTACACTTAGTGATTTGCTTGGAAACAACTCCATTTTGATGGGGCAAAACACCAATGTTGGTGAAATCGCCGGAAACACGATCAGCCTTGAAGAATATCAGGCAGCTGTACAAGAGCGCGAAGCGAACTATATTCTGAACTTCGGTCGTGAGCCAGGTGAAAATGAAAAAGCCACTCCTCCAGCAACAAGCCTGGGAAATGTTGATAGTTCGGAATGCTATTGAGCAGCAATACAAGAAAATTGGCGTTCAGGTAACGAGCGAAGAGGTTTGGGATATGATTCAGGGGAAAAATGTTGATCCTAACCTGAAGTCGACTCCAATTTTCCTAAACGAAGCAGGTCAATTTGATAAAGATAAAGTCGTTAGTTATTTACAAAATGTAAATGAAATGCCGATCGGCACTGAGCAACGTGTCCGCTGGGAATTGTTCCAACGTGAATTGGGTCCTGGCCGTCAACGCATCAAGTATGAAAATTTGTTGGTCTCTACTAACTACGTTACGAAGGCTGAAGCAGAAAAAGAATACCATTTGCAAACGGATGTAGCGGAGGTAAAATATTTGTATGTCCCCTACTATGCAATTAAAGATTCAGCGGTAAGTGTTACGGATGCTGACCTGAAAGATTATTACAATAAGAACAAGGAGAAATACAAAACGGAACATACACGTGATCTTAGTTATATCTCCTTTCCGGTGGTGCCTTCACGTGAAGATTCCCTGGCAATTCGTCAGGAACTTGTTGATATGATTAATGATTTGAGCAAAACGGAGGATGATTCGACATTTGCAATTGTCAATGCGGATACCCGTGACAATGCCTTTAGGAGACTTTCACCTTCGGAGCTACCGAGCTACATTTCGCCATCTATTATTGAAGGGACAATTATGGGACCTTTTAGAGATGCCGGATCATATAAAATAATTAAGATCTCCTCCATCGGAAAAGATACAATTTACAATGCACGTGCCAGCCATATTCTTATCCGTTGGGATGATGAAACGGATGAAGCAAAGAGTGCAGCGAAAGAAAAAGCCAGAAAAATTTTAGCCGACATCAAGGCCGGAGCCGATTTTGCTACAATGGCAAGAGAACACGGTACGGATGGAACCGCCTCGCAAGGCGGTGACCTGGGATGGTTCTCAACCGGAGGTATGGTTGAGCCCTTTGAAAATGCTGTATTTGGTGCAACGAAAACCGGTCCCTTAAATGATGTGGTTGAAACGGAATTTGGATACCATATTATTGATGTTACCGGACTGAAAGACAATACCTATTATAGCATTGCAGAAATCGATCGTGAAATAACTCCTGGTGACGCTTCAATTAATGATGCTCTTCGGAAGGCTGAATTATTTGCGGTAGACCTGGAGGGGGTATCGGCCTTTAAAGAAAAGGCTGCCAACGAAGGAGTTATTCCCATGGATGCAAAAACAATTGGTGCTGCTGATAGAAGAATTGGTGCATTAGGAGAAGCTAGACAAATTGTACAGTGGCTATTCAGAGATGGGTCTGTAGGCAAGGTTTCTCAAGTATTTGACCTCAATGATCAGTATGTTGTTGCGGTAATGACCGGTGAACTGGAGAAAGGGTATAAACCCCTGGAATCTGTGAAAGACGAAATCACTCCTGCAGTAAAGAATGAGAAAAAAGCTGTACAAATTACTGAAAAATTAACCACTTTCTCAGGTTCGCTCGATGAGCTTGCTGTTAAGTTTGGAGATGATGCTAGTGTATTTACAAACAACAGCTTAAAGCTTAACACAAACTCAATGCCAACGGTCGGATTTGACCCAAAATCTGTCGGGGTAGCGTTTTCACTTGAAAACGGAGCACGTTCAAAACCTTTTGCCGGCGAAAATGGAGTTGTCATTATTGAAATGCAGAACAAAACCATCGCACCAGCGATTGCAGACTTTACTGTTTATAAAACACAATTATTGCAGACTGCGAAAAATCAATCCTACAACATTGCTGAAGCAATCAAGGAAAAATCAGATATCGTTGATGAACGATACAAGTTCTATTAAAGGTTAATAAAAATTAATAAGTTCGTTGGGTAGTCCTGACGAACTTTTTTATTGCTACTAAAATGGATGCAAACTGGTTAGAGTCATTTCGTGAAAAACTGGAAAAGCACTATGCCTGGCCATCCTTGTATATGTTTAAATTTATTGTACCGGATTCACAGCGGGAAGAGGTAAAAAAACTGTTCACGAATCATACCATCCAGGAAAAAACATCCAAAAAGGGAAACTATACCAGTATTTCGGTAGAAATGATGATGCCTTCCAGCCAATCGGTTATCAATATTTACGTACAGGCCTCGACTATTGAAGGGTTAATTGCACTTTAATACATTTTTTCTCCGCAATTCCACCACGCAATTTTCGAAAGTTTTAATAGTTTAGTAGTACGTATGTGGGTTGAGAAAAATAATAAGCTAATTAAATCGTTCACTTTTAAGGATTTTTCGCGGGCGTTTGGGTTTATGACCCGTGTAGCAATAGCCGCAGAAAAGATGAATCACCACCCAACCTGGACCAACACCTGGAACCAGGTAGATTTTGAATTGTCAACACACGATGCTGGCAATATCGTTACCGAAAAAGACCGACAACTTGCCGCGGAAATCGATCGCCTGGCCGAATGAACCACGAACAAAAAACTTCCTTGTATTTAGTTCCAACGCCCATTGGAAATTTGAAAGACATAACCTTGCGATCACTTGAAGTGCTCCAGCAGGTAGATACGATTCTGGCGGAGGACACACGGACCTCTGGTATTCTTTTAAAGCATTATCAAATCAAAAAGTCTTTACAAAGTTTTCATAATTTCAATGAACACAAAGTATTGAATGGAATTATAGAGCGTATAAAAAATGGAGAGGTGATGGCGTTAATATCCGATGCCGGTACACCCGGAATAAGTGACCCCGGATTTTTATTGGCACGTGCCTGCGTGGATGCCAATATAAAAATTGAGTGCCTCCCCGGGGCAACAGCCTTAATTCCCGCCCTTGTCAAATCAGGACTCCCAACTGACCGCTTTATTTTTGAGGGCTTTCTGCCTGTCAAAAAAGGAAGACAAACACGTCTCCACGAATTAGCTGAAGAAGAACGCACTATGATTTTTTACGAATCACCGTACCGGCTAATCAAAACGTTGAAACAATTTGGAGAAACGTTCGGTACCAATAGAACCGTTTCTGTATCGCGGGAGCTAACTAAAATTTATGAAGAGACGGTGAATGGCAGCATCGAAAAAGTGTTGGCACATTTTGAAGCAAAGGAAGTAAAAGGCGAAATTGTAATTATTCTGGGGGGAAAGGAACAATATGCGAAAGATGATGTTGTGTAATTGAACCCGGATAACTTTATTATAGATTTCTTATGGTAGACCTTTCACAGGTAGAAAACGATGTAGCAGCACTGTGTCTAGAAGTTGGCGCTTTTATTCAAAAAGAAAGCGAACAGTTCTCACCAGAGGCGATCGAACAAAAAGAAGGATTTAATAATCTGGTTTCATATGTCGATAAACAAGCAGAAATAAAGCTTGTACAGCGCCTTCAGCAATTAATTCCAGAGGCTGGTTTTATTACAGAAGAAGGTACTATTTCAAAAAAAAGTAAGGAATACAATTGGATCATTGATCCCCTGGATGGTACCACCAATTTTATCCATCGTGTTCCTGTGTATGCCATTAGCGTTGGCCTCTCCTATCAGGATGAAATGGTGCTGGGTGTTATTCATGATGTTAATCGAAATGAATGCTACCATGCAAGCAAGGGACGACAAGCGCAGTGCAATAACACGATCATCAATGTTTCAAAAGTAAAAACATTAAATGAAAGCCTTTTCGCAACCGGCTTCCCGTATTACTATTTCGATAAACGGGATGCGTATCTTGAAATCATTAAGGACTTTCTTACCAAAACCCACGGGATACGACGATTTGGAAGTGCGGCGATCGATTTAGCCTATGTATCGAGTGGTCGTTTGGAGGGATTTTTTGAATACAATCTCAACTCCTGGGATGTTGCTGCAGGTACTTTTTTGGTACAACAAGCAGGTGGAATTGTCACCGATTTTAAAGGTGGTAACAATTTTATTTTTGGCGGGGAGCTATGTGCCGGATGCGCTGTTCAACCTGAAATGCTTGCCCTCATTCAGGAGTATTGGTGGAAATAAGGTGCCTTCAGAGATCCAATGAAAACGGTACTCCGCCGGAAGCTATTCTTAGGTGTCTGTACGGTATTCAAGCGTATCCGTCAGAACGCTTGGAGCGGTCGGACAGGTTATTCCGCAACGAAAGACGACGGGTTGCTGCGGTTGGATGGATTTCGTAAATTTGTCATATGATTCAGGAGATCATCATCGGATTAACATTTTTAGGAGCGGTCTTTTACGTAGGAAGACTGTTTTATAAAAACATGACCTCGAAGGTAGCCTGTTCAACGGGTTGTTCGAAATGTGGTGCCCTTGATCTTGCCCGAATTGAAGCGGATATCAAATCCCGGGGACTTTAATCAATACGCTAATTTGTTAATTAGCCGATGCACAAATGATGCATCCTTGCAAACCTGAGGAATCAGTTCCAATTTTAAAGAAATAAATTTTTCATGGGTTAACCGCCAGAGTTCCCGTCAGGAGCCTCAGCGGAGACAGAAAAAAGTGTGCGCATAAATATTTTTAAATTTATGCGCATAATCATGTGTATAAAAATTTTAAGATTTATACATATAGAAACCGGTGACTAGCATAAGTCTGTTGGCTGCCGGCAGGAAGTGGGTGACTTAAGCTTCTAAATAAGCAGAATTTTGAACTTCGGATCAGCTAGAAGTCACAGTTACAAACTGTTATTGTTGGCAAGGCTTCAGTTGCAAACTGAAGCCAGAGTCCAATCGTACAGATGACAGCCGGATACCAATACCAATGATATGAGGGTTGACACCGAGTCCATAAACATTTGCTAATTAACTAATCAGCTAATTAGTTACGTTTCTGCAAATACCTTTAATCCTTCTGTACAATTTTTACAGATTTCTATTTCGCTTCGTGAACGAAGTAAACTGGCCCTGAATGCTTCATACTTTTTTCCAAACCAGATTTCTTCAAATGAATTTTTAGTAAGGTCCCCCATTTCAAATTGGGCATCTTTATCGAAACAACAAGGAACAACCTTTCCATCCCAGGTGATCACGCAGCTGTGCCACATCTTCCAGCACTGGTTGAGCAATTTATTTTTTATTGCGTAACTGCCATCAGATTGTTTTTTGTACCGTGAATATTTTTCAATGGTCGGAATTAAATCCGAGCCACTTTTATAATCATAAATCTGTGCAGTTTTTAAGACCACTTGATCAACCCCTAATTCCTTCGCGAGCTTGTATACTTCCGGAACCTGGTGCTCATTCGGTTTTACAACCAGAAATTGAAAAATCGTATGTGGTGTTTTTGCACCGAGTTTCTTTTTCCAGGCAAGAATATTTTTTGTTCCCTCAATAACCGTATCCAATTTCCCACCCACGCGATAGGACGAATAGCTATTTTGAGTAGTTCCGTCAATGGAGATAATCAGGCGATCCAACCCCGATTCGATGGTGGCCCTTGAGGTTTCATCTTTCAGATAATGTGCATTTGTGGAAGTGGCCGTATAGATTCCTTTTGAAGATGCATAGTTGACCATCTCCAAAAATTGAGGATGTAAGTACGGTTCTCCCTGGAAATAAAATGTGAGATAATTTAAAGTTTTTGCAAGTTGATCAATGGTATTTTTAAATAATGACTGATCTAACATACCGGTGGGCCGTGTGAAGGAACGTAGCCCGCTGGGACATTCCGGGCAGCGTAAATTGCAGGAAGTCGTCGGTTCAAAAGAAATACTTACCGGTAATCCCGAAATCACGGGCTGCTTTGTAATGCGAGATTTCTGATAGGAATACAAAATTCGCGAGGCATTCACCATCTTACTGAAAGACAGCCGTGACCCCAAATTCAATCCATCCTGAATACTTCCTACCATGCAGCGTGTAAAGTTATTAATAATGGTTGTTTGCCATTATCTTAGCCGGTATAAAATTACAGTATGCGGTTTTTTGTTCTATTACTATTGGTTGGTATCAGCTCGCTTATACAGGCTCAATCCAGAACCTTATCGGAAAAGGCAGAAATCTCTGTCATCACCTGTGGGCCCTGGCAGGGCGAACTATATTCCGCTTTTGGCCACAGTGCTTTTCGCATTTATGATCCAGTGAATGGAATCAATGAAGCCTATAATTATGGGGTTTTTGATTTCAACCAGCCAAATTTTTACCTCAATTTTGCACGTGGTTATCTCTATTATAAGCTCGGGGTTTACGACTATCAACTATTCGAGAATTACTACATCTATTATAACCGGTATGTCCACGAGCAGGTTTTAAATCTGACACAAGATCAAAAGCAAAAACTGTTTGAATACCTGCTATGGAACCGGGAACCGGAAAATGAGCATTATCGCTATGATTATTTCTATGATAATTGCTCAACCAAAATGCGCGATGTGTTAGTCACTGTTTTTGGTGATGCCGTTTCCTTTGATGGTAGTTTTATAAAAACCAATTACACCATCCGAAACCTGACGGATTTGTATCTGGATCAACAACCCTGGGGAGATTTAGGAATTGACATTTGTCTGGGGTTACCAATGGATAAGAAGGCATCGCCTTATGATTATATGTTCTTGCCAGATTATGTAGAGTCCTCTTTTGATCATGCATCCATAGATACTGGGGGAAATACTGTTCCACTGGTAAAAGAAAAGGTCAATAAATATGAATCGCGTCCGGAAGAACCGATTTCCGGACTTCCTCATCCGCTGATTGTATTCGGAGTCATTCTTTTCATCACATTGTTTATTTCCTTTCGCGACTGGAAACGAAAGAAACTTACCCGCTGGTTTGATTCTGTTCTATTTGGGATTACAGGCTTGATTGGTTTGTTGCTCCTGTTACTTTGGGTCGCAACGGATCACAACGCTGCTGCAAAAAATTTCAATTTGTTATGGGCATTGCCGACCAATCTTATTGTGGCGTTTGCCTTACTTAAGAATCGGAAATGGGTGAGTACCTATTTAGGCATAGCCGGCATAATTGCCTTTGCGACCCTGTTGTTTTGGTACCTGCTTCCGCAACAATTGCATTATTCCTTAATTCCAATCGTATTAGCACTCGGCATCCGGGGAGAAATGAATTATTTTTTGAGGAAGGCGGTTGGGTGACACGACCTCAGTGGCACCTGTTTCCTTGGTCTATCAATCCGTCTGACCGCTGAATTATAATTGTAAAGAGCAGTCCGACGGATGAGTCGTTAAATATGCAACGGTCTATTCTCGGTAGCTGCCAGGCACGCTTCCTTCACTGCCTCCATATACGTTGGATGTGCATGCGACATCCGGGAAACATCTTCCGCAGAAGCACGGTATTCCATCGCAGTAACAGCTGCGGCAATCATATCAGCTGCCCGTGCCCCGATAATGTGTACGCCTAAAATTTCATCGGTCTGTTTGTCTGCCAATACTTTTACAAAACCATCTACATCCATGCTGGCCCGGGCGCGGCCTAATGCCTTGAATGGAAAGTTACCAACCTTGTACGCTTTTCCATCTTTCTTGAGCTGTTCTTCTGTATAACCTACACTTGCCACTTCGGGCCAGGTATACACGACACCAGGAATCAATGCATAATTAATGTGCGGTTTTTGTTCAGCCATCTGTTCGGCTACCATCACACCTTCCTCTTCCGCTTTGTGCGCGAGCATCGCACCCCGTACCACATCACCGATTGCATAAATATGATCAACTTTGGTTTTCAAATGATCATCAACTGGTATTTGTCCGCGTTCTAATTCTATTCCAACTTTGTCCAAAGCAAGTCCTTCGGTATACGGCCTTCTTCCGATACTCACCAAACAATAATCACCTTTCAGATCAATTTGCTTACCGGATTTATCTTCAATCTTTAGCGTAACTTCTTTTCCTTTATTTTTTATTTCTGTCACTTTATGACCGAGATAGAATTCCATTCCTTGTTTCTTCGAAACTTTTAACAATTCCTTTCCAAGCGATGCGTCCATGGTTGGAATAATACTGTCCATGAATTCAACAACGGTAACTTTTGAACCCAGTCGCAGGTATACCGAACCCAATTCCAGGCCGATCACTCCACCGCCTACAACGATCAGATGTTTGGGTACTTCTTTTAATTCCAATGCTTCCGTACTGGAAATAATTCGTTTTTTATCAAAGGGTGCAAATGGAAGAGGTGTGGGCTTTGAACCTGTGGCGATAATTATCTTGTTGGCCGTTATTTTTTTGTCTTTACCGTCTTTAGATATAGCGATGGTGTTTTTATCAACAAAAGATCCAACTCCCTGATGAACATCAATTTTATTTTTCTTCATCAGATAATTGATGCCATCGCAGGTTTGTTTTACCACACTTGCCTTTCGACTGATCATTTGCTTCAGGTTTACTTTTGGTGCGGTAATGTCAATACCATGCTCTTTAAACGTGTGGGTTGCGTTGTGATAATGTTCGGAGGAATCGAGTAATGCCTTAGAAGGAATACAACCGACATTCAAACAGGTTCCGCCAAGGGTATCATACTTCTCGATGATGGCCGTTTTAAATCCAAGTTGTGCACAGCGAATGGCAGCAACATAACCACCCGGACCGGAACCAATAACTACTACCTGATAATCCATGAATACTTGTTTAATTTGAGTGCCCTGGTCAGTGTCCTCACTGACCATTTAATTATATTATTTAATCCATTCCAAGGTCAGTGTCCTCACTGACCATTTAATTATATTATTTTTCGCCAGGGTTCGTGTCTTCACGAACCCTATTTGGCCAAGGTTCGTGTCTTCACGAACCTTACTTAGTTACACCACTCTGATCCGTGAGAACACAGACCAAGGCGTGGTCAGACGGATAATTAAATAGAAAGTAAAAGTCTTCCCGGATCTTCCAGTAACTCTTTCACCCGCACCAAGAAACTTACTGACTCACGACCGTCTACCACCCGGTGATCATAGGATAGTGCCAGGTACATGATTGGAAGAATTTTTACTTCACCATTTACAGCCATCGGACGCTGCACGATGTTATGCATTCCCAGAATAGCAGATTGTGGTGGGTTCAAAATTGGTGTTGATAACATCGAACCAAAAATACCACCATTGGTTATGGAGAAAGTTCCTCCGGTCATTTCATCGATGGAAAGTTTTCCATCACGACCACGCGTTGCCAGACGGACCACTTCTGCTTCTATCTCCTGGAATGACATCGACTCCGCATTCCGAATGACGGGTACCACCAATCCACGTGGTGTAGAAACCGCGATGGACACATCACAATAATCGTTATAAACAATTTCCTCTCCGTCAATCTGAGCATTTACTGCAGGCCATTCTTTCAATGCGATACAAACCGCTTTTGTAAAAAAGGACATAAACCCTAATCCGACACCATACTTTTCCTTAAACTGTTCTTTATACTTCGAACGTAAATCCATAATTGGCTTCATGTTTACCTCATTAAAAGTGGTAAGCATGGCCGTATCATTTTTAACGGAAACCAGTCTTCTTGAAATCGTTTTTCGCAAAGAGGTCATCTTTTCTCTACGCTGATTGCGTGCTCCGGATGCAGCTGCAGGGGCTGATGCTTGTGACGGGGCAGATGTCTTAGAGGAAGCACTGGCATTGGCAGCATCTTCTTTGGTGATACGGCCTCCGACTCCGGTTCCTTTAACTTGCTCCGCAGAAATTCCTTTTTCAGCAAGGATCTTCGAAGCGGCAGGAGATGGGTGTCCGGCAGCATAACTTTTATCACCAGTCGGATCTGAACTCGATTCACTTGATTGGGATGATGTCGAAGTGTCTTCTTCACCTACCCCTTCCATTACTTCAATTTTACAAATCAGTCCCCCAATGGGTAGGGTAGTCCCTTCAGTGGCTACGATGGTCAACATCCCGGTTGCTTCAGCTGGTAATTCGAAAGTAGCTTTATCCGATTCTACCTCTGCAATAATCTCATCCAACCGAACAATATCGCCATCTTTCTTTAGCCAGGTAGAAATGACAACTTCTGAAATTGATTCGCCAACCGTTGGCACTTTCATCTCTTTCACGGCTCCTGTTTTGGTAGGTTTACCAGCTGCAGTTCCTGAGGGTTTTGAGTCAGCCGTCTTTTTGGCATCTGGGGTAGCTGCAGTTTTTTCTGCTGGTTCAAGTTCGCAGAGCAACTCCCCTATCGGAACCACATCACCTTCTTGTTTAACAATTTTTAATTTGCCGGCTTGTGGTGCAGTTAGTTCAAAAGTGGCTTTGTCGGATTCGAGCTCGGCGATGATTTCATCCATTTCAACAAAGTCGCCATCCTTTTTTGTCCAACTGGCGATGGTTACTTCTGTTATTGATTCACCTACAGAGGGAACGTTTACTGGTACTCCCATTGATAATTTTATTTAAAGTTGTTGATTAAATTTCAAACGCTGTATTGATAATTTTTTCCTGTTCCACTTTGTGCACTTTTGAAAAACCGGTTGCAGGAGATGCACTTACTTTACGTGAAACAAGTTTGATTCCTTCAGGAATCCACCGCAAGATATAACTCCAATATCCCATATTAGCCGGTTCTTCCTGCACCCATAGGAGTTTTGCGTTTTTATATTTTTTAAGAATAGCATTGACTTGCTTCTCTGGGAAAGGATGCAGTTGTTCCATTCGAACAAGGGCGGTATCCTTTATTTTCTTCTTACGGCGATGTTCCAGCAAATCGTAATAGATTTTACCGGAACATAAAATTAATTTCTTCACATTTTTCGCCGTAACATCTGCATCATCGAGCACTTCAATAAAACCACCTGAAGTGAAGTCCTCAATCGGAGAAATAACGTCCGGATGGCGAAGCAATGATTTAGGTGTAAAAACAATGCATGGCTTTCTAAATTCCCAGGCCACCTGTCTGCGTAATAAATGGAAAATATTGGCTGGAGTTGTCGGGTTTGCAACCACCATATTGTATTCGGCAGAAAGTTGCAGGAATCGTTCCGGGCGGGCACTGGAGTGTTCGGGGCCTTGTCCCTCATACCCATTGGGTAACAACATAACCAATCCATTCATGCGTTGCCATTTTGACTCCGCACTGGCGATAAATTGATCGATCATTACCTGCGCACCATTCACAAAATCACCAAATTGAGCTTCCCATAGTACAAGTGCCATAGGTGAGGCTAACGCATATCCATATTCAAATCCCAATACCCCAAATTCAGAGAGCAGGGAATTGTAGATTTCAAATTTCTTTTGGTTTTTATCGATATGGTCGAGATTGCAGTAATATTCATTGGCATTCTCATCCATGATGTAGGCATGTCGATGCGAGAAGGTTCCGCGTTTTACGTCCTGACCAGACATTCTGACGATTCGATTCTCAGCCAGTAACGAACCGTAGGCAAGTAATTCAGCTTCTGCCCAGCCTAATTCCTTTTTATCAAAAAAAGCAGCTTTCCGATCTTTCAGAAGTTTTTCAATTTGTTTTATCGGCTTAAAGCCTTCCGGAATAGTGGTGAGTGCCTTTCCGATTTTTTCAATTATCGATTTCTTAATGCCAGTGGTTGGGGATTGGTCAAAATCTTCCGGTACTGATTTTCTTAATTTGTGCCACTCTTCTTCAATCTTCTGAACTTTGTATGGAAGTTTCTTTTGTTTCACATCGTTCAGCCGATCCTGCAACTGACTGCGAAATGTTTTATCCATTTCAGCGGCAAGTTGCGCATCTACATCCCCGCGCTCTACGAGAATCTTTGAATACACTTCCCGTGGGTTCGGATGTTTAGCAATCAGGTTATAAAGTTTGGGTTGTGTAAATTTTGGCTCATCACTTTCATTATGACCATGACGGCGGTAACAAAGCATATCAATAAAGATATCCTGACCAAACTTTTGGCGATAATCGACTGCCAGTTTACAGCAGAAGGTCACTGCTTCGGCATCATCACCATTCACATGAAGTACAGGCGCATCAACAATTTTCGCCAGGTCGGTACAATAAATGGAAGTGCGGGCATCATCATAGTCGGTAGTGAAGCCAACCTGATTATTAATAACAAAGTGAATTGTTCCGCCGGTATTGTATCCCGGAAGCCCGGACATTTGGACGATCTCGTACAAAATTCCCTGTCCGGCAATTGCTGCATCACCATGAACAAGAATTGCCATTGCTTTTTTAAGATCACCCCGATATTCATCATCAATCTGACCGCGGGTATAGCCTAGCACCAATGGATCAACCGCTTCCAGGTGGGAAGGATTGGGTGTCAGCTTGACATAGATTTTATTTTTCGATGGCGTATCAATATGACCGGCATATCCCTGATGGTATTTTACATCACCATCACCCATGGTAGCATCCAGGTTGGCGTTTCCTTCGAACTCCGAAAAAATTTGCTCATACGTTTTACCCAGGATATTGGAGAGTACATTTAATCTTCCCCGATGGGCCATACCAATCACTACCTCCTTCACATCTGCTGCAGCTGCTTCATTTATAATCGATTGCAATGCGGGAATTGTATTCTCCCCACCTTCTAACGAAAATCTTTTTTGTCCCAGGAATTTGGTATGCAAAAAGTTTTCAAAAACTACAGCCTCATTGAGTTTATTTAAAATTGCTTTTTTCTCTTCAATGCTTGGATTGTTCTTATAATATTGATTTTCGCAACGATCAAAGAACCAGCTTCTGATATCGTCATTCCGTATGTAGTTATACTCAAATCCGACTTTACCTAAGTAAACCGTTTGTAGCTTATCTATAATTTTCCGTAAGGTTGTTCTGCCAAGTCCGATCTCACTACCCACATCAAATTCACTTTCAAGATCTGCTTCGTTTAATCCAAAAAAATTAGGATCGAGATGGACCTGATGGTTTCTTCTTTTCCGAACAGGATTCGTATCGGATTTTAAATGACCAAAAGAACGATAGGCAAAAATCATATTCCGTACCTGGGTCTCTTTGATGCTGGGGCCAGCCTCTGAAGCACCGTTCTCTCCGAAGCGTGCCAGCGAGAAATCATATCCTTCAAAAAACTTTTGCCAGGTAGGATCTACTGAAGAGGGGTCTTGTTTGTAACTTTGATAAAGCTGGTCGAGATACCCGACATCAGCATTGGAGATATACGAAAACTTGTCCATAAATTGTGATAAGGAAGTAAATGTAATCACTTAATCAGGTAAGTAAAAACTGAATAACCGCTTAAACGAATATTTAACTTTTAAAACTCCTGTTCCTAACTTCCCTCCTGGGGATTGACATCTTTAAAAATTCCTGTATCTTTGCAATCTTTTAAAAAATGGACGTGTTCCGAAACTTTAAAATTTAACAATGGCTGTAAAAATCAGACTAGCCCGCAGAGGGCGTAAGAAAATGGCAATGTACGATGTAGTCGTAGCCGATGCCAGAGCACCACGTGATGGTCGCTTTATTGAGAAAATCGGGACGTATAATCCCCTATCCAACCCTGCCACTATCGATTTATTAGATGATCGGGCATTTCATTGGGTAATGAAGGGTGCCCAACCCACTGATACTGTAAAAGCAATGCTTTCGTATCGTGGAATTTTGTTCCAAAAACACCTTCAAATCGGTGTTATAAAAGGAGCGTTGACCCAGGAAGCAGCCGACAAAAAGCTCGAAGAGTGGAAAAATGCAAAAGAAGCAAAAATCCAGTCTAAAAAGGATAAGCTTTCAGATTCTAAAGAATCTGTAGCCAAAGCACGTAAGGAAGCTGAAACCAAGATTAAGGAAGCTCGTGCAGAAGCAATCGCTAAAAAGAACATTGTGGTTGAAGAACCCGTAGCAGAAGCAGCTCCTGCAGAAGGTGAAGCTCCCGCAGAAGGTGATGTAACTACAGAAGGTGAAACTCCTGCTGCTGCAACCGAGGAAGCGCCAGTAGCAGAAGCATCAGGTGATGCACCAGAAGCGACCGAGGAAAAAGCATAATTTTTGAAATGAACATTTAAAATGCCTGTACGAATTCGTATAGGCATTTTTTTTAGCTAAAACCCAATGGACCATTCAGATTATTTTCAGATTGGCTTGATCAAAAAGCCGCATGGATTAAAGGGAGATGTTCACTTTTCTCTGGAGGGTGATTATAATTTAGAAGAGGTTGCTGCTCTTTTCATTGAATTTGATGGCCAGTTAGTCCCCCATTTTATCGAATCCTATGCGGGACACGGTGATAAAGTCATTATTAAATTTGAAGACATCAGTTCAGTGGAAGATGCCAGGGGAATCGGTGCAAAAAAGGTTTTTCTTCAGAAATCAGTAAGATCGATACTTCCTGAAGGATCGTATTATGATGATGAGATCATTGGCTTTTCCGTGGCAGATGAAGTTTCCGGGTTGCTGGGAATTTTGGAAGAAATCATTACGGCAGGTGCCAATCGGCTGCTGGTGGTTAAAAAAGAATCGAATGAAGTATTAATCCCTGAAAATGGCCCTTTCATAAAAGAAATCAACAAAGACAAAAAGACCATTCTGGTGAATTTGCCTGAAGGATTCCTGGAAATGAATACTTAAATTCATTGAAATTTAGCGTCCCCAAATGCACATTGATATTATAACCTGCCTCCCCCGACTGATAGAAAGTCCGTTTAATGATTCGATCTTAAAAAGAGCTCAGCAAAAGGGATTGGTGACGGTTAATATCATTGACCTCAGAGAATACGCTACCGGAAAGCACAAAGCCGTCGATGATTATGCTTATGGAGGCGGTGCAGGAATGGTCATGATGATTGAACCCATCGACCGTTGTCTTTCTGCCCTGAAAGAAAAACGTGAGTATGATGACATCATTTACATGAGTCCGGATGGTGAGCTTTTTACACAAACCCTTGCCAATCAATTGTCGTTAACCAAAAATCTGGTGCTTTTATGCGGACATTACAAAGGGGTTGATGAGCGTGTTCGGGAGCATTTGATCACCCGAGAGATCAGTATTGGAGATTATGTGCTTTCAGGTGGTGAACTCGCCGCTGCAGTGGTTTCTGATGCGATTATCCGACTAATACCCGGGGTTTTATCTGACGAGACATCCGCCCTGCATGACTCCTTCCAGGATGATCTGATTGCGCCACCGGTTTACACCCGGCCTGCTGAATATAAAGGGTGGCGGGTTCCGGAGGTACTCACTTCAGGGCATGAAGCCAATATTGAGCATTGGCGCCATGAAAAATCCATGGAACGAACTACTCAAAAAAGACCGGGATTGATGAAAGGCCGTGAAATTGATCCTTATGCTTAAAATGGCTCATTTTTATTCGAAAGGGCGTTTCGCATTTATGAATTCTTTCCATACATTTGCAGTCCATTTTTAATAGCTGGAGCAATGGCTGATATGATAAAACTTGTTGAGCGCGAATTCGGTGCGAATCGCGAAAATTTACCTGAATTTAAAGCAGGTGACACGGTAAACGTACACGTAAAAATTAAAGAGGGTAGCAAAGAGCGTATCCAGCAGTTTCAGGGTGTAGTCATCCAACGCAGGGGAGGCAACTCTAATGGAGAAACTTTTACGGTAAGAAAGATTTCCAATGGTATTGGTGTGGAGCGTATTTTCCCATTACTTTCACCTATAATTGATAAAATTGAAATGATTAAGCGTGGTAAAGTACGCAGAGCGAAACTTTATTACATGAAAGGCAGACAAGGTAAAGCCGCCAGAATCAAAGAAAAATTATAATAAAAGTTACTTACATGAAAGCCATTCTGACAATCCAGAATGGCTTTTTTGTTTTAGTCTTTATAAAATGGATTCTGTTGAATTAAAAGAGATGGTGAATACCTTGTACTATCGTGCATAGGTTTTACTTTTACCCCTTCAAAACGAAAGATTATGCCTTGGTTTAAGCGTACAAATAAGGGAATTCTAACGCCAACCGAATCAAAACGGGAAGTTCCTGATGGGCTTTGGTTTAAATCCCCAAGTGGTAAAATCGTTCATACGCGTGAATTAAAGAACAACGCATATGTGGTACCTGACGAAGAGTTCCATGTTCGTATCGGATCAGCTGAGTATTTCGATATCCTTTTCGACGGCAAGTTTTCAGAATTGGATGCAAATATGGAATCGGCAGACCCTTTAAAATTTAACGATACCAAGCCCTATCCAAAACGCATAAAAGAATCACAGGAAAAGTCGAAGTTGAAAGACGCTGTACGGTCTGCCCACGGAAAGATGGGAGGAATTGAAGTTGTTGTCTCCTGCATGGACTTTAGTTTCATTGGTGGGTCTATGGGATCTGTAGTAGGTGAAAAGATTGCCCGGGCGATTGCTTATAGTTTACAACATAAACGACCTTTTATCATGATCTCCCGATCCGGTGGTGCCCGGATGATGGAGGCTGGTTTATCCCTGATGCAAATGGCAAAAACTTCGGCACGGCTTGCCCAATTAGATCAGGCGAAAATCCCATACGTCTCGTTATTAACGGATCCCACTACAGGCGGTGTTACAGCATCGTATGCTATGCTTGGTGATTTTAATATTGCTGAACCGGGAGCTTTGATTGGCTTTGCTGGTCCGCGTGTTATCCGCGAAACCATCGGGAAGGATTTACCCAAGGGCTTTCAGAGTGCAGAATTCGTTCTTGAACATGGCTTCCTTGATTTCATTGTTGACAGAAGAAACCTGAAAAAACGATTGACTACGCTGCTTAAAATGCTCAAAAATTAACCGTCCGCAATCGAACTTTAGAATCCCTAAAGCGGACAGTACTTTTCACCAGACCATTATTATGAGCCCCTGTACCGCTGTCTGGGTGGCATAAGAATTGCCGTAACTGAGCATGCTTCAGAACTACTTCAAAATCGCCTTACGTAGTATCCTAAAGAATAAAGTTTACTCGGTCATCAATATCGTCGGACTAGCGATTGGACTGGCTTGTTTTATTCTCCTTAGCTTGCACGTCGTCCATGAATTTTCTTTTGACCGGTTCCATGAAAAAAGTGAAAATCTATTCAAGGTAGTTCTGGAAAGAAGCTATCCGGATCATGTCACCAATTATGCAGTGGTGCCGCACTCGTTCTCGGATGTATTGATCACTGATGTTCCGGAAGTCAGGAACGCAGTACGATTTTTTGGGGGTCGCAATAATATACCGGTACAGGTACGGTATGTGAATGAGCGGGAGGAGAAAGTTTTTGAAGAAACCCGTTTCATACTGGCAGATTCAACTTTTTTTGAGATCTTTTCCATTCCCCTTTTAAAAGGTGAGTCCAATATTGTTTTGAGTACACCACAATCACTTGTACTAACTGCAAGTACGGCTAAAAAATATTTTGGTGATGAAAACCCCATCGGTAAAACATTAATAACTGATTTCGGTGAATTGGAAGTTTCAGGTGTTTGTGCTGATGTTCCGGAGAACTCGCATTTCGAATTTGACTTCATCGGTGCTATGAGTACCCTACCCTTTATAGCGAACAATACTAATTTCACATCCTTCTCCACCCAAATGTATCTTGAATTGGCACCGGGAACTGACCCTGCCAGGGTTGAAAGCCTGTTTCCAGGTTTAGTGGAAACCTATGCTGCACCGCAGATTGAGGCTGGTCTCAATACTACATTTGAAGAATATACCGCAGCGGGCAATGGCTACAAATACAGTCTGATCCCGTTAACCAAAATTCATCTTGATCCGGTTGAATATCAATCTGAATTGAAACCGGGAGGCAATATCAACGATATTTATATTTTGATTATTGTGGCTGTCCTCATTCTGGTGATAGCGTGTATCAATTTTATGAATCTGGCAACAGCGCGCTCAACTGAGCGTGCCAAAGAAGTCGGCATCCGAAAATCACTGGGTTCTTTTCAAAGGCAACTCATCAGTCAGTTTATTGCTGAAGCGATGGTGACCGCCAGTATGGCCATGGTACTTGCGTTGGTACTGGTGCAATTGTTTTTGCCCGGTTTTAATTTGTTGGTTGGAAAGTCTTTGACAGTTCCCTTTGGAAATCCGATCCTCACAGGTCTGTTACTGGTGTTGACTATTCTGATTGGTTTACTGGCAGGGTTTTATCCAGCTTTTGTTTTATCATCCTTCAACCCGATCACCATTATGAAAGGCCGCCTGGCGACCAATAAAAATTCTTCAGTGTTAAGAAACTCACTGGTGGTTATCCAATTCACGATATCGCTTGTACTGATTATCGGTACCCTCGTGGTAAAGGATCAACTTGATTTCATCAAGAATAAAGATCTTGGTTACAACAAGGAAAATTTACTGGTGATTGAGCGCACCAATATTTTGCAGGAAAAGGAAGAATCATTTCTTGAAGAACTTCGATCCATTGCATCCGTTCAATCCGTTGCCGCATCGGGTGCGCTCCCCATTAATCAATACTTTGGAATAAACTTTCAGGCCCCCGGCAAAAGTGAGGTATTAACCACTAACGCAATGGCTATTGATGATGAGTATTCAAAGACACTGGAGTTTGAAATTAAAAAAGGAAGAAGTTTTTCAAAAGATTACAATGATTCCTTGTCAATTATCATCAATGAACAAACGGCCGCATTAATGAATATTGAAAATCCTATAGGAACAAGACTTACAACCACGTTTGGGAATCCCCCTACGGTCGTTGAATTAACAATCGTTGGAGTCGTAAAAAATTTTAATTATATGTCGCTTAAAGAACAGATAACACCTTTTGTTCTTTTTAGTCAGGAAGGGGGTATCAACAATTTTTCCGGCTTTGCGAATGTCCGGATTGATGCTGAAAATCCGCAACAAACCATCGCCAGTCTTGAACAGGTTTGGAACCGGTTTGCACCCAATGAACCATTCAAGTATACTTTTTTGGACGACCATCTAGATACGTTGTATAAAAATGAAGTAAATACCGGAAGGGTATTTGGTGCCTTCTCTACTATTGCTATACTTATTGCATGCGTGGGATTGTTTGGACTTGCTTCTTACATTACTTCTTTGCGTGCGAAAGAAATCGGCATTCGAAAAGTAATGGGTGCGAATGTAGGAAATGTGGTTATTCTCCTCACTAAAGAGTTCACCATGCTGGTCCTCATCGCATTATTGATTTCGGTTCCGCTTTCCTGGTATGTAATGAACCAATGGTTGAGTTCATTTGCATTTCATACCACCATAGGAGTGGATGTATTTTTAATTTCAGGAGCACTTGCAACCGGTATCAGTTTTCTTACCGTCAGCTACCAAAGTATTAAAGCAGCTGTTGTAAATCCCGTTGTATCGCTGAAGAGTGAATAGTTATTCCGGAAAAACTTCAAGTGAAAAAAGTTTTAGGACGGCTCTGAGGTCATCCAAAACAATATTTTTACCATCGATAGCCATATAGAAACGATTGCTGATGCCTAAAAATATTTTAGAAGAACGTGAAATAACATTATTGGACTCCCAACCGAAATAATTAGCCTCAACGATTGGTCTGAGTAATACACTATCGGATTCTATTGGCTGGTAGGTAGACCACTCCCGGGTTACCTGTGTATACATAATGGGAGCGTTTTTAAAGTCGAAAAGCAGGATCGTAATTTGTTTTGGCCCGGAAGAAAATCCTTTTTGGCAGATCGAATAAGATAGATTGCCAATCTTAAGTTGGTGAGCTCTGGGTTCCTCCGATTTTCGGTACCCCTCAATTTTTTCGGGTATCAATTTCAAAATTTCCTCTTTCGAAAGCATCTGTGCCTGGGTATAGCAACAAACGAAAAGTAAGACTCCTGCTAATACTGCTTTCATCGGATAGTCGCGCTGTATTCCTTTACGGTATCAATAAAACACTTCACCTTATCAACTTCAATATCAGGATACAATCCATGACCGAGGTTGGCGATATGGTTGTATGGCCCGAATGCATCGATCATTTTCTTCGTCTGTTTTTCAATATCATTGTACGAACTATATAATGCACAAGGATCCAGGTTGCCCTGTAAAATTTTATCAGGCATTAACTTTTTAGACTCTTCGATGCCCATATTCCAGTCAAGACCAATAACTTCACAGGAAAGTTCATTCATTTCTTCACGTACAAAGAAAGCCCCTTTTGCAAATACGATTTTAGGCACCTCATTGATCGCGTCACAAATTTGAGCGATATAGGGTAAAGCAAATTCACGATACTGTTCAGGACTCAACACACCTGCCCAGGAATCAAATAGTTGAACAAGATCTACACCAGCGGCAATCTGGCCCTTCAGATAATGGATGGTGCTTTCCGTGATCATGCCCAACAACTGATGCGAAAATTCCGGAGCAGCATACAGCATCCGTTTGGCTTTGCTAAACGTTTTGCTCCCACCGCCTTCAATCATATATGAAAAGATGGTCCACGGAGCTCCTGCAAAACCAATGAGCGGAACACGGCCATTTAATTCTTTTTTGGTCAGGGTAATCGCGTCCATTACATATTGAATCTCATTTGCTTGTGCGATATGTAATTTGCTCAGATCCTCCGGACCTTTGACGGGGTTGGGAAATACGGGGCCTTTGCTTTCCTCCATCTCATATGAGCATCCCATTGCCTCAGGGATGACGAGGATATCAGAGAAAATGATGGCAGCATCCACACCAAGAATATCGACCGGCTGAATGGTGACTTCTGCAGCCAGCTCTGGTGTGGTGACCAATGTTTTAAAATCGCCGGCCTGTGCTCTTGCTTTTCGGTATTCCGGTAGAATTCGTCCTGCCTGTCGCATGAGCCAAACCGGTGTGCGGTCCAATGAAGAAAAAATGGAAATGTTCAAAATTTGCTCATGTTCAAGTTTCATCGGTCAAAGATGCCCAATGTTCGCCTACCTAAAAAATAATTCTGCATGCAGTGCCCAAATATTGAAATAAAAAAAGGGTTGTCAATTACTGACAACCCTTTTAACAATATGTAATGCTAAAGGTTACTTATCTCCAGCCACCATTCGAGGTATCCACCCCATCAGCTTTTGCTACCGTACCGAATGTGTAATACGGCTGAGGAAGTCCAAAGGTCTGAAGTGTTTCCGCTGGTAATGGCAAGTGCAATGGAGTACCTGTCTGGAGTAAATCCAGGGTACGCATTTCGAAAAATTGCAAGCCCATACCGGTGATATACATTTCAACAAAACGCTCATGATGAATCGCCTGAATCAAATCAGCTTCAACAGCAGCCACCGGATCCATTCCTCCGCGGCTTACACGGGTACTGGCATTGATGATGTCTGCAGCTTCCGATAAGTTAGGTGCACCATAAATTCTGGCCTGTGCACGAAGCATGTCGTTTTCAGCTTTCATTACTTCCGGCATGGCACCATCTCCGTTTACATAGCCGGCATCATATCGGCTGCTTCTGTAATTAGAGTAATGATAATATCCACGTGCTGCCTGAAACCAGTTAGACGAAAGGTATGAAAAATCAGTATTAAGTCTGTCATCAATTGGATTCGTTGATTCAGCTGGGTGCGGAAACGCCGGATCATCTGTCCAATGCTGTGGTTGCGTCGGATCCATCATGTTAATGGTATACATATCGGTTACTCCCCATCCATTGTAGGTCAGGTAATCCCCTGCTTCGTGATACCAATTAACATAGGAGTCATTGATCACCGTAAAGTCACTGGTAATTCCTGCATCTGCATAAGTTTTCGCTTTTGCCCAATCAGCTGCTAATAAATCAGCATTATTCCGGGGGGTGTAGGCGATTATTCTGGCAGCGTAGGTATTACACAGCTTCCTGAAGTCATCATTTGTAAGCGGAGATGCAGTTCCAAGCCAGGTGGTCGGTATGGTGAACGTGCTGGAAGAAAGTGCAATCGCATCATCCAGATAGCCCAACGCAGCGGCTGCAACGGTTTCATAATCAACTGCAGAATCGATTACTCCTTCTACTGTCTCATCTTCATCGACGATAAAGGCTCTGTCAAACACAGCTGCCAGATTACCATAGCTTATTCCCTGAATAAACTTACAAACGGCACGTGCACGATCATTACCTGAACCACCAGCGCCAATTTCGATACCGCCAACATCCATCGCTTTCAATACATTGGAAGCTGTATTAATGGAGGCATACATTCTATCAAAGAAATACTTGGTGGTCCCTCTGTAGTTATAAGAAGGAGTATTGGTCCATGCTTGGATACGAGGTTCCCATGACATATCCCGCATGCCCTGATTTCCCCAGGAGCAGCTTACATTATCAGCTGCTGTGGCCAGCATCATGCTTACCCCACTATAACTATGTGAACCTCTGTAAAAGGTGTTGAATAAACCGGCCGTCAGGTTTTCAAGGTCTTCTCCACTTGAATAAACTTTTAATAAGTCCGGGTTATTTTCGTTGGGTACATCCAACTGATCACTACAACCCACTACCATCAGTAGTGCCATTGCAATTGGTCCTATAAATCTAAATTTTCTTTTCATGTCCGTTCTTTTAATTTTTTCTTAAAAATCCAATGCAAGTGAAACTGCTACGTTTCTGAAGTTCGGATACGTACTGGTAGCATCGTATGGCTGACGAATACTTCCCACTTCAGGATCATATCCGGAATAGCCTGTAAAGGTTAGTAAATTCCTTCCTACTACCTTAAGATTGATACCTTTAAACGCTCCTTTTGCAAATCCTTGCAAAAGTGAACTTGGTAAAGAATATCCAATTGCCAACTCGCGTACCTTCACAAAACTTCCATCTTCCACCCAGTACTCATTTGCTGTATTGGTGTCATAAAAATTCACCCAATAATCATAGGCTTTCTTATTCTCCTGTGCAACGCCACTTTGATCCATGAGCACATTTCGCAGATCACGGGTAATCCATTGGCCTTTTGAATTAAAAATATCACCACCTTGTTTGATGTCCAGCAAGAAATAAAGGGAGAACCCTTTATAAGTAATGGTGTTGGCAATACCCATATTAAAGTCAGCATTTCCATCACCAATTTTGGTGTACAAGAAATTTCCCTGTTCATCCAGAACTTTAATAGCCTTTTCATTTGATGTTCCCTGAGATCCTGCAGGCACCACATATCCATCTGAGTTCACTTCATAGTCTGCAATGGTATTTCCGGCAGGAAGTTGTTGGGCCATTACATCTAATGAACGAACCCAGGTATGACCATACATGGATCCATACGTTTCACCTTCCTTCACATAAAATATTCCACCACTTCCAAAATTGTAAGCAGGAATTGGAAGTTCAGTGATTTTCTGTCTGATCCTTGAAAACACGATCCTTGAAGACCAGGTGAATCCACCTTTATTGATCCAGTTTGCATCGAAGGTCATTTCAAAAGTTTTTGACTCAACCGTTCCTGCATTTTGATACTGGCTGTTATATCCATCGTTAATAAATGGAATCAGGTTTACATTCAAAAACTGATCGGTGGTTGTGGATTGTGCATACACGGCCTCGAAAGAGAATTTTCTCAAGAAACCAACGTTCAGTCCAACCTCAGTCTCTGCGGTTTGTGACGGCTTTAACGCTTTATTTCCTTTCTGGGATGGTGATGCATTTCCATTAGACAAAGAATACGTTTCATATTGCCATGAGAAATCCGGGCGGATACCTGCAGTTCCATAGGCAGCACGAATTTTCAGCTCATCAATACCAGGAATGGTAACATCCTGACTAAGCCGATAGGCACCGGACAAACGGTAATAGGCATTCCAGCGTGAATCGGGTCCGAATAAAGAAGACCCATCGTACCGGAACATACCATCAAATAGTATCTTATCCTTATAGTCGGCACCTAAAATAGCAAAGTAGTTTTCAGCTTTTTCAACTTCTTTACCAGAATATGCATCATTGATATTCGAAAAGTTATCGAAAGTCGGAATATCCTTTATTCCAAACTGTGATGAACTCACATCAAACCATTCGCTGGAACGATTTTCAAAAAGGTACGATAACTTACCACGAAGGCTTAAGTCGGATCCGATTTTACCAGCAAGATTCAGTGTAACCTGTGTGTTGGCACTGAAATTTTCACTGGCATATTTTTCCAGGGAACCATTGGTGTAGGACATACCAAACGTATTGGTATCATCAATTCCTCCAGTTGGTGTCCAGGTGTCTTTAGGATCGTAATCTGTATAGCGATAATTGCGAACCTCTATTGACTGAGAAAGATCTACCGTTGCCCAGCTGGTTAAATCAATATTGGCAACATAGTTCCCTAACCAACGACGCGTTTGATTATCCCGTTGTGTTTTCCATAATGGATACAATGGATTCACCGTTTCACCACTCCATTGATTCATCCGTAAATAATAAGGCTGACCATCCGGATTATCCTGAGTAATATCGAGATCAGGCTCCGCTAATGCAATATTGAAAAATATACCACCTCCGTTTCCAGGGTAATTCGTATGGGTATTAATAAATAAGTTTGAGGTAGACATCCGCAACCATGGAGCAATTTCCAGGTCATAGTTTAAACGAAAATTTTGTCTTTCAAAACCATCCGTATTGACGATCACACCGGTTTGCTTATTGTTCTCAAACGAGGCCATTACATTGCTTTTGGCTGATCTTGAACTTACGGAAACATAATTCGTCATCGTAGTACCGGTTCCAAAAAACAAATCCTGCTGATCACGGACCACACCATATTCATTATCCATGTAGTGATCGGCATCAATTACCCTGTTTCCAATAATATCCGGGTGATGACCACCTCCATAATATCCGGCCGGATAAGTAACTCCGTCAAATTTGGTATACTGACCTTTAAAGTTTTCATAATCGGGAGCCAATGTGAAAACGTGGTGCGTTGCAAGTTCGAGTGGATTTGCAATCTGCTGAAATCCAATTTCATTCCGGACATTTACACGCACGGAATTCATATCCTGGTTTCTACCGCGTTTTGTGGTGATGTAAATCACTCCGTTACCCGCTCTGGAACCGTACAAAGCAGAAGCTGCCGCTCCTTTGATTACCTCAAAAGATTCAACGTCATCCGCATTAATATCCGAAATTCCACCCTGAAGGATGATACCATCCAACATAATCAGTGGACTGGAACCAACATTGTTCAGGTTGTTATCAGCACGTAAAAGCACATCCGCCTGTGCACCCGGGGTACCGCTGGCGTTACTCATCCTAACCCCAGCAACTTTTCCTGATAGAGAAGTGGCGAGTGAGGTACCGGTAACCACATTCAGCCGGTCGGCGCCTACTTTTGTTACTGAAACCGTCAGTTTCTCTCTGGTGGTAGCGCCCGCTACTCCGGAAACCACAATTTCATTCAATTGGGTAATGTCCAATGCCAAACTGACATCCACCACACTTCGTTCACCAACAGAAATTTCCTGTCCTTTTAATCCAATAAATGAAAAGACTAAAACTGCCGAGGATGAAGGTATGCTTATGCTATACTTTCCATCAGCATCGGTGACAGTTCCGGTGGAGGAACCTTTAATGGTAATGTTTACTCCTGGTATGGTCGATCCATCCTCTGTTGAGGTGACCTGCCCAGAAATCATGCGCTCCTGTGCCCATGATATACTCGATATCATGAATAGAGCAATCATACTAACTAGTAGATTCTTCTTCATAGGTTTAGGTTTAGGTTAATACGTACCGCAATTTAAGGGATGAAATTTAATATCAAAATATGATACTATCATTTTAAACCGCTTCGATATATAATATCGAATAACTTAACCATAATGATCATTTATTGGATATTTTGGTTGTTTAACCATATAATTATTTCAAAAAATAATAGTTATTTACCCTCAAAATTGACCAAAAAAAGCCCCGATCTTACCCTATTAGGGGTATGATCGGGGCTTTTTCGCTACCGTGTTTTACGTTAGGCCTCTACAGGCTGAACGGAAACAAATGACTTATTCTCTCTTTTCTTTTTGAACACAACAACGCCATCCTTAAGCGCAAATAGGGTATGGTCTTTTCCCATCCCTACATTGTCACCCGGATGATGCTTCGTTCCACGCTGGCGAACAATGATATTCCCTGCGATCACTTTTTGTCCTCCAAATATCTTAACACCTAATCGTTTACTTTCCGATTCGCGGCCGTTATTCGAACTACCTGCTCCTTTTTTGTGTGCCATGGTAAATGCCTTTTACTTATTAGAAATTTTTTCAATGAGCAATTTGGTGAATTGCTGACGGTGTCCGTTTTTCTTCACGTACCCTTTTCTTCGCTTCTTTTTAAAGACAAGAATTTTATCACCTTTTACATGCTCCAATATCTTACCAGATACGGATGCGCCTGCTACAGTAGGGGCGCCAATTTCTACTTTCCCTTTGTTATCTATAAGGAGTACACTGTCAAAATTCACGGATGAACCTGACTCTCCCTCTAACTTCGGGGCATAGATAAATTGATCTTTAGCCACTTTGAACTGCTTACCGGCAATGTCTACTATTGCGTACATATGCTTTTTAAAAAAAATTGGAGTGCAAAGGTAATCGATGATCCCCTAAAAACCAAAGCCAAATGTAAAACCGACCCCTAAAACCCTGCTCAAAAAAAAATCAAAAAATTTTAGGCCTGTTTTGAACTGAAAGAAGGGCATTGCAAATGCCAAATAACGCCTTATTGTACAACCACTTATAAGGTCTGAAATGCTTCAAATTAGGGGTAAAAAGAGGGAAACACAACGAAATCACCCGCTTTGATTTTACCCGATCCTTTTAAATATTTGTACACTAGTCGCGAAACAGTCCTGCATAATATTCCCGGATTTGTGGAGCCAATGAAGCTAATTTTTTTAACAACTTGAAGGCTTTTATACCCTTCCGGTTGTTTTTTTAACATTTTTAAAAGTGCCTAAATGAACAAAGAACTGCCGCTGGAGCCCATTCTTCAAGAAAACAAAGACCGATTCGTCCTTTTTCCCATTCAACATCATGATATCTGGAAATTTTATAAACAGGCCGAAGCCAGCTTTTGGACCGCTGAAGAAATTGACCTTAGCCAGGACTTAAAAGACTGGGCAAACCTCAACGAGGGAGAACAACACTTTATCAAACATGTACTTGCCTTCTTTGCCGCCAGCGATGGTATTGTAAATGAAAACCTGGCCGAACATTTTGTGTCGGAGGTACAATATACAGAAGCGAAGTTCTTTTATGGTTTTCAAATCGCTATTGAAAATATCCATTCGGAGACCTACTCTTTATTGATCGATACATATGTGAAAGATTCCAAAGAGAAGGACTCTTTATTACATGCCATTGACACCCTTGACTGCGTAAAGAAAAAAGCACAGTGGGCCCTTCGCTGGATTGATAAGGGAAATTTCCAGGAACGCCTGATTGCCTTTGCCGCGGTGGAAGGTATTTTCTTCTCCGGTTCTTTCTGTTCAATATTCTGGCTGAAAAAACGCGGGTTGATGCCCGGCCTTAGCTTCTCTAATGAGTTGATTTCCAGAGATGAAGGATTGCATTGCGATTTCGCTTGTCATTTGTATACCCACCACCTGAATACCAAATTACCGGATGAGACGGTTATTGAAATGATCAAGGATGCTGTGGAGATTGAAAAGGAATTTGTCACCGATGCGCTTCCCGTAAATCTGATTGGAATGAACGCTGACTTAATGTGTGAATACATTGAGTTTGTAGCGGATCGTCTGCTTATCGAATTAATCGGAAAAAAATTATACAATGCAAAGAATCCATTCGACTTCATGGAGATGATTTCGTTGAGTGGAAAAACAAATTTCTTCGAAAAAAGAGTTGGAGAATATCAAAAAGCCGGAGTACTTGGAAGTACCGATAAAGAATCTGGCCAGAAGTTCTCTTTGAACGAAGATTTTTAATAACTTGAGAAACATTTTTTAAACTATTTCATCACCCTTACAACCCTTACCTAAAAATGCTTGTAATCAAACGTGACGGACACCGAGAGTCTGTAAAATTTGACAAGATCACGGCTCGAATTGAAAAGCTTTGTTACGGTCTGGATTCCAACTACATCACACCAGTAGAAGTCGCCATGAAGGTGATCAATGGCTTGTATGATGGCGTTACAACAGTGGAGCTTGATAATCTGGCTGCAGAAACTGCTGCCACCATGACCACCCGGCATCCTGACTATGCAAAACTAGCAGCGCGGATCGCGATCTCCAGCTTGCACAAAGTGACAAGTAAGTCGTTTTCCAATACGATGAAACGACTGTACACCTATGTGGATCCAAAAACGGAACAAAATGCTCCGTTGATTTCGAAGGAAACATGGAAAACCATAAAGGCTAATGCTGCCGCATTGGATCAGGCCATTATTTATGATCGTGATTTCGGTTATGATTATTTCGGCTTCAAAACATTAGAACGTTCGTACCTGATGAAGGTAGACGGAAAAACCGTTGAACGTCCCCAACATTTAATCATGCGCGTGGCTGTTGGTATTCATGGTGATGATATTCCTGCTGCTATTGAAACGTATAACTTAATGTCGGAGAAATGGTTTACCCATGCTACTCCTACCCTCTTCAATGCGGGCACTCCTAAACCTCAGCTTTCTTCATGCTTTTTGTTAACGATGAAAGATGATAGCATTGATGGAATCTATGACACCTTAAAACAGTGTGCTAAAATTTCACAATCTGCCGGTGGTATTGGCCTAAGCATTCATAACGTTCGGGCAAAAGGTTCTTACATCAAAGGTACAGGTGGAACATCCAACGGAATTGTTCCGATGCTTCGGAATTTTGATATGACTGCCCGTTATGTTGATCAGGGTGGTGGAAAGAGAAAAGGAAGTTTTGCTATTTATCTCGAGCCGTGGCATGCCGATATTTTTGAATTTCTGGATCTGAAGAAAAACCATGGAAAGGATGAAATGCGCGCGCGTGATCTTTTCTATGCCATCTGGATCTCGGATCTGTTTATGAAACGTGTCGAGAACAACGAAATGTGGTCGTTATTCTGCCCGAATGAATGCCCTGGATTAGGGGATTGCTGGGGAGAAGAGTTTGAGCGCTTGTACGAGAAGTATGAGAAAGAAGGGAAAGCACGCAAGCAGATTAAAGCACAGGATCTTTGGTTTGAAATTTTAGAATCGCAAATCGAAACCGGTACTCCGTATATCTTGTATAAAGATGCAGCGAACAGAAAATCCAATCAAAAGAATTTAGGAACGATTAAGTCCAGCAACTTATGCACTGAAATCATGGAGTTTACCTCCAAGGATGAAGTAGCCGTATGTAATCTGGCGTCCATTGCACTTCCAAAGTTTGTAACGGATGAAGGTGTGTTCGATCATCAGAGGTTGTATGAAATCACCAAGGTGATTACCCGCAACCTGAATAAAGTAATTGATATCAATTATTATCCTGTTGAAGAAGCACGCACTTCGAACATGCGCCACCGTCCGATTGGAATTGGTGTACAGGGTCTGGCCGACGCATTCATCCTGCTTCGCATGCCATTCGATTCGCCTGAAGCACGTGCCTTAAATTCAGAAATCTTCGAAACCATCTACTTTGCAGCCATGGAAGCTTCTATGGAAGAAGCAAAACGAGATGGAACGTACGAGACCTTTAAAGGATCACCTGTTTCAAAAGGAATCTTCCAGTTTGATATGTGGGGTGTTACTCCATCCTCGAAGCGCTGGGACTGGGATAATTTAAAGAAAGAAGTAAAACAAAACGGTGTTCGCAACTCCTTGTTATTAGCACCGATGCCAACCGCTTCAACTTCCCAAATCTTAGGGAACAACGAATGCTTTGAGCCGTATACTTCAAATATTTATTCAAGAAGAACACTTTCCGGTGAATTCATCATTGCCAACAAGCACCTGATGAAAGATTTGATCGATGCGGGCATCTGGAATGATACCATGCGTCAAAAATTAATCGGCAGCAACGGATCGGTTCAAAACATTCCGGAAATTCCGCAAAACCTGAAAGACATCTACAAAACGGTTTGGGAGATTTCACAGAAAGCAATTATTGATATGTCGGCTGATCGTGGTGCCTTCATCTGTCAGTCACAGAGTTTGAATATCCACATTAAGGATCCGAACTTTGGTAAACTGACTTCGATGCACTTCTATGCATGGAAGAAAGGTCTGAAGACCGGTATGTATTACCTGCGTTCAACATCAGCAGCTAATGCCATCCAGTTTACCCTTGATAAAGCAACCGTAAATCAACCGGAAGCGAAAAAGGCTTCAGAAACTGCTCCAGTCGCAGCAGGTGGTACCAAGGTTCAGGAAGGTGAGATTGCCTATCAAACCAACTACGAGCAAAACCGCTCGGATATGGCATGTTCGCTTGATGATCCGGATAGCTGTGAGGCTTGCGGAAGCTAGACATAAGTATCAAGTCGCTAGATATAAGATATATTAACCAAACTTAAGATTAAAAAGGTCGTTCAAATTGGAGCGACCTTTTTTAGTTGCCAGTCTCCGGTTACCAGTGACATGCAACTGGCAACTCACGCTTACAACCAGCAACGAATAATATTTTGGTAGTGTTAGGTGTTTTTTTGTTGCCGGTAGCCAGACACTGGTAACCGGTAACTGGCAACTTTCTACAACGCTCCCGCCTTCACTTCCTCCACCACACCCGGATCGAGAAGTGTAGAAATATCGCCCAGATTATTGGTATCCCCCTCTGCAATTTTTCGTAAAATCCTACGCATAATTTTACCGCTTCTCGTTTTGGGCAGACCACTTACAAATTGAATTTTATCAGGCTTGGCAATGGGGCCAATTGTTTTTGAAACCAGTTCCAGAATCTCCGCGCGCAAGGCATTTTCATCTGCAGGTTCGTCATAGCACGTTACATACGCATAAATACCCTGTCCTTTAATGTCGTGTGGATAGCCGACTACCGCCGTTTCACAAACATTCCTGTGTTCATCAATAGCACTCTCAATCTCTGCCGTACCCATGTTGTGACCAGACACAATAATGATATCGTCAACCCTGCCCGTGATACGATAATGTCCATCCTGATCACGCCGGCATCCATCACCCGTGAAGTACTTACCCGGAAAGGTTGAAAAATAAGTTTCCTTAAATCGTTGATGATCTCCGTAAATGGTGCGGGCCATCGAAGGCCACGGAAAGGTTATCGCCAGTCGTCCTTCTGCAGGCGAATCAGATAATACATTGCGCTGATCATCCATCAACGCAAGCTGAACACCCGGAAGAGGAAGCGTCGCAAAGGCAGGCTTGGCCGGCGTAACACCGGCAATCGGTGAGATCATAAATCCCCCCGTTTCAGTCTGCCACCACGTATCTACAATCGGACATTTATTTTTTCCAATGTGGTCATCATACCAATGCCAGGCTTCTTCATTAATCGGCTCTCCGACCGTTCCTAATATCCGTAGCGAGGAAAGATTCGATTTTTCAACAAAGGATAACGGTGCTTTTTCGAAAACCCGGATAGCCGTTGGGGCGGTATAAAAGATTTCCACATCATGCTTTTCAACAACTTCCCAAACTCTTCCCATATCCGGCCACGAAGGAATCCCTTCAAACATGAGACTGGTCGCACCTGCTGCCAGGGGACCATAGATAATATAGGAATGTCCCGTTATCCATCCTACGTCCGCCGTACACCAGTATACACCACTGGCTGGTTTATTATTCTTTAGCGTGGCATCATATTGAAAGACCGTGGTGAATGTATACCAGGTGTAAACCATGTACCCACCACAGGTGTGCACCATGCCTTTTGGTTTTCCGGTAGAGCCGGAAGTATAGAGGATGAATAATAAATCTTCCGCGTCCATCGTTTCTGGCAGGCATACAGGAGCCTTACCTTCCATTTCATCGTGCCACCACCAATCCCGACCTGCATGCATGGCAGGATTCGATTTAATTCGTTCAAATACGATGGTGCTGGTGACTGTTGGGCAGTCCACCAGTGCTTCATCAACAATACCTTTTAAGTCAATGGTTTTATTTCCGCGATACGATCCATCAGCTGTAACCACTAATTTGCATTCCGCATCATTGATCCGATCCACCAGCGAGCGTGCAGAAAATCCGGCGAATACGATGGAGTGCACAGCACCAATTCGCGCACATGCAAGGGCCGTATAGGCAAGCTCCGGAACCATGGGCATATAAATGCAAACGCGATCTCCTTTTTTCACTCCACGATTCTTCAACATGTTCGCAACGCGACACGTTTGGTCGTGTAATGCCTGATACGTAATATGTTGCGCTTCGTCTGCAGGATCGTTGGGTTCCCAGATAAAGGCAACCTGATTGGCACGCTCGGGTAAATGACGATCAATACAATTTTCTGTAATGTTTAACTTCCCGCCAATGAACCATTTCACTTCCGGTTTGGTGAAATCCCATTCTACTACTTTATCCCAGTGTTTTTTCCATTGAAATTCGTTTGCGATCTCCGACCAAAATTCTTCCGGATTTTCTATACTTTGTTGATGGTGCTTTTGATACGTTTCAAAGGAATTAATAAGATGCATTTCGAAATTGAATTAGAGAAAAGATTGATATCAATAAAATTCAATTCTTTTTATGGAAAAACAAACTTTGTGCGCATGTGTTTCCCCATATAATGAAGAAATTCTTATCAGGAAAGAAACTCAACGCCTACAGCTACCATGGCGCCAACAATCGCGACGAATAATTTACGTGCATTAAAATGATGATCCGGGCTGCTTTCGAAAACAATAGTAGTTGAAATGTGCAAAAAATTACCGCTGACCAACGCATACAGATACAATAAACCCATTTCATTCAATACCCCCGTATTCGTGAGGTACGCACTGATTAGTAATCCTGCTGGGGCAGCCAGTGAAAATACGACCAGATAAGGAATTGCTTTTTTTCTTGAATTTAATTGAATACTGAGCACCGCCATCAACGCAAATGCAGCCGGAGCCCGATGGAGTACAATTCCTATTAAGACAGCGTTCATTTCATTCAACCCAATAGCATCGTCTGCATGGACAAGAATTCCTCCTTCCAAAAATGCGTGAACACATAAAGCTGATAGCAAGACAAAAGCGGAAACATGTTTGTGATGATGGTGTCCGTCTCCATTTACATGAATATGGCCATGTTCAATTCCTGAGGTGAAATATTCAAGACCCTGCTGTAAGAAAAAACCAATGAGCACAAATACACCGACCCAACCAGTTCCATCGGCATGTACAAAAACCTCCGGAAGAATATGAATCACCGTAATGGCGAACAGGTAGGATCCGGCAAATACTAACAGCAGCTTGAAATTTTTACCTTTTCCATTCGGAAGAAGGTAAATCATCAATCCGGCAAGCAGGGGTATAACAAATAGAACAAGGAGTTGAAAGGTCATTTTTTTGGCAGATTGAAATTGATATGCGGTTCCAATCCTGGTGATAAATAGGATGCGATTGCACCGGTATTGGAAGTGTACAACAACATGACCTTAATTTCAGGATGCCGATCAAGCAGTGCAATCAATTTTTCATGCCCCATTACCATCGCAGCAGTAGCCCAGGCATCGGCGGTCATGCAATCTTCGGCAAAAATGGTAGCACTTAAAATTTGATGTTTAATCGGATACCCGGATTTAGGATTTAAACTGTGTGAGTATTTTATGCCATTGGATTCGCGGTAGTTAAAATAATTTCCCGAAGTGGCCACGGCCTGGTTCTCCAGCTGCGCATAAGCAAAAACCAATGTCTGCACGTATGTTGAGTTGGGATCAAGAATAGCAATCTCCCAACGTCTGTCAAATTGCAAATTCCGGCCTTTTACTTTTACTTCTCCTCCAATTTCCACAAACACATTCTCGATGCCTTTTGATTGTAAAAAGTCACTGACCACATCCACACCATATCCTTTGGCAATCGCACTGAAGTCAAGTTGAGCACCGTCGATTACCTTCCATACACTGTCGCTGTTGAACTTAATCTTTTCAAATCCAACACGGGCAAGCGCCTGTTCAACGGCAAGGGTATCTACCGATTCAAACCGATCGGGACCAAAACCCCAGGCATTCACCAATGGCATGACTGTTGGATCAAATGCGCCATCCGTTGCAGCCACCATTTTTTTTGATTGCTCTAATACGGGCAAAAAGTAGGGAAGTTGAAAAGAAAATCCATGCCCCTGATTAAAGGTGCTGATCTCAGAGGTAGGAATGTAGGTACTGAGGCTTTCATTGAAAACCTGTAACAACGAATCGATGGCCGGTTTAAAATTCCGATGGTCCTCATCAAAATATTTTACGGAATAACTGGTTCCCATGGTTTCTCCCGTAATGGAAACAGGTTCCGGAGCATCGGCGGATTTTCGGATAAGCCAGACAACGAATACTGAACCAATTAAAAGAATAGAATACAGAATGTTCTTTATACGAAGGCTCATTGCCGGGAATTAAAGGGAGCAAATGTAGCGAAAATACCATTGATGCAACAATGTTGCGAATTCTGTACAACGTAAGTCTTCTTTCGCTGAAATCAAGCCTTTTGAAACCTTGTAAATCCGTACCTTCGCATTATTCAAGATCAATTTATGCGAGAAGATTATTTGCGAGGTGACGACGAAGGCCTGGATGCCAAAGAGAAGGAAATTGAAAAAGCCTTACGCCCACTTACGTTTGATGACTTTACAGGGCAACAAAAAATTGTTGAGAACATCAAGATATTTGTGCAGGCTGCACGGCAGCGTGAGGAATCTCTTGATCATGTCTTGTTGCACGGCCCTCCGGGACTTGGAAAAACTACCCTCTCGCATATTATCGCAAACGAATTAAACGCTTCCATCAAAATAACCTCCGGACCGGTACTCGATAAACCCAGTGATCTGGCTGGTTTACTCACCAATCTGGAGCCCAACGATGTGTTGTTCATTGATGAAATTCATCGTCTCAATCCCATTGTGGAAGAGTATCTGTATTCAGCGATGGAAGATTTTCGCATCGACATCATGCTCGACTCGGGTCCAAATGCACGATCGGTCCAGATCAATCTAAATCCTTTTACTCTTATTGGGGCCACCACCCGTGCCGGGCTATTAACATCACCCCTACGAGCACGTTTTGGTATCAACTCCCGGTTGGAGTATTACGATGCGAAGTTGCTAACATCGATCGTCAAGCGATCGGCCACGATTCTCCATGCTCCCATTGAAGAAGATGCTGCCTTTGAAATTGCTCGGAGAAGTCGGGGGACACCACGAATTTCAAATAACCTGTTGCGCAGAACGCGCGACTTTGCTCAAATCAAGGGGAACGGAACTATAACCAAATCCATTTCTGAAATGGCACTGGAAGCTCTGGAAGTAGATGAGCACGGATTGGATGAAATGGATAACCGGATTCTAACCACCATCATTGAAAAATTCAAGGGAGGTCCGGTGGGACTTTCTACCATTGCTACTGCTGTGGGCGAAGAAGCCGAAACCATTGAGGAGGTGTACGAACCATTCCTGATTCAGGAGGGCTATATCAAACGTACATCACGCGGACGGGAAGCCACTGCTTTTGCTTACACACATTTGAAAATTGCAATCCCGGCATTGAAACGCCCCGGTCTATTTGATTAACGATCTTCCGTGAAATCATTCGTTAAAAAAAATACTGATTTCATAAAAGCAACGGCTGCTGATCTGGGATTTTCTTTTTGCGGAATTACAAAAGCGGAATTTTTAGAAGAAGATGCACCCCGCCTGGAGGCCTGGCTTTCCAATACGTATCATGGGAAAATGGCCTACATGGAAAATCATTTCGATAAACGACTTGATCCTTCCAAATTGGTACCCGATGCAAAATCCGTTGTTTGTCTGGTCTATAATTATTTTCCTGAAAAAGAGCTTAATACAACGGGTAATTTTAAAATCGCGAGGTATGCGTATGGTGAAGACTATCATTTTGTAATCAAGGACAAGCTGAAAAAATTCATGGCCATGATCCAGGATGAGATCGGAGAAGTGAGTGGTCGTGCCTTTGTTGATTCTGCTCCGGTGATGGAACGTGCCTTAGCCGGTCGTAGTGGCATCGGATGGATTGGTAAAAATAGCCTGTTGCTCAATCGGGAAATGGGAAGTTTTTTCTTTTTGGCTGAGTTGATCATCGATCTGCCGCTTGAAGTTGATGGTCCCATCAAGGATTACTGCGGTACCTGTACAGCATGCATGGATGCCTGCCCGACCGATGCCATTCCTCAACCCTATGTAGTCGATGGCAGTAAATGCATTTCGTATTTCACAATAGAATTGAAAGAAGAAATTCCGACTGAAGTAAAAGGTCAATTTGAAAATTGGATTTTTGGTTGCGACATCTGTCAGGAGGTTTGTCCATGGAATCGTTTTTCAAAACCACATACTGAAAAAAGATTCCAGCCAAGTGAATCATTATCAGGCATGACTATAAATGACTGGAAGGAAATCACGGGAGATGTCTTTAAAAAGATTTTTAAAAAGTCAGCAGTAAAACGGACCAAGCTTGAAGGGCTGAAGCGAAATATCAAATTTGTGAGTTGAATAGTTCACCGCCTGCCTGCGCGCAGCCGCTTCTGCGAAGGCAGGCAAAGTCGCGGAGACACTAAAACCAGTTGCAAGTGGTTCGTGGAGACACGAACCATGGCTGAGAGAATTTGCGTGCTTTACCGATGAGACTCTTCGCTGACGCTCTGAGTGACGGGCAATTCGCAAGTTGATCTGTGCGTCATTCAGAGCCAGTCTGCGCGTAACCGGTACAAAGCTCATGAAAATATCGTCTATGAAACTTCGGCGAAGGCAGGAAAGTCACGGAAAGCAAAGAGGCGGGAGACAAGCTAGCAAATTCACAGTTGTAAGTGGTTCGCGACCTCAAGTCGGGACGCCAGACGCGACGGTACGAACCATGAAAAGAGTTGTAAGTGGTTCGGGAGCGAAATATCAAATTTGTGACTCTTCGCTGACGCTCTGAGTATCGGGCAATTCGCAAGTTGATCTGTGCGTCATTCAGAGCCAGTCTGCGCGTAACCGGTACAAAGCTCATGAAAATATCGTCTATGAAACTTCGGCGAAGGCAGGAAAGTCACGGAGAAGCTAAAACCAGTTGCAAGTGGTTCGTGGAGACACGAACCATGGCTGAGAGAATTTGCGTGCTTTACCGATGAGACTCTTCGCTGACGCTCTGAGTGACGGGCAATTCGCAAGTTGATCTGTGCGTCATTCAGAGCCAGTCTGCGCGTAACCGGTACAAAGCTCATGAAAATATCGTCTATGAAACTTCGGCGAAGGCAGGAAAGTCACGGAGAAGCTAAAACCAGTTGTAAGTGGTTCATGGAGACACGAACCATGGCTGAAGCGAAATATCAAATTTGTGAGTTGAATAGTTCACCGCCTGCCTGCGCGCAGCCGCTTCGGCGAAGGCAGGCAAAGTCGCGGAGACACTAAAACAGTTGCAAAAATCATCAAATTTTCAAATGAGGTTAAATTATCCCTGCCACTTCGTTGGCGATTTTCTGATTGTACTCAAATGCAAGTTGTTGATGATTGACCAGATCTATGATGGTTCCAACCAGACACAATCCACCGGTAAACAGATACAAAAGTCCCATTCCAATTTGTCCTAACAGCAAACGATGAACACCTGCAACGATGATCAAACCCAACAAGGCGGTCAGTAAAATAAGTTGGGGATCTTTACGTCGGGTTCGGTAAACTCCTGCAAAAGATCTTGCTTTTTCAATATCCCAATCGTTGATCATCTTTTGAACGTAAAGCATTTCTTCACCTTGTAGTTCGGGTAGTACCTCAATTACTTTTGCCATAAGCGTGGACGTGTGTTTTGGTAAGTTGATATATTCGATAAACTAAAATACAGACTGCGAAAATTCCGAGCGGGTGAGCCTTGACGGACTCCACTAACTCACCATGAAAAAGTAAAGTTATGGCGCGTCCAAGACCACATCCCGGACAAAATTCCCAACCCAGATTATTCAACGGGCAAATAGAGACATGGTTGTCGACCGGGTTTAAAGATGCCAGCACCAACAATCCTGTCATCCAGCACCATGCTTCAAATGGGATTTTCTTTATGTCCATAAAAAATAAAGCCTCCTGATTACGCAGGAGGCTGAATATTAAAATTTTTTCATTCTTAAGCTACCACAAAGCAACGGTTCAATATTGCTTCATGTTCCCCACCAAACCTGGTATAGCACCAGTTTCTGAGTTCCCGTATTTCCTCTGCTATCAAGACACTGATAGCCTTCCGCAACTCTTTCTCAAAGAGCCGTGCGTCAAAACTCACTTTGGTGAGTACAGTTTTGACATAATTTAGCATAGCAAAATGTTAATGTACGTTTAAAAAAATAATTGCTTTTCTTTACAACGGTTAATTTAATAAAATAGTTAAAACAGTCAAAAGAACATTTTTACTTTTGTATCGTAACTAGTTAAGGACATTGGAGATGCGTGATTTTTATTCGATAAAGCTACTTTTTACTCTTTTTTTTGTAGTTGGCTATTTACATGGTCAAACACAGACCATTACCATAGAATTGGGTCCTGATGAAATAGGAGAAAATCAGGCCTGGACGATCTCCCTGGTGGTCCAGAATGGCAAATTGCAGAAGTATGACAATTTTCCGGATATCAGAGGCTTTCAGAAACGGGGTACTTCCACCCAATCGACTACCAATATTATAAACGGGCAAATCTCCTCTTCCCAAAGTGTGGTGATGACATACCTGCCAACCGGGCAAGGCACGTTCACCCTTTCCCCGTTCTCCATGAATGTAAATGGTGAGAAGATTCAATCCCCGGGCAAAACAATAAAAGTTGGGGCACCGGTTCAGGTGCAGCAGCGTGACCAATTCCGTAGTTTGTTTGAACGAAATGATGATTTTTTCGGTGCCCGGGAAACGGAATTTATTGACATTAAAGAAGACGCCTTTCTTGCGCTAACCACCAGCAAGGATGAAGTGTATGTAGGTGAGGGTTTTAATACCTCCCTGGCGTTTTATGTAGCTGAAGATAACCGTGCCCCCCTGCAATTTCATGAACTTGGAAAACAACTTGCAGAAATTCTAAAAGAACTCCGTCCAACAAATTGTTGGGAAGAAAATTTCAATATCGAAAATATTGAGGCCGAGCGGGTTCGGATTAATAACAAAGATTATTCAAGGTATCGTATTTATCAGGGTACATTTTATCCGCTCAACACGGAGCCTATTGTTTTTCCCAGTGTTGGATTGGAAATGATTAAATATAGAGTCGCGAAAAACCCTTCCTTCTTTGGTCAGAACAGACAAGAGGATTTCAAAGAATTTTTTACCAAACCAAAAACAATAAAAGTGAAGGACTTACCTCCGCATCCACTGAAAGATGCGGTAGCGGTTGGTGATTATCATTTGGAAGAACGGATTCATAATACGGATCTGGAAACAGGAAAAAGTGAATCCTATGAATTTAGCATTTTTGGAGCCGGTAACATTTCATCGATTGAAAAACCAACCATTCCAAAAGACCGGAACTTCGAATTCTACGAACCCAACATCCGTCAAAATATTGCACGCACAAAAAACCGAGTAACGGGTTCTAAATCATTTAGCTATTACCTCATTCCGAGAGAACCAGGTCAATTTAAATTGGGCGATTATTTCCAGTGGATATATTTTAATCCAACTAAAGACAAATACGACACACTCAAATCAAGGCTAACCGTATATGTTACGGGGGAAAGCAAAAAAAATGAAACCATTCAAGCTACAGATTTAGGAAATTTCTATCAAAAAATTGATGGCACGGATAATTCGCTCCATACAATTAAAGATATGGGGTGGCAAAAAATGTTCTTCAATACGTTCCTGTTAGTAATGCTTGGTGCTTCCGTGTATCTTGTGGTGAAAAAAACTTCATAGAAACCATCACTATACATGGGGAATTCATTCGGCAATCTTTTCAAAATAACAACATTTGGTGAATCACACGGCCCCGCTATTGGTGTGGTGATTGACGGATGCCCTCCCGGTCTGCCTATTGATGAGGACTTTATCCAGATGGAACTGGACAGGAGAAAACCAGGCCAATCGAAGATTACAACGCAACGAAAAGAAGATGATACGTTCGAAATTCTCTCTGGAGTTTTTGAGGGAAAATCTACCGGAACCCCGATTGCGATCGTCATTAAAAATGCAGATCAGCGTAGCAAAGATTATTCACATATCGCTGAATCATTTCGTCCTTCGCATGCGGATTACACATACGAAGCGAAGTATGGTGTACGGGATTATCGCGGAGGTGGAAGAAGCTCAGCACGCGAAACGGCGGCGCGGGTAGCAGCTGGTGCGATCGCCAAAATACTTTTAAAAAAATCAGCGATTACTATTCAGGCTTTTGTTTCACAAGTGGGTGATCTCAAGGCACCACATTACACCGGACTTGATCTTTCCAAAACAGAAGATACAATCGTCCGTTGTCCGGATGCTGAAACCGCAGAAAAAATGATCGCCCTAATCGATCAGGTTCGGTTGGATCGTGATACCATTGGCGGCATTGTTACCTGCGTAATTAAAAATACACCGGTAGGTCTAGGGGAACCCGTCTTTGACAAGTTGCATGCTGAAATGGGCAAAGCGATGTTGAGCATCAATGCCGTGAAAGGATTTGAATACGGAAGCGGTTTTGCGGGCATTTCCATGCGCGGGTCAGAACACAATGATGTATTCTATAAAGAGGGTGATAAAATCAAAACAAAAACCAATTTCTCCGGAGGAATTCAGGGCGGTATCTCCAATGGTGAGGATATCTATTTTAATGTGGCCTTTAAACCTGTTGCTACGATCATGCAGGATCAACCCAGCATTGATGCAAAAGGGAATGAAGTAAGCGTTTCAGGCAAAGGCAGACATGATCCTTGTGTAGTTCCACGAGCAGTACCGATTGTTGAAGCAATGGCCGCATTAGTCCTTATTGACTTTGTATTATTGCACCAATCACCTAATTTGGTGACTGCTCAAAATACAGAATGAAAAAACTTGCGTTGCACACAAAGATCCTGATTGGAATGGCCCTGGGCTTAGCCTTTGGAATGATTGCTATCCAATTTACAGGGTTGTCGACTTTCACTATAGATTTTATAAAACCAATTGGAACGATCTTCATTCGATCGCTGAAAATGGTAGCAGTTCCACTGGTACTGGCTTCGCTGATTATTGGTGTTGCCAACATCGGGGATATCTCCAAACTCTCACGGATGGGTGGGAAGACATTGATGATCTTCATCATCACGACAGTGATCTCCATTTCACTAGGTCTGTCTCTGGTTGCCGTGTTAAAGCCAGGGCATAAACTACCGCAGGAGACCAGGGAAAACTTGATGGCCTTATATGACGCCAATGCAGAACGGCAAATTTCTGTTGCACAAACAGTGAAAACCCGAGGTCCGCTTCAACCGCTTGTGGATATGGTACCGGATAACGTTTTTCTCTCGGCAACAGACAATGGAAGAATGCTTCAAATCGTTTTCTTCTCTTTATTGGTAGGCGTTGCTTTGCTCCAGGTTCCTAAAGAAAGAGGTTCTACTGTGCTCGCATTTTTCAATGGCCTGAACGATGTGATTATTAAAATTGTACAATACATTATGATGATTGCGCCGTATGGTGTCTTTGCTCTCATTGCCTCTTTGATTATTGAAATAGCAGGCGAGGATCCATCTAAAGCATGGGAATTACTGTATGCGTTATTGTGGTATACCGTAACAGTTATCATTGGTATGCTGTTAATGATGCTAACCGTATATCCACTGCTCATTCGGTTTTTTTCAAAAATTAAGTTCATGGACTTTTTCAGGGGTGTTCAACCGGCAATGTTGCTGGGCTTCAGTACGAGTTCCAGTACAGCGACTCTTCCCGTGACTATGGAGCGTGTAGAAAAACATCTTGGTGTATCGGAAGAAGTCTGCAGTTTCGTTCTTCCGCTGGGTGCTACCATCAACATGAATGGAACAAGTTTATACCAGGGTGTTTCCGCAATTTTTATTGCTCAGGCTATGGGCCTTGAATTGTCGATAAGTTCTCAGCTGATGATTGTCCTTACTGCAACGCTAGCTGCAGTAGGTACTGCAGGTGTACCAGGCGCTGGCTTAGTAATGCTAGTGGTCGTATTAGAAGCCGTTGGGATTCCCGCTGCTGGAATTGCCTTGATCATGGCACCAGAGAGGATTCTTGATATGATCAGAACCATGGTAAATATTACGGGTGATGCGGCTGTTGCAGTGGTAGTGGCCTCTACCGAAGGCGAATTACTGGATGTTAAATCGAATACGAATACAGGTGATTAATACTTCACGAGTTGCATAAAAACCAGATATGAAAAAACTACCTATTCACATGAAGATACTCTTAGGACTCATCCTTGGAGTTATTTGGGCTTTTATCTCCAGCTCATTAGGTTGGAATGAGTTTACCATTAACTGGATCGATCCTTTCGGAACTATCTTCATTCGGCTACTCAAATTTATTGCGGTTCCGCTCGTATTATTTTCAATCATCAGTGGCGTCTCCAACTTGAGCGATGTTTCAAAATTAGGACGACTTGGTGGTAAAACATTGGGGGCGTATATGACCACTACTTTTATGGCCATTGGTATTGGATTGCTCTTCGTAAATGTTATTAAGCCGGGCACCTACTTAGACGAAGAACAAAGAATTAAAAACAGATTGTCGTATGAGATTTGGTTGCAAGACAATGAAATGGGACCCTCAAAGGATGGCAAATCCTTCCTAAGTGATCCCGCCTATTCAAAATACCTTACCGAATCTCAAGAAGCAAAACAATTATCAGAAACTGAAAAAAAGGATCTGGAAGCAAGAATGGCTGCCGCTGAAGAAAAAAAAGAAGGTAGCCCACTCACCTTTATTGTGGATATGGTTCCTGAAAATATTTTGTTTTCAATATCCAATAACCAACTCATGCTACAGGTTATATTTTTCGCAATCTTCTGCGGAATTACGATGGTTTTGATTCCAAAAGAAAAAGCAGCACCTGTTATTGCCTTTGTGGAAGGACTTAATGCGATCTTCATTAAGATGGTTGACCTCGTGATGCAAGCCGCACCATTCTTTGTTTTTGCACTATTAGCGGGCATTGTTGCTAAGATGGCGAATACACCGAAAGAAGTTTTTGAAATCTTCCTTGGACTTGGATCCTATGCCATAACTTTATTAGCGGCGTTGTTTTTTGTGATCTTTGTGATGTATCCGATAATTATAAAAATCTTTGTTAAAAAGATTTCGTATCGGGAGTTTTTTAAAAATATTAGTCCCGCTCAGTTTCTTGCCTTTTCCACTAGTTCAAGCGCAGCTACCTTACCCGTAACCATGGAATGCGTGGAAGATAATATGGGGGTTCCGAAAAGCATTTCCAGTTTTGTACTTCCTATTGGCGCAACCGTAAACATGGATGGTACAAGTTTGCATCAAGCGGTCGCGGTAATTTTCATGGCACAGCTTCACATGATTGACCTTTCCGTTGGCCAGCAACTAACCATCGTATTAACAGCTTCATTGGCGTCTATTGGTGCCGCTGCTATGCCAAGCGCCGGACTGATTATGATGATTATTGTACTGCAATCGGTGGGATTAAATCCTGCATGGATTGCCATTATTTTCCCAATTGACCGGCCTCTGGACATGGTGCGCACCGTAGTAAACGTTACAGGTGACGCAACCGTTTCTACACTTATTGCAAAATCGGAGGGTGAACTGACCAAGTATCAATAAACGTAGTATTTTTTTACCCCAAAACGGGAGACTTTTTTTATACACAAACTTTCGATTACCTTGATGCGCATTTTTACTAAATGACTATGCGCAAGCCTGCTTTACACACTCAAATTTTTATAGGTATGTTCCTGGGCGTTGCGCTAGGCATGCTTTCGCTTTTTTTTGGATGGAATCCCTTCATCAGTGATTGGATAAAGCCGTTCGGGGCAATCTTTATTAGCCTGCTGAAATTATTAGCAATGCCGCTCATTCTGGTGTCATTAATCAGTGGCATTTCAAGCTTAAAGGATATTACCCGGCTTTCCCGAATTGGTGGCAGAACAATGATCTTTTATATGGTAACCACTGTGCTGGCGATATTAATTGGTCTCGCGTTGGTAAATATCGCACGTCCTGGAAATTATCTTTCGAAAGAAAAACAACAGGAACTGTCGAGTAAATATGCTTCTGATGCTACATTAAAAGTTTCTGACGCAAAAAAACTATCTGAATCCGGCCCACTACAAGTCATCGTCGACATTGTACCGGATAATATTTTTGGAGCCGTTGACGATAACAAAAACATGCTGAAGGTAATCTTCTTTGCTATGTTGTTTGGAATTGCGATGATCATGGCACCTTCTGAAAAAATTATTGGAGTAAAAAGTTTCTTTGATGGATCAAATGAAGTGATCCTCAAAATAGTAGACATTGTGATGCGATTTTCACCGATTGGTGTATTTGCTCTACTGGCTTCTTTAATCGTTGATGTTGCCGGAGATGATCCGATTCAAGCACTTGAATTGTTTAAGGCATTAGGAGTATACGCAGTCACGGTGCTGGTGAGTTTGGCCTTGATGATTTTTGCAGTCTACCCGTTGTTCATTCGTTTTTTCACCACCGTGAAGTACAAAGACTTCTTTAAAGCAATTATGCCTGCTCAGATTATGGCATTTAGCACAAGCTCCAGTGCGGCTACACTTCCTGTAACAAAAGATTGTGTCGAAAAAAACTTAGGTGTCAAAGAAGAAATCTCGAGTTTCGTATTACCGCTTGGCGCAACCATTAATATGGATGGGACAAGCATTCATCAGGCTGTTTCGGCAGTATTTATTGCACAAGCATTTGGGCACGACCTCACGATGGTGGATCAAATGATGATTGTGTTAACCGCCACACTTTCATCCATTGGTGCTGCAGCCGTTCCCAGTGCCGGATTAATCACACTCGTCATTGTTTTGGGAGCAATTGGTGTTGAGCCCGAAGGACTAGCATTGATAATCGCCATTGATCGGCCACTGGATATGTGTCGCACGATCGTAAATATCACCGGAGATTCGGTTGTCGCATTAATAATTGATCGTTCAGAAAGTGGTATTCCTCCCAAAAATGAACCAAATTTGCAATGATGTGTTTTATCATCATAACCTGATACTATGACTGTAGACAAAAAAGTAACGATTTATTTGGAATCGAATCCCAATCCAAATTCATTGAAATTTGTGGTGAGCGAAATGTTAATCCCGGAAGGATTAAGTTTTGATTTTCCGGACAAAGCCAGCACCACCAATGCACCGTTGGCCAGCGAGCTTTTTGATTTTCCCTTTGTTGACCGGGTTTTCTTTATGAGTAATTTCGTCACGGTCACCAAAAAGGAAAATGTTGAATGGCTGGAGATTCAGGATCAGGTAAAAGCCCATATTATTCAATTTTTGGAGGCGGGTAAATTTATTATTGAAGAAAAGGACATCCCGGCGGCAGCAGATGAGCCAGAAACTGAAACGGTCAAAAAAATTAAGACCATCCTCGAAGAATATATTCGCCCGGCTGTTGAGCAGGATGGTGGTGCCATCACCTATCATTCCTTTGAAGAGGGTGTTGTGCGGGTAAAACTTCAGGGCTCCTGCAGTGGATGCCCTTCGTCCATGATTACGCTCAAAGCTGGTATTGAAAATCTTTTCCAGCGAATGATGCCGGATGAGGTACAGTCGGTTGAGGCACTGAATTAAGTGAAAGGTGAAGCATGCTGCACCACTTTAAAATATCAATGAAAGAACCGGTTTAATCCGGGTTTTTTTATTTTATTGTGTTGATATTCCTTACGCATAACCAAACCTTTATGGCCCAGCAGGATCAACCGGAAATTACAAAAGACCAAATCCAATCCTACTACAATCAAGTATATCTTCAAGCCGACAAATTAGGGCAGACCTTTATCCTCTTGTTTTTCTTTATAGGGATGGGGCTTTCCTTCTTTTACAACACGTATTTTCTTGCCATCATCATGGGTGGTGGTTCTCTTGCAGCATATTTGACCATCAAAGCCATTGCCCCGAACAGTCAATTTCTTCGGTATTCAGTGAGTTTATTATGTGCAAATTTTGGTCTGCAATACCTCCTTCAAATGCGGGGACTGGGTGAGATGCATTTTGCCTTTTTTATTGTCTTGACCATTCTTCTTTTTTTCGAAGATTGGAGAATATTGGTCCCTGCCATTCTCTATTCAATTTTTGCACACGTTTTTATTTTTGCCACCCAGGATCGTGAGTGGATGCAACGCTTCCACGAGAACGGAACACTCATTACGGGAACATCTTTTACTATCCACATCATGATGATGCTAGCCTACAGCGGCCTGTGTATCCAATGGTCACGCTTGCAACGAGAACAAACAGGAGAAGCAGGAGAACGGGAGATCAGCATGGAAAAGCAATTGGCCATGATCGATTCCAATATCAGCTTCGCAGATGAAATCAGCAGAGGCAATCTGACCTCCGATTATCCAGCAAAGGAGGCAGATCGATTAGGTGAATCGCTACTGAACATGCGCACCAGTTTGTCAGAAGCAAATGAGCGAGAGGCAAAAGAAAAATTCATGAACCTCGGGCTGGCCCGGGTAGGAGATCTGCTGCGTCAAAATTCGGATAGCATTGAAAAGCTGAGTGATCATATTATTCAGGAGGTAGTGAAATACATGAAAGCCAATCAGGGTGCCATCTTTTTGATTGAAGAATCCGAAGAACAGGAAGAAGTATTGAAATTGCTAGCCTTTCGTGCCTGGGAGCGAAAAAAATTCACTCAAAAAGTAATCCCCCTGGGAAATGGACTTGCCGGTCAGGCAGCCATTGAAAAACGAACCATTTTCATGACAGAAATCCCACACGATTATGTCACGATTACTTCAGGGCTAGGGGAAGCTACACCCAAAAGTATTTTGATAGTTCCGTTGAAATCCGAAGAAAAAATAATAGGGGTTATCGAGCTGGCATCATTTCAGGTTTTTAAACCACATGAAATTGAATTTCTTGAAAAAGTAGGTGAAAGTATAGCTGCAACGATCATCACCACCAAAAACAATCAGCAAAATCAGGAACTCCTGGAGAAATCAAAAATTCTTGCCGAACAATTGAAATCGCAGGAGGAAGAGATGCGTCAAAATATGGAGGAGATGCAGGCTACTCAGGAGGAAATGGCGCGGACCCAGCGTGCCCTGGGAGAAAAATCCATGGAGCTGGAGATGAAACAAGACAACCTTAATGCATTGATCAATAACACTGAAGATTCCATTATTGCGATGGATACCAATTACAAAATTGTTATCATGAACGATGTACTTCGGCGTCGGTATAAAGGAACGGCCTATGAGGGAATGGATATCGGTGCTGATGCCCTTGAAGCACTGGGAGAATTACGCGATGAATGGAAGGAGCATTATGATCGTGCACTGGCTGGTGAAAAAGTTGCCTTTACATTAAAAAGTGCTGTACAGGGAGAAGATTCCTTTCGGGAATATAATATTAACCCAATGCGCAACAATTCAGGAATTATTGTTGGCCTTTCTGTTGTTTCCCGTGATGTCACTGACAAAAATAGAGTGCGGATGGAAATGGCAACAAAGGGAGCAGTACTTTCAAACATCATTAATCATGATAAGGATACCTATTTTGCGATTGATAAAAATTACAAAATTGTTGTCGTGAATGATGTTTTAAAAGAACGTTATCGTGCGATTAATGTTGAGCTGAAAGAAGGTGAATCCATCCTTGATGTTTTACCAAAAGAAAGTTTACCCCTCTGGAAAAGTCGGTATGATCAGGGCTTGAACGGTGAGCACGTACGCTTAAAGGAAGAACGAAAGGTGAAAGACAAGACATTGTATCTGGAGGTAGTCATTGAACCGATTCGAGATGCAGATAACAAATCCATTATTGGATGCTCGGTGAATTCACGTGACATCACAGAGCAAAAGAAATTGATAGATGAGTTGGCTGCATTGAAAGCGAAAAATTAATTTGCGAATTTGATAATTCGATGATGTGCAAATTAGTTGGTCCACGTTTTCCTGTTTTTGGTGTCAGGTTTCAAGTTGTAAGTTACAGGTCTAATAACTAACTACTACCAACTATTAAGGTCTATCTCTTCCGATTTGCTAAATACACCCCCGCTACAATCGCTACCATCCCAATGATATGACCGGCTACCAATTTCTCGTTATCCAATACACCCCACATCACCGCAACAATCGGGATGATGTAGGTTACTGAACTGGCAAATAAGGGAGTTGATATTTTTACAAGACGATTGAATAGAATGGTGGCGATGGCAGTACCCATCATCCCAAGCAATAGAATAAAGCCAAACGCTTCCCATCCTCCGGGTGCTGTTTGCAACTGGGTGATGAAATCGGTGAATCCCAATAAATAAATAAGTGCAAACGGACCAATTAAAACCACTGAAATACTGGTAATGGTAAGCGCCCGTAAATCGGCAATCTTAAATTTGATATAATTTAAATTCATGCCATAACAAAGACAGGCCAACACGATCAACAATGCGTAATAATTGATCCCGGTGATTTGTCCTCCTTCGCGGGAAAGTATCAACAATACTGTACCTCCAAATCCTAATACAATTCCAACGATGGCAATCGCACGAAAGCGTTGTGAAAAAAGTAATACACCAATAACCATCGTAAACATGGGCGTTAACGTATTCATGATCCCGGCAACGGAACTGCTCATGTGTGTTTGTGCAAAAGCGAAAAGAAAGGCTGGAATAAAAATACCCAGCATCCCTGAAAAGAAGAGAGTTGGAAAATGATGATTTTTTAAATCTTTAATCCGCGAAAGCGCAGAAGGAATTAAAAACAAAAAAGCAGACGAAACACGAAGTGCCCCAACCTGATCGGGAGAAAAAACTTTCAATCCTTGCTTGATTAAAATAAATGACGAACCCCAAATCAGCGCGAGGATGATCATGAGGAACACGGAGGTAGCTTTTAGGTTTTCGGACACGTTGATTTCTAATAGATAATTTTCTTTTTCTTATTGGATACTGGTCACTGGATACTAGCGTCTAGAAACTTGTATCTAGTATCCGGCAACTAGTTCCACTTTCGAAAAGTTCTCCTCTACCTCATCCAATATCGAAAACAATTCCTGAGGCTCAACAGATTCAACCAATCGGGTTCGATACGGCTTAAAATTCGGAATGCCTCGAAAGTAATTTGAATAATGTCTGCGCATTTCAAAAATGCCGACACGCTCCCCTTTCCAGCGAATGGAAAACTCTAAATGCTTTTTAGTAGTAGTAACACGTTCAGCTATCTCCGGACCAGCAAGAAGTTCCCCCGTTTTGAAATAATGCTTGATCTCATTGAAAATCCACGGATAGCCAATGGCTGCGCGTCCAATCATCAATCCATCTACATTGTATTCATGTTTTTATATTCCAATGCTTTTTTGGTGAGTCGATATCACCATTTCCAAAAACAGGAATCTTCATACGTGGGTTATTCTTGATCTCACGAATTAATGTCCAGTCGGCCTCTCCTTTATACATCTGTACACGCGTGCGACCATGAATAGTGAGGGCCTGAATACCGATGTCTTGTAACCGTTCGGCCACATCTACCACATTTTTCGTTTTGTTCATCCCAGCCCAACCGTGTTTTCACGGTAACAGGAAGATGCGTGCTCTTGACAATTTCGGAAGTCATGCTTACCATCTTGGGGATGTCTTGCAAAAGTGCAGCACCCGCTCCACGACAGGCTACAGCTTTCACGGGGCAACCGTAATTGATATCGATTAAATCGGGGTTTGCTTTTGTGGCGATCTCTGCTGACATTTTCATGTGCTCAATCTCACTTCCAAAAAGCTGAATGCCGATGGGGCGCTCATATTCAAAGATGTCAAGTTTTTGAATGCTTTTGGCAGCATCGCGAATCAATCCTTCAGAAGAAATAAATTCGGTATACATCAAATCTGCACCATGCTCTTTGCAAACGGCACGAAAAGGCGGATCACTCACATCCTCCATGGGTGCAAGCAACAGCGGAAATTCACCTAATGCTATGTTAGCGATCTTTACCATTCTTTAATTGTTAAAAACAGGGAATTCATCACTTTCGCGCTGAACGGTGGCCTGTTTAAACATTTCATGAACCCGCTTAAATTGGTTAATTGCCAATTTATCGCTTGTTTTGGCTGCAAATCTAGTACAATTCCACAAGAATGACGGAAACCTCCATTAGCAATTCCCCGGATGTCAATCCGATAAAAGTGATTTTCCTGACGCTGCTTACCGTTTTACTCGGGTTTGTGATTGTTGGGCCATTGGTGGGCGCTATGGTTGCAATGCCCTTTTATGATGGAAATTTTATGGATTTGGCTGAAGCTCTTCAAAATCCAACCGCACATCCTGAAATAAAAACCCCTCTCTATATTATGCAGGGCAGGGCCACTTTCGTGGGATTGATTGTTGGCCCGTCATTATTGCTACTGGCTTTTCGAAGATCTGCATTCGACTTTTTTAAAAATGATCAATTCGATTTAAAGCCTATCGTGCTTAACAATTTTAACCGTAATTGTTTTTGTTGGCGTCAATTCATTTTTTTATTGAATGGAATGCCAACCTAATACATTACCAGATTTTTTAAAAGGATTTGAAGAGTGGGCACGTGAAAAAGAAGATGCTGCCAATGAAGCATTACTACTTTTCTCACCAACTTTGAATCGTTAGGTCAGTTGTTTTTAGCTCTTTTTGTTATTGCCGTTCTTCCGGGAATTGGTGAAGAACTGGTCTTTCGAGGATTGCTGCAGAAAGAATTTATTAAAGCGGGTGGAAATGTTCATCTATCCATTTGGATTGCTGCTATTTTGTTTAGCACCATGCACATGCAATTCTTTGGGTTTGTTCCGCGAATGTTTCTGGGTGCCTTGTTTGGTTATTTGTATTATTGGTCAGGAAGTTTGAGCCTGGCGATGCTTGCACACTTTATCAATAATGGAATTTCTGTCGTGGGATTATATTTTTATCAACAAGGTGCTTTTGAGTATGATCTTGAAAGTGCAGAATCCTTACCCTGGCAAATGGTTGCATTCAGTGCAGGACTTACCCTGTTGCTTTTGACCGCATTTTAAAAATATTATTCCGATAAACCAATTTCAGCTTGACCCCTCCATTATCAAAATATAACAATCTTAACACAGCGCATCATTACCGGATTGATTGGTGCCGCTAGTTATTATTTTCTGTGTAGTTTTTAGCGACTTGACCTACTTTGCTATTTTTCTAACCATCTCTGCCTTGGCCTTATGGGAATTTTATGCACTTACTTTGTTGGATGGTATGATTCCACAAAAAAACATTCGGTACGTTATGTGGTATTGCAATTTTTGCATTGTCTTTTTTTATTGAACGCGGCAATTTACCCTATCGGTATTATTATTTGTTTTTTCCGTTAATCACGATGGTGTATCTGATTAAACTTTATAAGAAACAAGAGAAAAAACCCTTCACGAATATCGCCTTTACCTTTTTAGGGATTTTTTATGTTGCCATTCCTTTTTCACTGTTGAATATCGCATCCTTTGAAGACGGGTATTACAATTATGAAATATTATTTGGATGTCTTTTCATTTTATGGGCCAGCGACTCAGGAGCTTTCATTGCGGGTACCTTGTTTGGAAAGCGAAAACTTTTTGAACGTATCTCTCCAAAAAAATCATGGGAAGGATTTATTGGAGGAGCATTCCTGGCATTGGTATTTGCGTATATAATTGGAACGTATTTTACGAGTATGTCCATGACCGGTTGGATCATCACGGCTGTCATAATTATCATCGGTGGTACCTTTGGAGATCTTGTTGAATCTTTGTTAAAGCGTAGTATTGAAATTAAAGACTCAGGTGACAGTCTGCCCGGACACGGAGGTTTTTTGGATCGCTTTGATGGACTGCTGATTTCCGCACCTTTTATTGTGGCCTATATCGAGATTTTTTAAAGACTTTAAAATCGCTTTTTTTATGTCAAATTCCTTTCAGTCCTATGCAAAATGGAGCATTTAATAACGTTCGGCTAAAATGGATAGGTGCAATTCGGTATATTTGAAAGTTGGCCACCACTTTAAAATAGAATATGCTTTATTCTTGTAAAATACTATAACCTCTCCATAAATCGGATCAACCGAAAGAAATTAACAGATAACCACTATAAAAACAAACCGATAATAAAATGATAAGAAAATTTTTTAGCAGTTTTAAAAACAAAACCAAAATAAATTTTTCCGGCAAGACGAGAGTTGAATTATATTCTTATAAAAAATCAGATGGGTCTTTCGACTATGAAAAATACAGGCAAATTCAAACTGCCGGTAACAAAAATAAAATAGGAAATGTATGGGTCCTCGAAGACAACGTATCCTTTCTATCGAGCTATATCAACAAAAATATTGCGCAAGTTGAATTTGGAATTTGCCATGGTACACGGAATGGAAAGGAACAAGAGTGGTTCAGGAAATACCTCAATGCAAATGTCATTGGCACTGAAATATCAGATACCGCAGAACAATTTCCGAATACCATTCAGTGGGATTTTCATGATGTGAAAGATGAGTGGATTAATAAAGTAGATTTTATTTACAGCAACTCGTTTGATCATAGTTATGATCAAAAAAAATGTTTGGACGCCTGGATGAGCTGCATTAAAAAAGGAGGAATGTGTATACTTGAACATAGTTCCGGACATGAGCGGGCTTCCGAACTTGATCCATTTGGAGCAGATATCGCACTGATGCCTTACCTGATATTAGGTTGGGGAGATGGTAAGTACTGTGTTACCGAAATTCTTACAGCACCCTCAAAAAGTGACACCCTAAAGTATATTCAGTACCTGATCATTCGTAATAATTAATTGACATTTACACATCACAAACAGAATTAGCAAGGAAATGAATATTCGCTTTAGCTTCCCATCGTTTATCGGTTTCTTTCTGTTACTACTGATTGCCTGCCAGGACGAACCCATAGCCCCGGAAGTACCCACCAGCATCAATCTGATGAATTCCTTCTATTGCGAAATCAATCTCAATGATCGATCGAATGATACCTTTAAAGTAAAATATTATATTGACGGATTAACGGATGCGAATAAAGTCTTTCAGTTTCCGGCCACCGTCCCCGGAACCTATGACATTTTTGATATCGGCAGATATGTAACCACCTTCAAAGCCTTTGATAAAAATCACAATGAACTTCCGGTATCAACGGGTACAGATATTAACCAATGGATTCTCTCCGATCCTGAGAATACGTATCTGCTTGAATTCGAAGTGAAAGAGACCTTTGATACACCCGTCACCGAGCATTTCATTTATAAAATGGCGGGAACGTCGATTGAAGATGACCATGCCTTATTAAATACGTTTGACGTACTTGGATATCCAACCGGATTAAAAGAGCGAGACTTCTATCTCAAAATTCGTTATCCCGCTAACTGGAATGTGGGCACAGCGCTTACAAAAACTGCGGATGGGCTGTACTTCGCAGATGATTATGATCAGTTTGTTGATTCACCCTTCCTTCTTGGAAAAATTACAACTGCCAGCACCATGGTAGATGATACCGACATTAGTGTTACAACTTACGCCCTTACTGACCAGATTAATTCGACGCAAATTTTGGGTGATCTCCAGCAAGTATTGGTAGATGCGAGTGCCTTCTTAGAGGAGTTGCCTGTTGATCGCTATAATTTCCTGTACTTTTTCGAAACACCAAATGCGGGTGCGCTTGAACATTCTTATAGTTCCGTTTATGTCCTACGGGAAACTCCGTATAGTCCGGGCTATGGTTTATTCCTGAGAAATATTGCCGCGCATGAATTTTTTCATATCGTTACCCCGCTTAATATTCATAGTGAGATTATTGAGAATTTTAATTTTGCTGATCCTACACCTTCCGAACATTTATGGTTATATGAAGGCGTAACGGAATGGGCCTCCATGATGATGCAATACCGAAACAACTCCATTCCAATCGAAACAATTTTTAGCAGATTACGGTCAAAAAAACTCAATGCGGACAATTATGATCAAAACATGAGTCTGAGTACCATGAGCCTTACCTGTTACACCGAGGAAGGTGGCGCACAGTTTGGTAATGTATACAACAAGGGCGCATTGGTCGCTGCTCTACTTGACATTCGGTTGCTTGAATTATCGGGAGGAGAAAAAGGATTACGCGAACTTATCCTTGAACTGATCGATACATATGGTCCTGAAAATGCATTTACAGATGCTACTTTTTTTACCGTACTTCAATCCATGACCTATCCTGAAATTGAAGACTTCATTAACCGGTACATTAAAGGAACGGATTCATTACCCCTTGCGGAGTACTTTGATAAACTTGGAATCGATTTTGATCCTACCGAATCCATCTTCAGCAAAAACCCCGCACCCACACCCGGGCAAGAAGCGATGTTTACAAAGTGGAGTGTAAATTTTTAGTTCTTTAATCTGTCAACTCGGTCAAATTTGAAAGGAAGCATACCGGCATTTTACCGTATAAATAAATTCTGATTATCGTATCTCAAAAACCATAAATTTCGTTGAACTCTTTTTGACCCTTTGACATTAGTCAACTATGAACAAGGAATTTATCAATACGCTTTACAAAAGGCAGCACGATTGCCCAAGTTGCCCCTCGCCAGAAACCGTCAGCAGCTGGTTTAATGAACTGCTGGCAACACTTTTTCCCGATTTCTCCCGACAACATTTTACATCACAGCGTTCGTTTGAATTGCATCTTGAAAAATTAAAACTTCAGCTGGAAGAAATACTTGCTAAAAACCCGACTAAATCAGAAGAGAACCCCACCACGATTTCGCAGCATTTTTTCGAACAACTGCCGGTCATATTAGAGCGATTGGAAGAGGATGTCGATGCACTTTTTGAAGGGGACCCGGCAGCTAAAAGCAAGACTGAGGTCATTCGTACCTATCCCGGTTTTTTTGCAATTGCTGCACACCGTATTGCCCACCTCTTGCACAAAAATAAAGTAGGCTTAATCCCCCGAATGATTTCTGAATATGCACATAGCAAAACCGGAATTGATATTCATCCCGGAGCTACAATTGGTCACTCGTTTTGCATTGATCATGGAACCGGTGTGGTGATTGGAGAAACCACCTGGATCGGTGATCATGTAAAAATTTATCAGGGTGTTACACTGGGTGCCCTGAGTGTTGAAAAAGAAGATGCAGAAAACAAACGGCATCCAACCATTGAAGATCGTGTGGTCATCTATGCCGGTGCTACTATCCTGGGTGGGAGTACACACATCGGTCATGATTCGGTAATTGGCGGAAATGTGTGGCTTACCCGAAGTGTCCCTGCACAATCAAAGATTTATTACAAAGCGCAAATGAGCAACGGCGATGAACAAGAAACCATCATCTTCAACGGCCAACCTTCATGAAAATAGAAGAATTAATTGGCAACACGCCGCTGGTTGAATACCGGAATCTGAATTTAAAGCCAGGAGTACGAATTTTTGGTAAGCTGGAAGGCAACAACCCCGGTGGAAGTGTAAAAGACCGGGCTGCTTATGGCATGATCAAAGGAGCGCTAGATCGTGGTGAAATTAATAAAGGCGATCGATTAGTGGAAGCCACCAGCGGTAACACCGGTATTGCGCTCGCAATGATTGCCAGTATCATGGGAGTGGAAATGACACTGATTATGCCGGATAATTCTACCCGTGAACGTGTGCTGAGCATGGAAGCATATGGTGCAAAAGTAATCCTCACGCCTGCCGATAAAACCATTGAATTTTCACGTACACTGGCAGAAGAAATGGCGGAGAAGGAAGGTTATTTTATGTTAAACCAATTTGCAAACCCAGATAATCCCTTATGGTCAGCATTACGAAGCCACTGGGCCTGAAATTTGGCGTGATACCAATGAAGAAATTACCCATTTTGTTTCTGCTATGGGTACTACCGGAACCATTATGGGGTTTCACGTTATTTAAAAGAAAAAATCAGATATTCAAATTGTTGGTGTTCAACCAAAAGAAGGTTCCAGTATTCCAGGTATAAGAAGATGGCCGGTTGAATTTTTACCGAAAATTTTTGAACCACATCGGGTCGACCGGGTCATTGATGTCAGTGAAGAAGCGGCAACACAAATGACCCGAAGGCTCGCAAAAAAAGAAGGAGTTTTGGCCGGAATGAGCAGTGGTGGTGCATTGTATGCCTCCATGCAAATTGCCAGCGAAATTGAAGAAGGAGTCATTGTACATATTGTCTGTGATCGTGGCGATCGATATCTCAGCAGTGATTTGTTCGGCTAACTATTTTCAATCTCCTGAATTTTTTAAAATCTCAGTTTTAAAATATCTTCATTGCTATGAAATTCAGAAAAGCCACAAAAGAAGATGTTTCAGAAATTGTCGCCATGCTGGCAGATGATCCACTCGGAAAACAGCGTGAAAATTTTCTAAATCCTTTACCTGAAGCCTATATGGATGCGTTTTCAAAAATTGACAGTGATGTGAATCAGGAATTAATCGTGGTAGAAGATGAGGCAAAAGAAGTTATTGGCACTTTGCAATTAACTTTTATCCAATACCTGACGTATACCGGTAGAATTCGCGCACAAATTGAAGCCGTAAGAATTCGAAAAGACAAAAGAGGTGAAGGGATTGGCAAAATCATGTTTGAATGGGCCATCGCCCGAGCAAAAGAAAGAAACGCCCATGTACTTCAACTAACAACCGATAAAAAACGATCCGACGCCATTGCCTTTTATGAAGGAATGGGATTTAAATCAACCCATGAAGGAATGAAGTTGCATTTTGACTAACATTGTCAGTTCTAATAAAGAAAGCGCGATTAATGCTTCAATTTTTTTTATGGCGATTTCGTTTAAATGATATCCCGAAACTAGTGGGCTATTTTCAGAATTTTTGACTAATTGATGGATGCGGGCTCCGGGTTTATGGATTTGATTTAATAGTCCGCTTTCCTTGCTTTTTTTTGAAAAAACTAATACAACAATCGAACATTCTATATCTTTGCAACCGTTTTCGGACTATATCGGTGCCTTTGACCGGATAGCCGCTATTAGTTGGCAACTTTTTAAACAAGACTATGGCTTATATTGAACCGGCTCCTTTAACAGACAAGGAGAATCCGTTTGAGGCAATGATGTCACGCTTTCATGTGGCTTCACAAATCCTCGGCATTGATGAAGAAATCTATAACGTATTAAAAGTTCCTGCCCGGCAAGTGATTGTTTCCCTGCCGGTTACGATGGATGATGGCAGCATTCGTGTTTTCGAAGGCTATCGCGTCATTCACTCCAATATTTTGGGCCCTTCAAAAGGGGGCATCCGGTTTGATCCGAATGTGAATCTTGATGAAGTAAAGGCCCTCGCAGCCTGGATGACCTGGAAATGTGCTGTAGTTGATATTCCGTACGGTGGTGCAAAAGGAGGAGTAACCTGTAATCCACGCCAAATGTCGGCGGGTGAAATTGAACGCCTGGTTCGCGCCTACACATTGGCTATGATTGACGTTTTTGGTACGGACAAGGATATCCCTGCCCCGGATATGGGAACTGGGCCGCGAGAAATGGCCTGGTTGATGGATGAATATTCCAGAATGCAGGGAATGACGGTAAATGCAGTCGTGACTGGTAAACCTATTGTTTTGGGAGGTTCGCTGGGACGCACCGAAGCAACCGGACGTGGTGTGATGGTGTCGGCAATGGCTGCCATGGAGAAACTGAAAATCAATCCATACAAAGCATCCTGTGCTGTTCAGGGTTTTGGTAACGTTGGTTCATGGGCAGCGCAGTTGCTTCAGGAAAGAGGACTTACCATCAAATCCATCAGTGACATTTCAGGTGCTTATTATAATGATAATGGAATTGACATTGAAAAAGCATTAGCCTATCGTGATGCGAATAAGGGAACATTAGAAGGTTATACAGAAGCTGAGAAAATAAATGGCGAAGAACTACTTACACTTCCGGTGGATGTGTTGGTACCTGCCGCCACCGAAGATGTCATCACCAGTCAAAACGCTCCGAAGATTCAGGCGAAATTAATCGTGGAAGGTGCCAACGGACCAACTTCATCAAAAGCTGATGGAATCATTCATGAAAAAGGAATTATGGTGGTCCCTGATATTCTGGCGAATGCAGGCGGTGTCACTGTTTCCTATTTCGAATGGGTACAAAACCGTCTGGGTTATAAATGGACGGCAGAGCGTGTAAATCGCAGGTCGGATCGGATTATGAAAGATGCTTTCAACAATGTTTTCAAAACGCAGCAGAATTATAACGTTTCGTTGCGTATCGGTGCTTACATGGTCGCCATTGATAAAGTTGCGAAGACATACAAGTATCGTGGTGGATATTGAGATTAGTGATTTGCATTCTTTAAAATCATTTGAATAAAGTACTTTTGCGGTAGGCTTTGACCTACCGCATTTTTTTTAGAAAATTCTATCATGACTATACATAAAGAAGGAAGAACGCTGCTATTTGTACTCTTGATTATTTTTTTTGGAATCAATTGGGCCGTGGCGTATTATTTTCCGGACAAAATCGCTGTTCAAAATATTGTTATCGGTGTAAGTATCATTCTTTATTTAATCGTACTGCAATTTTTCCGTAATCCGATTTTTACGGTTACCAAAAATGAAAACCAGGTGCTGGCACCGGCAGATGGTAAAGTGGTTGTTATTGAAGAAACGGAAGAAACGGAATACCTCAAAGAAAGAAGGAAGCAGGTTTCAATTTTTATGTCACCTGTAAATGTCCATGTTAACCGGATGCCGGCTGGTGGAGAGATCAGTTATGTAAAATATCATCCCGGCAAATACCTGGTCGCATGGCATCCAAAATCAAGTACCGAAAATGAACGCACTACAGTGGTAGTAAAAACACCAAAAGGCGTGGAGATTCTTTTCCGGCAGGTGGCGGGCGCTTTGGCACGAAGAATCAAATGGTATATTTCTGAGGGACAAAAATTGGAGCAGGGCCAGGAATTTGGATTTATTAAATTCGGTTCCCGAGTAGACCTATATCTCCCATTAGATGCAAAGATTGTGGTCAAACCCGGTGATGTTACGAAAGGCGGGAGGACGGTGATTGCGGAGTTGGAATGAAGGTTAACCGCAAAGGCGGGAAGTCGCAAAGGAATTATTGATGATTTTGGGATTGCAGGTGACACCAAAAATACTGGTCAACAGAATTAGTTGCTCCTTTGCGCCTCATCGTCTTTGCGGTAAAAAATATCATGAATAAACCCATACTTCTCCTCCACGGAGCACTAGGTGCCGAATCACAACTACTACCATTAAAATATGAACTTGAAAAGCTTGGCTATCTGGTTTATACGCTCAACCTTTCTGGTCATGGCGGCGCTCCATTTTCCAAAGATGGATTCGGGATCGAAGTCTTTGCTCAGGATGTGGTTGATTTTATAAACGACAAAAATCTTACAGACCTCCATATTTTTGGATACAGCATGGGCGGGTATGTGGCCTTATGGTATGCACTTCACTATCCTGAAAAGATTTCAAAAATCACTACCCTTGGAACCAAATTCGACTGGAGCCCGGAGTCTGCCGCGCATGAAGTGAAGAAAGTCAACCCTATAAAAATTGAAGAAAAAATTCCTGCCTTTGCACGTATTCTGGAAAGAAGGCATGCACCTAATGACTGGAAGGAATTACTTAATAAAACAGCGGTCATGATGAGTGAGCTTGGAGAACGGCCCCTGCTTGATGAAAGTAATCTTTCTAAAATAAGCTGCCCGATTACTATTGGGCTTGGTGACCTCGATGACATGGCGGATAAAACTTATTCAGAAAATGTAAGTTCAATGCTCCCCAATAGCAAATTTTTAATGTTGCCCAACACACCACACCTGATCGAAAAGGTGAACCTGAACGATCTGGTGCGGATGCTAACAGGCAATCCTTAAAACTCAATTTTATAACTAAAGACCGGTATCAAAGGTGTTTGGTAATCCGTTTCAATGGTTCCGGTGTCAGCATCGAAATACTGTCCATATATATTTTTGGTGTTCGTTACATTTTGAATATCCAGGGCGAACGTACTGGTCGTCCTGCCTTTATTGACTTTCCAGCTAAACCGCAAATCAGTTCGGAAATAATCGGGCATCCGGTCGGCATACGCTAGCTTCTCATAATACACAGTTTCTCCTTTGTCCATAGACGCCTCCGCATCAATAGGCGTTGTCCGGAAGCTTCCGGTATAGAGTGTCCGGATGTTGATTCCAAAAGTTCTCTGTTTTGACTTCTTCACTTTCAAAAATTCTTTCCCGGCGGTAAAGCTAAATGCATAGTTCCCATTGTAGCGGGTATTTCTCCACACCTGGTCGGCGGCCTTGTATTTTGAATCGTATAAAGAAGATGATAGCAGAAAATAAAAATTGCGATTTAAAAATTGCTCAAGCGTTAACTCAATACCATAATTGCGACCGATCCCATCATTCACCAATGGCTCAGTAACATAACCATACTCCTCATTAATTAATGCCAGTGGTTTATCCGGATCCGGACTAATTGGGATGTTAAATAAATGCTGATAGTATGTCTCCGCCTTTATTCTCAGATTTTTATTAATCGACCGATCATACCCGATTACAAAATGATGGGCCTTTGTTAACCCCAGATTGCTGTTGGGGAACACAATTGAATTATCCGGAAGTTGTTCCTGTGCAAAGTAGACCCCAATGGGTTGGATTTGAGAATGTAATCCATAGCCAAAGCTAAACGATTGAATATCGTCCATCTCATATTTTAAAGAGACACGCGGTTCAATGGAGTATGAATCATTTAACAACAACTGTAAAAAATGCACTCCTGCATTGATGGAAAGCTTATCGGAAAAATGGTATTGCCATTGGGAGAATAACTGAATCGTGCGGGCACTTCCGTCTGAATTAATGTTTGTCACCATTTGATCTGTATCTTCATCACGATAACGGTCTATTAAATTATATTGTATGGTATTGAAATATACTCCGGACCGAATATGACTTTTTGCACTAAGCTTGTTATTGATAACCGAGCTGATCAATATTTTTCCGACGGCATAGTTCTCATAATAATTTGGAATCGGATTATATACATCGTCCAGTTCCGCTTCTTCATATCCCGTTCCGGTATTGGATGCCACCACGGATGTTTGCAGATACGTATTTTTATTCAGTGTGATGGAGTGTTTCAATCCCACTGCACCACGATTTGCCCGATAAAGCCAATCAAATTTCTCATAGGAGTTCTCCCATTGAAGGGAGTCACGAACGGCTGTTGATTGCTGATCGCTTAACCCTCCAAATCCAAAAATGGAAAGCATTCCTGCTTTTTTTGTGGGAAGTGAAATGTTAAATGAGAGGTCTTGAAAATTAGTTACGGCATCTCCGATCGGCACGCCTAATTCACTTAAAATGGATAACGTAGAGTAGCGGTAGTTAATCAAATACGATCCCTTATAGTTTTTAGAAAATGGTCCCTCGGCCGCAAAGTCAACTCCTAAGAATCCCGCTTGCAGTGTATATTCTCTGTTTTCATTATTACCCTTTCGCAGATTTAAATCAAACACACCGGATAATGCGTTTCCATATTCTGCAGGGAAAGCTCCTGTCATGAAATCAGAATTTGTTAAAAGCTGGGAACTAAGAATTGAGATCCCTCCACCTGCGCTGGCGACTCCTGCAAAATGATTGGGATTTGGTATATCCACTCCTTCCATTCTCCACAACAAACCAAAAGGTGAATTCCCACGGATAGAAATACTATTGTTACCATCATCGGTCTGAACCACACCCGCATAGGACGCAACCATACGTGCCGGGTCATTTACTGCGGCTGCATATTTCTGAGTTTCTTCAACGGAAAATGTTCGTGCACTAACTACCGCCATTTCATTTAAAGGCTTATTTTTTTCGATATCGCCTGCGCGTACAATAATCTCGGCCATTTGTGTTATGTCCTCTTCCAATTCGATAGACAGCACGGTTTCTTTACCGGAATTTACGCGCAGGTTTTGTACAAAGAACTCCTTGTACCCCATGAAGCTAACCCGAATTGTATAGGTTCCGATTGGAACCTGTTGCAGACGAAAATTGCCTTCCAGATCGGTAGTGGTCCCTATCAAAGGATCCGTATTCAGTAAAATCAGATTAGCACCCGGAAGTGGCATTTGCGATACCTTATCGACAATTGTACCACGAATGTTTTGTGTTAAGTTTTGTGCAGATAGTGTTGCAACAAATAAAAGCTGCATGGTGAACAAGAGGATTTTTTTGGTTGTCATTTTTTAATTGAGTTGATGAATTACAACCCTATGACAACCTGAACTTACGTTACCCCTATTCCCATTAAAAAAGATCTATAAAAATCGCAATCCAATTTTTGCCCCCCACCACATCTTGGTATTGATACCATTAATATCCGTTTCATCATAAATGATGGTTGGTCTGTACGAAGTAAAAAGATCAACATATCCATCGTAGGTGGTATCGGTCACATAGGCATTCAGTGTCACTCCTAATCCTATCGCAAATTTCTTCGCGGGTTTAAATTCAAGGCCCGCATAAAATTTATTCAACAAATTAATTGCAGGTGTAAATTCACCTTGGCTCACCTGATTCACAGTGAAATCAAAATTCAGGTGCAACCAACGGGCAAGTCGTGGCGCTGTTCCTATTCCATAACCGACCGTCCAATACGGAACTTCAAAATTGTCTGGTTTGATACCCGCAGTGAAGATGTTATAAAAATTAGGAACACCCGTCCGGAACGCCATGTTCAAATAAAATATTTCATCAGCTGACACCTCTATCTGATGATACCCACTTTTTACAAAATTCAGAAATCCAATCGAGACACCTTCTACTGTATCGGCAATGTTAATAAATGCTAGTTGAGATCCCCGAACATGTTTAGCGTAATTAAAAAGCACAGCACCCTGCACCCCCTTTATAGAATGGGTGGCAATATTAAACAAGGGGGCAAACTGCACCCCTACATAATCATGGACCTGAACATTCGCCAGACCTGCAAATTGGGCTCCCCGGGATGCCTTCAGGTTAACATTCATTAATCCGGCAAATTGCCCGCTATACACTGAATCTCCATTAATATTCATTAATCCGGCAAACTGAAACGCCTCGACTTTTCTTCTTGTCAGATTGAAACCTCCGGCTGCTTGTAATCCTGAAACCTTCCCTCCCACCATATTAACAAGACCGGCTAATTGTACATACTGCACATCACCCCGATCAATATTAAATACAGTACCTGCTTCCAGTTTACGCGTACCCTGAGAAAATCCACCAATAAGGTTAACCGAATAATCATTGATAAAATTACCACTCAGTTTATGATTGGTCCCCACAAAAGGCAGCACTGAAAATTGATACGTTCGATACAGCGTATCCTTAATGTTTTCCACATTTACCTGTCCCGGCGAAAGACTTTTCTCTTCTTCCACGACCACCAATAACGAATCCAGATTAACCACAATTTCAAGGGCTACAGTATCTTCCGGTGGTGGAATTGGCAAAAGCGCAACGTTGATCAATTGCGTAGTACCCTTTACCAGGGTTAATGTAGTATCTCGATAATCCTTTTTACTGACCGCAATCTGGCTTTCATTTTCATCACCATTTACTTTTAAAGAGAAATATCCAAACCCATTGGTGACCGTAGAGGAGCGTGTTGTTTTTTCGTAGACACTTACCTCTGAAATTTTTTCACCGGTATTTGCGTTCAATACATAACCACTCAATTGAATCGTAGATACAGGTTTCGCTGGTATATTGTTCCTTGTAAGAATAATATAATTTCCTTTTACTTTTATTTTGGCGCTTTCACCCAGTAAAGTATTCAATATTTCCCGAACCGATCGCCTTACAAATTCGCCACTGACAATTTTATCGGAGGCGATTGCGGAGGTCGAGTATGAAAACTCAAAATCACCTTCGCGAGAGACTCGACTCAAGGCATGATCCAATCGCTCTTCCCGCAGGGTAATCGAGATGATCCGCTCCAAAGGCGGTGTTGCGGGCTGTGCGATAAGAATTCCGGAATGGAGTACGAGTATCAGTATCAGTATTAAATTCCACCTACTCAGAACAACCTTTTCCATCAAGAATGATTTCATTTTCGGTAGTAGTGATGGTAAGCCCCAATGTTTCGGCTAAAATGTCGACAATATCTTCTATCGACTCGTTCCTAAACGAAACATTTAGCCGGCAGGTTTTCAAAACATCATTTTTAAGTCTTACTTTTTTCTCATATACCTTGTTTAAGCTGGCAACGACCGATTCCAGGTCTGTATCGTGAAAGGTGAATACACCGGTTTTATAAGCTAACCGATTCGTGTCAGATTCCATGAATTTTGCAAAAGTCTTTGTTGATCGATTATAAACGCCCGTCTGTCCCTCCGTTAATGTTATCCCTGGATTTTCTTTTGTGTAAAAGGCCACTTCACCTGTTTCAACATATACTTCAACCGTAATACTGTCTGGGTACGCTTTCACGTTGAAGGTAGTACCGATATCTTCAATAATAACCTCATTCGTTTCGATAATAAAAGGTTTCTCCTCCTCATGTTTTACATCAAAGTATGCCTCACCCGTCAGCTTTACTTTCCGTTCCTTCTTTAGCGGGCTATAGGTATACGAGAGTGTACTGCTTTTGTTAAGAAAGGCAACACTTCCATCCGGTAATGGTGAGTCACGGGTATCTTTTTCAGCAGCAATTTGTAGCAAATCAACCGGGCGTGAAAGCCATAGAAAAACAGCAACCCCAGCCACTACGATGAACGAAATTGCAGCGGCAATCCTGAGAAAGGAGAATTCAGATTTTGGTTTTAAGGGGATAACTTTTCCTATCAGTTTTTCTTTTACCTTATTCCAGGCTGCATCCTCATCGTACGATTGAATATCTTTTAATTTTGATACTTCCCTTGAGATCATTTTAAAATCCTCATAGTAGGATTTATTTTCCGGATGTTCATCAACCCAGGAATTTATCTCCATCAATTCATTAGCGGATGCTTCTCCGGAAAGCTGCTTCGCTAATAGCTCGTCGATATGGTTGGATGTATTGCTCAATTCAAAAATCCATTAAATAAAATAATGATCAGCGGAAGATAATCTTTCAATTGCTCGCGCATAATTCTCAGTGCCTTTCCCATTTGGTTCTCCACCGTTTTCACCGATATGTTCAACTGATCGGCGATCTCCGCATATTTCAATTCTTCAAACCTGCTCAGCTTAAAAACAAGCCTGCATTGATCAGGCAGAAAGGTTAGTGCTACTTCAATCCTTTTTTCCAATTCCTGCGAGGCTACCTGATTGGAGACACTCTCTTCGCTATTGTGACCCAGCGCCAATTCTTCACCGGCATGACGTTGCTTAACCTTTTGGTGCTTGATCATGTTCAAGCTTGCATTTCGCACCATCGCATAGAGATAGGATTTCAAAGAACTTCTGACTTCCAGAGCGTCCTTTTTCTCCCAAACTGAAAGAAAGGTTGATTGCACGACCTCCTCTGCCTCATCCCGATCCTGCAAATACGAGTAGGCATAATTACATAGGGGCTGGTAATAGGATTTGAAAATCATCTCATAAGCGGTTATATCGTGCCTTTTCAGGCCGTCCAGGAGCTCCTGTTCTGGTATTATCGCTGCTTTGGTTTCCAAAAACAGCGAAATTTACAGATTTCGATCCTTGTTACTATGACAATTTTGAAGTCATTTACCCCTACTCAGGGATTTTTTATTCCGGGGAGCACACCGGCACAAAGCCTGTATCTGTTCAAAATTTATAAATTGCGTCAAAAACAAACTATGCTTTCAGCGTCGGCCCTTTATTCTGTTTTTCAACAAAGCATTGACGATTATCATCTTCAGGATGATGTTGATACCCCGCTAAAAAATCCATTTTCTCCAGATCGTTTTGAAAATTTATTATACCACAAAAATTGGATTGACACCGTTCAGTGGCATCTGGAAGATATCATACGGCTACCGGAGATCGAACCGGCTGAGGGCATAAAAATAAAACGCAGGATTGATAAGTCGAATCAGGATCGCACCGACATGGTTGAAAAAATTGATGACTACTTTCTGGATCAGTTTAAAGATGTCACGCCGAAAAACGGAGCGCGTATTAATTCTGAAACTCCCGCCTGGTTAGTTGATCGGATGAGCATTCTGATGCTGAAGATTTACCACATGAAGGAACAAACCGAACGTACTGATGTAGATGCTGATCATTTACAAAAATGTGAAAGCAAACTTGCTATTTTACTCGAGCAGCAGGCTGACATGCAGCAAGCTTTCGATGAGCTGATGGAGGATATCCAAAAAGGTGACAGACGATTTAAAGTCTATCGCCAGATGAAGATGTACAATGATGCATCCCTTAACCCCATGTTGTACAAACAGAAAAATTAATTCGTGCTTCCAAAAAAAATATTGGTACTTCGATTCTCCGCCATGGGCGATGTTGTTTTACTGGTACCGGTATTAAAATCACTTACAGCCGCGTATCCTGATATTGAAATTACACTTGTAACCCGGCCCAAGTTTGCATCCTTTTTTCAGGAAGTTGAAGGCGTGAAAGTATTTGAAGCGGACATGGATTATCAGTATAAAGGGATGTTTGGATTGCGTGATCTATTCCGAAAACTTCTAAAAAGGGGTGAATATGATGTAATCGTTGATGTCCATGATCACCTTCGAACCATCATTTTACGGAGTGCTTTTCGTTTATTTGGTTACAAGGTCGTCGTATTTCAAAAGGGAAGACCTGTAAAAAAGGCGTTGGCCAGAAAAGAAAATAAAGTTTTTAAGAGTTTATCACATACCGTAGATCGTTACAAAGCAGTTTTTGAAGAAATAGGGTTTGTCTTCCCCACACTCCCACCACCGTATTTATCGGGAGAAGAGGAATCGAAAACTTTTGTCAGGGATTGGTTGCAGCAAAACAACCTGGAAAAATCCTCAAAGTGGATTGGTATTGCTCCATTCGCAATGCATGCATCCAAAATCTGGCCACCCGAAAGGTATATTCCTGTGATCGAAAATCTCCTGGCTCAGGAGCCGATGCATTTCTTTCTATTCGGTGGGGGTGAGAAAGAGTTGGCCTACTTCGAAAACATAAAAAACAAATTCCCAAAAAACTGTACCGTGGTAGCCGGTAAATTGAAAATGCGCCAGGAAATTGCCCTAATGAATTATTTGGATCTGATGCTTTGCGTTGATTCCTCCAACATGCATCTGGCAGCACTGACCGGAACGCCACTGCTTTCCATTTGGGGCGGAACACATCCGTATGCGGGGTTTGGCCCTTTTGGGTATCCTGAAAAAAATATTCTCCAAATTTCTCGTGAAGAACTGCCCTGTCGACCTTGTTCCGTTTATGGAAAAGCAACGTGTCATCGTGGTGATTTTGCTTGTTTAAATAGAATATCTGTGGAAACTGTTTGCGAAAAAATTATCGAACTAATCCATTGAGTGTTATCTTTAGGAAAAGGATAATACTATGAAATATCTAAAACTGTTATTAATAGGGCTTTTATTGATATTGGTGGTAATTCAATTTTTCAGACCTGAAAAAAATATTTCGGAAGAACTGGGAGGTGCGGATATAACGTATGCAATAGATGTCCCGACGGATATCCACACCGTGCTGGTTGAAAAATGTTATGATTGTCATAGCAACAATACACGTTACCCCTGGTATTTTAATATTCAACCTGTTGCATGGTGGATGGACGAGCACATTGAGCATGCCAAAGACGAACTTAACTTTTCAGATTTTAAAAATTTTTCGGAGCGAAGAGCGAACCACAAACTAGAAGAAATCTCAGAAATGATTAAAGATGACGAGATGCCCCTTCCTTCGTACACCCTAATCCACAGAAGTGCTAAATTAACTGATGACGAAAAATCAGCTATCAATTCATGGATCAAATCGATGGGATTAAAAGTTACCGAATAATTATTCGTTGTAATTAATAAGTGTTGGCGGACTTACCAAAATACCGGTATTCCGAGTACGAAGGTTGGTACTAAACGTGAACCGAAAACTATCCACATCATTAGGTGTTCTCGGATAAAATTGAAACTTGGCTTCCATCGTACCGAAGGATAAATTTTCATTTCGGGACCGAATACCTAATCCGATTCCGAAAAATGGTTGGGTTTGTAACAGGTTTTCCCGATCGTTTGCCAATGAGGCCATTTCGAGATACGCTACCCCTGCAAACCGAAACCCCAGCAAGTTCCAATTGGTAAAGAATACGGTTTGCGACTGAAGGTTGTACCGCTTTGTACCGGTTAGCTTGGAGTTTAGGTCATTGATACCATACCGTCCATAAATACGCAGTGCAGCACTATCAACATTATTAAATACCTGACTATATGATACATTCACGAACTCCCTGATCTTGAGTCGGCTACCCACAGAATAGAGTCTGGTGAAGAAACGGAAGTTGGTGACGAAAGCTGCATCTTCCAGTGCTCCATCATGACTATAGGTGCTCAAATTTAACGTTAACCCAACCAGGTCGCCTTTGGCATTTGCAAAAACTTTATCAGCCTCGAAACCATAATAAGGTCGCCGGATACCCAGCTTCCTGACGGAACCGAGTAAGAAGGATACTTCCGATCCATACTGCACATCTTCTGTTATCCCGAATCCAAAGATATAACGTGTTCGATAAAAGTCTTTATTGTAAAATGTGAACTTCCCTAACAATCCATCCCGATTATTATAAATTTCATTGTCAATTTCACTTGTTTGTGTTGGAAACTTATTGAATTCTTGATTAAACCATCGAATAGCAATAAAATGCCTGCTACGATTTTCCAACTCCTTTTTTACACCAATGTTATAGCCAATCCAAAAGTCATTTAAATAATAACTGTAATTGCGATATACGGTATCTACTTTGCTGTCAATATTTTTCGACCAATTAGTACTCCAATCATATGCACCTGCCAACCGCATATAGGGACTCAACAATTGCCGGTTAAGGTTTACTCCATAGGCATACTCGCTCTCAGTCCCAAGACTCCGGCCTGAGTTTATTTGTGTATAAAAAAGTGCGACATTTATCAGGCTTCCAAAGGCGCTGGTTTTTCTATATAGAAGTTCATTTCTATACACCGGATCCTGGGATCCATCCCACTCACCTCCATATTGAAGCCGTTGGCCCATACCCATTAAATTGTTATCATAGATTCGAATTTTTCCTTTGTCAATGTCACTGGGGTAACCGCTAAAACCCAAACTGAATGCATCCCGCGTAACGATGACCAAATCTACTGAATCGGTACCTGCAATGGGAAGCACCTGAATACGTGCATCAACGATAAAGGGAAGATTTCGCAAATAGCGCTCATTATCTGCTAATTTAAATGCATTCAGCCGGCTTCCTGGCTGGATAAAAAGATTTTCCTGAATGGTTTTGGGCCTGGAATCAGTATGCAATGCATTCCCAATATTTACGATTGCCTTCCTTGTCTTTTTCGCAGAATCATACAACGAAATTTCGAACCCGACTTGTTCCATAGCAACGTGTCGAATAATCATTCCCTGAAACGGGAGAAAAACATTCTCACTTTTTACATTGACCAGGGTATCGTTTTGAACGGCAGTCAGGTCATTGATCAGGCCTCGCCACGCTTTCTTCGTTTTGGATTGCTTTTCTTCCTGACCATACGATATAATCGCACAGAACATCCAGAAGAAAAAAAATATCCGCCTTTTCATACCTTACCAAAAATAACAATTTCGAAGAAAGACAACCTTAGCAACATCGGACATAAAAAAAGGTTGCTACAATTGTAACAACCTTTTTCTGAAAATCAGGCGATTCTAACGTGAAGCAGCCCCACTAATGATTGGTCCATAAAAAATTGCATTCATTAGCATCTTGTTTGTTCCATACCAAAAGGCGCGGAAAGCAAGATTCTCAGTAAAACCAATAACTTTTCCCTGACCAGAAGATGAAATTCCAATTCCTGATGAATTTTTTATCTTCGGGTAATTCTGTGTTGAGATATATCCACTAAGTAAGGGCGCATTTCCATACGTTAATGGATTTGAGAATGCACCTTTAGCATTCTCCATGAATAAATTATTGGATTTAAACATGGGGATCGTACTTTGATAATAACCATATAACAATGGATTGGTTAAATCAACAGTAGCCTCAAATATTGCCCCGCTGGTTTCTTGTGCTCTGCGGGTATTCGTGATTTCAGAATAGGGTTGCTGCAGGGGTGCCGCCTTTGATTCCTCATTCTTTTTCATTTCAAAATTTCCAAAACCAGATGCATTCATCCAGCTCACTGCATCTTCAAAGCCAATCAGTACGCCTCCGCCGCGAACCCAGTCCTTCAATTTTTCAACTGCGTTTTTGGAAACATCACCATAACTTCCGGTTGGTAAAATAATGGTGTTATAGTTTCCAAGGTCAGCCCGGTTAAAAACATCTACCGGGATCAATGTTACTGGTATTTCATAACGAGTATCAAGCAAGTGCCAGATTTCGCCTGCATCATTTGAACTCACCCGTCCATCCACGAGCATTGCAATTTTAGGCTGCCTCAAAACTTCAAAAGAATTACTTCCTAAACTCACTCCCTTATAATCCAATCCCGTATTAAAACTAAAGACATCAATTCCATCTTCCTTCATAATTTGTTGTACAAAGTATTCAATTTGATCGGGTGCCATGGGTTGCCCGGAAATAGGAACCATCAGCGCTCCCCGTTCAAATTTTTTACCTGAAAGATTATAGAAAGGCTCCGTCGCAACTTTTACCCGGATATTATTTCGAAGTAGACGGTTCAGCGCTCGTGGAGTGTAATACCCATACGATTCAAATACATATGCATACTCGGCTTTTTCACCTATTAATTTTCCTGGTGGGATTGCTCCAGCAGTAAACAAATCTCCAACCGGAACATTTGATTTTGCTTCTTCATGTTCGACCCCAAAAGCCAGCGAAAGCGTCCAGGAGGAAATGTCATAAAAAATACTATCCTCGAATTGGGTACGACGCTCAAACATGCCTTTAATTAATTTGTACTGCGATTGATTCATGGGAATGACATAACTCGATTCAGCTGTAAAGGTCTTTCCATTGATTGTCTGATTACTTCCCAGTTTGTAAATTTTTATGTCCTGGCGTGCCACCAGTTCGGCCAGATGATATGCACGTGCTTTGTCCTTCGATCCAAATACAAATGACTTTACTGGATCCTTTATTGCTTCGTTGGCTGCTGATTTAAAAAAATCACGCTGATAATTCAACAACTCTTCACGTAACCCCTGTATTGCCGCTAATGTACTCAGTGCAGTCGTGAATTGATTTCGAATGGTAAATGGAAAAGTTAATAATCCATTGTCACTTTCCTGAGCATGACCGCGGGAACTGGCCTGCTCAAATAAAATTCCAATAGCACCCTGAACATCAGGAAAAGCGGATCCTTTGCCATAATAGTAATCGTCATATCCTTCCTTGGTGTAGTAAAGCGAACCAATTTGATCAAGTGCTTTGGCATGGTACTCGCCAATCTTATGGGTCAACTCCTGATTCTTTGCGGGTGTCAGCGGGTGAACGCGAGCAGGAACACCCGGTTGAAAAAAGAAGGTGGCATTGGTTCCCATCTCATGATGATCGGTCAGAACATTGGGTTTCCATCGCTGAAACTGTTTAATTCTTGCCTGTGACTCCGGATGTTGGGCAACCATCCAGTCACGATTTAAATCAAACCAATAGTGATTTGTTCTTCCCCGGGGCCAGGCCTCATTATGCTCGGTGTCATTAGGGTCGGATGAAATCTGGATACTCTTCCTCGAGTTCACCCAACTGGAAAAACGTTGCAGGCCATCCGGATTGTAACTTGGATCGAAAAGAATGACCACCTCCTCCAGAAGTTTCTCAATCGCATCGCCTTGAGCAGCAGCCAGATAATACGCATTGAGTAAGGATGCATTACTGCCGCTCGGCTCATTTCCATGAATTGAGTGACCAATATAAAATACTGCCGGCATAGACCGGGTATCCAAGCCTGCCGATTTTGAGGGGTCTGTTAGTTGAACATGTTGAGTCCTGATCTCTTCAAGGCGTTGATGGTTATTTGGAGATGTAATGGTCAGCAATAAAAGCGGGCGCGCCTCATATGTATAACCTATTACTTCCAGAGAAATCCGATCGGAGGCAGCAGCCAGTGCCATCATATAACTCACTAAACGGTCGTGGCTAATGTGCCATTCTCCAACCTCGTGACCAATAATGGATTTTGGAGTAGGAATTTTTGAATCGTACGAAACATTTTCAGGAAGATAATAGGACAAATCCGGCTGACAGAAAACGATTGTAGAAGGTAAAATGAACGCAACAAAAAGCAGGTATTTTCTCATTTTTCAGGGGTTTAATACACGAATGTAAGAACTGCCCAAAGAAAGACGATGGTGCTTTTGACAAACGGTTAAACCATGTTACCACGGTGTGAACAATTTGTGCTTAAATTTAATTTTTCGGTAAAAGGTAATTACATTGAATAAGATATTTTTGACCAAAAAATTACTTAACCCATCACCTTATGAAGAAAATTTTACTAGCATCAATCCTTCTAATTCTGGGATCCTCTGCTTTGGCACAGGTAACAACCAGTAGCTTAAATGGCGTTGTAAAGGATGCAAGCGGGCAGGCTTTGCCAGGGGCAACAGTTCAGGCTACCCACGAACCCTCCGGAACACCTTACGGGACTACGACAAATGCCGAAGGTCGCTTCTTTCTACCTAACGTCCGTGTTGGCGGTCCTTATACTGTTGTTATCTCCTTTGTTGGATATCAGGAGCAAAAGTACTCTGGCATTACCCTTAAACTTGGTGAACCTTTTGCATTGAATGCCACGCTTCAGGAATCACAGACTGAACTTGCAGAAATTGTGGTAACAAGTGAACGGACTATTGATGTCGATAAAGTTGGTGCAGCAACCAATTTGGGCACGCGTGAATTTACAACCATGCCTACTATTTCACGGAGCTTGACTGACTTTACACGTTTCACACCCCAAGCAAGTGGAAACAGTTTTGCAGGACGTGATGGTCGTTTTAACAATATCCAGGTGGATGGTGCCAACCTGAATAACAACTTTGGCTTAAGTAACGACCCTCTACCCGGCGGTGGTAACTCTCCAATCTCATTGGATGCCTATGAAGAAGTCTCTGTTAATATCGCACCTTTCGATGTTCGCCAATCGGGCTTTACAGGAGCTGGTATCAATGCCGTTACCAAAAGTGGAACAAATACGTTCAAAGGAACTGCCTACACTTTTTGGAGAAATCAAAACTTTTTAGGGACTAACGTTGGATCCAGTGACATCAGCAATCAAATCGTAGATTCAAAAAACAACATCTATGGATTTAGTTTAGGAGGTCCGATTATCAAGAATAAACTATTTTTCTTTGTAAATGCTGAAATGGAAAAAGGCAATCGTCCGGGAATCAACTTCTCCCCGGCTGGCGGCTCTGGAAATGGCGTAGTGTCTACCACCCATGTTGATTCACTTCAGAAATTCTCAGATCATCTGCGTAGTACCTATGGTTATGAAACCGGAGCCTATGATAACTTCCCTAATTTTGAAAATGGGAACCGAAAGTTATTGGCAAAAATTGATTACAACATCAATAAGGATCATAAACTAACATTGAAATATAGCTCCTTTACCAGCACGAACGATCAGCAGCTGAACAATACCAGTGTTCCTAACGGAGGCGGATTTTTGGTTACTGGTCAGGCGAACTCATTATCGCGTCTTACTACAAACCGTTACGGTAACCAGTCCATGTCATTTGCGAATTCAAATTATGGTTTTGAAGACAATGTCAATACCGGAACACTTGAGTTAAACAGTAACTTCCAGGGAAAAATGTCAAATCAGTTTCTTGCAACGCTTACAAAAGTTAAAACTGTTCGCACATTCGACGGAGGTTTATTTCCCACCATTGACATTTTTGACGGTGTGTCAGGTAATAACTACATGACCGCAGGTATGGATCCGTTCACGAACAATAACCAGGTTATCAATGATGTAATTTCAGTTATCGATAACTTCACTTATTACGCGAACAAGCATACCATTACGGCAGGTGTTTCATATGAATACCAGCGCGTCGGTAACATGTTTATGGCCGCATCAAACAGCCATTACATCTACAACTCACTGGATGATTTTATTAATGACAGGGCTCCTGTTTATTATGCCCTTACCTATTCGTTAACGGATGAGCCAGCGGTATTCTCGGCGGACTTAAAAATCGGACAGCTTGGCATTTATGCACAAGACGAATTCACACCTTCTGATCGTTTTAAACTGACCGTAGGTATCCGTGTTGATAAACCAATCTATTTGGACACACCGCTTGAAAATCCGGCCGCAAGCGCATTAACATTTTATGATGAAGATGGCAATACAACCAACTATAGTACCGGAGCATGGCCTGATGGTAAGCTGTTGCTATCACCAAGGGCTGGATTCAAGTGGGATGCGGCAGAAGATCGTTCATTGGTATTGCGCGGAGGTATTGGTCTTTTTACTGGAAGAATACCGTTCGTTTGGCTGACCAATATGCCAACAAACTCCGGGATGTATCAGTTTGGTGCCCGGTTGAGAAACTCAAATGCGGGTGAAGCAGTGGACCTGGCAACTATTACATTTGATCCGGATCCAACAGCATATCAAAATCTGTTCCCTACCACCGCAGGTGGTTCTGCCCCCGGTAACCTGGTATTCACCAGCAGTGATTTTAACTTTCCACAAATTTTCAGATCCAATTTAGCGGTGGATAAAAAATTGCCGTATGGATTAACAGCCTCAGCAGAAATTCTATTCACAAAAGATGTGAATGCGGTTCGCATGTACAATGCCAATTTTAAACCAAACACAAATGGCACTGTAGTAGAAGGTGGTTTATCGAGACCACGTTACCTCTCTTCTGCAGACCGGAACGAGAATTCAAGCATTTCATCTGCAATTGTTTTGGACAATACCAATAAGGGCTATTCAACAGCTCTTACATTTCAATTAACAAAAGCCTATGAAAAAGGACTGTACGGCTCCATTGCCTATACCTATACAAAAGCTGAGGAGGTTACCGCTAACCCTGGCTCGCAAGCTGCATCTGTATGGAATGGTAATCCTAACGTAGGAACTTCCAATGCGATCGAACTTGCTAGCTCCCAGTATGCAGTACCACACAGAATAATTGGTAACGTTTCGTACCGGTATGAATATGCAAAACACTTTGCCACTACCCTGTCTTTTTTCTATGAAGGTTCCCGGTCTGGCAATTTCAGTTATGTTGTAAATGGTGATTTGAATGGTGACGGAAATGGTAGTACCGATCTGATTTATATCCCACGCGATGCAAGTGAAATGAATTTTGAACAATATTCTGCAACAATTGGCGGTAACCCGGTAACTTTTACAGTTGCTGAGCAGGAAGCAGCCTTCAATGCATTTATTGAAAACTCAGAATACTTAAGCAAACACAGAGGTGAATTTGCAGAGCGTAATGCTGCTACTGTTCCATGGTATAATCGTTGGGATTTGAGATTCTTGCAGGATTTCTATATTGAAACAGGTAAAAATAACACACGTCATACTTTGCAATTTTCGATTGACATCCTGAATGTGGCGAACTTTCTTAACAAAGATTGGGGAATTCAAAAAATCAGAAAGACCAATAACCCACTTCAGTTTAGAAGCATAGATGGGAACAATGCGCCGCTTTATCGCTACCAGCAAATTGGTGGAGAGTTGGTTACTGATCCTTACCAGGATTTGATCAGCCCAGCAAGCACATGGAGTCTGCAGATGGGTTTACGTTATATTTTCTAATTAAATTAATTACCAGTAATAGAAAAAGGGCTCAAATCGGGCCCTTTTTCTTTTTTATGACTACCTGACAATTTTTCACTTTTTTTATGGCTTCCTAAATCCGTAATTTAGGCTGCTATGCTGGCCAATCTTCGGTACGGAATTCTCATACTGCTTCTTTTTGCGTGCACCTATTCATGTAATCTTAGAACCGATGATGGTAAAAAAATTCCGCGTCCCATTCAATTGGATTTGGATGAAATTCAAAAGCGCGGATACATCAACGCATTAGTCGACAACAACTCGATCAGTTTTTTTATTTATAAAGGAAGACCTCTCGGATATGAGTACGAACTACTATCCCTACTTGCTGACCATTTAAAAGTCAAATTAAAAATTCATGTTACTTCCGGGGTGAATCAGGCCATTGAACAACTCAATAGAGGCGAAGGAGACATTATTGCATTCCCCCTGACGGTCACCAAAAGCAGAAAAAACCTGGTCACTTTTACACGACCCCACTTCAATTCACAGCAGGTGCTGGTCCAGCGAAAGCCAGTCGATTGGCGAAAAATGACCCTTGATCAGATTGAAGACAGCCTAATCCGTAACCCAATTGAGCTTATCGACAAAAATGTCCACGTGATTGCGGGTACCAGCTTTGAGCAACGACTGGATCACCTTTCTGAAGAAATTGGTGGGGATATTAATGTAATTACCGACACTTCTATCGCACTAAGCGAGTCGCTAATTCAAAAAGTTGCGATGGGAGAAATTGACTACACCGTTACTGACCGTATGACTGCCCGGGTAAACGCAGCTTATTACCCCAATCTCGACATTCGAACCGTTTTGAGTGTTCCACAGCAAATTGCCTGGGCGGTTCGTAAAAATGCGCCAAATCTTACTTCAGCGATCGACAGTTGGATGGGGGAGATAAAGAAAGAGCCTACGTTTATGGTCATCTTCAATCGTTACTTCAACAGCCCGCGTACTTCGTTGATGCGCATGAGTAGCGACTACTCTTCACTGGGCGGCAGCCGTCTTTCGCGATACGATGAGTTGATAAAAACTGGAGCTGAAGAACTGGGTTGGGATTGGCGCTTGTTGGCCGCTGTTGTTTACCAGGAGTCAAGATTCGATCCCACTGGAGAATCCTGGGCCGGTGCCCGTGGCCTCATGCAGTTAATGCCCGAAACAGCAAAACAATTTGGCGTTACCAATCGCGATGATCCCGTTCAAAGCATTAAAGCCGGTGTCAAATATTTGAAATACCTGGATACACTATGGGCTAAGAACGTGATTGATTCAGAAGAGCGGCTAAAGTTCGTACTGGCGTCGTATAATGTCGGTTTATCCCATGTAGTGGATGCACGAAATTTGGCAAAGAAAAATGATTTGGATCCGGTAGTATGGGAAGATAATGTTGAATTTTTTCTGCTGAAAAAATCCGATCCGAAAATTTATCAGGATCCCGTTGTGGAGGCAGGCTATTGCAAATGTGAAGAACCTGTCCAATATGTGAGCGAAGTTCTCAACCGATTCGAAGAATACAAACAACATATCCAGGTCGAAGGGTGATTTGGTTTCAGGTTACAAGTTGCAGGTTTATCGACCGACTTCAACCTGTAACTTGAAACCTGAAACATTTTATAACTGCTTGACAATTTCTTCAAAATTCAGAGACCTCCACCGCTTATGAATATCCGATCGGATCATCACCTCATCCATTATCAATCGCTGTTTCCTGCCTTTTAATTGTGCTTCAGAATACCGCACACCATCATAAAAAGTAACCAGGGAATATTGTGGTATCCATTTTTCCGGATAAAGTTCATGAAGTTTTGCTTCTATTTTTTTTCGCAAGATAAAATCTTCATCACCAACCAGATCGCGCATCTCAATAAAGTTATCGATTGCCAACTGTGCGATTGCATCCGTGTCTGGTCTCCGCAGGGTTTGAAATTCCGGAAGTACTTTTTCCCAGTCGTCATCAAATTTATTCAACAAATCATTCAATACGCGGCAATCTTCAAAGCCTGCATTCATTCCCTGACCATAAAATGGTACCAAAGCATGAGCTGCATCACCTATTACAAACGTTTTATTTCTTACCCAGGGAAAGCATCGTACCGTAACCAGAGAACAAGTAGGATTATTCCTGAAATCCTCCGCTAATGTGGGCATCAATTTTAATGCATCCGGAAATTCTCTTTCGAAAAATGCATGCACTGACTCGTCTGAATTCAGATTAGCAAAAGACGTTGCTCCTTCAAAAGGGAAAAACAAAGTACAGGTGAAATTCCCATCCGGATTAGGCAGCGCAATCAACATAAAACTATCCCGTGGCCAAATGTGCAGAGCATTTTTCTCAATCAAAAAACTTCCATTATTACCCGGTGGAATCGTGAGTTCTTTATAACCGTGATCCAGGTATGCCTGCGAGTAGGAGAACCGATCGGTTATCTGCATCGCACTGCGAATAGCAGAGAAAGCACCATCTGCACCGATTATCAAATCAAAAGATTTTATTTCTGTTCGATCACCTTGTCCAATAATCAATTCAGTTTTATCCAAATCCACATCTAAACACCGTGCGTCAAATACAATCGTTCCTCCATGTTGCTCAACAGCATCCATCAAATCCTTGTTCAGACCTGTTCTGGAAATGGAGTTGATATATTGCCCTTCCTTACCATATGCTTGAAAGGTCAGTTCCCCGGTATGATCATGGATCATTCGGCCATGCATCGGGATCACCTTACTATCAAGTATTCCCTCCAGACCAACTTCCCGTAATGCGCGGATACCCCGGTTGCTCAATGCTAGGTTAATGGATCTTCCACCATCCAATTTGGTTTTGCGCATGTCGGGTCGTCGCTCGTAGATCGTTACTTTATATCCGCGTTTCAGTAAATAAACAGCAAGCAATGCGCCTACAAGACCTGCGCCTGCAATAGCAATATGTTGGTTAGATTTTGACATAAGGTGCAATCAATCGAATACAATGGAAAGAATAAATGTAGTTTACTTTTGACAAAAAGTAGGGACTAAATTCATTTTAAACTATGAGAAAAATCAGGTAAACCGGTCAAATTGATCCGTCGAAACCCCTGGAGCATCGATCCCCGTCAGACTGCTTGGAGTGTTGATCACCCGTTAAACCGCTAGCGCCTTCGATAAAATATCAGCAAAGCGAAAGACATCTTCAAATGTATTGTATAACGGAACAGGAGCGATGCGAATCACACCGGGTTCCCGCCAATCTGCGATAACACCTTCCTTCGTGAGGAGCTTAAATACCTTATCACCTCTCCTTCCTTTAAAAAATATGGAAAGCTGACATCCGCGTTCCTTCGGGTTTGAAGGTGTTAAAATTTTAAAATATTTTTCTTTCGGATCTATTTCATTCAACAGATATTCCGTGTATCCCGTTAGTCTTTCACTTTTTGACCGCAGTACCTGCATCCCCACTTCATCAAAAATTTTCAACGAAGCCAATTGTACGGCACCAGATACTACCGGAAAATTCGAGAGCTGCCAACCATCCACACCGTCCATCGGAATAAATCCTTTTTTCATTTGAAAGCGATCTTTTTCGTGGTGACCCCACCAACCTGCAAACCGGAGCAATTTTTTATTGCGATGATGACGTTCATGTACAAATGCTCCAGCAACACCTCCCGGACCTGAATTCAAATACTTATAGCTACACCATACTGCAAAATCCACCAGGTGATTGTGAAGTTGCAATGGAACATTCCCAACAGCATGTGCCAGGTCAAAACCTACAATGGCTCCAGCCTTATGTCCGGCTGCCGTGATGGATTTGATATCGAAGAATTGGCCGGTATAGTATTGCACACCACCAAAAATCACCAATGCTAGTTCTTTTTTATGCTGATTGATTGATTCAAGAATATCTTCTGTACGAAGATGAGTCTCTCCCCTTCTCGGTTTTAGCTCTATAAGTGTTTTAGAGGGCACCAAACCATGAAATTTCACCTGTGACTCAAATGCATACTGATCGGATGAAAATGCGCCCGCTTCTACAATAATCTTATATCGCTTTTTTGTCGGCCGATAAAATGAAACCATCATCAAATGAAGATTGACAGTTAACTGATTCATCGCTACAACCTCTACGGGTTTTGCCCCCACAATTTTTGCCAGTGGTTTTTTTAAAAACTTATGATAATACAGCCATGGCCTCCTGGAATGAACATGTCCTTCAACACCCAGTAATCCCCAATCATATAGTTCTTCGTTAATAAGTTGTTTTGCTGATTTTGGTTGAAGACCGAGAGAATTACCGGTAAAGTAAATGGTGTCTTTTCCATTGACCTTCGGAATTAGAAATTGTTTGCGGTATTTTTTAAGTAAATCTTTCCGATCAAGTTGTTGCGCGAAAGGAAGGGTGTTATTAAAGTCCATGATACATCAATTATTTATAGTAGCAGCCAGGCAGCTAATCCAACTTTAAATCTATGCCTTTTTTACAACCGTACCATACTTTTTTCTTTGCTTTCGTGCTTAAACCAACAAATACCTTAAACACATAGACGCATAGAATTAGTGCTTAGGCAATGCACTAAAATACTCATTCACAAATGTCCTTTGGCCTTCATTAAAATAGATTTGAACTGTTAATTTTTTAACCACATAGGCACATAGTATTATTGAAATTAATAAGTACCCCTTTAGGAGATTTCAAAAGTTTCATATAGGTGAAGCTGCGCTTCAAACACATTTGTCAGCTCTGCATCTCTGTGCAAAAATTTATTTTTCTATGTAAAACTCCTCTTTTAAACATCCGATACTATTGTATCTATGTGTTTAATTATTTTTCCAATTATTGTAACCACATAGGTTTAGAGGTTAGGCAATGCACTAAAATACTCATTAACAAAAGTCTTTTCTGCTCGTCCATGTAATTTTTGGTCATCATTCTGGTTTATTTTTCATCCATTTATTGAAACAAAATAGAAAATACTATTGTATCTATGTGGTTAATTTATTTCCCAATTATTTGTAACCACATTTACTCAATTACGATTTCAACACGCCTGTTCAATTGGCGATTTTCTTCCGTTAAATTATCCGTCAAAGGCCGGGTAAATCCATACCCGACATCGTTAAGCCGTTTACTCGAAATTCCGTTCGCTACCAACCAATCCTTAACTGCCTTCGCTCGCTGCTCTGATAATAAAAGATTATAATGCTCGTCACCCAAATCATCTGTATGGCCAATAATTGAAATATGGACAGCTGGCTTCGACAACAAAAAGTTTTTCAATTTTTCCAATTCAGGTAATGACGAATCCAGAAATCCAGCACTATTGCTTTCAAAATGAACATTTCGCAAAATCACTTTTGTGCCCTGAACCAGCTCATCGAAATCTTCGAAATTAATTTGCTTCTGATCACATCCACACGTGTTTGAGGACGTTACCGGAAACAATTCAAGGTCATCAACAAGATAGTAGGCTGATTTATTAACGTCCAGCTTGTTTATATATTTTGGAGCGTTCCGTTGAACGCGTACATCTATGGTTTCAGCATACCGTCCCATAACCAGAAATTCCTCTCCGCCTTTAGCCTTAAATGTATCACACAGTGTAATCCATTGTTGCGGCACGTCCAAAGGATAATTAAAATCCATTCGTGAAAGCAAATGCTGATTTTTATTAATCTTCCCAACCGGATCCTGACTGAATATACGAATGCCAAAGCGGTCAATATAATACCCCGAATTCTGGGATAACCTTATCTTCATTTTGTAGCAATAGTAAGTGCCTGAATTTAACGGGGTAGCTAGTTTCACCTGCAGATGTTCGAGATAACGATCTGATTCTTCATGAAAAAGAACAAGTCCGACGAATCCGTTTCGAATCGTATCTGAATCAATAATATTAAAAACACCTTTTACCTTTCTGTTGTAATTATAATAATCCGGTGTGTTTCCATCCGGCGAGCTCCATTCCGGAATTAAGTCTTCGATAGCATTCTGACCACTATTTTCAATACGAACAGGCTTATATTTATAACTTTCAAAATCACCATTCGGTATTAAATTTTTTCCAGCGAGTTTTATGATTTGGATGGTATCAAATCCTGCCTTGTCTTTAACGATCCTTTGCAATAGCTGATCATTGTTATAGATCTCTACTTCAGCTGCAACCAGCGTATCTTGTCGATATTCCTCTTCAAAATATAAATCTCCCTGATCATTCCAGTACTGCCATTTTCCGGACTTAAAATTTATTTTGGAGCAAGAAGTGTTATGAGAATAATTCTCAATCCGTTCAATGTTTCCGTTAGGGTAATAATAAATCCATCGTCCAATTTTTCTCGATTCAAAGATATCATAAAGTCCATGGGGATCACGTGTGGTGCATTTCAGGAACTCACCCTTAAACTTCAAGTTCCCATTTTCATAATGACCTTCGGCGATGAATGCTTTTGAAAATATTTTTCTTCTTCCAGAGTTCTTATGAATCTCAACTGGAATTGTATTCTGCGCCAGAACACTCATGGTCATCGAGAGTACTAAAAGTATAGAGGAAATTTTCATCTTTATTACAGACAACTGTAAACAGGGTCAAAACAATTTAAACTGCTTTGACAGAATCCCTTCGTGCTCCAGCAACCACTCCTTCTTATCCAATCCACCGGCATAGCCAACCAGATTTCCATCTTTGCCAATCACCCGATGGCACGGAATAATAATGGCAATGGGATTTTGTCCGTTGGCCAACCCAACTGCACGAATTGCTTTTAAGTCGCCCACTCGTTGCGACAATTCCGTATAACTAATCGTAGTACCGAAAGGAATTTCCTGCAGCTCTGCCCAGACTTTATTTTGAAAAGTTGTGCCTGCCGGATTTAATGAAACAGTGAAAAATTTTCGTCCCTTTGAAAAATATTCGTCCAGTTCTGTAATGCATTGTTGTACAACTGGTGTAATGGTTTCTTCGATTTTTATTTCGCGTAGTAACTCAACCGCGGTTATCGCTTCTTCACGGGAAGTAATTTTATATACTCCAATCGGAGATTCATAATAGCCCAGCCCTTCCACTAAACAAATCGAGAATCTGCTTCCATCACTGCCCCGCACTTTTTACAGGTACGCAATTCTTCCGAACCATAAAAATCTTTAAACCGCGGAAGAAAATCTTTCTCGATATTATCCAGATGAAACCGGTACTCATGCAACAGATTGTTGCAGGATTCACAATACCATTGAAGTCCGTCCAGCATTTTTTCGTCCAACCGTTTACATTCAATTACCAGACCAACCGACCCGGCGGGTCGGACAGGCTGATGCGGAACTCTGGCGGGAAGCAAAAACATCTCCCCCGCCTTGATCGGAATTTCAACAGCCTTCCCATCTTCCTGAATGGTTACCTTGATCTCGCCCTCCAATTGATAAAACAATTCTTCGGTCTCATTGAAGTGATAGTCTTTTCGTGCATTTGGCCCGCCAACAATCATCACAATGTAATCACCTGCATCCGCATATAAATTCTTGTTTCCTACCGGTGGTTTGAGGAGATCACGATTATCAGTGATCCATTGATTCAGATTAAAAGGTTTGCGAATAGCCATTGGAATAATTTTTTGATAAAACTACTAAACAATATTCTTTTTTGAGTACATCTTTTGTAATCTTATGGTTCCTGACCCCTCTGAAAGATTGTTGTAACATCGAACACTAAAAAATGGATTTAGATCTTTCCGGTAAACGCGCTGTCGTTTGTGGTAGCACCCAGGGAATTGGCAAAGCCTCCGCTATTGAGCTGGCGAAATTAGGTGCCAGTATAACGCTTATTGCCCGAGACGAAGGAAAACTCAAAACCGTACTGACCGAACTTGACACTGGTGCTGGTCAACAACATGAATACCTGATTGCGGATTTTAATCACCCCAATGATCTTAAAATTACAGTCGATATTTATGCCCAAAGCAATGCGGTTCATATCCTTGTCAATAATACCGGAGGGCCATCCCCCGGACCCGCCCTGGAGGCACGCGCATTTAAATATATTCAGGCATTCAATGCCCATTTAATTTGTAATCATTTCATTGTTCAGGCCTTTGCCCCATCGATGAAGACGGCCGGGTATGGCAGGATTATCAATATCATTTCCACTTCTGTGAAAGCACCCATCAAGGGATTGGGCGTATCCAATACCATTCGTGGTGCAGTGGCGAATTGGGGTAAAACATTGGCAGGTGAACTAGCACCATTTGGCATAACGGTAAATAACGTACTTCCGGGCGCCACCATGACCGGCAGGCTGGAAGCGATTATTCAAACAAAGGCTGAAAAAGCTGGAATTTCTTTTGATGAAGCGAAACAAGAGATGGTAAATGAAATTCCGGCTGCCCGGATTTCAGAACCCCATGAAGTGGCAGCTGCGGTAGCGTTTCTCGCCTCTCCTGCTGCTGGCTATATCAATGGGATAAATGTTCCGGTTGATGGTGGGCGTACAGCAAGTTTGTAACTGCTAATAGAAAAGAATATATTCTTTGCGTTTCTTTGCTCCTTCACAAGTAAGTCCGGTTATGGAAAAAATTCTAAATTATATCAACGGCGAATTGATCGCACCTGTTTCCAATTCGTACTTAGCCAATGTTAATCCTGCCCTAGGGGAAGTCTACAGTGAGATTGCTGATTCCGATGCGAAAGATGTGTCCAAAGCGGTTGATGCGGCATGGGTTGCGTTCACGGACTGGTCAACTTTACCGGCAAAAACCCGATCAAATTTTTTATTGAAGATTGCTGATTTAATCGATCGCGATTTGGAAAAATTAGCGCTGGCGGAAAGCATCGATAACGGAAAACCCTTAAAGCTGGCGCGCATCGTTGACATTCCCCGTGCATCTGCCAATATGCGGTTTTTTGCTACCGCGATTTTACATTCCGAATCGCAATCGCATTCCACCGATCAGGATGCAATCAATTATACAACCCATTCACCGGTAGGTGTTACAGGCTGTATCTCTCCCTGGAATCTTCCCCTGTATTTATTTACCTGGAAAATTGCTCCTGCATTGGCTGCTGGATGCACCGTGGTGGCAAAACCATCTGAGCTCACGCCCATGACGGCTTATCTTTTTTCCCAACTTTGTATCGAAGCAGGTTTACCAAAAGGTGTTTTGAATATTGTTCATGGACTTGGACCTAAAGTAGGCCAGTCGATTGTTGAACATCCTGAAGTAAAAGCGATTTCATTTACCGGTGGAACCGCTACCGGAAAAACCATTGCTGCCACCGCAGCACCAATGTTTAAAAAATTATCATTGGAGTTGGGCGGAAAAAATCCGAACATCATTTTTGCAGATTGTGATTTTGAACAAGCCGTTGCCACTTCTGTCCATTCTTCCTTTTCGAATCAGGGTGAAATTTGCCTGTGCGGATCGCGAATTTTAGTGGAGCGACCACTCTATGAAAAATTCGTGAATGAATTTGTTAGTCGCGTAAAAGCATTGTCGGTTGGCGATCCGTTGGATGAAAAAACAAAAGTTGGCGCGTTGGTTTCAGAGGCACACATGAAAAAAGTGCTCTCCTATATTGAGCTCGCCAAACAAGAAGGTGGCACCATCCTAACCGGAGGAAAACAAATTACGGTTGCTGGAAAATGTGAGCAAGGATTTTTTGTTGAACCGACCATCATCACCGGATTGCCAGCGAATTGCAGAACCAACCAGGAAGAAATTTTTGGACCCGTTGTTACGATTATGCCCTTCGATACGGAAGAAGAAGCCATTCAATATGCAAACGGAACAGCATATGGTCTCTCCGCAACCATCTGGACCGAAAACTTAAAACGCGCACACCGTGTAGCACATGCACTTCACAGCGGTATTATCTGGATCAACTGTTGGTTACTCCGCGACTTGCGCACTCCATTCGGCGGAATGAAACAAAGTGGTGTAGGGCGTGAAGGCGGATGGGATGCACTGAAGTTTTTTACAGAGGCAAAGAACGTTTGCGTGAAACTGTGAGGATAGTTGTTGGTTGTTGTATGACGTTAGACATAAGCTGTTAGTGCAAAATTTGCATACCTATCTATTATTCTTGCTCCACAAGTGATTCATAGTAATCAAGTACCTGAAAGAGCTCTCTTTTAGATTTTAAATTAAATCGATTTTCATCCATGAAGGCTTCCACTTCACTCCAATAATCTTTTAAATATTTTTTAGGAAGTTTCTTATCAACGACTTGAACTTTGAACTTGGTTTGATCAAACAGCAATCCATCTTTTTTCAGATAGGCCAGGATAAAGTAAAGTTCAAGTTCAGCCTCTTCCCCTACGAATAATATTATCTCTGCCTGACCATAAACACTGCCATGCTTGCGAGAAGCAAGAATATCGAAGTCATCATTATCGCTAAGATTCCCCAAAGAGGTAGCAGGAAGATACTTCGATAAAACAGCGAAATTTTTAAAATCCTTTACAATTTCAAACAACATTTCGTCTACCCGACCAGTTTCCTTGTCTTTAAACTCAAATGCATAAAATACCCGATACAGGCCAGTGGCCGGATCTGAATATTCCATGCTAAGAATTCTATTTTCGTTAATGGGTATTTTCTCACCAGACGGGTCTTGATAAATAATATTTCCGGTATATAGATTGTGTTGAATAAGTCCTTCAATGGATTCATTATTTTTGAAGGTTATGAGAGCGGAAACCCATTGTGAATGAATCCCGAGATCATCCGATATCTGCGCTAAAACATTTACATTAATTAGATAACATGATAATACTAGTACTATTCCTTTCATCGATGGTGGCTAATCTTCATTTTACGTAAAGAAAGTAAAAAATCAATCTGATCACACCAATATTCGTAAGAATCTGTTAGTCTTGTACACAAGAATCTTATGTCTAACGTCTTACGTCTAATGTATAAACTCTAGTGTCCAACTTCTTCGACATCAACCACATCTTCTTCGAAATCTGGGGCTATGAAATGAGCTACCTGGAATTTTTCGGTACCATAGCCGGAGGCGTTGCGGTTTGGCTGGCGGCGAAAGCCAATATCTGGAGCTGGCCGTTAGGGCTAATCAATGTGACGCTCTTTTCGTTTTTGTTCTTTCAGGTTCAGTTATATCCGGATATGTTTCTTCAGGTGTTTTTCTTTGTAACCAACCTGATGGGCTGGTGGCGTTGGTCGCATCCTAAACCAGAGGAGGAAGATAAGAAGCATGAATTGAGGATTTCCTGGATGAATAAAAAAGACCTGATCACCGTCTTTGCCATTGGAATAGCCGGTACGATTGTAATGGGGAGTTTTGCCAGTCGGCTTCATGAATTTTTCCCAACACTATTCAGTAAACCCAGCGCTTTCCCTTATTTAGATTCATTTGTTACTGTGATGAGTATCATTACAACATTCTTAATGATTCAAAAGAAAATAGAATGTTGGATTCTTTGGATTTTGATTGACGTCATTGCCACCTATATGTACTTTATGAAAGGAATCAAATTCGTCGGGCTCGAATATCTGGCATTTTGTTTCCTTGCAACTTTTGGATTGTTAAACTGGATCAAAGAATATAAATCCTATGACAACAACGAATGACTAACAACATCCAACTAGTTTGTTTCAATGGTCCGGAAAGCACCGGCAAATCAGTCATGGCGCAAAAAATGGCAGGGTATTTTAATACCGAATATGTCCCGGAGGTTGCGCGCGAACTGATTACCTCCAATGATTTTACGGTGGAAGATGTCATCCGGATTGGAAAAGCACAAACGGAACGCGTAATCGAAAAATTAAAAATCGCGAATCGTTACCTATTTTGTGATTCAGACTTAATCACTACCCAGATCTATTCACAACATTATCTGAATGAAGTTCCTGAGAGTCTCTATGAATTAGAAAAACAGATTACGTATGATCACTACTTTCTATTCGACATTGATGTACCCTGGGTGGATGATGGGTTGCGGGATTTAGGCAGCGAAACAAAAAGACAAGCGATGTTTGATATTTTTAAAACTGAACTTGAAAATAGAAATATCCCCTATACACGGGTTCAGGGAAATTGGTCGGAACGAGAGACCATTATTCTGAATAAATTAAATAAGAATACTGGTCGATAACGGACGGATTCGTTCGGAATTGAAGAATATTATTTACAAAACCCCGCTAATTGGGTTGGATTTACACTATTTTCATTGGCATTAATTTGGGGAAGGACACACTGTTCTAATTCAACAACCATGCTTCAGAATTATATTAAAATTGCCTTGCGTACCATGCTACGCAATAAATCATATTCCATTATTAACATTCTGGGTCTATCCATTGGGATCGCATGCTGCCTTTTGCTGGCGCTCTATATTCAGGATGAATGGAGTTATGATAAGCATCATAAAAACCTTACCAGCCTATACCGTATCACCTCCCACTTTCAAAGTGACAAAGGCATCGACGATCTCCCGACGACTTCCCCGCCAATTGGTGTAATCATGGCTGAAGAAATCCCTGAAATCTTGACCGCAGCCCGATTAGTAAACCCCCCAGGAGTAGCGCAGAATTTAATTAAATATGAAGACAAACTTTTTTATGAGACCGATGGATACCT
>CALOAV010000078.1:0-3781 GCA_942491425.1 uncultured Cytophagales bacterium
GACAGGATGCGGTTTCGTAAAAACCTTGAACGCCTTGGAGAGATCATGGCATACGAGGTTTCAAAACCATTGGGCTATAAAAAAGAGGAGGTTAAAACTTTGTTGGGGTCAACAACAATCAATGTCTTAAAGGAACAACCTGTGCTCATTACCATTTTACGAGCGGGATTAGCCTACCATCAAGGGGTTTCTGAATTTCTTTGATCAAGCAGATTGTGGTTTTATTGGCGCCTATCGAAAAGAGAAAGGAGAAATCTCTATTCAACTTGATTATGTAGCGTGTCCTTCGTTGGAAGGAAAGGATGTTATATTAATTGACCCCATGTTGGCTACTGGTAAATCATTGGTAAAAGCACTTTCCGTGTTGCTGACCAAAGGGACACCACGTCATTTGCATATCGCGAGTGTTGTTTCCGCTCCAGTGGGATTAAAGAATATCGAAGAACATGTGAACATTCCATACTCGATATGGGTTTGTGCGGAAGATGAATCACTCAACTCAAATTTCTATATTGTGCCCGGCTTGGGAGATGCAGGTGATTTATCATATGGAGAAAAGTAATTCGTAGAAAGCATGTGGGTGGAGATTTTAAAAATAGCAGCGGTTTACTTTTGGTCCATGTTTAAGTTTTTTCTTGGCCCGATCACTGGTTATGCATCTGGATTGAATTTGTTTGAAACCATTATTGCAACGGTAGCCGGTTCCATGACTACTGTTTTGTTGCTTACTTTTTTTGGTGACTGGATACGCGAGAAAATTTTGAACCGGTTTACAAAGAAGAAAAAGAAATTCTCGAGCCGCAATCGGAAAGTTATTACGTTTTGGAGAAAGTATGGTTTGATTGGTGTCGCGGTGTTAATGCCGATGCTGTTTACCCCTCCGGGCGCTACGCTGATTGCTGTTAGTTTTGGTACACCGAAAGAGAAAATTATAATCTCGATGTTTTTGAGTGCAGCGTTTTGGGCGGTTGTTATTTCTGTTGTTATCTTTTTCTTTGGGGGGCCAAAGGCGTTGCCGGAGGTGGTGTTACCTGAACGATAATGGATTCTTGGCTGACGCTTTGAATGACGCACAGATTTTTATTTCTGCTCAAATTTTGAATTAGCTACATTTCGATCATACCTCAATTACTCATCCTTCTTTTCATCCGGAAGAATCTCAATATCATGGATCAACACGCGCTTTGAAATTTTTTGTCCGGTAGGTGTAGCGGCCAAACCACCAAGCGCGGTTTCTTTATAACGGGTTTCCATACTCGCGCCAATTTCGCCCATCGCGCCTACTACTTCATCAACGGGTATAACACTACTCACATCGGCTAATGCAATTTGTGCCGAACTATTGGCAATCGCTGCGGCACTAGCATTTCGTACCACACACGGAACTTCAACCAATCCTGCTACTGGATCACATACCAATCCCAACATACATTGAATGGTGATGGCAACGGCATTAAAAATTTGATCGGTATCACCACCCAAACAATAGACAATCGCACCAGAACCCATTGCGGCTGCTGTTCCGGTTTCGGCTTGGCAACCACCTACTGCCCCGGAGATGGATGCTTTCTGTTCCATAATCAATGCAATGCCTGCAGCCAATAACATCGCTTCGATTATTTTTTCATCTTCGATTTCGTGAATTTCTTGAAGGGTATAAAGCACGCCCGGCATAATGCCACTGGCACCGGCTGTTGGGGCGGCTACAACGCGTCCCATGCACGAGTTCACTTCTTTCGCAGCCAATGCGCGCGAAATCAAATTTTGAAATTCTTTTGATAAAACAGCTTTCGGATAGCGGTATACTTTTTTTGCCCCGTTGTTGATCATACCCGAACGTGAAACCATTTCTTCTTCCAACCCGGTATGCACCGCCTCCTTCATTACTTGCCATGCATTCATTAAGCCGGTATTGATGGTTTCCTGGTCGCGGTTTTTTTGTTCGACCTCATATTCAATGACCACTTCGTGCAACGAAAGTTTTTTTTCTTCACTGTACTTTTTCCAACCCTCAAATGACTCAAATAGAAATGACATAGCTGTATTTGTTCGTTAACAAAACTCCTCCAATTATATTGGATTTCAAACGTTTGTTGTAAGTATTTACCTTAAAGTACGATCGCTACTAACTTTTCGATGATCACGATACTGGTCATAATCAAAAAAATGATCGTAATGTTCCGTGAGGAGAGCTTTTCTCCAAGCAATACGCCCAATGGTGAACCAATAACAACTCCAATTCCTAACGGAATAATCACCGGAAGGAGGATTAATCCGATGGTTCCTTCAATGCCTGTATTCGGTTCGAGAAATACATTATTAATAGAAAGCAGCAATGAAATAGTGAAGATGGTTCCAAAGGAAATAGTCTTTGCTTTCTTAATGTCTACTCGCATCCACAAGTTAAGAAGCGGAACGACAACAGTTCCACCGCCTAATCCCGTTAGTGCTGCCACCAATCCGGCTGCTGTTCCAGTCAACACCATTTTTCCTTTTGTGATTTTTTCTGCCAACACATTCGACAGTTTTAGTTTTCTGAAAACCTGAATAACGATAACCAACAGATAGACGATGATAAATGTCGAAAACATAGCCTTCGAATAGAACTCACTTTTTACAATCGTTTCGAAAGTGATAAAAGCAACCGCCATTGCGGTCAGACTGATCCAAATTGTTTCTTTTTGTAAAATCCTTGTTGACGAAGCGAAGTGATCACATTTATAAGTGAAGACATCATCGTAGCAAAAACTGTGTTTGCAATGGTGATACTCACAAAATAAGATTCAGGTATATTGTAGGCGCCCAATGCAAAAGGAATTACCGCCAGCATAATAATGCCTGTGCCAATTCCCGAAAGTCCGGCTAATAAACCGCCTATAAGCCCAGCTGCCAACAATAAAATAAATTCAATCATGACTTAACTAAATGATCGTAAATTCGAGGTGAAAGTATGCGCATCATCTTTACAATCCAATTTTTATTCTTTGTATCTACACTTGCATTTGCACAAGAGAATTTCTGGCACGTGTTAGCAGAAGTAGGATTCGAAACAAAAATGGATACTTCCGGAAAATATGAAATTGAAATTCCGAATTTCAGCAAATACTTAAAATCGTTCAACAACAAAAAAGTAAAACTGAAAGGATACATTATTCCACTTTCAGAACTTGGCGGACAAAGCGAATTTATGTTATCATCGCTTCCCTTTAGCATGTGCTACTTTTGTGGATCAGCCGGTCCCGAGACTGTTATTGAAATTGAATCGAAAGAGAAAATTAAATTTACCACACGACAAGTAATGATGGAAGGAACATTAGTGCTCAATGCCACAGACCCTGATCATCACATGTATATTTTAAAATCAGCTAAACTTATCCAAGATTAAAGTTATGAAGCAGTTCATTTTTGCCATTGTTGTACTCGGATTCTCGGTGACACTCTTTGCTCAAAGCGATGACGCCACTACCATTCGAAAAATTTATGATGAAGCATTGACCAATGGTGAAGGCTATTCGAATTTGGAATACCTCGCGACAAAAATTGGCCCGCGCTTAAGCGGATCACCGGGAGCGGCCGCTGCCGTAGAGTGGTCGCGACAAGTGATGCAAGCCTATGGTTTTGATACAGTTTGGTTGCAACCCGTGATGGTGCCGCATTGGGTACGCGGCCAAAAAGAAATTGGAAAAATTGTGAACTCCTCTAAAGTGGGATCTCAGGAAGTGAATATTTGTGCCTTAGGCGGTTCAGTTGGAGTACATGCAATTGAATAAAGGCAATATGA
>CALOAV010000079.1:0-20468 GCA_942491425.1 uncultured Cytophagales bacterium
AGGATTACGAATTGTTTAATCAACTTTCAAACTCGATCCAGCGTCAGATTCGAATCTTCGGAAAAGATAGCTGTGAAAACATCCAGCTTTTTATTAAGATCCTCAAAATTTCTACAAGCGAAGCCAAGAAGGAGAAAACAAAGAAAATTAATGCCATTATCCCAAAATTTAATGCAACGGAAGTCCCCTACTTTGCACCTACCAAGCTGATTAAGATGGATGAAATTCTGGTTAAGAAATTAACGGAATACTAAATTGTAATAATTACACGGCCAATTGCACGATGCTTTCGTGTGAAAGTGGCTTATTGATGTATTGCTTAACGTTTTCGTATTTCTTAGATCTGTTAAAATCCTGCGGATTGATGGAGGAGGTAAGCATAACAATCTTGCATTTTCCCTTCGCCACGTTTGTAAGTTTCTCGAATTCATCAAGGAATTGAAATCCATCCATCAGTGGCATATCAATATCAAGAAAAATTACATCGGGTAATACATTATCGGCAACATCCAGTTTTTCCATGTTTTTTAAAAACTCAATTGCACTCTTTGCACCGGTGTGCGTGTAGATATTTTCTGCAATGGCAGCCGCTTCAATCATTTTCTGATTAATCAGGTTGTCGATCTCATTATCATCGATCAACATTACCGTCTTAAATTTTCTTCCTGCCATAGGGTTGCTTTTTTGAGCTTTATAAAAATAACCTTTTGATGTCTAATTCCAAAGATTTACTAAACATCAAACTTAATTCCCTGTGCCAACGGCAGGGTACTTCCGTAATTGATGGTATTGGTCTGTCTCCGCATGTAAACCTTCCAGGCATCAGAACCCGATTCACGTCCCCCTCCAGTCTCCTTCTCCCCGCCAAAAGCACCACCGATTTCAGCGCCCGAAGTTCCTATATTCACATTGGCAATACCGCAATCAGACCCTGCCTGCGAAAGAAAAGCCTCCATCTCCTGTAGATTGGTTGTCATAATTGCGGAGGACAAACCCTGCTTTACACCATTTTGCATTGCAATCGCATCCGATAGGCTTTTATATTTCATGATGTATAATATCGGAGCGAAGGTCTCTTCCTGTACAATTTCATAGTCGTTCTCTACCTCGGCAATAGCAGGTTTCACATAACAACCAGACGTGTATCCTTTACCACTTAACACTCCCCCACGAACCAAAAATTTACCACCCGCTTTCTTAATTTCCCGAAGCGCACGTTGATACGATTTGACAGCGAGTGTATCGATTAATGGTCCAACATGATTGTTTTCATCTAATGGGTTTCCAATAATCAATTGATTGTAGGAGTCTTTCAATTTCTCCTTCACCAAATCATACATGCTTTCATGGATAATCAATCTCCGGGTAGAAGTACATCGTTGCCCGGCAGTACCCACGGCTCCAAACAAGGCACCACGAATGGCCAGTTCAGGATCGGCATGCTCAGAAATGATAATCGCATTGTTACCACCCAACTCCAATAGTGGACGACCTAAACGTGCGGCCACCGCTTGACCTACTGCTTTCCCCATGCGGACCGATCCTGTGGCCGATATCAGTGGTATATTTTCGTTAGTGGCCAGCAAATGCCCGATTTTATAATCACCATTGACGATACAAGACACGCCTTCGGGAACACCATTCTTTTCAAAAACTTTCTGAATAATATGCTGACAGGCAATGCTACACAATGGAGTTTTTTCCGAAGGCTTCCAAATACTGGTATCTCCACAAACCCACGCAAGCATTGCATTCCACGACCACACAGCTACCGGAAAATTAAATGCAGAAATAATTCCGACAACACCAAGCGGATGATATTGCTCATACATGCGATGATCCGGCCGCTCTGAATGCATGGTCAATCCATGGAGCTGACGAGAAAGCCCCACTGCAAAGTCACAGATATCAATCATCTCCTGAACTTCCCCTAACCCTTCCTGGTAAGATTTACCCATTTCATAGGAAACCAACTTCCCTAACGGCTGCTTATACTTTCGCAGCGCAATCCCAATTTGACGAACGACCTCACCTCTTCTGGGGGCAGGCCATTTTCGCCACTCAACAAATGCTTGCTGTGAAGCCGCTACTACTTTTTCAAAAGTTTTTTCATCCGCTGATTTAACGCTACCGATTAATTTTCCATCAGCAGGAGAGTATGAATTTATAACAGGTCCGGTGGTCCGGTACCACTTACTACCAGTAGAAACACCAGGATTTGATTTTTTGATCTGAAGGGATTGGAGGGCTTCTTTAATTCCGAAATTTTTCATTGTGGATTACCGTTTGAAAATCTGACAAGACAGGATAAACTTAAGCGTGGCAAAACTAATGAATTTTGATAATAATGATGGCTATTTCCAATCCAACCCGTATACTCCTTTTTCTCCGCTTGGGTAAATACCTTCAATTAAAACACCTCCCCGCTTCATCGCAAGGATCCTGTTTAAATCTTCAAGATTGTCAACCATAATTTTGCATCAATAAAGGTAATAATGAAATCAGGACGAATGTTGGCATCTTGCCAGCTTCCCTCCTTTACGGTTTGTACTTTTACGCCGCCTTCAAATCCCAATCTAGCCAGCTCCTGATACGTGATGTCTTCTGCTTCAAATTCTGCACCGTCTAATTCAGTGGCCACTTCTATTTTAGAAGTTTCTTCCTGTCCTTCAAAATTTTTAAGTCGGGTCTTTACCTCTTTTCTATCTCCTTTATGAATAATAGTGACTTGAATTTCATCACCCGGGCGATGTCGGGCAACTCGCTCTTGTAATTCGGATACATTTGCCACCGGATGGTTGGCCACTTCAACAATTACATCACCAGGTTCAATTCCTGATTGTTCAGCAGCGCTACCTTTATTAACCCGTCGTACCAAAACTCCCTGATTGACAGGCAAATCAAATCGTTCGGCTATTCGTGCAGTTACGCCTTCAATCTGAACCCCTAATAAACCCCGTTGCACCTGACCAAACTCCAGCAAATCATCCATCACTTTTTTTACCAACGTTACCGGAATGGCAAATGAATACCCCTGATATCCTCCCGTTGATGTTGCGATAGCAGAGTTAATCCCAACCAATTCACCTTTTAAATTAACAAGTGCACCCCCGCTATTACCCGGATTAACCGCCGCGTCGGTCTGTATAAAGGACTCAACCTGTAAATTATTGCGATCACCAAGAATACCAATGTTCCGGGCTTTTGCACTAACAATTCCAGCGGTAACTGTAGAATTCAATTCAAATGGATTTCCGATGGCCAGAACCCATTCACCAGATTGCAGTATATCCGAATCTCCATACTTAACAAATGGTAAGTTTGTTGAATTAATTTTTAAAAGTGCCAGGTCAGTTGTGGGATCAGACCCAATTATTTTAGCATAATACCGATCGTTGTTATTCAGGACTACTTCAATTTGTGTGGCCTCTTCGATCACATGAAAGTTGGTAACGATAAAACCATCATCTGAAATAATAACGCCCGATCCGGAGGAGCGTGCAGGGCTGTCAAAATAATTTTCAAGCGGGTTTAAACTAAAATTTCCGGCACCATACGAGGTCCGTAAGTGAACGACGCCAGCGGTTACAATACGCGAGGCTTCCGTGAAGTCTAGTTCGTGTGGTACTTTAAAGGCTGTATCACGAGCAGTATTGGTTTTCACCAATTGTTGCCGGGCTTCAATAGAGGGATACGTTCGTGGTGGTGTATCAAAATACTGCAGTGTAAAAAGGGAACCCAGAACACCGCCGATACAGGCCGCCACTAAAATTACTACTATCAGTAAGATTCTCTTCATCTTCAAATCATTAAACGCCGATACGTTGCCCCAGTATGGAATATTTCCAAATCATTCCTGAAAATTACGGAATTAAAAGAGATCCCGCTAAAAATAAAAGGTTGGCTCCCTCTCCATTCGGTAAAAGGAAGCCAACCCAAAAAAAGTTCTATTCAAAGATTAATTGACCTTAATAGTAGCTTTTAACGCCTTCTTTTCATCTTTCGGGATCAGGATCTCCAAAATTCCATTTGTGTAGGTGGCTGCTATTTTATCAGCGTCTACATTTTCAGGCAAAGAGAACGAACGGCTGAATGATCCATACTGCGTTTCGATTGTATGGTAATTCTGCTCTTTTTTCTCATTCTTATATTTTCTCTCTCCACTAATGGTCAGGAATTTTTCATTCAAATCAATTTTAAAATCTTCCTTGCTCATTCCGGGAACCGCTAATTGGATTTCAAATCCTTTTTCATCCTCCAATACATCTACCTTGGGTACAAAAGAATATGCTGAACCTCCTGAACGGACCATGTTATCGTTGAAAAAACGATCAATCAAATGACTAAATGATGTCGGAACAAATTCAGCTGCGGGTTTAAATCTTACTATACTCATAACTAATTTTTTTAAGGGTTATACATTTTTACTTTGTACACACCTATTAGTGAAAAGTATGCCGATTGATATTTTATGTCATAATGGCTGTTTTTAAAGCTATTACAAAACAATACGAAGACATTATGACTGAATTTTATACTTCCGGACTGCAATTTTAACTATGCATGGGAATAAATCGTGATCCCGCTAAGGGAATTCATTTTTAAGCTTGTTTGGGTACAGACCAGGGACTATTCAATTCAATTCAATTCAATTAAAAATTCACTTTCGGGCGTCTTTTGATGCTCTACTTCCCGGAATTACTTTCCCAAAGGGTACCAGGGACTGTTGAACATTCGGTCAGAATGCAAAGTATCTGATCCTTTCAAAATAAAAAAGGCCACTTTCGTGGCCTTTTGATGCTCCTCCTCTAGGACTTGAACCTAGGACCCTCTGATTAACAGTCAGATGCTCTAACCAGCTGAGCTAAGGAGGAAAATTTGGGAGTGCAATATTAAGTCATGCTGCTAAAAACGCCAAAGAATCCTGATAATTTGTTTCCGTCTCAAAATCCAGAATAATAAAGAGAACATAACTTGCTTCTGATAATTCCGTTATTAACTTTGTCTTTCAAAGTACTTTTATAATGCAGGAAAAACAGGATTATTCACAGGACTTAGCTTCCATTCGCAACTTGATGGAGCGATCCGTAAAAGTGATTTCACTAAGTGGCCTATCCGGAGTACTGGCAGGAATCTATGCCATTTGCGGTGCCGCAGGAGCCTATTACATCGTTCACTATCCTCTTTCCCCATTCCAGTATCGGATTGAATCGGTTCAGAACCCCAATCTACTACTTAAACTTATTGGAATTGCAGCCGTCGTGCTTATTGCATCGATCTTAACCGGTATTTTGCTTAGCCAGCGGAAAGCAAAGAAATTGAACCAAAAATTTTGGAACAGTACCAGCAAAAATTTGGTAATGAACCTGGCCATTCCCCTGGTAACGGGCGGACTGTTCATATTGATTTTATTGTATAATGGTCACTTCGGACTGGCGGCACCAGCCTGTCTCTTATTTTATGGTCTTGCGCTCATTCAGGCCAGCGGAAATACATTCGATGAAGTGCGTTATCTCGGCTATTCGGAAATTATCATTGGACTGATTTCAGCATTGTTACCAGGCTATGGACTCATATTCTGGACCATTGGCTTTGGTGTGCTGCACATTGCCTATGGATCTGCCATGTATTTTAAATACGACGGGTGAAAAATCCATTCGACAGTCTCGATAAATTACTGGAGCACCGAACCCGATTACAAATCATGACGGTACTGGTGTCGAACGATGCCTTTGATTTTAACTCGCTGAAGGAGCTGCTCGATGTTACCGACGGGAACCTCGCCTCGAACATCAAAGCACTGGAAAAGGAGAAATATGTATCGGTCTCTAAAGCATTTGTTGACCGGAAACCAAATACAAAATATAAAGCCACCGATAAAGGAAGGGCCGCATTTCGTAAACACATTGATGCGCTCGAAATGCTGGTGAAGCAACAGAAACAATAATTTTTTTTCGCATTTACTTTGAATATGAAAGTACTTTTAAATAATTAATATGAGAGTCAAAATGATATTACCAGCACTTACGGAAGCCGAAAGTCCTTTTTGGAGACCCATTAAATATTCGTTATTTCCACCGCTTGGATTAGCAACGCTGGCAGGTCATTTATCCCCCGAGGATGAAATTGATTTACAGGATCAACATGTTGAAAAACTCAACCTGCATGACGAACCGGACCTCGTTATAATACAGGTCTACATCACCAATGCCTACCGGAGTTATCAACTTGCTGATTATTATCGTGGAAAGGGCAGCTACGTTATATTAGGAGGTCTTCATGTTACTTCCCTGCCAGAAGAAGCCGCTCCGCACGCAGACTCTATCTTTATTGGTCCGGGTGATCAAACTTTTCCAGTATTCCTGAAAGACTTTAAAAACGGAAATCCGAAAAAAAGATACGTGTCAACGGGTCGGACATTGGCAGGGATACCCCCTATTCGCAGAGATTTAATTAAACGTAACCGATACCTGGTTCCCAATTCGATTGTCGTCACCCGGGGTTGCCCCCATCATTGTAGTTTTTGTTATAAGGATGCTTTCTTTCACGGGGGTAAATCATTTTACACACAACTCACCGATGAAGCGTTGGCAGAAATTAACCGGCTTCCGGGAAGACACCTGTACTTTCTTGATGACCATCTTTTAGGAAATGTGAAATTCGCCTCTTCTCTTTTCGCAGGCATGAAAGGCATGGGCCGTCTTTTTCAATCCGCTGCGACCGTCGATTCAATTTTACGTGGAAATCTGATTGAGCAAGCAGCTGAAGCCGGGCTTCGAAGTTTATTTGTTGGATTCGAAACTTTTTCCCCTACCAACCTAAAACAAAGTAACAAGAAACAAAATTTAAAAAAGGACTATCAACGCGCGGTACAACGGTTGCACGATTTAGGCATCATGATCAACGGAAGTTTTGTCTTTGGACTTGATGACGATGATCAGGATGTATTTAAGCGTACGGTTGACTGGGGTGTGGAGAATGGAATTACAACTTCAACCTATCACATTCTTACCCCATATCCCGGAACGGAACTTTATAAGGATCTAAATCAGCAGGGAAGAATCTCCTCCACTAACTGGGATTTATACGACACTCGACACGTTGTATACAAAACCACAAAATTGACACCATCGCAATTGGAAGCCGGATATCATTGGGCCTACCAGGAGTTTTATCGGTGGAAGAACATTCTCAAAGGAAGCGCAACACACGAAACGATAAAACATCAACTAAAACATTTCGCATACGCAGGAGGATGGAAAAAATTCGAAGCCCTTTGGAATTTTATAATCAAAACAAAAAATCTGGGACATATGCTTCCCATTCTGGAGGGTGTGCTCTCGAAAGTTTCAAGAGATTATAAACGTATTCAGGTAATCCAGCCCACTCTTTTACCACAACAAATTATTACTAATCAATAATCAATAATACATCATGGAAACACGCAACACACAACAACTCACTATCTTTGATCGATTTAACAACTGGATTCAGGAGTCCATTACAGTCAAACTCGGATCGATTGGATTTCTTGTAATCATCCTGCTTATTCCATCAGCATGGATTGAAGACTTAATCAGCGAAAGGCAGCAACGGTCAGATGAAGTGATCAATGAAGTCGGTGAAAAATGGTCGAAAAGTCAAACCCTATCGGGACCTGTTTTGGTAGTTCCCTATATCAAACAAACCGTCATTGATCGTGGAAAAGAAGGGCAGGAAATCCGTGAACATACTGAGCGTGCCTACTTCTTACCCGAGAACCTCTCTATTGATGGTACGGTGACGCCGGAGATTTTGAATCGTGGAATATTCGATGCTGTGGTGTATCGATCGCAATTAAAATTTCAATCCAATTTTACAATCCCTGATTTTGAATCATTAAAAATCCAGGAAGATTTAGTACAATGGAAAGATGCCTATATGATCTTGGGAATCTCCGATTTGCGGGGCATTAGTGAAGATCCAACATTTACCGTCGGAACCCAGCAAGTTGCCACCGAACCTTCCAGCAAATTGGGAATTTCAGTGGTTAATCGAAATGAACTGTATCCGCAGGAGCGGGATATTTCAACGACCGGCATTAAAGCGAATCTAAACTGGTCATCAGCCGAAAATTTTACCGGATCCGTCATGATCAATCTGGATTTAAAAGGAAGTCAACGTCTGGATTTTATCCCGGCGGGAAAAAGTACAACCGTAAAAGTTTCAGGACCCTGGGCCGATCCAAGTTTTGATGGCGAGTTTATCCCGCAATCACGTGAAGTTTCGGATGCTGGCTTTACTGCAACCTGGAAAGTCCTTCATTTTAACCGACCCTTTTCGCAACAATGGACGGAAGATAATCAAAATTTAAGTGGTGCCGATTTTGGTGTCAAGCTTCTGGTTCCGGTTGATCAGTATCAGAAAAGTATGCGTACTTCAAAATACGGAGTACTGATTATCGTACTGACGTTCATCTCGCTTTTTATGGTAGAAGTGACCCAGAAAATAAGGATCCATCCTTTTCAATATATTTTAATAGGTGCAGCATTGATTATTTATTATTCGCTGCTCCTCAGTATATCCGAGCAATTGGGATATGACCTTGCTTACTTACTAGCCTCAATTTCAACGGTACTATTGATTACCTTTTATTCAATTTCGTTTCTTCACAAAACCCGGTTGGCCGTTTTATTGAGTTTACTGCTCACCATTTTTTACGCATTCATATTTGTGATTATCCAATTGCAGGATTTTTCATTACTAATCGGTAGCGTAGGACTCTTTATCATCATCGGCGTATTGATGTTCTTCTCCCGAAAGATTAGTTGGTATAAAGAACCTGCGCTTGCACAAGAAGTTTAAATAGCCACTAAGGAGCAAGACTAACTATCCGTCTGACCGCATGGAGCGGTCGGACGGTTTTGGTTCCGCCTTTGCAGTAAAGTAAAAACCGCGAAGGCACATAGACGGAAAGGAATTCTGCTGATTCACCTTAGCGCCTTTGCGTCTTCGCGGTTAATTAAATAATGAAAATATTATTTCTCCAAAAATGGATAACGATAATCAACAGGGGTAACAAACGTTTCTTTGATTGTTCGCATCGACGTCCAGCGCATCAGGTTGGCTTTCGCTCCAGCTTTATCATTCGTTCCGGAACCTCGCGCGCCGCCAAAAGGTTGCTGCCCTACAACGGCACCAGTTGGTTTATCATTGATGTAAAAGTTTCCGGCTGCGTTGGTTAACTTTTTAGTTGCCAGTTCAACAGCGTAGCGATCTTTAGCAAAGATAGAACCCGTCAGTGCATACGGAGAAGTCCGATCCACCAGCTCCAATGTATTTTCAAAATTGTCGGGCTGATAAACATAAATCGTAACCACCGGACCAAAAATTTCTTCACACATCGTAAGTGACGAAGGGTCTTTGGTAACAATTACGGTTGGCTCAATAAAATATCCTTTTGATTTATCATATCCACCACCTGAAATGATCTCATTCATCGGATTGGCTTTGGCTTTGTCAATGTATCCACTGATACTATTAAATGCTTTTTCATCAATCACGGCATTAATAAAGTTGGATTGATCTTCCACACCGCCCATCGAAAAACTTTTCAGATCGGCAAGCAAATACTGCTTTACATCCTCCCAGATATTGGCAGGAACATATACACGCGATGCTGCCGAACACTTTTGTCCCTGGTATTCAAATGCACCACGTGAAATTCCGGTGGCCACTTGTTTTGCATCCGCACTGTGATGCGCCATGATAAAATCCTTGCCTCCGGTTTCTCCAACAATACGCGGGTACGATTTGTATTTTTCAATGTTGGCACCAATAGTTTTCCACATACCGCGAAACACGCCGGTGCTCCCGGTGAAATGCAATCCCGAGAAATCGGGGTGACTAAAAATCACTTTCCCAGTGTCGGGGCCATTTACATACACCAAATTGATGACGCCATCCGGTAAACCCGCTTCTTTCAACACTTTCATAATTACATTAGCAGCATAGATTTGAGTGAAAGCGGGTTTCCACACCACCACGTTGCCCATCATCGCCATACTGGTTGGAAGATTTCCTGCAATTGCAGTAAAATTGAAAGGGGTCAATGCGAATGTAAACCCTTCAAGCGGTCTGTACTCCATCCGATTCCAGACACCCGGTGAAGAAACCGGTTGGTCGCTATAAATCTGGCTCATGAAATATACGTTATAGCGTAAGAAATCGATGAGTTCACAGGCTGAATCAATCTCTGCCTGAAAGACATTCTTTGATTGCCCCAACATTGTTGCCGCATTGATGGTAGCCCGATACGGTCCGGCTATTAAATCTGCAGCTTTCAGGAAAATACTGGCGCGATGTTCCCACGACATGGCCTCCCAATCCGATTTCGCTGCCATCGCTGCCGAGATTGCCTGTTCAACATGGGAAGCATCCCCTTCGTGAAAATGACCTAATGTATGCTGGTGATCGTGCGGAGGTGATAACCGCTTTGTATTTCCGGTTCGTACCTCTTCCGATCCAATATACATAGGGATATCTACTTGCGTTGCACGGGCGTCCTCCAGTGCCTTTTTAATAGCTGCCCGCTCTTTTGAGCCGGGAGCATACGTTAAGATGGGTTCGTTTATCGGTGAAGGAACATTAAAAAAACCGTTTGACATGCTTACTTTACTTTTAGGTTAATGTAATTATTAGGGCTGCAAAGGTACAATTTTCTGGAAGTTAGACGTAAGATAATAGACGTAAGACACAAGACTTTAGACCTAAGGTACTGGAATAGAGATTCGCAATGGAAATAACCATTATAGAAACCCACAAAGTTCCTTTAATGTTGAAATTTCATGTTTCACCACTGCAGCATGTTGACTGGACTCGGGGTTAAAGAAAACAGTATCAATGGAAGCATTTTGTGCTCCTGCGATATCCGTCTTTAAGTTATCCCCGATCATAATTGCCTGTGGGGCGGTTATCGCATTGGTGGTGAGCGCAAAATCAAATATTTCCCTTGCCGGCTTTTTAGCGCCCGCACGTTGCGACGTAATCACATGATCAAAATACTGATTCAGATTCATGGATTTTAATTTGGTATGTTGGATATCTTCAAAACCATTCGTAACAATGGTAAGACTGTATTTTCCGGCTAAATACTCCACCGTTTCGAGGGCCTTGGGCATTAATTTACTTTTGGTAGGACAGGTGTGCAAATAATCGGTAGAAATATCTTGCGATAATTTTTCATCATACGCATCAAAGGCTTCCAGCACCTGCTTAAATCTTTCCTTTCGAATCACCTCACTTTCAATTTTACCGGTATCATACAAATCCCAAAGCTCCATATTCACCCGCTTAAACTGGATCAGGAAATCATTCGATGAAAGAACCCCTCTATTTTCCAATCCGAAGTGCTCATACAATTCCAATAGGGTTTCGCGTGAATTTGCCTCATAATCCCAAAGTGTATGGTCCAGATCAAAAAATATGCATTTATAATTTCCCATGTTAAAACTTTTCAATGGTATTAATAGTCTTCTCCCTATATGCTCACTAAACCAGCTAAAAACCGAATTGTTTCTGATGCGTGTAAAATAGTACTATTTTCCCATCCACTCTCGGATTTGAGGATTGGTTACCGCAAGTTCACGATTGGAAAACAGGGTCTGGTAGGTCTGCTGATCCAGTTGAAGTTGTTGGTCCTTGCTCAGAAATTGCAGCATCTGTTTAACAATTTCGAACACTTCATCTTTTATTTGGTAAAAAACAAAATGATTATACCTGCGAAAAGTCAGAATACCGGAATTTTTAAAATAAATTAAATGCCGCGAAGTCTTGGCTTGCGTAAAATCCAATATTTTTTCAATATCAGTAATGCACATTTCACCATTTGTAAATATCAGGTTAAGAATTCGGAGGCGCGATTCATCAGCACAAGCTTTAAAAATTTGGGATCCCAGTGTCAGATTGAAGTTTTTTAAGCGCATTTGTCAACTTTTCCTGTAAAATCAAAGTTATTGAAATTAAACACATATCCTTATCTTTGAGGCAATGCAACATCAAAAACGTATATCGGGCATTTTAAAAAGTATTACCATTATAGGATGTATACTGGTTGGAGTCCTGATTTCAAATACTGTATTTTCTCAGGCCCAAAAACGCGTTGTGCAGCTTTCTGGTGTGATTATGACTGAAGAGGGAGAAGGAATACCAGGGGTACACGTGTATGCCCCAAAAGCAGGTCGCGGTACAACCACCAATGGATTAGGCTTTTTCTCCATGCCGTTTCTTGTAGGAGATAGCGTTGTCATCAGCTCCGTAGCACACGTTCATCAGCATTATATTGTTCCTCAGGATGCACCAGAATACCAAACGATTATTGTAACGATGGTAGAAGATGTTACGTACCTCAAGGATGTTATAATCCGCCCATTCCCAACCGAAGAGGTTTTTAAAGAGGCTATTTTAGCCTTAAATATTCCATTGGAAGGAGATTCGTATAAGAGCAAAGATCTAAGTGCTGAATTATTAGCATTGATGGTAAAAACAACGCCGATGGATGGTCCCCAAAATCAAAAATACTACCTCGATCAATGGGTTGCCAATCAGAATTCTAAATATCAGCCCGTCTCCAATCCTTTCCTGAACCCGTTTAACTGGGCCAAGTTTTTTAAAACACTCAAGAAATAGTTATTAGTTATTATTTATTAGTTATGAGTTGCGAACGTGTAACCTTCAACTTTTAACATGTAACCATTAACCATTCTTCCCTTTCAACTTTTCAATTTCCTGATCGAGTTCCTCCCAATCATTAAAGTTCAGTTCCAGCACTTCTTCTTCCTGATTGCCCTTGCTCAGCATACCTACCATCATCACCAGACTGGTTAAAATAATAGTATGCAACAGAATACCTTTATCAAAACTATCCATCAGGTATTCCGCCGGGATGGCAAAGAATAACAACACCGTTATTAAACCTCGCGGTGCAATCAACAGTTCGGGAAAAATGCTTTTCATTCCAAATAGTTTTAGCGATACCAACCGAACGCCAAATAAAATCCCCACGATGGCCAATCCAATCAGAAAGGTATTGATATCCAGGAGGGAATGTAAATCCAGTGTCATCCCGAAAACCACAAAGAAAAATGTACGGACTACAAAAGCAGTTTCTAATGTAATGGTGTGGAATTCATGGACAATTTTTTCCAACACCTCATGCTTCAATAACCGCTGTAAAAATCCCCTGAAAAAAATCTTGTTATTACTCAACACCAGTCCGAATACCAGAATTATCATCAACGATGAAAGATGGAACATTTTACCAACAGCATACAGGATGAGCAGGACAGCTATCAACAAAAAGAGTTTCGCATGGGAAGTCAATGCCTGAAAAAGCAAGACCAGTAAATAACTGACCAGCACGGATACACCGATCGTAACAACAATATTAATGATCACATCAAGTGCGATTTCTCCTGCAGAGGTAGTGTTTGCATTTCCGATCAAGAAATAAAAGAACATGATTCCGAGAATGTCAGAAAAGGTACTTTCATAAATCAGAAACTCACGCTTCGCGGGTGCCAATGAAGCGACAGTCGGAATAATAATGGCGCTACTCATGATCGATAATGGAACGGCATACAGTAAGGCTGTAAAAAAATCAGGAATCAATAAATATTGTATCAAATAGGCAATTCCAAAGGAGGATCCGATCAATGCGACCAGCGCGATCCCAAGCGATTTTAAGATAATGGGTGTTTTTTCCTTTTTTAATTCAAGATCCAGCGCCGCTTCTAACACAATCATGATTAACCCAACAATACCCAGTAACTCCAGTACCCGAAAGAGTTGGGCCTCCCCACTTTTAATATCGAAGTACTGAAAACCCTGATTGATTGCGATACCCAACACAATCAGTAATAAGACACTCGGAATACTGGTTTTCTTTGCCACCTTATCAAATAAGAAAGACATAATAATCACCAGCGCTACAGCGACAATGATAACGTATGGATTGATATGCTGCATGATTCCAAGTTTATTAAATTAGACTTTCCTTCGTGGGAAGTCAGTCCAATATTGATAAATTTATCAACAATAAGTGACTTTAAGCGATGGCTTATGTGCTAGTTTATATAATTTAATGCCAAATGGCAAAATCGAATAAGTTTGGAACCTTTGGAGGAGTCTTTACTCCGTCTATATTAACCATTCTCGGAGTGATTATGTATTTGCGCTTACCGATGATTATCGGTGAGGCCGGGCTGTGGCAAACCATTGGAATCATTGTGGTAGCTCATATTATCGCATTCGCAACGGGTATTAGTGTCTCTTCTATTGCGACCGATAAAAAAGTGCAGGCCGGGGGTACATATTACATCATTTCCCGCAGCCTTGGACTCCCGATCGGGGGAACATTAGGGCTATCCTTATTTGTGGGGATGTCGTTTAGCGTGAGTTTATATCTGATTGGTTTCTCTGAAAGCTTTCTTAATTATTTCGATTACGAAGTAACCAAGAATGCAATCCGCATTGCAGGCACCATTGTTTTATTGACCGTGACCACCATTACATTTATCAGTACTTCACTGGCCATTAAGACGCAGTATTTTATTATGGCCGCAATTGGGCTTTCGCTTTTGTCGATTCTCTTTGGTGTGAATCATGAATATAAATCGACCTCTGAAGTTTTTGGAAACCCAAGTTCCACCGTACCCTTAATGGTGTTGTTTGGAATTTTCTTTCCAGCAGTAACAGGTTTTGAGGCGGGAGTTTCCATGTCGGGTGATCTGAAAGATCCCAAAAAATCAATTCCATCGGGCACCATTAGTGCGATCGTCATTGGCTTCGTCGTTTACATCGGATTAACGTTCTTCTTTGCTTATACGGTTGATCCGGTGGTACTCGCAACCAACAAAAATGTACTAACCTTGATCGCAGTCGTTCCGGTACTGGTGATCGTTGGTATTTGGGGTGCCACATTATCCTCTGCATTAGGGAGCATTTTAGGGGCACCCAGAATTTTACAAGCCACTGCTGTGGATCGAATTACTCCTAAAATATTTGCCAAGGGTGTAGGTCCCTCCAATGAACCGCGGAATGCATTGCTGCTTTCATTTGCGATTGCTGAAGTCGGTATACTGGTGGGAGAACTGGATGTGATCGCCCGTGTAGTATCTGTATTTTTTATTACCACCTATGGATTCCTGAATTTAAGTGCGGCATTTGAAGCGTGGTCGAGTGCAGATTTCAGACCTTCTTTCAAAGCGCCGATCTGGTTAAGCTTGTTAGGTTCTGCTGCGTGTATTATCGTGATGATCCAATTGGATTTTCTGGCGATGATTGGCGCCACCTTAATCCTGGGGTTAATTTTCTTTTATTTAAAGCGAAAAGAACTGTCGCTGGAGACTGGAGATGCCTGGAGTGGAGTTTGGGCCAGTGCCGTAAAAACCGGGCTCACCAAACTCAGCGTTGAAAAAATGCACCATCGCAACTGGCGTCCCAACATTATCCTTTTTAGCGGTGATGCAAACGTCCGTGGTCATCTGGTTGATTTAGGGTCACAAATATCCGGTTCGTTGGGAATGCTCACCAGTTTTGAACTCATCCCGACAACGGATGCTACTCTTGGGAAGAATCCTCCACAAAAAATGGATGATGAGGATCAGTTCTTTTCTGTAACACATGCCTGCCATGATGTCTATGAAGGCATGGAAGAAGTTGTTCGAGTATATGGATTCTCTGGTATTCAGCCAAATACGGTCCTGATGGGATGGAGCCGGAAAGAACAGAACCGAGAAAAATTCGCCAACCTTTTAAAGGTCATTCATAATAATGATTACAACTCATTATTTCTCAATTATCATACAACACGAAAGTATGGTAAGAAAGAATCGATTGATATTTGGTGGAATGGATCCGGGCGCACACTTTCATTGGCCATCAACCTGATTCGATACATTACGACCAATCCCATCTGGTCAAAAGCAAAGGTTCGGTTAATGGTGGTGAATGAAAACCGGTCAATGACCGAGCTGATTAATAAGCGAACTAAGAAAATTGTCGATGATTTCAGGATCGAGCTGGAAATACACGTAATTGATAACTCCCTTCACATGTTAAAAGTGGGTGAAATCATTACACAATACTCCAAAGAAACTGATCTCACCATCATCGGGCTTCCAGAAGAATCGTTGGAACAAGGTCCGCAAATTGTAGAGAATGTCAACGGGTTGCTGGAATCATTGGGTACCACGCTGATCATCTCAGCCTCCACCGGATTTCAGGCACTGGATATTGGGCTGAATGAAAATCCTGCACTCCCAACCATGGAGTACCCGGAAGTCATGATGCCTGATTTAAAGCATTCAAAATATGCAGTTATTGCTGAGGGGATAAAGAAAATAGACATCAACGGGCAGAAGGTGTTGAACCTATTCTTTGAAAAAACAATTGCCCCGTATTATGTTGAAGCCAAACATGTTTTTGAGGAACTCGAAAATCTTAAAGATTCAACCGTCAGCAGAATTGGAAAAGTAATTGACCTGCGGGATCAGAAACGTAAATTAAAATTACTGGCACAGGTAAAAGAGAATTTTTACCGGCAAAGCCATGTGATTATTGAACGCCTTGTCAAACAACGTACCCTTGCCATTACTGAAACCCTGGAAACAGGAATTCAATGGTATACCGATCGGATCTTTGAAGACATTAAAAAAATCCCACAGCAACTAAAAGTAGCTTACGATCCTGCAGAATTTACGATTCAAAATGGAGATCCATTTGGTATGCGCGTGTATAAACTTCGTAAGCGATTTGTAAAATTCCTCACAGGGTCTTCCATGATTCATCTTGTACACTATCGAGATGTTGCACAGCACTACCTGGTTGATAACCGGATATTGTTTATGGTAGCCTACCTCCGGGAATTTGAAACACGAAGTATTGAAGATCTTGCCAACCACCGGCAACTATTGAATATGGTTGCGGATTCACTGGATACCCTGATCCGAAAAGCAGAATCCGACGGCCTGGAAAACACGATACTGGAAAAGGAACTTGTACAACTCAATCAACAGTTTGATATCGCGGGCAAAAGGATACTTGATGCAAAAGAATTGGCACACAACCGTCTGTTAATCGAATACCGTATCAATTTGCAAAAAATGAGTGATACCCTCAGTCGATTAACTGTGAATATGCGTGCTGATAAATTTAAAAAACAGCAGAAAGCATACAATAAGAAATTGGATGTACTGCGAACCGGTGCAGAAAACTGGCAGCAGAATCTTGTCTGGACAGCCAATAAGGTATATGCTGAAATGCTCATTCGGGAAATTATGAGTCATGCCGAAGAGAGCTTACGGAATTACGAATCGTTCTTACATACGTGGTTTGATGTTCATTATTATCAACCCTCGCAGGTACTGCGCAATGAATTGACCACGTTGCTTAATAATCAATATGCTGAGGTGCGACTGGCTGTTCATTTTGATCCCAATCAAATAAGCGAACTGATCACGCAATTTGTGCAGCGTACCAATGAGATAAACGAATTAATTACGCCGCTGCCCGATGACATCACGATCATAGTTGAAATTGGAAAAGATGATCAGGCAGAATCGCAGGATCTCCCGTTGCGTTCGATGACCAGCCATTTTATTGAATCCCGGTTAATTAGCACCGGTGAAGATCAGTTGGAAAAAGTTAGCGAAAGTTTACGTAAAAGTAATTTCATCATCAAGGACATTTCAAACCTGGTTCGGTTTGGACTCGATAATGCATTGAAACAGGAGCATGAACTACAGGATGAAAATTTTATCAAAATTATAGAAGAGTCCATTCAAAATCTGATCCAGGAAGAAAATCGAATTAAAGAATTAGAAACCAGCCTGACTCAGTCGTTGAATGAATTTTTTATGGATTCATTTGAGCCGCTACAACCCTTCCGTATCAATGCCAGCGCCAGTGAATTCTATACGTTTGCGCGCGAGTTCAGAGGAAAGCAGGTAAAATCAAAAATTCTGGAATGGTCACGGCAAGGGATGAGCTGGACTAAAAGCCTGGGTGCCCGCCTACTTTATTCCATCAGTGGTGGTGTATTGATGGCCAAGCGTTTTACAAGTACGGACGGCAATGTTTCTCAATCCAGTAAAATTCTGGATCTCGTTGAAGCTGTTAGTCCTTCCCCTGATGTTTACGATCAGTTGCCTTTTTACTACAAAAATCTATTCAGCGGGCGATCTAATATCGGCAACGACTTTTGGGTAGTACGAAGTAAGGAAGAAGAAGCTTTTGAAAAAGCCATGAAGCGGTATGAACAGGGCTTGCAGGGTGCTATCATGATTTTAGGAAACCGAAATCAGGGTAAGACTGCTTTGGCAAAATATGTGCTTGCCAAATTTGCACGTGAACGCCAAACCTTTCATGCCTTCCCGCCAAAAGAAGGTGGTGCAACCGGTGAAGTTTTTAATACCGTTTTGCAAAAAGTTACCGGATTTTCAGGTACATCCCTTGAGATTTTAGAATCCATTCCGCATGGATCCATCCTGCACATTCACGACATGGAGTGTTGGTGGGAACGAAGATCAGGCGGTTACGAGGTGATCAAAGAAATCCTTCAGTTGATCAACCAGTTCAGCAACAAATGTCTGTTTATTCTTTCTTCTAATCCATATGCCTATACCCTGATCAATCGGGTACTCGATATTCATCATCATTTTATCAGTGTCATCGATTGTCAGCCCTTTGCTGCTGAAGACTTAAAGAATCTGATTCTGCTTCGGCATAAATCAAGTGGCATGAAATTTACGATAAAAGGAACTCCTGAAGATGAACTTTCAGCTTTCCGCACAGCCCGTATTTTTAACGGATACTTTGAATACTCTCGGGGCAATCCGGGAGTTGCACTCAATGGCTGGTTAAGCAATGTGCTTTCAATGGATGAAAAAACATTAGCGATGCGAATGCCCAGAAACAGAACGATTGGTGTGTTGCGTAATTTAAAACCCAACCTGTTGATTGTGTTATCGGAGGTAGTGCTGCACAAACGCACCACCATTGCCAACTGACCCGGATCTTAGGGCTCCCTACGTTGGAGATTGAAGAATTGGTCTTTGCATTGCAACGGATGGGATTGCTTTATGAAAATACCCCGGGGGTTTTTGCAATTAATATTTATATGGAGCCATTTGTTTCGCAACTCCTTGAAGAACGTGAACTGTTATGATCTAACTACTAGAGTGACATGAAATTTATTTTTATTGTTGTATTGGGACTGGGTGTCTTTTTTGGGTTTCGGTTAGTGAATCTAACCGTAAAAAAATTACTTGCCCAATCGCTTTATAACCGGATTTCGGTGAGCCTTCCGATACTAGAGCTGATCGCATGGATTGCATTTATCTTTTGGAGTACGGCATACACGCTTAGTGAAAAATCCTATTATCCGGTATTAGTGGTCGTGTTGGTGGTGGTGCTGGTGGTTTTGTTATCGTGGTTTTTAGTACGCGATTTTATTGCGGGCGTACTACTGAAGTCGCAACGGATTTATAAGACCGGACAAATCATTAAAACTGCACAATATTCCGGACGCATTACCCGTATGGGGAATCTGCATTTATCATTGCAAACCGAACAGGGGGAAAGTGCCCGTATCCCCTACTCTGTTTTGTCGAATTCCGTGATTATCAAACAGAAACAAGATTTTGCCGACACGAACTCCTTTTCGATTACGGTTCCTCAGTCGCTTTCCAAGGAAGAGTGGATCAGAAAACTGGAAACTGATATTCTTTCCAGTCCGTGGGTGTCAACAAAAGCGAATCCAGTGATAAAGATCACGGAAGAAACCATGGATTCGTTTGTCCTTTCAATCAGTGTGGTGACCTTAAATCCGGAGCATGCTCTGCATTTAGAAACACTATTGAAGAAAAGCCTGGATTAAACTCTGGCTGACCTGGCGCAAGCGTCCGCTTGTGCCAGGGGAAGTTGTTCTGTCATAAAGGTTCTGCTCACAACCTTTTACCCATAAGGTGTGTCTGATAATCAAACTCCCTATTATGAAACTGGCTATACCATTCCTCTTATCCATCCTGATCATTTCCTGTGACAAAGAAGTGAATTGCAACTCTGGTATTGGAACCAGTAGCGTTATCTTAGGGGAAGGGATGGTGGTGAGTCATCCGGGTTTTGATCAGTTGGTTATCCGTTATCATATACCAGGAACGATCGATAGTTTTAATACCTATGTTCCCTGTAATTTAGACGGCAGTTTTACGGAGGGTGTCGAAATTAAATTTGAAGGGAGTGTTCAAAAGTTGGATGAGAAAGATGAACCGCTTACCCAAATTGCGGGAGAAGAGTTTTTTGTGTTGTTCATTACGAGTTCGGAAGAGGTCTTATAGAATCCCCTGGCGCAAGCGTCTCGCTTGTGCCTCAATATTCTCTGAAAAACTTCACTTGTGCGTTTTCGGTTAAGAAACCGACCAGGGCGATCG
>CALOAV010000080.1:0-2709 GCA_942491425.1 uncultured Cytophagales bacterium
GTCTATGGATGTTCCAATTGAAAAACCCATTCCCATAACTACCCTCAAATTCTGAATATTCTATTAGTAAAAATCCACAAACAATTAGTGCTAGAAAAAAAAGCACAAGGAATCCATTCTTGTATTTCATAGTAATTACAAAATCACTTTTTATTCGTGTTCCTTTGCACTAAATGATAATCTCTCTACTATCAAACTGCCGGCAATACCTTCCCGCTGCACTCCCCAAACCCAATCCGTACACCATCTTTCTCTGCATAGCCGTGCATGATAATCGTATCACCATCTTCAATGAAGGTGCGTTCGGTTCCATCTTCCAACTGCAATGTTTTTTTACCGTTCCAGCTAAGCTCCAGCATCGAACCAAACGAACCCGGTGATGGTCCGCTGATGGTTCCTGATCCATACATATCCCCTACCTGAATGTTGCACCCGTTAATCGTGTGGTGCGCCAACTGTTGATTGATGTTCCAGTACATGTATTTAAAATTCGAACGGCTCAGCACGGAAGCTTCTGCCTTCTCTGGTTTTAGTTGTACCTCCAGCAGAATATCAAAATTCCGCACGCCTTCAACCGCCAGGTACGGCAGCACATGCGGGAATTGTTCTGGTCCCGCGCAACGAAACGGTTCCAATGCATCGAGTGTCACCACCCAAGGCGAAACAGTAGAACCAAAATTCTTTCCGAGGAACGGTCCCAACGGAACATACTCCCACGCTTGTATGTCGCGCGCAGACCAATCATTAAACAATACCAAGCCAATAATATTATCTTCTGCTTCTGCAGTGGTAATGTGTTTGCCAAGCGTTGTTTCTGCACAAGTGATGAATGCCACTTCCAATTCAAAATCTAGTTTTTTCGAAGGACAGAAAGACGGCATGTCATTGTTTGGCAATTTGACTTGTCCTTTTGGCCGATGAATCGGAGTTCCTGAAACAACAATCGAAGAAGCGCGGCCATGATAGCCCACGGGCAAATGTTTCCAATTCGGAAACAAGGCATTCTCCGGATCGCGAAATAACGAACCCACATTGCGGGCATGTTCTTCACTGCTATAAAAATCGGTGTAATTGGGAACACGCACGGGCATCAGCATTTCCACCTCCTCCATCGGAATCAGCGCAATCTCACGTGCTTCTTTGTTGTCTTTTAATTCCGCATAATCATGTTGCAATAATTCAGAAATCCGTTCGCGTACTTCGCCAACTTTTTTTCTACCCAAGGCAAAAAAATCATTTAAGTTATAGTGATTAAAAACCCCTACAGGCAGATCGAGGCCAAAAAGAAAACCATGCTCGTGCAAATACACTAGATCGAGTACATACTTACCAATCGCAACGCCTGCTCCGGGCGGAAGATAATCAGTTTTAAAAATCCCGAAGGGTAAATTTTGTATGGGGAAGTCTGAATCTTTTGGAACTTCAACCCAACTAGTAAGGTCTGGTGAATTTGTTTTTCTCATCATTGAAAAGTTTCATGCATGATAATAGAACATCTTTCAAATCATAGCGTCATTCATATCCCAAAGACTCTTCGCTGACGCTCTGAGTGACGGTAAGGCTTGGTTTTTGAGATGTTCAATCTTAAAGTAAACCTAAATTTTTAAGTTCAGGTGGGCAAGCCGATTGGAAAGTTTAACTTGGCCATTCAATGGAAAATCAGGGAAATTTACCGATTGCTTTTACGGAGCGCATGAAAATACAGCTGGATCATGAGTATCCTGGTTTTTTACAAAGCTTGTCGGAAGATGCACCCACCAGCATTCGTATCAACGAACAGAAACCTTTTCCTGTAAAGGGTGATCCCATACCCTGGTGTGCCACTGGTCGCTATTTAGAATCACGACCTGTCTTTACATTGGATCCCGCTTTTCATGGAGGTGCGTATTATGTGCAGGAAGCAAGCTCAATGTTTTTGGAGCAAGTATTTAAATCGCTTGTCGATACGACAAAACCATTGCGAGTGTTGGATGCTTGTGCGGCTCCGGGAGGAAAATCAACGCATGTACTTTCATTGATCAACGAAGAATCATTGCTCGTATCAAATGAAGTAATTCGCAATCGCGCTTCGATTCTTTCAGAGAACATTCAAAAGTGGGGCAATGCAAATGTTGCCGTTACGAATAATGACCCATCGGATTTTACAGCTTTATCCGGTTTTTTTGATGTGATCATTGTAGATGCGCCATGCTCAGGTGAGGGACTCTTTCGTAAAGATCCGGCTGCAGCAAATGAGTGGTCAGAGAAAAATGTTGAGCTCTGTTCATCGCGCCAGCGAAGAATTGTGGCCGACTTGTGGCCCGCACTGAAAGAAGATGGTATTTTAATTTATAGCACCTGCACGTACAACACTTTGGAAAATGAGGAAAATCTCGAGTGGATTTCAAAAACATTAACAGCGGTTCCTGAAAAAATAAATTTTGATCCCGAATGGAATATTAAGGAAGTACAAAAGAATAACATGACGGGCTATCAGTTTTTTCCTCATCGTGTAAAAGGCGAAGGATTTTTTATTGGTGCCGTACGAAAAAAGGAAATCACTTCCGGAACAAAACTGCGCACAAGAAAAAACGAAGTTGTATTGCTTTCCGAAAAACAAATCGATCCTATTAAAGATTGGATTGTAGCGCCAACGCATTATTCCTTTTTTCAATGGAAGGATTTGGTGTACATGGTTCCGAAAGTCTTGCACGATGAAATGGAATTCAT
>CALOAV010000081.1:0-9146 GCA_942491425.1 uncultured Cytophagales bacterium
TGATGAAAATAAAACCGATTGCCGGCTTCCTGGACATAGTAATACAATTTCATCAAAAGTAAAGTAATAATTGTTATTTCAGTCCTGATGATTACCTTTTCTCAACAGCGAGTGTTACTACCGTTCCTGTCGATTGCAACAACTCAATTTTTTCCAGAAACGCATCCAGCACACTTTGCCTGATCTCAAAATTCAGTTGGCAAGCTTCATCAAACTGTTGATCCATAATAGACAGCTCAAAATCCTTGATCAATCGCTGAACCTCTGTGGTCGATTTATACGGGTAAGATAAACTTCCATTTTGCATCAATTCCTTCCGTATGATATTGGCGTGCATGAGAGCGTCTTCTGCTGCCGTGCGATAAGCTTGTATCAGGCCACTGACACCCAATTTGGTGCCTCCAAAATAACGTACAACCACGATTAAGATATTCGTCAGGTCATGGGATCGGATTTGTCCTAAAATCGGATCCCCGGCAGAATGATTGGGCTCCCCATCATCATTGACCCTGTACTTTTCCTTGTCTGCACCTAACACCCAGGCAAAGCAATGATGGCGGGCATCAAAATACTTTTTCCGTAAGGTTTCCTGATGTTGCTTAATCTCCTCTTCCGTGGCAACCGGATAGGCAAATGCCAGAAATTTGCTGCCTTTTTCTTTAAAAATGCCTTCTGAAGCATCTTTGATAGTATGAAAGTAGAAAACTGACATTTGGAGTAACGCTTACAACCTTTTTAACGTCTAAGAAACTAGTAACAGAAGCAACCAATGGATGCAAATCTGAGTCTTTAGGCAAAGAAAACCATTCTTCCTTACTTAATTATTAGATATGAAAAAATCAATAGTACTCCTTCTTTCCCTTTTTGCATTAGTTACTCTGAGTTTTGGACAAAAGAAGGAAACCCGCAATGTTGGGGAATTTTCAAAATTATCATATGGTGTATCGGGCACATTATACCTCACGCAAGGAAATGAAAATAGTGTGGTAATTGAAGGTGATGAAGAAACATTGGAAGAAATCAGTACAGAAGTACGGGGTGACAAATTGGTGATCCGCGATAAGAGTAACTCCTGGTGGGGCTGGAGCAATAGTAAAAAAGTTACTATTTATGTAACGATGAAAGATATTGAGGCCATCTCCGTTGCGGGGTCTGGAAATTTAGTTGGTAAGAATAAAATAACAGCCAGCAATCTGGATCTTCGGGTAAGTGGCTCGGGCGATTTAAATGCCGATATTGATGTCAGGAACCAACTGGATGCATCAGCCTCCGGTTCAGGAGATATGATGATCCGGGGAATTTGTAATGATTTTGATAGTAATGTGAGCGGATCAGGTAGAATCAACGGAAAACTTCGCATCAATGAAGACGCGAAAATGTCCATTTCAGGATCTGGAAAAATTGAGGTTGAAGGAACATCAAAGAGTGTTACCGCCCGCATCAGTGGGTCCGGTAGCATTCGTGCTGCAGATCTCGAAACAGGAAGTTGTAAAGTAACGATCTCCGGATCGGGAGGAGTTCAGATTAATGTGAAAAATTCACTCGATGCCAACATCTCCGGAAGCGGAAGTGTAGCGTATAGGGGCAATCCCAGTTCAGTGAATACCCATTCATCGGGAAGCGGAAAAGTCAGGAAGTTGTAAAGGCGCATGATCATGCGCCTCTACATCCGGTGATCAATCAAACCTTTTACAATCATAAATTGAGCAAGGATATAGGTAACCATAATCCAAACACCGCTGTAGGCAAGGGGTGAGTAAAATTTATTGATCGCCAATAAGGAGTCCGAGAGCATAAAGAAAAAGGCGCCACCAAAGACCATCCAAAAACTTGTGGTAGTGGTCCGTTCATACCGAAACATTGCTGCCAATACCATCGTCACTAAAACAACCGCGTAAACAGCTACCGGTAATCTTAATTCTCCAAGATTAGGATACAACACCGTAACCAAACCTGTTCCTAACAACATAAAAGGAAAAGAAAAACGAATTTTCTGAACGTTGTTCAATCCCATTCCTGGAGAAGTGGTGACATGCTGGCGATAGGCGAAAACGTAAAATATATGGGCTGTTAAGAATGAAACCAGCCCGATAATAAAATACATTCCATTGGGGTCCGGTAACATTAAAAAAACATCGCCGGAAAATGAAAATAGAATCGCTATAAGTACTACTTTACTCAGTGATCCTTTCGTGGTATTTACAAAATAATAAACGGCTAGTGAAATCATCAGCAACGGTTTACTGATCCAATGCAACCAACCCTCCGGAAGAAATTGAGCAACGATCTGACAAACCCCGGCCAGCAAAAAAATTATAAGCCAAATTCTTTTCATGACTTCCGCAATTTTAAAATAATTACAAATATAAAAGCCAATGCGATGATGGCTCCGGCAGTAATGAAGGTAGCAAAAAAACGGCTTGTATCATTGGAATAAATCCATCCTGAAAAATAGCACCCAATCCAATACCGAGTTCCATAAAAATATATAGACTCGACAAAGCATACTGCGTGATTTCGATTCAATGATCAATGGCCACTGAAGAGACGTTTTGGTGATGTCATCCATTCACCAGGTCAGCAAGATGCAGTTCGTCATCACAGTGAATGCAGTGCCGACATCATAATAGTCATTATGACGACTTGAAAAAGTTGATGCGAGCAATATGCACATCCTTTCTTCAGGCGATCCAGCTTTGCAGCCGTAATCGTTCTTGAGCGTTGGGCAAGAATAGTAATGAAACATATCTTTTGCGCATGCAGCAAAAGAGGTGTTCAACGATGGAAGGAGTAAATGATCAGGACAGCGCAAAAGAATAGTTATCTTATCGTTGTAGAACAATGCGCGTGACAAAGTCTTCAGTGGTTAATTTTAGGTGGAAGGATAAATCATTAATGTCTTTGTTTGATATTTCTCTGGTAAAGGCATACGGTGGATGTGGGCAAAATACGGAACAATAGCGGCGAAACAGCAGGCGTTATGGTCGGGCACCAATCGCCGGTCCGGTAGTACACCAACGCTGCCATATGGCAGGTCATCGCCTCCTCTCTCTGTTCCGGAACGTGCATCCGGCGGATAAGACGCGCGAATGGCGTAAATCATGAAATCATGTCTGGGTAATAAAGTCGAGCGGACGTGACGAGGGATACAATGCCGCGAATGTTGACTCGTGGCCGAACATCGTAAGGTGAACAAATCGGTCGGCCAGTTGCCATAGGTCTGAGTGCGCGCTAAACCGCTAAATAACGTCAGCATCATCTTTTTACCGTGCTCCACCGGACAAATTACCGTCGTTCAGCTCAGGATGATCGCGCAAAGCTCGCCGAAAAACGGAACGCCAACCGACAAACCGGCGAAGTGCGCCGATTTTATGACCTTCGTTACAGCCACGATCGCATCCGTTTTCGATAGCCTCCTGCCGCTCAATGCGTCAGCGTAAAATCATCTAAATCACCATCCAAAACATTTTGTGCGTCGGTACGCTCCACTCCTGTGCGTGCATCTTTTACTAATTTGTAGGGATGCAGTACGTAGTTTCTGATCTGTGAACCGAAATCGATGCGCATTTTGCCTGCTTCAACTTTGTCCCGGGCCGCATTTCGTTTTTCAATTTCCAATTGATGCAGTCGAGATTTCAACATCTTCATGGCATGCTCCCGATTCGCTAGCTGAGAACGTTCAATCTGACAAACAATAACGATTCCGGTGGGCTTGTGTGTCAACTGAACCTTGGTTTCTACCTTGTTTACATTTTGCCCCCCTGCACCACCCGATCGGGAAGTATGCAATTCAATATCCGCCGGGTTGATTTCAATTTTAATACTATCATCCACAACCGGGTAAACAAAAACAGAGGCAAAAGAAGTATGCCGTCTACCATTTGAATCGAAAGGTGAAATGCGGACCAATCGATGGACCCCTATTTCCGATTTTAATTTTCCATACGCAAAATCACCATCCAATTGCAGGGTTGCCGATTTAATTCCGGCTACCTCACCGGCTTGATAGTTGAGCTGGGAAACTTTATAACCACTTTGTTCGCCCCACATTATGTACATGCGATTGAGCATTTCTGCCCAGTCGTTACTTTCCGTTCCCCCAGCGCCCGGGTTAATCTCAATAATAGCTCCCAGTGGATCCTCCTCACTGCTCAGCATCTTTTTAAACTCGAGCTCTTCTACAGCTTTCTCTGCTTTTTTAAATTCACGAGCAAGCTCTTCCTCCCCCACTTCCCCAGCTTTGTGAAATTCTTCCAGCACTTCCAGATCTTCAATCACTTTATTCACGTCCTCAAATTCATCCGTCCAGATTTTCTTTTGTCGGATTACTTTTAATAAAGCCTCTGCTTCTTTGGGGTTGTTCCAGAAATCTGTCTGCTGGGTAATACGCTCTTCGTCTCTGATCTCTACGATTTTACGATCGTAGTCAAAGATACCGCCGTAAGGCGGTTGTACGAGCTTTCAAATCTTTCAATTGTTCTGTCGTCATGCTAAAAAAATTAAGCAGCAAATGTACGCTAAATTTTAAAATTCAGACTGAATTGTTAAGGTTCAAACGTGGTGGGTTGCTGTGGCCGTTGATAAAATAAAGAAGTCTCATCCACCGAAAGGAGCTTAAATTTGTAGCTCGGCTTAACATATTTCTTTTTGATCAGCATCATGGGCAACCCCACAATAATCATCCCCAGAGAAGTCTTGGCGACACCAGCATCAATATTCGGGCTATCTCCATTGACGACTACCACATTAATCTGGTCGATTAAAAACAAACCCGCCCCTGCAACTACTAAATATGCCCCCAACCGGTTTGCAAAATTTGCACGCCGAAAGTAAATACGTTCAATCGTATGAAAGGGAATATCGGTGGTGTGCACCAGCACGGAGGTATCTGTCAAATTGTTAACATATGAATTAATAATTTGATCGTTGTCTTTTACCTTGATTCTGATATCATCACCGGGAAGATAACGTTGGATAACCCGTTGACCTTTTAATAATACAAGCTGACGTCTTTGAGCATATCCTATGGATGTCAACATCAATAAAAATAAAATAAAAACGTTTGCTCTCACCACGATTGCTTTTGTTAAAGCTAAAAAGAAAAGACGAACCAAGGCCCGTCTTTCAAAAAAAGTCGTTAAAAATTATAGGGTTACATCTTCACTACCCAGTTGAACGGATCCTCATCCATACCTCTTTTAATTCCATCCAACGCAGCATATACTTTGTTCGAAAATACCCGTTCATCAACAGGTGGAAGAGTGTAATCTTTACCTTCAAAACCAATTAATTCGATATGCGCAATGGTCGCTGCCGTACCAACACCAAATGCCTCTTTGATCTGTCCGGATTCAAGCGCAGCAATTATCTCTTTCACTGAAATTTTCCGTTCTTCAACTTTCATTCCCCAATTTCTTGCCAACGTTAATACACTATCGCGCGTAATGCCTGCCAAAATAGAATCACTCAGGGATGGTGTGAGTAGTGTGTCACCGATCACAAACATGATGTTCATGGTTCCGGACTCCTCAATGTATTCATGATTTTTCCCGTCCGTCCAGATAAGCTGATGATAACCTTCTGCCTGAGCGAGTTTGGCTGGATAAATGGATCCGCCATAATTTCCGCCCGCTTTCGCAAAGCCCGTTCCACCAGCTACCGCACGCGTATAATGGGTTTCAATTTTAACTTTCACCGGAGCTGAATAGTATGCGCCCACCGGACAAAGAATAACCATAAACGTGAAAGACTCGGAAGGCTTTATCCCCACGTACTCATCAGCAGAAAACAGAAAAGGACGAATGTATAAGGAGCCTCCCTCGGTTTTAGGAATCCATTGGCGATCAAGATCGATCAATGTACTAAGACCTTCCATAAATAATTCCTCAGGAATTTCAGCCATCGCCATACGTGCTGCCGAAATGTTCATCCGCTTCCAGTTATCCAGTGGACGGAATACAAGCGCATTCCCGTTATCGTCCGGGTACGCTTTCAATCCCTCAAATATAGACTGACCATAATGGATAGCCGGAGTTGCCGGACTCACCATCATTTTCCCATAGGGAACAATGCGCAGGTTTCCCCATTGGCCATTCTTGAAATCCGCCATAAACATATGATCGGTATAAACTTTACCGAAGGCGATATTGTCAAAGTTTACCTCAGCTATTCGGGATTCCTGTACTTTATTGATGCTTATTTTCTGAACGTCAACCATGGCTAAATTTGATTAGGCTCCAAAAATAACCATAATTCTAAAGACAGCTAACGAATGTTAGGTGAATTTATGGATTTTTACATCCGGGGCTTCCAGGGAGTATCAATAACGGCAAGTTCTTTTCCCATTTTTCTGGCCAATACAAAGAGATAATCGGATAATCGATTCAGATATTGAATAACGGTCAGATTTACCGGTTCTTCAGCACTTAATTGAACCGTAAGACGCTCTGCCCGCCTGCACACCGTCCGGGCAATGTGGCCATACGAAACCGACTGATGACCACCCGGCAAAATGAAACTTTTCATTGGCTCCAGTTCAGCTTCCATTTTATCGATTTCTTTTTCCAGTAATGCAATATCTGAATCAACAAGCGCGGGAATTTTGACTTTCGAGTTATCAGGATCCGTTGCCAGAATTGAACCTGCAGTAAATAGCCGATCCTGGATTTCAATTAGAACATTTGCGCGATTTTTATTCACCTCCTGATCACGCAGTAGCCCAATCCATGAATTAAGTTCATCTACCGTTCCATAGGTATCAATGCGAATATTACTTTTTGAAACCCGCTTCCCCCCGAAAAGTCCTGTCGTTCCCTGATCGCCAGTTTTTGTATAAATTTTCATATGGTCAAGTTATGGACAAGCGATGATAAGAAAAAGAAAAACCCCGTTTCCGGGGCTTAAAATGCTTATCCTTCTTGTAGTTCTGTCGGTTTACCACGGGTGACATGTTCATTCTTTTTATCCCATTCAACCAATCCATCGCGTAAGCGAATAATCCGGTGTGCATAATGGGCAATATCATCTTCGTGGGTAACCATAATGATGGTATGACCTTTATCGTGCAATTCCTGAAAGAGGTTCATGATATCATATGAAGTCTTCGAGTCCAGGTTACCGGTAGGCTCATCAGCGAGCAAAATTGAGGGGTTATTTACCAAAGCTCGTGCAATGGCAACCCGCTGGCGCTGACCTCCGGAAAGTTCATTGGGCTTATGGTGCCATCGGTCGGCAAGACTAACATTCTCGAGTGCCGCCATGGCCATTTCTTCCCGGTCTGACTTATTGAAACCTGCATAAATTAATGGTAAGGCAACATTTTCTAAGGCAGATGCCCGGGGCAGTAAGTTAAATGTCTGAAAAACGAAGCCAATTTCCTTGTTTCTTACTTCGGCAAGCTCGTTTTCGGTCATATCACTTACCAATTGATTATTAAGCATATACGTTCCACCGGATGGGGTATCCAAACATCCGACAATATTCATCAGGGTAGACTTGCCGGAACCGGATGGCCCCATAAAGGCCACGTATTCTCCTTTATCAATTGAAATGGAAATGGACTGAAGGGCATTTACAATTGTATTACCCATTTTGTACATCCTTGAAATATCGTGTGTTTCAATAATTTTCATTGTTCTTTATTTTATATGCATTCCTGGCAGTTTCCAGCCTCCATTTTCAGTACTTCAGTTTTCATCATGAAGATCAATGCCGTATTGGTTGTCAATCTATCGTTTCAATTACAATGTAAGGTGGAAAATCGATTGTTTTCAATGCTATTAACTGAATGTAATTGTTAAAGTTTCAATTTTTATACGGCCAAGATCATTCTTTCCCTGTTTTCATTAAAGCAACTTCTGGTCGAAGGCGTGCATATTCTGCAAACGGTAAAGATTTAGGCACCCTTTTCGGAATTGAGACGCTGATATTTCAGGAAAGTTACAGCTTGACGGATTACGCCCGGATCTTTTAGAATTCGGTAGTGACCGAGCCCCTCGGTAATTAACAACCGGGTAGCAGCACGCAATTCAACCAATCGCTGCGGATGGGTAATGGGTACCTCCATGTCACCCTTATCATGAATTAGCAGCACCTGAACTTCGTTAGGAATATGTTGAATAAAATATTCCGCGGAAAATTCATAAAAAGGTTTGCCAGTTCGGTTGATCACATACTGTTTGAAGTAATCCCCTGTTTTCTTTGATCCGTTCATCGCCTTTAGGTACGTATCAATAATTTCATCACCAATGGCAGGCGAAGCAATATTGATTAGCGTATTTACTTTCAGGCCCATCATAATGGAGTACAAAGTGGCGACCCCACCAAACGAATGGGTGATCACCCCTTCAATTTTCCCAACCGTTTTTTCAATTTCAAATAACATGGTTTTAAAACCATCAAGATCAGCTCTACGTCCAGTCGATAGTCCAGGCGCAGGTCAATCCAATGCAAGGACCCGATAACCTGCATCAATTATTTCAGGAAAAAAATTTCGAAATTGAGTTCCTCTTCCTGCCCACCCATTTACAAATAAAACGACCGGACCAGTTCCCCAGGAGTACCCCTGAATTTCAATTCCATCAGCAAGCTGAATACGAATCTTTTCAGCGGTTTCCCTAATCTCAATTTCTTTTGGCGGTGTCTTATAACGGAGCGGAGTAAAAAACAAAGTAATAAATAAACGATGGGCCAATGCTGGAAAAAATTTCTCCAGTTTGGGAAATCCCCATTGCACCAGGCGCAGGAGAAATGGAGTTTTATTTTTTTTCATTCATAAATCATTCTTCTAAGTGAGAAATAAATAAAAAACTATCGAATTCATCGGGAGGGAGTAGAACTGGATTGAAAATTGAGTAAATTTGAGGTCAACTAATTATACTTCAGTGAATTATATTCACGGATATGCAATATAATGCGAAAGTACCTCTTCACCATATTCCTTGGGCTTTGTTCTTTTTACGTATTCGCTCAGCCAGCAAATGACGATTTCGCAAATGCAATTGATGTTACAGCCAGTATCAATGGATGTTCTTCGGATGCTGCTTACACTACAATCGGCGGAACAGGTGATTTGAATGAGGGCTCTTGCCACAATGTACAAGGTGGTGGCCCGGGATTTAACGTGTGGTTTAAGTTCACAGCGCCTG
>CALOAV010000082.1:0-9937 GCA_942491425.1 uncultured Cytophagales bacterium
CAAAAATGGTTTCACGAAGAAGCGTGCGTTGTCGAACTGGCTTCAACCCTCGCACGCGGACGCAAGAAAAGTACCTCGGTGGATAAAGCGAACATTCTCGAGTCATCTCGCATGGCGTCAGATCGCACAACATTGGCAAGGAGAATCCTGATATCGAGTTGGAACATGTCCTTGTTGATACTGCTTCGATGAAATCCCTATTACAGATCCCGCATCCATGGATGTGGTAGTCACTGAGAATATGTTTGGGGATATCCTCACCGATGAGGCGTCCGTTTTGGGCGGTGATCGACATTGGCGTCGGCCAGTTTGGGGAGATCCAGGCGTCGTGCCATAGCGAACCGATACATGGCCTGGCTCCAGATATCGCCAAAAAAGGCAACGCCAACCCGATCGGCACGATCCTTTCCATCCGCGTTGATGTTACGTCACTCGTTGAAACTGGAAGATGAAGCAAAGGCTATTGAAACCGCAGTGCACCAAGCTGTTGCAGAGATGGGGCACGAACCCTTGATATTGGCGGTAAGTTACACCGTGTTGATGTCAAATGAAATTCATTAAGAATAAAATAAAGGAGAAGAAATCAGAGTATGGAATCGAATTTATTTGATGAATGGTGAACTTGTGCCGTCTGAAAAAGCGACATTTGCACTTTCTCACGCCGCTCTGCATTACGGGGCGGCTGTATCTGAGGGCATTCGCTCAAGGATATTGCGCGACTGGCAGTTTTTCGCCTGACCGAGGCGCGAGCTTGTTGGCCTTGTGCCTGTGTTCGGCTTCCGTGGAACTGCCCCGGACAACAGCCGAAGTTGCTGAAGCCCGCAAACAGACGGTGAAGGCCAATGGATATGGCTAACGTTAACGCCTGCCATTTTATTCGATAGCGGCGGCTGGAATTTGAACGTCGATGGCGGGGTGCTTCCACTGGCGATCGCAGCTCTGGGACGGGAGTCACCATCTTGGTGCAAAGGCTACGGAAACCGCAGTGCACCAAGCTGTCATAGATGGAGCACGAACTCGAGATGATACAAGCGGCCACCGTAGCGATTTGCCAATGAAATTATTAAAAGAATAAAATAAAGGAGAAGTAAAATCATGAGTATGAATCGAAATCATTTGGATGAATGTGAATCTTGTGCCGTTCGGAAAAGGACATTGTACTTTCTCACGCCGGCTCTGCATTACGGGCGGCTGTATTCGAGGGGCATTCGTCGTATGATACGCCGAAAGGACCGGGCAGTTTTTCGCCTGACCGAGCATGCCGAGCGCTTGCCGCTCTCAGCCCGTGTCTTTGGCTTCCGGGAACTGCCCTGGACAACAGCCGAAGTTGCCGAAGCCCGCAAACAGACGGTGAAGGCCAATGGATATAAGGATTGGTTATATCGGGCCTTATTATTTATCTGATAGCGGCGGCTGAAATTTGAACGTCGATGGCGGGAAGCCTTCACTGGCGATCGCGGCTTGGGAATGGAGTCACTATCTTGGTGAAGAGGCGCTTGCAAAAGGAATTCGCGCTAATATTTCCTCATTCACCCGTCATCACCCGAACATATCGATGACTAAAGCCGCGATTTCTGGCAACTATGCAAACAGCTTCTTTGCCAGGAGACAGCACCAGACCGCCTTGGTTTTGAAGAAGCGATCATGCTCGACCCTCAGGGTTATGTGGCAGAATGTACTGGTGAAAAACATCTTTCTTGCATGCAGAAACAAGATCATCACCCCATCCACCGCGCCGGGTGCTGGAAGGCATCACCTGTCACTCGATCTTCACCATCGCAGCCAAGCTCGGTTACGAAGTAGCCGAGTAACCCGTTTCTCAAGATCAACTTTATATTGCAGACGAAGTTTTGTTCAGGGAACTGCCGCCGGAATGCATCGGCCTAAGCGAGATCGACTTCCGCACGATCGGTGATGAAAATCAGGCAAGGTAAGTCCCATGATCCAGAAGTTGTATCATGATGCCATCCGTGGCAAACTGCCTGAATACGAATCATGGTGTGAATATGTGGACGAAGCCAAATCGTAATTTGCTCCTGACGCGTCGGCATTCGTGACATAGAATAACCGCCAATATGTTTAAGTCCGCCCGCTGGTTTGCCTATTTTTATTTTTATGGTTTCCGAAACTCGGCTGCTGGTGGCGCTTAAGTAGACAGAAATATATCCGTGAACTAAAAGAGCGAGACACTGCACGGTCTCGCCTCTTTTTTTATCTCTATGAAGCCTCTCCGCCGCAGGAGAAAGGGCGAGAGGAACTTCAGAGTAATTGCGCGATCCGTGGAATTCGTGAGCAATAATCGTTGAGGCTGATGAGCCGGATCTCATCCTGCAAGCCACACGCTTCGACCATTGAAGCCATCGGCTGGAAAACGAGTCAATGAAGCCCGAAGATATTGGGCGCTGCTCACAGTAACAGATGACTCCGCATCCACTTTCCCACTGGGTTGCGCGACAGATGGGTTGACCTGTCCCCATGCTTTGTGCGCGTGAGATCCCGTGCCTAACAGCCTGCTGCGCGTCATCCGTGTGATGATCTCTGTAAAAACTTCAACACCAATTTGTTCACCTAAAACCTCTAATTGTTTAATCGCTGCCGGACGATAAACATCACAAGCAACCAAAAGGGCTTTTTTACCTTTTTTGGTTTTCATGTAATTGGCAAGTTTTGCCGAAAAAGTTGTTTTACCGGAACCTTGCAAACCGGCAATCAGCACGATGGCAGGATTTCCTTTTTCGTTTAGATCCACCTTTTTGGAGCCCATTAAGCGTGTAAGTTCGGCATGTACAACTTTCACCATTAACTGGCCGGGAGAAACTGAAGTTAAAACATTCTGCCCTAAAGCTTTTGTTTTTACTTCTTCGGTAAATTGTTTCGCAATTTTATAACTAACATCCGCATCAAGTAGTGCTTTACGTACTTCTTTTAAAGTCTCGGCAACATTAATCTCTGTAATGTATCCTTGTCCTTTTAATATTTTAAACGAGCGATCAAGCTTTTCCGATAATCCTTCAAACATATTCTTATTTTTTTGGGCTACAAAATTAGTAATTTGAAATGAATAAAAGAACTATAAGGTGTTTAAACAAAAAACAAATCCTGATTCATGATTTTTATGAACAGATTAATTTGTTTTTCACATTCCACTTTTAATATTTTATACTTTTGCCAAAAATTTAACCATGGAAAGTTTTTATGATTCAGCCTATTTCACCTATCTGGTTATCCCTATCTTAATCTTTATCGCACGAATTGTTGATGTAACAATCGGAACCATTAGGATTGTGATGGTTTCGAAAGGGCAAAAGATATGGGCGCCAATTTTAGGATTCTTTGAAGTATTGGTTTGGTTATTGGCGATGGCTAAAATATTTCAGAACCTTGATAACTGGGTTTGCTACATCGCTTATGCAGCAGGTTTTGCTACCGGTAATTTTATAGGTTTATTAATCGAAGAAAAGTTGGCTTTTGGCTTGGTAAAAATCCAAATCATAACTGCAAAACTGGCTTCTGAATTAATCGGAGTATTAAAGGAATCAGGTTATGGGATCACTCATCATGATGCCCTGGGTGGGACAGAAAAAGTAAGTATAATTTACAGTATCATCAAACGCTCTGATTTGGATACCGTTGTTAATCTCATTAAAAAATATAACCCCAATGCTTTCTACACTGTTGAAGATGTCCGGTTTGTTAACAAAGGTGTATTCCCAATGAAGGTGATCACACACCGGTGGAGAAAAGGGAAGTAAATTTCAAAACTGATCCATCCACTTGGCTAATAATTCATCAACAATGAATTGAAAATCTTTTATTTCGGTAGTCCTTGACAGTTTTTTAAAAACTTCATTTCGGTCGAAAAACGAATGCGAAAAATACCTCCAATAATCTTTCATTTTTCCAAGTATTTCTGATTTATCTCTAAATTTTTCTTCAAAAACTTGATACAATGCGTTGTGAAATGCTAAAAATCGAAAGCTATTGAAATCCTCTTGAAGTGGTATTATTCCTCTGATTTTCTCAGCTAAAAAAGGATCTTTGAGTAATCCCCTGCCAATCATTATTTTTCGAATTTCCGGATACATCTTCATGATTTTCTGATAATCATTCACTGAATTAATGTCACCATTGTAGACGATCTCGTTTTTCGAAAGATTTAAACACTCCTTGAAATATTTGTGATTTACTTCACCCCTGTACATTTGTGATCCCAAACGTGGATGTAGAATAATTTCTTTTATAGGATATTGGTTATAAATTTCAAAAAGCTGATAAGCTTCATCAGGATTTTCAAGACCAAGCCTGGTTTTTATAGAGAACTGAATTCCATCATGATTAAAAACCCCATCTAAAAAAAATCGAATTTCATCAGGATATTTTAGCATTCCACATCCGCGACCTCTTCGAACTACCCTTTTTGAAGGGCATCCCAAATTCCAATTCAATTCCTCATACCCCATGTGTTTAATCCAAGCATAGAGATGATTAAAATCTTTGATATTGCGCCCCATAAACTGAGGGATGGTAGGCATACCCTGTTCAGATGATTTAGGAATATCCCATGATCTTCGTTTTTCATCCACATCGTGGTGCATTAATGAAACAAAAGGAGCCACAGCAGCATCAACGCCTTTAAAATGCCTGGCAAAAACATTCCTGAATTCAAATTCTGTACATCCCTCCAGCGGGGCTAAATAAATGAATGGTTCTTTTATCACAGCACAAAATTACACAATTGGATTCAGCAACTTCATTAAATCTAGAAAATGTACTACTTTCAACCTTCTATTTTATCTAAACTAAAATAAATGCCTAGAAAAATTATCATAGCAACTTGTCAGCATTCGATCAACGCCGACATCAACAAAAACCTGAAGGTCATCATCAATCAAATCATTCAGGCAAAACAACAACAAGCCGATATCGTCCATTTTGCTGAATGCAGTTTGAGCGGATATGGAGGTATAGATTTTGTCGATTATGAAGAGCAAGATCAGGATCTTTTAAAAGCTGCCATCACAGAAATTACTGCGATAGCAAAAAAATATCAAATCACGGTTTTACTCGGAAGCCATTTTTTCATAAAAGATCAGCGAAAGCCATTCAACAGTTTATTTTTGATTAGCAGTGAAGGTAAAATTTTACATCGCTACGACAAAAGGCTTTTGTTCGAGATGGATGAAGGAAAAGAAGAAAAGTACTACCTCCTGGGAAAAACGGCTGTAATATTTCAACTAAACGGTATTAGGTGCGGACTTTTAATATGTCATGAGTGGCGCTACACTGAACTTTATCGCGAATATAAAAGCATGGGAGTTGAGTTAGTTTTCCAATCTTTTTACGATCGCGTTTTAAACATTGAAGAATATCAAAAATCCGGAATTGATCAAGAGAAACTGTTAACAGGTACGATGATGGGCAATGCAGCAAATAATCATTTGTGGATTTCGGCAAGCAATACTTCCAAAAAAGAAAGCTGTCTTCCATCCATGGTTATTCAGCCCGATGGCAGGCTAAAAAGTAAACTAAAAAGAAACCGGACGGGAGTTTTAATTACAGAAATCGACATGGACCAAAAGTTTGACGACCCTTCAAAATATTGGAGGGATAAATTCCTAAAATAGGGTGAAAAGCTAAAAGCCCATCTTAAATGAACTAATCAAGCTAAAATACGATCCATGAAAAAACTCACAACACTAATCATTACTTTATTTTCAATGGCCAGTTTATCTTACGCTCAAAATGAAGATTGCCCCTGCTGCAACGATTTTCACAAGCAGTTCGATTTTTGGGTAGGCGAATGGAATGTTTATGATACCACTGGCATACTAGTAGGCGAAAATTCAATCACAAAACTCGAGGATGGATGCATCCTTAATGAACATTGGAGGAGTGTGAATGGTGGAAGTGGCAGAAGCTACAATTATTTTAATTCCACCGATTCTACCTGGAATCAGGTTTGGATTGATAACCAGGGAGGAAACCTTGTTCTGAAAGGCAAAAGGGAAGGCGATAAAATGATCCTTAAAAGCGAACTACTGAAAGGGCAAAAAGTTAAATTTTATTACAACAAAATTTCCTGGACTTTAAATACTGATGGGTCAGTAACCCAACTATGGGAAATTCTTGATCAGAACCATAAAGTTTTATCGGTTGCATTTGAAGGAATTTATCGCAGAATGTAAAAGATGCTAAATTCTGTAAAGAAAATAAGAGCTTAATAAATTGTTTTTAGAAAGCAGATAGCATTTCAATTTTTATCCTCAATTTATTCCAATATATTTACAATTCATTTGTAAAAGATATTGGAATGCATAAAACGATTCTTATTTTCTTAGCACTTACTTTTACTGTTTGCCTGGTTGCACAGGAACATGAACAAAAGTATTTCCCCGAAACTGACCCCTTGGTTTTAGAGAAACTGGAACAATGGCAGGATTTTAAGTTTGGCTTGCTCATGCATTGGGGTACATACTCGCAATGGGGAATTGTAGAATCGTGGTCGATTTGCCCCGAAGATTACGATTGGTGCCAGCGTAAAAAAGAAGGCACACCCGATACTTATTTCGAATATGTAAAAGCCTACGAAGCCCTGCAAACTACTTTTAATCCTTTAAAGTTTGATCCTGAAAAATGGGCCAAGGCTGCGAAAAATGCGGGCATGAAGTATCTGGTTTTCACCACCAAACATCACGACGGTTTTAGCATGTTCGACACAAAGTTTACCGATTACAAAATCACCGATAAAAAAACTCCTTTCAGTACAAATCCGAAAGCGAATATTACGAAAGAGATTTTTAACGCGTTTCGAAATGAAGGTTTGTGGGCTGGAGCTTATTTTTCAAAACCCGACTGGCATAACGACGATTACTGGTGGCCCTACTTCCCCCCAAAAGACCGAAACGTTAATTACAATCCCGAAGTTTACCCTGATAAGTGGCAAAACTTTGTTGATTTCACCCATAACCAAATCATGGAAATTTTAACCGAATACGGCAAAGTGGATATCTTATGGCTGGATGGTGGTTGGGTTGCCAAACAACCTAAAGAAGAAATCGACCGGTTTTACAATGCCAAAATGGAAAATATCGGCAACGGATTTATGAATGGCACCATCGTGAACCAGGACATCAAAATGGACGAATTAGTTGTTAAAGCGAGGAAAGCACAACCCGGACTTATCGTCGTTGACCGTGCTGTTGAAGGGAAAAATCAGAACTACCTGACACCCGAAAACAGGGTTCCTGAAAAAGAATTGCCATATCCCTGGGAATCCTGCATCATCGCTGGTGGAGGTTGGTCGTACACCCCCAATGCAACCTACATGAGCGGACAGGATGCCATTCACATGCTGGTTGACATTGTTTGTAAAGGAGGGAATTTACTGTTCAACATTGCACCCAGCCCCGAAGGAACCTGGGATGAAGCCGCCTACAACTTGCTGGCCGAAATGGGTGATTGGATTAAAGTGAATGGTGAAGCCATTTATGAAACCCGTGCCATTGCTCCTTACAAGGAATCAAACATCTGCTTCACCAACAGAAAAAACACGAATACGGTTTACGCCATTTACCTTGCTGGTGAAGATGAAGATACAATGCCAGAATCTATAATGCTTAATTCTTTTGACATACAAAAAAATACTAAAATTTCCCTCTTGGGAAGCAATATCAAATTGAATTGGGAAAAAGTAGCATCGGGCGTTAAAATTAAAATTCCGAAAAAACTTCAAAATCAGCCTCCATCTAATTATGCCTGGAGTTTTAAAATTGAAAACATAAAAAAATAATTGATGAAGAAATTATTGATTTACTTAATCCTTGTCCCTATTCTGCTGCATTCACAAACCAAAAATGAGCCTGATCCGGCTTTTCAGGCAAAAAAGATGGAATGGTTCAAAGAGGCTAAATTGGGCATTTTTATTCACTGGGGGCTTTATGCCGTAAACGGCATCAGTGAATCCTGGTCGTTTTTTAACGGCTACCTGTCTTACGAGGATTACATGAAGCAAAGCGAAGGGTTTACCGCCAAAAATTACGATCCCGATTACTGGGCAAAACTGATTAAAGAAAGTGGTGCAAAGTACTCGGTCATTACCACAAAGCATCACGATGGCTTTGCCCTTTGGAAATCAAAACTTGGGAAGTTAAATGTAGTCGAACATTCAGTTGCCCGTAAGGATTTACTCTCACCTTTTGTTAAAGCTTTAAAGGCACACGATTTAAAAGTGGGGCTATACTTTTCACTCCCCGATTGGTCTTACGAGGATTACGATGTACACACAAAAACAGTAAATCGATACAAAATTGAGGATGCCCCCCAGCGCTGGAACCGGTTTCTGAATTTTTATCAGGGCCAGCTCAAAGAATTAAAAAAAGCCTACGATCCGGATTTATGGTGGTTTGACGGAGATTGGGAGCATAATGCAGAAGAGTGGCAGATCGACAAAACCAAATCCATTTTGCTTGAGGACAGGCCAGATGTAATATTGAATTCACGCCTTTGCGGAAATGGCGACTATGCCACTCCTGAAAACGGGCCTCCGGTGCTTCGCCCTCAATCGAAATATTGGGAGCTTTGTCTTACCATGAACGATAACTGGGGTTATGTTCCAACCGACAACAATTACAAATCACCCCAGCAAATCATCGACATTTTTGTGGATTGCATCAGTAAAGGTGGAAATTTATTGCTTGACATTGGCCCCAAAGCTGATGGCACCATCCCCGTCGAACAAGAAAACATTTTAAAAAAACTGGGCAAATGGACAGCCAAGCATCAGGAAGCAGTCTACAAAACGGAGGGAGGTATCCCTTACGAATATTTTCAGGGACCAACGGCCTTATCAAAAGACAGCACCACTTTGTACCTTTACGTAAGAGACAAGCCCATTGATGGAAAAGTTGCACTCAAAGGCATTTCGAACAAAATCAACAGGATTTATGTGGTAGGCAATGGGGCCATTCTGGAGCATAAAACCTTTAGTAAAATTTACTGGAGTTCCTATCCGGGCATTACTTATATCGATGTGCCGGAGAACGTGATGGATGAACATTTTTCAGTTTTAGCGGTAATTTTAGATGGAAAAATAAATTTGTACAACGACCATCCAAAAGCCATTGAGAATAATTAACATTTCAATTACATTGCTATGACCAGCGAATTTATAAAAAGCCGTCTTGCCCCTTGTGGATTGCATTGCGGAAAATGTTTTGCTTTTAATGATGGTGACATCAAACAAAAAAGTACTCAACTTAAAAAGTCGTTGGGCAACTTCGATGTTTATGCCGAGAGGTTTACGGAACTTCTGGATGAACCTGTTTTCGTAAAATATGGTGCATTTAAAGACATGCTCTATCATTTTTCAGAGGTAAATTGCAAGGGCTGCCGAAAAGAGAATTGCAAACTGTTTAAAGAATGTAAAGTCAGAGGTTGTTCTGATGAGAAAGGTGTTGACTTCTGTTTTCAATGCGAAGAATTTCCCTGCAACAAAACAGGATTTGATGAACATCTCCAAAAGCGCTCTGTTAACATCAACAAACACATAAAAGAAATTGGCATTGAAAGTTATTATCTTGAAATTAAGGATAAATCGAGGTATCTTTAAATTTCTTTTCTACACCTGCTAAATGATGAAGAATAAAACCGCGGTATTGTTAATTAATGTTGGAACCCCAGACAGTCCTGCGACCAAAGATGTTCGGAAATTTCTCTTTGAATTCTTGAACGATGAATACGTCATTGACTTGCCTTTCCTGCTCCGCAAGTTTTTGGTCAATTGTATTATCGTACCTTTCAGGGCACCGAAATCAGCAAAATTATACCGGCAATTATGGGATAAAAAGGGTTCTCCACTCCTGTACTACAGCGAATCACTAAAGGACAAGTTACAAGCCAAATTAGGTACAAAGCATGAAGTTTTTATTGGAATGCGATA
>CALOAV010000083.1:0-8608 GCA_942491425.1 uncultured Cytophagales bacterium
ATCTTCGATTGTAGTTGACTATGACCATCACCTATTGGGCGAAGAGACCATCGTGAGGCAAAGAATGTTTTACAAATTGGAACTCATTCCCCACGAAGACGCTGCAGTTGTTTGGGGTAAGATTATTTCGTGGATTACCAAAGATGGTTATGATTTGTGGAAATCAGAATATTACGATGAAGACGGATACTTGCAAAACACCCAAGATGCATTCGATATTAAGACTTTTGGAGACCGTGACATTCCATCCAGAATGGAGATTATCCCTGCAGATAAAGAAGGAGAGAAAACAGTCCTGCTTTTTACCAAATCAATATTTAACAAACCAATAGATGACAGTTTTTTTAGTAAACAAAATATGAAAAAAGTCCATTAGGATAAAAGTAAAAAACTAAAGTTAGAAAAAGTGAAAGACAATCTCAAAATAGCATGGCGGAATCTTTGGCGTAACAGTCGAAGGACACTGATTACAGCAGCATCCATCTTTTTTTGTATTTTCTTCGCTGCATTTATGTCTTCACTGCAACAAGGTTCATTTGAAAATATGGTTGATAATATGGTTCGTTTTTATTCAGGCTATATCCAAATACAGGAAGCAGAATTCAAAGCAATAAAGAGCGTTAACAATAGTTTCGTGCCAGGCAATGATTTAGAAAAACTGATTCTTGAAAACAAACAAGTTACTCAAAGTGCTCGTCGAATAGAAACATTTGCCCTTGCCGGATCAGAAACAACAAGTTACCCGGCCATGGTATTTGGTATTGAACCGGAAAACGAAGAAGCTATATCGGGTTTGTCGAAATGGATTGGTGATGGTGAGTTTATCAGTTCAGGGTCAAAAGATATTCTTATCGGAAAAGTGCTTGCAGATAACATGGAAATTAAGGTCAACGATTCGCTTGTTTTAATTGGACAAGGTTATCATGGCATCAGCTCTGCAGGAATTTATAAAGTAGCCGGTTTACTTGATTTTCCATTGCCCGACCTCAGCAAGCAAGTTATTTATTTGGACATTGATAACTGCAGGGAATTTTTAGGTTTACCTGCAGGGAAGATTACTTCCAGTGTTATTATGGTTAATACACCTGATGAGGTTGATCAAACTATCAAGGAATTAAAACCGGGATTAGTAGATGATCTGGCTATTTATTCCTGGGTTGAACTACAACCCGAACTGGTTAGTCTGATTGATGGGAAAATTGCTAGCGGCAAGGTGATTAAAGGCTTACTTTTCATGATAATTGGATTTGGGGTTTGGGCAACAATTATAATGCTGATGCACGAACGAAAACGTGAATTGGGCGTTATGATTGCAATTGGTTTTCAGAAGACAAGGGTTGTGATTATGATCATCATCGAGTCGTTTTTTATCGGGATAATTGGCGTGCTTAGTGGCATAGCAGGAAGTTTTCCGCTTCATCTGGTACCTATATCAATAATCCAATTCACGTTACGGGAGAAATAGCCGAGACCTACAGTTCAATGGGATTTGAACCAGTTATTAAATTTGGATGCAAGTCCTGACATATTTTCACAGGCCCGGCTTTAACCGTGACTGATCATTTTTGCGGTCCTTTCAATTTATGAAATCTGGTATGTAGCGCGACTCAAAACCGTCACTGCATTAAAAGCCTAAAATTTGTCAATATGAAGAATTTTAAAATAGCATGGAGAAACTTATGGCGCAAACCCTGGCGAACAATCATCACCAGCGGATCCATATTTTTTGGGGTCATCTTTACGGCCATCATGACATCGATGCAATATGGTTCATATGATTCTATGATTGATAATGTTGTGAAATTTTATTCGGGTTATATACAAATATTTACCGAAGCATATCATGAAAACAAGACCATCAACAATACCTTTGAATTGGAAGAACAGCTCGTTGAAATAGTAAATAATACACCCGAAATAACCCAATACACATCGCGCCTCGAATATTTCACCCTGGCTTCATCTGAAGAACTGACAAGAGGGGCTATGGTAATAGGCATCATACCGGCGTCTGAGAATAAAGTAACCAACTTAAAGAAATGGGTGGCTGAAGGGAATTATTTAAGTGAAGGAGACGATGGTGTTCTGGTGGCTATTGACCTGGCTAAATACCTGCACATTGGTGTTGGCGATTCGCTGGTTTTATACGGACAGGGATTTCATGGTGTGATGGCTGCCGGCATTTATCCTGTGAAAGGCATATTAAAGTTCCCCTCGCCTGAACTGAACAAACAATTCATTTACATGGACCTGACAACAGCACAAACTTTTTTCTCAGCACCCGGCAGGTTATCTTCTTTTGTGCTGATGGTAGAAGATCATTATCACTTGACGGCAGCCATTAATCAACTTAAAAAGAAAATTGAGCCTCCTTTTGTGGTCATGTCGTGGGATGAACTGCAGCCCGAATTGGTATCCATGATCGAAGCTGATAAAGCCGGAGGTGTTTTCATGAAGGCCATTTTATACATGATCATCACTTTTGGCATCTTCGGAACCATCCTGATGATGATTTCTGAGCGCAAACGGGAATTGGGTGTTATGATTGCCATTGGTATGCAAAGACATAAACTGGGCATCATCCTGTTCATCGAAACTTTTTTTATGGGATTACTTGGTGCTTGCAGTGGATTGCTGGGCAGTATTCCATTGGTTTATTATTTCTTCAAAAATCCGATTCCACTAACCGGTGATGCGGCGAAAACAATGATTGAAATGGGGATTGAACCGTATATGTATTTCTCAATGCATCCAAAAGTTTTTTATACGCAAGCGATCATTGTTTTCATCATCACAATGGTCATCGCACTATTTCCAATTTATAAGGCATTCACTTTAAAACTGATATCAGCTTTAAGGGCATAATTTTTAACAAAAAAAATCATATATCATGCTTTTATCAATATCATGGCGAAACATCTGGAGGAATAAGGTCAGGAGCCTGGTGATCATCTTTTCGATTGCCTTTGGCATTTTTGCCGGTGTTTCTGCAACAGCTTTCATGAAAGGGCTCGCAGAGCAACGCATTCAGAAAGTAATCAATACTGAACTTTCATACATACAGATTCACAAAGAACGGATTCAGGCAAAATTCTGACTTTAAAGGTTATATGCCTGACGCACAAAATCTGGCGAGTGAAATACGAGCCATTCCTAACGTCACGGGTGCCAGCCAGCGAATTATCGTACAATCGATGATCGCTTCCGCCGAAACAGCTTCCGGTGTTCTCATTGCAGGTGTTGATCCAGCGCAGGAATCTAAAGTAACAAACATCCACAACCGAATCATCGAAGGCGATTACTTTGAAGGAATTAAGAAAAATCCTGTGGTTATTGGAAAAAAACTCGCTGAAAAACTAAATGTAAAAATTAAAAGCAAACTGGTGATCACGCTGCAGGACACAGCCAACAATGTGATCAGCGGTTTGTTTAGGGTTTCAGGCATTTATACATCAAATAATAATGTATATGATGAGTCGCATGTTTTTGTCCGTTATAACGACTTACAGCGGCTGTCTGCACTCCCTGAAGGCGTGGCACATGAAATAGCTATTAACATTAACGACAACGAAAATCTTGCAAACCGTTGAATCATCTGTAAATGAAATTGCTTCTGAATATGAAGTACTGGATTGGAAATCATTAAGTCCGGAAATGAATTACCTGACCGAAGCCATGGATCTGTATATGTATATATTCATCATTATCATCCTGTTGGCATTGCTTTTCGGGATCATCAATACCATGCTGATGGTCGTGATGGAACGGACCAAAGAAATAGGCATGCTGATGGCCATTGGTATGAATAAAATACGAATTTTTTCAATGGTCGTGCTAGAATCCATTTTACTTTCATTAACTGGAGGCGTTGTTGGAATTATTATCGGGGCTGCCTTTTCAAAGTGGAAATCCATTGAACCCATTGACCTGAGTGCATGGGCGCAGGGATACGAGCAACTCGGATATGATGCATACGTTTATATCAGCCTGGAACCGATTATGCTGGTTAACATTACCATCATGGTCATTATTACAGGTGTAATTGCAGCACTTTACCCTGCTTACAAAGCATTGAAAAATGATCCAGCAGATGCCTTGAGGATGGAATAATGATTATTTGATTGAAGTAAAAAAAAGAACAATAGAAAACAATTAAACACTAACATCATGAATGTTATAGAAATAAAAGACCTCGTAAAAATCTACAACAGCAGTGAAGTACAAGTAAAAGCAGTAAATGGTATTACGATCGATTTTGAAGAAGGTGAATTTACAGCAGTAGTTGGTCCCTTCAGGTTCAGGTAAAACAACCTTTTTAAATATGCTTGGAGGATTCGACAGACCAACTTCAGGTTCAGTAAAAATTGGCGGAACCAATGTTTGGGACCTTAAGTTCGCGAAAACTGATTGACTTCAGGATGAACAACATTGGTTTTGTATTCCAGTCATATAATCTGATACCAGTGCTAACCGCCGGTGAGAATGTTGAATTCATCATGCATCTGCAGGGAAAGCCCAAAAAAGGAACGTGAAGACCGAACGAAAGAATTGCTTGAAGCAGTAGGCATTGGTGACCGAATTAAAAGCCGGCCTTCAAAGCTATCAGGTGGTCAACAGCAGCGTGTTGCGGTTGCAAGGGCATTGGCATCAAAACCTGAGTTTATTCTTGCCGATGAAGCCCACTGCCAACCTCGACTCACACTCAACAACCGAATTGCTGGAATTGATGTCGGTGATGAATAAAAAGTATAACACCACTTTCATCTTCGCCACCCACGACCAGCGAGTAATGGATAAAGCAAGAAGAATTATTACCATTGAGGACGGGAAGATTTTGAGTGATGAAAAATTTGAGAGATAAGATGGAATTTACCTGCCATTTCGACGAAGGAGGAGACCTGCATGCCTACAACCAGGAATCTCCTAAAAGAAATCCAGTTGCAAATGGGATTTCTCATCCACATAAGCGGATTCGAAATGACAACCATCAGGTCAATTATAAAGCCTTCTTTTTAGTTTTGATCATTATACTGATTTCTGTTTCATACACCAACGCCCAAACAAAACCCAACAAATTTCGTGTTTCAGGTTTTCTGGAATACCTTAACAATACATGGATTCCGGAGGGTGAGATAGCTCAGACCCTCAGCATAAACGAATGGCAAATGCAGGGTGGCGTTTACAACCGATTCAATTTTTGGTATGAACCTACTTCCAATCTCGAATTTTATGTGGGCATGCGAAATAACTTTGTCTTTGGCCCCATGGTGGCCACCTATACCGATCTTTTTAATCTGGCCGGCATTAGTTACAGCGATCTTGTTACTTACGATCCAGGATACATGGATTTAACTTTCACAATCGCTGACAGCAAATCGTATATCTTATATACCAATTTCGACCGGGCAAATGTTAAATGGACATTGGATAAGTTTGAATTAACAGTCGGGCGGCAACGCATCAACTGGGGACAAAACTTCATCTGGAACCCAAATGATATTTTTAATGCCTACAACTTTTTCGATTTCAATTATGTGGAACGCCCTGGTTCTGATGCTGTACTGATGGAATTGTTTACCGGCGATTTTTCGTCTGTTCAACTGGCCGGAAAACTAAGTTATATACAGGTGGTGGAAGACACTTCTGTTCTTATTTTAAAAGATGAACTCAAACTGACTGCTGCAGCCATGTACCGTTTCAATAAATGGAATTATGATTTCCAGGTTTTTAGCGGTGTTATGGAAACCGACATCACAGCTGGCCTCGGATGGGCAGGATCAATAGCAGGTGCGGGTTTTACTGGTGAAGTTTCCTGGTTCAGGGATATGGAAAAATTTGCCGACACATCCGGTTCGGTGGTAGCATCCATTGGGGCCAATTACACTTTTAAGAACAGCATCTTTATTAATTTTTCGGGCATCTATAATAGTTCCGGAGCCATTGATTCTGTGAATGCAGTTGGAACGGGTTTTCTTGGTTCATTTTCCAATATATTTTCAAGCAGTTTAAATGCTAAAAATTTAACCCGTGCACGCCTGGATCTATTCGGCCAAATCTCCTACCCAGCCACACCCCTCATCAACCTGGACCTGGCATGTATTTTCAACCCCTATGACTTATCAGGTTTTGTAGGACCCACCGTCAACTTCAGTCTTTCTGATAATATATCGCTCGGTGTGGTTGGTCAATTATTCTGGGGTCAACCCTTTACCGAATATGGTGATATCGGACAAATGTTTTTCCTCGACCTGAAATGGTCTTTCTGAATCGCACAGTGTCTATCAAAATTCCTTACGCATTGATTCTTTTTTAAATTTGTATTGAATTAATCGCACTCCCATGAATTTAACATTACGTGCCATAAGGTTTATCATACTGCTGTTGTCCGGTCTGGCTGCAATTTTTCTGAATCAGAAAGTAGATGGATTTTCGGGATTGTTCGGTATCGCCCTCACTATTTCCGCTGCATTAACGGTTATTTATCTGTTCCTTCAGTTCGATAAGCCCATCAACGAAAAAAGTAGTGATGGAACTCATCGCAGATGGGTTTTCCGGTATTGTGATTTTTACCTACCCACAAAGCGATGACAGGTTTTTTCTCGTTGTTTTCTCATTCTGGATCGTGTGGATGGGAATTCTTTGCTTGGCTTCTGGCTTACTTGATAAAAAACATGAAAAACTGATGTGGCTTTATACCCTGCTGGGTATTATGTTTGTTGTTTTTGGATTTATCATCATGAATTACACAGATGAAATGTTCAATTCGGCCATATACCTTGTTGGTTTCATTATGAACATTTACAGTTTATTTGGGTTGTATACCATACTGCTGCGTAAATCTGAACTTTACTAATTTTACTAAACTATAATAAAAAATATGCCTGAAACAATCTATGATTATGTAATTATCGGTAGTGGATTCGGAGGCGCCGTTTCAGCCCTGCGGCTATCAGAAAAAGACTATAAGGTGTTGATAATTGAAAAGGGAAAAAGATACAACAGCAATGATTTTCCAACAACCAACTGGCAGCTAAAAAAGTGGCTCTGGCTGCCTTCATTCCGGTTATTTGGCATAATGAAAATGACATTTTTCCAGCACATAGGCGTATTGAGTGGCGTGGGAGTTGGAGGAGGATCGCTTGTTTATGCCAATACACTGGCCCAACCTAAACAAGCTTTTTATCAATCGGGTAGTTGGGCGAAATTAGCCGATTGGGAAAATGAGCTGAAACCTTATTATGAAACCGCTTCAGTTATGCTTGGTGCTGCTTTAAATCCAAATCTCGAACTCGGCGATCAATACCTAAAAAAACTGGCTGCCAAACAAAAAAGGGAAGCCCATTTTGAACCTACCAAAGTATCTGTTTTCTTCGGGGAACCTGACATCACTGTCTCAGATCCTTACTTTGGCGGCAAAGGCCCTGAAAGAGCGGGTTGTAACCAATGTGGTGGCTGCATGACGGGCTGCCGTTACAATGCGAAAAACACCCTCGACAAAAACTACCTCTACTTGGCGGAAAAAAATGGTGTTGAAATTCTTGCCGAACAGGAAGTAATTGATATAACTGAAAAAAATGCTGACGGAGCAAATCAATATGAAATTACCTATCGTGATTCGACGAAATTTTTGAAACGTAAAAAGAAAGTTAATGCTAAAGGTGTTGGTATTTGCCGGCGGTGTCTAGGTACCGTCAAATTACTGGTGAAACTTAAAAACAGTTCGTTACCAAAACTCAGTGACTGGGTGGGTAAAGACGTGCGCACCAACAACGAAGGACTTATTTTCAGCGTTTCAGCCAATAAAGAAAAAGATTTCTCAAAAGGCATCGCTATCGGATCCATCTACCATCCCAACGAGAATACACACCTTGAACCCGTGCGCTACGCGAAAGGTTCAGGGTTCTGGCGGCTGGGCATGTTGCCTTTCGTAATCGGCAGCAACACCTTTATAAGGCTTTTAAAAATTATGATGGAGTTTCTGAAAAAACCGCTCATGTATTTGAAACTTTACACGGTTAAAGATTTTGCCAGGCAATCCATTGTTTTGCTTTTTATGCAGCATATCGATAGCACACTAAGCCTGAACAAAGGCCTTTTCAGGTTGAAGTAATACGTAACTGGAACGCTGCTGACGGGAAGGCGTATTGCTGAAGCTCGCGGCGCAGGGCGTCGACTGCGTGAAGATCTGGGTCGACTCCAAGGGCGTTCAATCCCGAAGATCACGCCGTGCCGGAGGTCCGCCGGGCCATCGTCGAGGCGGCACGGGAACACGGCCTGCCGGTGGTGGCGCACATCTTTGATGAAGAGGATGTGAGGCAACTCGCGGAGTTTGGCGTCACCGAATTCCTGCATACCGTGCGGGACAGCGAGCCGATGAGCGCGGAGTTTATCGCGTGGTACAAGGATGAGGGCATCAGCTTCGCGCCTACGCTGTCCGTGATTGAACGGTGGCTATTCTACGAGCAGTTCGCGTTGCTGGCGGAAGATCAAGAGGCCCAGGCTGCCTTGCCGTCAGATCTGTGGGACCAGTTGCAGCAACCGGAGTTTCGGGCGCAGCGGATGGAGAATCCGGAAATCGCCGTCATGCGCCTGGACAGAACTGAACGGG
>CALOAV010000084.1:0-41367 GCA_942491425.1 uncultured Cytophagales bacterium
GTTCCACGTCAGGTTCGTTTTCAGTCGTCAATCGACATACATTAGGACTTTTACACACGCTTTGAATATGTCCAATTTTACCGCAACCAAAGCATTTGGATCTACGATGCGGACAGGTTAGTCTGGAGTGTAGTTTGCCACAAGAGTAACAAGTACTCAGTGATCGATTCTTGAATTGAGAGCTCTTGGGCGAAACAACGGTGGATGTATTAGAATCACGAGAAATCAGAGGCTGTTTGATTTTCCTCGCATCAGGGCGTGACCTCTGGTTGAACTTTTGTGGGTGATTAAACAAAACTTGCGTATCGGACGTAGTGATCGCTCGTACATCCTGATACTGTTCGCAAACTGCACGTACCGTCTGAAATGTGGGATTTGGAAGTAACAGAAGTCGTTGTTGAAGCTCTGATGAATTGATTCCAGCGATGAGACGATCACGTAGACGAGTTTGAAGTTCCGTACCATAGTTGCACTTGGCGGCTTGTGTTTGCAATTGTAAGATGAAATCTCGAATAGACTGATGTTCTCCACGAATAAGTCCATCAAATTTAGCCCTCTCTGCAGATTCGAAGTTGATTGGTTGAACGTGACGCAACAGAATCTCCTTCAGCTGGTCAAAAGTTAATGAGATGGGAGATTCAGGAAAGGCAAGATTCTTTATGAGAGCATAGGCTTCTTTTCCAACAAAGTTCAGAAAATGTATTGTCTTCTTTTCTTCCTTCATTGCATTTCGTGACATCCACCAAATTTCGAATCGTTCAAAGTAGTCTTCATACTCACGTGCAGAGGAATTGGGATTTAAACGTTCCAAAGTATTTGAATCCATTGAATTTGTGACGACTGATTTCCGCGACGCCAATTGAACCGGTCTGCAATGTATCAAAAAGTGATGGGAGGGGTGCAGTATCTGACTACAAACTAAAAATATCAGTACTACACCGATCCCAGAAGAGATGGGTAAATAAGTAAGGGAAGGGGGGAAAGGAGAGATAAAGAGAAAAGAGAGTAAGATAAATTCGGAAGAGAGAATTAGAGAAAAAGGAAGATAGATTAAATAAAGAAGAAGATATAGAGAGGAAGAAGAATGGATAGATAATATTGGAGGGATATAGAAGTGAATAGGTGAAATAAAAATAGGGGAAAGGAGAGAAGTGGATAGGAGAAAGAAAAATGATTGAAGAAGGTGAGAAAAGAAGTGGAAATTTAAATAGTTCCGTAAGTAGTATAATAGAATGATATATAAGGGTGAAAAAAATGATAATGGAAATAAGGATAGTTATATATAGATGTAGATAATAAAAATTTGGGATATAAAGTGGTAATATGGGGGGTTTTGGGTGGATAAGTTATACCTACTCCCGGTCGCTTTTAAAAACAGCAGGTTCATATCCGACAGAAACCATCAACAGGGGTGAATATTATGCAAGCAGTTATGATAAGCCCCATGCATTTAATTTTATTGGGAACTACAAAGTCAGTCGAAGATTCAATTTTTCAATGAATTTGACATATAGCACCGGCAGGCCAATAACCTTGCCTATCGCAAAATATGAAATAGGAGGAGCCCAACGGATTTATTATTCTGACAGGAATGCCTATCGTATTCCAGACTATTTCAGAATGGATGCTTCCATTAATATTGAAGGAAACCATAAAATAAAAAAATTAGCACATAGCTCATGGACATTTTCAGTGTATAATCTCACCAGCCGGGCAAATGCCTATTCAGTTTACTTTACATCTGAAAATGGAACTATAAAAGGCTATAAATTATCGGTTTTCGCAACAGCAATTCCGACCATCACCTATAATTTCAAATTTTGAGGGAAATGAAGATATTTCGGTTTCTGCTAACGACTTTTTCAACACTTTTAGTTCTTGTAATTGGGTGTATTGAAGAATATCCGCCACCAGTAGTGAGTGATGAAATTGATTATCTTGTTGTGGATGGTACACTGAATAGTTTAACAGGAAGTGCTACTATTAAACTTAGCAAGGCGATTCCATTGTCTTCTACCGAGCAGCCTACTAAGGTGCTTGATGCGCAATTAAATATTGAAGATAGCGATGGAAATATCTATGATTTGGAAGAACAAAGCGGTGAATATACGGTCACGAATGTTCCAATTGACATGAATCGAAGGTATCGGTTGAATATTAATCGATCGGATGGTCGACAGTATCAATCAGCCTTTATTTCAATTAAGCAGACTCCCGATATTGATGATGTTTCCTGGAGAGAAACACCCGAACGGGATGGAATTCAAATTCTGGTGAACACGCATGATGATACTAAAGAGGCACGGTATTATCAATGGACGTATGAAGAGACCTTTGAGTATGTGTCGGTTTACAACTCTCAGTATAAATATGAGAATTCTGCGGTAGTACCGATCCCTCCGGAAGAATCGGTATACAGATGCTGGCAAACCCTGCCTTCACAGAAGATAATTATAGGCACTTCAGAAAATCTTAATCTGGATGTGATCAGCGATTACCCGGTACAATTGATACCTGCCGGTTCACAGAAAATAATTATTAAGTATAGTATTAATGTGAAACAACGATCACTCAATCAGGAGGCTTACCAATACTGGTCAAATCTTCAACTTACCACAGAAAAGTTAGGCGGATTATTTGATCCGCAACCGGGTAGCGTTACAGGGAATATTTTTAATGTAAACAATCCAAATGAACCAATATTGGGATTCTTTGATGTTGGAGAAGTAAAGGAGAAAAGACTTTTTATAAACTCCAGTGAACTCCCACCAGATTTGCGGAGTTTTTTGCCTTTTGGAAATTGTGAACTCGACAGTGTATCTGTTGCTGATGCGCGAACGGTTGCTGATTTTGGGTATGCCTATGTTTCTGCCATCCAACCAATGCTCGTCATCATTGGTTATACGTACTCAACTAGACAATGCACAGATTGTAGTCTTCAGGGAGGCAAAACCACAAGACCTGCATTTTGGGAATAGGAGAACGTATGGAGAAGCTTTATTATCTGATTCTGTTTTTAACACTGCTGGTATCAACGAGTGGATATTCACAAATATCTACGGGGAATGAAGTTGTACATGCATTTGAACAATTTAGATCGGAAAACTTTCAAGAAAAAATTTATGTCCACAATGACCGATCCTCATATTTGACCGGTGAAACAATGTGGTTCAAGGTTTATGTTGTCGATGCGAGTTTCCATAGACCCAGTGCAATCAGCAAAGTAGTATATATGGAATTGCTGGATGCCCGGAACCAGCCAGTCCTGCAGTCGAAAGTAGAGATCAAAGACGGGAGTGGTACGGGTACACTTTATCTCCCGGTCTCCATAAATACGGGTACCTATACCCTGCGGGCCTATACCAATTGGATGAAAAATTATAGTCCTGATTTTTACTTTCATAAAGAGGTTTTAATTATCAACTCATTTAAAAATCAGGAGACGATCGCTCCAACGCAAGCAAATTACAGTATTGAAGCTAATTTTTTTCCTGAAGGAGGTCATTTGATTTCGGGAATTAAAAGTAAGGTCGGATTTCAGGTTGTAGACGCTGATGGAAGTGGTATTGATTGTACCGGAATCATTCTGGATGAAAATCTGGATACAGTCCTGACTTTTTCTCCGCACCGATTTGGTATAGGAAATTTTCACTTAACTCCACAACCAGATAAAAAGTATACCGCGGTAATTCGGGATGGGAATGAAACCCCATTTAAATTCGATCTACCAACTCCGTTAAAGGAAGGTTATGTAATGCAAGTAGAGGAGCAATCGAACAAACTTCTGGTCCATGTTCAAACCAATATAGAAGAGGCTTATTCAAGTCCTGTTTATCTCTTTGTTCATTCCAGAAATCGAATCGTCAAAGCAGGGCTACAGAAAATGGAAAAAGGTGTGGCTTTGCTGGAAGTGAATCTGGATCAATTACCCGATGGGATTTCGCACCTCACAATATTTGACAGGAGCCAACTACCGGTCTCAGAACGGCTTTATTTCAAACATGTTAGAACGAACCTTTCTGTTTCCGTTAAACAGGATCAGACTACCTATTTGAAAAGGAGTACAGTAAAAATGAATTTGGACATTTCTGCTGGTTCAAAAACTGATCCGCTGAATCTTTCTGTTGCAGTTTTTAAAGCAGATTCACTTCCAGTTTCAAAACTAAGCATTAAAAATTACCTCATGCTTATTTCTGATTTAAGAGGAACCGTGGAATCACCTGAATTCTACTTTCAGCAGGAATCAGAATCCAACGTTGCAATTGATAATCTTATGCTAACACATGGATGGCGAAGATTCAGGTGGAATGAAGTCCTTAGTAAAGAAAAAGCAGAAAAAGAATTCATCCCGGAGTACAACGGCCATATCATTCAGGGCCTGATTACAGGAGAAAATAATTTACCTGTTTTCGGGTCTGTTGCATACCTTTCATCTCCCGCTAAAATTATTTGGACACATCCTGGTCGGAGTGGAAGAGATGGTAAAGTATATTTTGAAATGCAGAAATTTTATGGCAAGTCTAAAATTATTGGTCAACTTGATCCTTTGATTGATAGTACTTCCACCTTGTCAATTATTTCACCGTTCTCAGTTGATTATGCAAACAGGAAGCATCGGAATTATACCCTGACTTCTAACTGGGAAAATCAACTTATCAGCCGAAGTATCAGTATGCAAGTCGAAAATATTTATGCCTCTACTGCACTGCAAGCTGATATCATCATGATTGATTCATCTGCATTTTATGGAAAAGCAGATGCAACGTATTTCCTTGATGATTTTACACGATTCCCGGTGTTGGAAGAGGTGCTACGAGAATATGTTCCTGGAGTTTTTGTTCGAAAACGTAAAAATGGATTTAATTTCCTGGTAGTTAATAAAGATCTGAATACGACTTTTCGCTTATCCCCCTTAATACTATTGGATGGTGTACCCATATTTGATGAAGATGAAATCATGTCCTTCGACCCACGATTAATTAAAAAACTTGAAGTAATTCAACGACGATGGTTTTTAGGCCCTGTAAGTTTTTTTGGGATCGTAAGTTTCAGCACGTACAATGGAGATCTTGCCGGGTTTGAGTTGAATCCCAAAAGCATAGCTTTGGATTTTGAGGGTCTGCAAAAACATCAGGAATTCTATTCACCAAAATATGAAAATAAAAAACAGCGTGATAGCAGGATACCTGATCAACGAACACTACTTTACTGGAACCCGATGATTGTAACGGATACAACAGGGCATGCCGAGTTCGAATTCTACTCATCTGACATATCCGGAGAATATCATGTGGTAGTGGAAGGCCTAAGTGCAGCAGGAGAGGGTGTTAGTCATAAAACCTCTTTGGTTGTTAAAGATTCAAACTGAAAATGTATTTGCTCACTGGTGAGGAAACCCCCCGTATACTATTCAGAGCAGTTTTGCCATCAGATTTTGATTTGTGGCTTCCTTTTTTTGAAGATCCAGCTTCGTTTATTCATTGGCGGGCTGACCTGGATTCTCCAGATAAGGAATGCGAAAAATGGTTCATCAATCAATTCAATCGCATTGCTGAGAATCGGGGAGGCATGAATGCATTGATCGAAAAGGAGAGCAAAAAATTAATTGGATATTGTGGATTGATTGTCCAACAAGTTGATGGGCTAACCGAATTGGAAATCGCATATTCGTTATTGCCATCGTTTAGAGGAAAAGGGTTCGCCACTGAAGCTGCACAACAATGCCGCGACTTTGCATTCAAAAATAAATTTAAGGATTCCCTTATTTCAATCATTAGTCTGACAAATTCTGAATCTGCAAACGTGGCGCGAAAGAATGGAATGGAGGTTGAGAAGCAAACGGTGTATAAAGGTAACGATGTTAACATTTTCCGTATTTCAAAAACAATTTGGACAACAATTCGCTAACTTTATTTATGAATCTGTCACAAGTTAATCTGGCCATTTTATTAATTCGAATTGCAGCAGGCGGAAATCTATTAATTCATGGTCTGACCCGTGTTTCGAACGGAACAGTTTCCGACTTTGATGCATATTTAACTTCTTTAGGATTCCCGCCGTATATCGCCTGGGTAATTACATCTTTTGAAATTATTGCATCGGTTATATTCATTGCCGGAAAATGGGTTGCCCCGATTGCAGTTTTGTTCAGTTTGGAATTAATTATGGGAATTATTCTTGTTCATTTTCCTGAAGGCTGGTTTGTTGTGGGTGCTGGTAGAAATGGAATGGAGTATAGTGTCCTACTTCTGATTTGTTTTATCAGTTCTCTTTTGTTTACGAAGAAAAAATAAACATTTACATGTTGATAAGGTTATTCATACCGCAATGACTTCACCGGATTGGCCCTTGCTGAACGAAGCGTATGATAACTAATAGTCAGCAATGCAATTGTTAAAGCGATCAATCCGCCCAATATAAAAAGCAGGGGATTAATATCAATTCGAAAAGCAAAACCGGACAGCCACCACTCCAGTAGAAAATACGTTACCGGACTCACTAAAATGAAAGAAAGAAGAATTAGCCACGCAAAATTACGCGACAATAAAACCGTAATCTGAGTTTCAGATGCACCAACGACTTTACGGATACCGATTTCTTTTGTCTTTTTCTCTGTGGTAATAGCTGCCAAACCAAAAAGCCCCATACATGAAATCAAAATAGCAAGACTTGCCATGATGGTGACGACGGTTCCCATTTGTTGATCCGATCTGTATAAAACTTCGAAATGCTCATCCAGAAAAGAGTAATCAAATGGAAAGGAGGAGATGTTTTGATCCCATATCTCTTTTATATAAGCAATAGCCTCTTCTCTGTTTTTGCCGTTAATCTTGACAGACATCTCATCAAAACCCCAATTCATGTGCAATGAAATGGCCAGTGTATTAATTTTATAGTGGAGTGAATTAAAATTGAAATCTTTTACAACTCCAATGATCGTTCCAAGGGAATCGTTGTGGTAATTACTATGTCCAACGGGGGTGCCAATGATGTCGTCGATGCCAAGTTCTTTTGCCAATGATTCATTTACGATAAAGGCCAGATCATTATCAGTACTATGTTCCTTTGAAAAATTTCTCCCCTTCATCAATTCCATACCGTAAACGGTTAAATAGTCATAATCCGCGAAGACATTGGAAGGAGTAATGTTAAATACCCCCGTGTCCGATTTTACCTTAAACCCCCATTGATGAAAATTATTTCCCAATCGCTGCCCGCTTGCAGTCACCCCCTCAATAGTACTACTCTTCAGTAATTCTTGCTTCAACGTCTCATATTTTTCGTTGGCTTCAGCATTCATATCCACCAAAACAATTTGATCCTTATCAAAACCGATATCCTTGTTGTTCATAAAAGATAGTTGCTGAACAACGATAAGGGTACTCACAATCATCGTGAGCGACAGGCCAAACTGAATAACAACCAGACCGCTTCGGAATAATGATTTTCCCTCTGTCTTGCCACCACCTTTCAATACCCGTGAGAGGTTGAATGAGGTCATGTAAAATGAGGGATAAACTCCTGTCAGCAGACCTAATACCAACGTGCCCAATAACACAGCCCCGAGGTTTGTGAAGTTGTTAAACAGATCAAAGAATACCAATTGACGACCAATCAGAGAATTTAAGATTGGAATGAGAAGGAAATCAAATAGTAATGCAAGCAATAAAGCAAATATTGCCAATAGCATGGACTCGAAAATGAATTGCCCGAAAAGTTGTATTTTTTTAGCACCAATAGTTTTACGAACGCCAATTTCTTTCCATCGATGGGATGATAGGGCAGTGGTAAGGTTCATAAAATTCACACCTGCAATTAACAGTATAAAAGCCCCGATGATATAGAAGAGATCCAAATACGTTCCGTTGAATTTCCGGTAGTTATTATAATCATGTTCAACGTTCATAGAGGCAAGGTGAACATCTGCCAATGGCTGAAGGTACAGCTTATAATATTCATTGATGTCCGGATTGTCCATATGCCGGGACATGAATCCCGGAAATTTTTCTTCCATTGCAGGAATGTCAGCATTTTCATTTATGCGGAAGTAGGTGTTAAGAAAATTCGAACCCCACCGATCATTGAATTGAGGATTTTCACTGGTAATCGTGGTCATTGATGCAAGCGCATCAAACTGCAGATGAGAATTTTCCGATATATTTTTCAGGATCCCGGTAATCTTGTACTCATCCTCCCCATACGTAAGAGCTTTGTCAAGTGCCTCATTCGTGGATGTAAAAAATTTCTGCGCCGTTTCTTCAGTTATGAGAATGGAGTAGGGATTGTCCAGACACGTTTCACGATTACCGGAAATTAATTCGAAGTCAAATAGTTCAAGAAAGGTACTATCTGCATATGCTAGCTGGTCCAAAAGAAACTGGTCTTCTCCGTTAACAACAAGCGATTTATTCCTGCTAAAAAACCGGGCATAGTTTTCAACCTCCGGAAACTCCTTCAGAATATTGGGTCCCATACCGGGCATGGAAAGGGCAACATGCTGTTCGTTTGTACCTGGAAAATTCTGGACCTCATTTAGTCGGTAGATGGTCTGTTTTCTGGTATGAAAAGAATCGAAACTCTTTTCATCGGCAATAAAAAGATAAATCACCATACAGGCAGCCAGCCCTATAGCAAGACTGAAGATGTTGATAAATGAATAAAGTGGATTCTGCCGAATATTCCGGAGGGCAATGGCCAGGTAGTTTTTAATCATTTGCGATTGTTTATTTAAGAGATACCGTGAATTCGAAGAATAGTTTCAATTCAAGTGTTAATTATTTCATTTAGTTTTTATCCGTTCGAATGCGGACATATATTTCCATAATTGAACGATTTATTGGCCTACAAAACTAAACAGCACCAACCATCATCCTAATACGCATCTGGTATAAACCTTGCAAAGAGGATTCGAATCTAAATTCATCATGATGGTAAAAAATCTGTTCAAAATAGCTTTCCGAAATATTCTAAAAGACAGAACCTATAGTACGATTAATATTTTAGGGCTTACAATCGGAATTACATGCAGTATGTTCCTGCTCCTTTACATTTTGGATGAATTAAGTTTTGATCGATATCATTCAAAGGCCGATACCATTTATCGTATTGTATCCAATATTCAGGAGCCCGATGATGCTTTTACCTGGGCAGTTGTTCAGATGCCATTAGCGGAAGAATTGTTGGACAATTATCCCGAAGTTGAGAATGCTGTCCGTTTTATTGGCTCGGGTCGAAGTTTATATAAAAATGGGGAACAGCAATTCTATGAAGACCAGTTTTACCTGGCGGATTCTACCGTTTTTGAAATGTTTGATTACCAGTTTATAGCAGGGGACAAGGAAACGGCACTCGATATGCCATTCTCAATCGTTATTACCGAAAGTATTGCAAAAAAGTATTTTGGAAGTCTCGATGTGCTGGGTCAATCACTTCAAAACCAGCGAAATGATGAGTTTAAAATCACCGGGATTATTCAGGATGTTCCTTTAAACTCGCATTTTCGGTTTGATGCATTGATATCTAAAAATACGCATCGGGATTTCACTGGCTCATGGGGGAATTTTGGTGCCACCACGTACATCCAGCTACCATCGGGTTACGATTTAGCCAAAATGTATACAAGTTTCGATTCACTTATAAAACTTAAAGTAGATCCCGTTTTTCAGGAAATTGGAATCAAGGTTCAGTATGAGTTGCAACCCATTACAGCGATTCATTTGCATTCCAAAATAGATGATGAAGCAGAAGCAGGGGGTGATATTTCCTATATCTATACATTCGGTGCAATTGCCTGTTTTATGCTCATCATTGCGTGTATTAACTACATGAATCTCGCAACGGCACGCTCAGCAAATCGGGCAAAAGAGGTGGGTGTTCGCAAGGTGATGGGTTCTCAGCGTAAGCAATTGATTTTTCAATTTATAACCGAATCGGTAGTGATTTCGATTATCGCGTTGATCATCAGCCTCGCCATGATTTACCTTTTGCTTCCAGCATTTAATACCCTTGCAAACAAGTCCCTTCCCTTTGCATATATTATCCAACTACCGGTCATACTGAGCCTTTTGGGAGTTGTTTTGGTTGCCGGAATTGTTGGCGGAAGCTATCCCGCATTTTATTTATCGGGGTTTAGCCCCATACAGGTATTAAAAGGAAAGGTCTCTTCAAAAGGTGGTAGTGTATTTTTCCGTAAAAGCCTGGTAGTTGTACAGTTTTCGATATCGATTTTCATGTTAATCAGCACCCTTATTGTTTTTAACCAACTTGAGTTTCTCCGCAATAAAGATCTTGGATTTGAAAAGAAGAGAGTGATCAGCATTCCACTTTCCGGCAGAGACCTACGGCAGCGTGGAAATGTGTTGATGGAAAGCTTGCGACAAAGTAATGCCTTTGAGATGGTAGGATCTTCTACGGCTTTGCCAGGAGAAGGAATCGGTAAGAATATTTTAAAAGTGGAGGATAGTGAAGGTAAAATAGTAGATCGTGGTGTTGATTTGTTTTATGCGGACTATGATTTTGTGAAAACAATGGGAATGAAAATAGTTAAAGGTCGTGATTTCTCGAGGGATATTTTATCGGATACATCACGGGCTGTGTTGGTAAATGAGTCAATGGTCAGCCGCATGGGCTGGAAAGATCCCATTGGCAGGAAATTTATTTTTGAAGGCTGGGGTCCCGATAACACCGATCTTGAAAGACTGGTTGTTGGAGTTGTAAAGGATTACAACCAGAATTCACTTTATGATGCAATTGAGCCATTGATGATCGTCTTAAATGACGTATTCACCAATGTAGTAATCCGGTCGAAAGAAGGGGACATTCGACAATCATTAGCAACCATGGAAAAAATCTGGAAAGAAGTAAATCCGAATCACCCATTTGAATATGCGTTTCTTGATCAGGATTTTGATTCACAGTACCGCGCCGACGAAAAAAGAAGCCAGATATTTACGGCTTTCTCCGGGCTCACATTGGTGATTGCTTGTCTGGGTCTATTGGGACTGGCCGCGTTCACTACTGAGCAACGTACCAAAGAGATTGGTGTACGTAAGGTAATTGGCGCGAATGTATTGGGTTTAGTGGTTTTGGTCTCCAGGGAATTCTTTATCCTGGTGGGATTTGGAATGGTGATCGCCTTCCCAGCTGCCTGGTTCTTTACTGATAGTTGGTTACAGAATTTTGCCTACCGAATAGCATTGAATGGTGAGTGGATGACCTTTATAACGGCAGCTGTGTTGGCATTTGTGGTGACGATGCTCACGGTAGGATTTCATGTTGTACGTGCGGCGAATGCAAATCCTGTTCATTCATTGCGGGATGAATAAAGAAACTAAATGGGCAAATATCCGTCCTGAGCAGGAAGTGAAAGCCTATTGATTTTTAATTAGCCTTTCTAAAATTTCAGATTTTTTATCACGACTAATGGGTAATTTTTTGTCGGCAATTATTAGCTGATTACCATCGATAGCACCAATGGCTTTGATGGATGCAATATAGGATTTGTGAATGCGGATAAATTGACTGGGAGGTAGTGTTTCTTCGATTGATTTCATTCGAAGTAAAGTAACATATTTTTGGGTGGCCGTGTGAATCACAATGTAGTTCTCCATCCCCTCAACATACAGGATATCGTGGTAGTGGATTTTTTCATATCGGTAATCTACTTTTACAAAAAAATAGTCCTGAGATAGAGTTGTGGTTTCTTCTTCGGTTTTCGATTTCAAAAGGAAGAAATCACGTGCTTTATTCACTGATTTCAAAAATCTATCAAAAGGAAAAGGCTTAACCAGATAATCAATAACATCCAATTCATATCCCTGCAATGCAAAGTTTGGATACGCAGTAGTCATAATTACCATTGGGGGATCTTTTAACGATTTCAGAAATTCGATTCCGCTAAGTTTGGGCATGTGAATGTCCAGAAACATTAAGTCAATTGAAGTTGAGGCCACTACTTTGTTACCTTCAAGGGCATCTTCGCAAACAGCCACAACTTCGAGAAAATCAATGTCCCCGATAAACATGAGCAGACCGTCACGGGCAAGTGGCTCATCTTCAACGATCATGGTCTTGATTTTTGCATTCATGAAATAGGAACGGTTAAGGTGACATTATAGGTTTCCCGGCCTTCAGTGGCAACAATAGCGTGAGCATCAGGATATAATAGGGTCAGTCTTCTGTTTAAATTCGTAAGTCCAATTCCGCCAACCTGAATACCCGGTTCTTCATCTTTCGTATTGAAGAACGATGCTGTTAATGTACTGTTCTCACGGGTCAGGATAATTTCTATTTGATTATCCTCATGATGTGATACATGTTTGAATGTGTTTTCCAGTAATGGCATGAGCAGGAAGGGGGCAATTTTGAATCCCTGCATGTTTCCATTAACCGTTAGATTAAATTTTATTTTTTCTCCTCTTCTTAGCTTCTCCAGTTCAACATAGTTCTGAATATACTCCAGTTCTTTCTCAATGGTAATCAGGTTGTCGGAAGTTTCGTATAATTGAAATCGTAGCAAATCCGATAATTTGATTAATGTTTCGGCTGCTTTGTCCGGATCTTTTCGAATCAGAATATAAATGCTATTAATCGCATTAAATAGAAAATGTGGATTTACCTGTGCCTTTAGATACTGCAATTCAGATTCCAGTCGCTGTTGTTCAAATTCTTTCGCCTGGCGATCGGAGCGGATTTTATCAACCAATAGTTTTGCACCACTCAGCAAGCCAGTCATCATTACGATCGATATAAAGGCAATCCAAAAATAGGCTACTCCACCAATTTCAATGGCCTCGGGTATATTTTTGAAGGAGAAATATAGACAATAGGCCAGTCCAATACTTAAAAGGATTACAGAAGCAATAGATAAACCGGAGAATTGAAAATATTTTCTTCGTAAGAGAAAATGGGGGATCAGGTAATAGGCCGTTAAATAAAAGGCGATGGCATTAAATATAAAATATTGGAAAGTTATCCATAACAGCATAGGGAATGGATACATATTTTGGTAGGGGATCATCCAAAAAAGAAAATATCCAATCCACAAAAGGATATGATGGGCTTTGTATTGGTATAGTTTTTTCCAGATACTGGTTGATTTTTTCATAGAATACTAAAAGTAAATGGAAAGTGGGTTACAATCAATATCCATTGACGAACTGCATCATTTTAATGACCAATGGAGAATACGCATCCATTTAAGCCTATTATTAACAATTTACATCCTTTGATTTGATTTGGTCCATATTCACCACTTCGTCAAATCCCTGATACAGTTGGTCAACAATATTATTTACTTGGCAGTGCGTGAACCACTTTTGGACATGTTAAATCAAAAGTAAAAATTATGAAAAGACTATTCTCATTACCCGTTATTGGATTACTAGCCACAATGTTATTTGCCTATGGGGTATCCAGCGCGCAGACACTTTTTACTGTTGAAGTAAAAGGAAAAGGTCAGCCCATGATATTAATTCATGGGCTATATTGTTCCGGTGAAGTTTGGAAGGAAACCGTGGAACGTTACCAAAATAAATATGAATGCCATATCCTTACACTCGCAGGATTTGGCGGGACTACATCAAACCTTTCAGAAAATTTTCTTGAACGGGTAAAAAACGATGTCATTGCCTATTCCAAAAACCAGCAGCTCAAGCGCCCGATAATTATGGGGCATAGTATGGGTGGCTTTATTTCCTTTTGGGCAGCAGCAAGTGCTCCCGATATGTTTGAGAAAGTGATTGTCGTTGATGGGTTACCTTTCATGCCGGATGTTCAAATGCCCGGAGCTACTGCTGAATCAATGAAACAAATGGCCGCCGGCATGCGGGCACAAATGAAAAGTCAAACTGCGGAACAGATCAGACAGAGCCAGGGAATATACCTACCAACCATGATTACTTCCAACAAACGAATTGAACAGGTAACGGAGATTGCTGTTCAGGCCGATGCGGCAACACAAGCACAAGTGATGTATGAATTGTTTACGACTGATATTCGGGAAGAGATTAGTGCAATAACCTGTCCTGTTATTTTGTTAGGAGCCTGGATTGCTTACAGCCAGTACGGTGTAACCCATGACTCGGCATTGGCTGGATATTCACGGCAGGTTAAAAAGATCGCAAATTGTGAAGTGGCCATGAATGATACAGCCAGGCATTTTATTTTCTATGATGACCCGGAATGGTTTTATAAAAAAGTAGACTCTTTTTTAGATACCTCACTGTAACCCAGAAGAATGTAGATAGATATCTGATCAAAAGCCCACGAAGTAAATCGTGGGCTTTAACTATTCCTGGCGCAACGAGTCTACAGGGTTTGTGCGTGCTGCCTTTAGTGTCTGTAAACTTACTGTCGACAAAGAGACTATTAATACAGACAATCCGGCAACAATGAATTCCATAGGTGAGATCGTAGTTTGATAGGGAAAAGATGCAATCCAGTTTTCCATTGTAATCCAGACAAGTGGTACTGCAATGATGATCGCAACAAAAATCAATTTCATATATTCTTGTGAAAGGAGAACGAAAATTCCGCTTTCACTCGAACCCATCACTTTACGCACGCCTATTTCTTTGGTACGTTGTGATGCCGTGTAGGCCGACAGTCCGAAAAGCCCAAGACATCCGACAATAACGGCCAGGGTAGCAAATACACTAAAGAGCCGGCCAAATTTCTTTTCGTTATCATATTGTTTATTAAAGTAATCATCAAGGAAAAAGTAGTCCATCGGATTTCCCGGGAATGCTTTTGTCCAGGATTGCCGAACATGCTCAATGGTTTCGGGTAAATCTGAAGTTTGGATCCGCATCGAATAGAATTCTCCACCATATGGATTACAGTAAAAAATCGAAGGATCCAATGGTTTCTTTAGGGACTCCTGATGATAATCGTTGACAACCCCAATCACTATCGGATTCCATTGAAAACCCGGAATCGCAATAGTTTGTCCCACAGCATCTTCAACATACTTGAATCCCAATAGTTGAGATGCGGATTCACTAATAATGACGGCTGTATCCCGATCATTGGTAAAATCTTCGGAAAATGCGCGACCCGAAATAATTTTCATTTTGAAAACATCGATGAAATTATAGTCCATGCTGTTGAAACGCAATGTGACTTGTTCATCATCGGGAGCACCATACCGCTTTGCAATAGCTTTATATTCACGCTCCTTTCCTGGTATGGTAATAGATGTGGTTACAGCGGTAATTGCCGAACTTTTTTTCAGTTCATTTCTGAAAACATCAACAGATGAATTGAATTCTGAACGATCACGTGGAGATATACCCGGCCGCTCAACGACCAGAACCTGGTCAATGTCCATTCCGATCTCACGGTTCATCATAAAATCCAGTTGCCGATAAACGATCAGGGTTCCGGCGATCAATGCAACGGATGCAGTAAATTGCATAACCACTAATGCTTTACGAAGGAGTATTCCACTAACGCTATTTTTTAACTTTCCTTTTAAAACGGTAACCGGAGCAAAGGATGAAAGGACAATGGCCGGATAGAATCCCGAAAGAAATGTCCCCGCCAGCCAGAGTCCACCGACGGCTTGAATAAACCATCCTGCTGCCAACGAATTTAGCGATAGTGATAAACCTGAAAGTGTGTTAAAAGATGGCAGTGCAATTGCTATAATTCCGAGTGCCAATAGAATGGAAAGCAAATTTACAAATGCTGATTCCATCAGAAATTGTCGTACCAATTGCATTTTAAATGCTCCCATTACTTTACGTACGCCAACTTCCCTGGCACGTTCCATTGCTTTCGCGGTGGAAAGATTGATGTAATTAATCCATGCAATGAGCAATACAAAAATTCCAATAAGTGTTAAAAAATTAACAATTTTTTCATCTCCATTAGGTTCAGCTTCATCGGTTAAGTCAGAAGTAAGGTGTATGGACGTTATCGGTTGTAAAGCCAGTACATCTCTTTGATTGCGTTCAGCAAGTCCTGGATTGTGGTTCGCGATAATATCGTCAAACTTTTTCTGCAAGGCATCAACATCCGTTCCCGGTCGTACACGAATGTAGGTGTACATATCTTTTCGCTGCCAACTCTCATTGTACCTGCCTGGAGCCCATTCACCACGGGCATATAATGTTTTATAGGAAAAGAGTACATCAAAATTAAGATGTGAAAGTTGATGTTGATCTTTTACCACCCCCGTCACTTTTACCAACTCGTTATTGTAGTCATCATCCTGCATTCTCAACATTTTTCCGATGGGATCTGCATCTCCAAAATATTGTCGCGCATATTTTTCGGAGAGAACTGCTGTAAAGGGTTCGGCAAGAGCCATTTTGGCATCTCCATTCAGAAGTTCATATCCCATTAAGGGAAGAAAGGAGGAATCAGCATATAAAAATTTACGATGCTTGAACGCGATCGGCTCTGGTGTAGCATCTTCATATGTGATAATGACATTATTTTTATAGCCAAGATTGTAAAGACGCGCAAAGGAGGTTACTTCAGGAAGTTCCTCATGAAACGCCGGTCCTACGCCTGGATAATTTTCTGCGCTGGCAATGACTAGTTCGTCATTAATATAAGTGGATAGCGTAACCCGATAAATGGTATTCGCATCAGGTATGAAATTTTCATAGCTCCGTTCGGTATGAACATACAATAGAATTAATAAAAACACGGACATTCCAATTCCCAGACCCGAAATATTGAGAAAAGAAAAGAACTTATTTTTTTTTAAACTACGGACCGCGGTGAGGATCAGGTTTCGCAACATAGATTCGGTTTTTTTAAGGAGACTTCTTGATGAGCAAATGGTTACAATGAAGACGTTGAAAAAAATTAATAAGTTGTCTGTCTGTCCGAAGTCGCACGAATGTTTGTCAAATGTTCGGTTATGGATAACACATATTGGGGGAGATCAATTATATTGGTATCGTAATTAAAAGACAACTATAATTTCAAGGATGATGAAAAAAAACGTATTAGCGCTGACTGCCCTCCTCTACTCTGTTTCTGGAGTTGCTCAAACCGGCAAAGTATGGGATAACCTATCCATGAAAAGTGCAATACTGAAAAGTGATCGGAATTTCGCAATTTATTTACCACCAGATTACGAAACTTCGCAACGTAGTTATCCTGTGCTTTACTTATTGCACGGAGCTGGGGATGATCAAACCGGATGGGTTCAATTTGGAGAGGTGTTAAGAATAACTGATCAGGCTATTAAAGAGGGAACTGCAACCCCCATGATTATTGTTATGCCCGATGCCAATACCGGAAAACGTGGTTACTTTAACGACATCAATGGCCAGTGGCGGTATGAAGATTTTTTCTTTCAAGAGCTTATGCCATATGTAGAAAAGACCTACCGGATTAAAGGAGAAAAAAGATATCGTGCTATCGCCGGTCTATCCATGGGTGGGGGTGGAAGCTTCATGTATGCATTGCATCACCCTGAACTTTTTTCCTCCGCTTGCCCCTTAAGTGCGTATGTAGGTCCGCTTTCGGTCGATGATTTTAAAACAAGATTAAAAAGTTTTAATGAATCCTATGAAGAGAGTGCCATTCAACCTTATTTCGAAAAGCACAATGCGATTTCTCTGATTAATTCAATGGATGTAAAAGACCTTAAATCTATTCGGTGGTTTATCGATTGCGGTGATGATGATTTCCTTTATGAGGGGAATAGCCTGGTGCACATTGCATTAAAGAAAAAGGAAGTGCCACATGAATATCGTGTACGAAATGGTGCCCACAACTGGACGTACTGGCGCGAATCCTTGCCGGTTGTTCTTGATTTTGTGTCAGATGCATTCCATCAGTATTGATGATGACTGCCTAATATTTAAAAAGTGTCGGGTCGAAAGACCCGACACCACCAATAACACCACCAATAGACCCGACACTATACCCCCTGGAAAGATTTAGTCCTACGACTGTGATGTCAGGTCTTACGACCTGACATATCTTCACGTTTACACAATACTGGCCATATCAATCGGCAACTTTCGAACGCGTTTTCCTGTCAGATCAAAGATCGCATTGGCCAATGCCGGTGCAACCGTTGGTAAGCCGGCTTCTCCCGCACCATCCGGAGCGGCATCACTTTCAAGAATATAGGTTTCAATTTCAGGGCATTGACTGATTTTCAAAAGTTGGTATGTATCAAAATTCTTTTCGGAAACCGCGCCATTTTTGATGGTGAGCCCTGCATAGACCGCCCCAAGACCCATTACAATGGATCCTTCTGTTTGTGCTTTCACCGTATCCGGATTAATGCAGATGCCTAAATCTATAGCGGTGGTAATTTTAGTAGGAACAATGGTATTTCCTTTTTGCATCACTTCTACCACCATTGCAAAGTAAGCACCCGACCGTTCTACTGCTGCTACGCCACGTCCAACTCCCTTTTTCTTTGGTGCCGTCCAGTTGGTTTTTTCAGCTACTGCCTCTAATACTCGGCGATAACGCGGATGATCCAGCATGTCCAGACGAAATTGCATCGGATCTTTTTTAGCATGAAAGGCGAGTTCATCAATAAAACATTCATGAGCAAATGGATTGGTGGAGTGGTATACCGCGCGCCAGTAAGAAATAGGAATATGGCGCTTTCGTAGCATTCCCTTTACGGAAAGATTGGGGATCAGAAAATCAGTATTAATTCCGCCCATTAACTGCCTGCCGGCTTGCATTTTACTGCCTGTCTGATTTTGGATTTCCTGAGCAATTACTTTATGTTCAAGAGCCGTAACTTTTCCGTTTTCAATGACACCCCGGCAAACATTCACACTGCACGCCCGAAAAGGTCCCTGTGTTTGGTCATCCTCCCGTGTCCAGATTACTTTAACAGGAACTCCGGCTTTTTTAGAAAGGTCAGCGGCTTCTTCTACCACGTCGGTCATCGATCGGCGACCAAAACCCCCGCCCATGAAAGTGTAATTAATTTTTACCGCATCCTCTTTAAAATTGTATTTTCGTGAAAGAAAAGAACGGATCCCATTTGGATTCTGTGTAGAACCCCAAAATTCAGCCTCATTTTCCTTTACGCTGACAATTGCATTCATGGGCTCCATCGGTACATGTGCCTGATACGGTGTTTCATAACTGGCTTCAATAATGTTTTTGGATGTGCTGAATACTTTCCTCACGTCGCCCTTACCAAACAACTCATCGCCATCGGTTTTAGCCACTTCGTAAGAGTCCTTTAGAATCGTTTCCGTCGTAACTTTTTCAAGCCCTTTCGTATCCCATTCTATTTTCAGGGCTTTTCTTCCCTGGATTGAATTCCAGTATGTATCGGCCAATACAGCCACACCTTCCCGTTCATTTCCATATACGTTACGCGATGTTTGAAACACATGAAGAACACCTGGTATCTTCATGACTTCATCCTTGTTAAAAGCGATAACTTTCCCAAGGAAAACCGGGGATCGTTCAATGGATGCGTAAACCATTCCGGGTACCGAAATATCAATACCAAACATGGCACTGCCATTTGTTTTCAATGGAATATCTTCGCGTGCTACCGCGGTTCCGATGATGGAAAAATCTTTTGGATTTTTTAATGATGGATTGGAAGGGAGTTTGAGCTTGCTGGCATCTTCTACTAATTCGGCATAGGTAAATTTTTTACCTTGTTCATTAACGATGGTTCCATTTGTTGCCTTGCATACGTCAGTGCTCACTCCCCATTTGTTAGCGGCAGCCTGCTTCATTACTTCACGTGCTGCAGCTCCCATTTTTCTCAATTTTTCAAATTCTGTTTGAATACTTCTGCTACCGACAACCATCTGACTTCCGTACAAATCGTTACTTGCAATGGACTGACGGATTTCAACCTGCTGCATCGAAACTTCCAGTTCTTCCGCCAATATCATCGGGATTGATTGATAGGTTCCCTGTCCCATTTCCGGGCGATGATTAAACAATACAATACTTCCATCTTTTCCAATCGAAATAAATTGATTGAGATCAATCTTTGAGGGATCTCCGGTGAGGTTGGAAACCAATATCTCTTCTCCGTTTGCAGTAGGCACAAAACCGATGGCTAAGAAAGCACCGGTGACGGAGGAGAGTTGAATGAATTTTCTTCTGCTAATCGTTTCCATAGTTACATTTTTGAGGCTTCTTTGATTGCTTTTCGAATTCTGGGGTAGGTCCCGCATCTGCATAACACCGGGTTCATGGCAGCATCAATATCTTCATCCGATGGTGTTGGATTTTTTTTCAGCAAGGCTGCTGCACTCATGATTTGGCCGGATTGACAATACCCACATTGGGGTACCTGCTGCGCAATCCAGGCAAGTTGCACTGCATGATCATTATTTTTTGAAAGCCCTTCAATGGTGGTGATTTTTTTTCCTGTGGCTACCGATGTTGGCAACACACATGATCGCACAGGGTTACCATCCAGGTGGACTGTACAGGCACCACATTGTGCGATTCCACATCCGAATTTTGTCCCTGTAAGTCCAAGTGAATCACGCAAGGACCATAGCAATGGCATTTGCGGATCGACGTCGATTTCTTTGATTTCTCCATTAACGTGGAGTGAAAGTTTAGCCATGATTGATATTTTTAGGGTATTCTAAGATACTGATTCGAAAATCAGAATACAACAAAAAAATTATATGTGGAAAAGACTGATTATGCATGGTTTCTGTGAAATTTAGTAGCTTGTATGCTATGCCTCGTGTATTTATTTTATTACTGATTACACTGATTGCTTGCAGTGAAAAAAAAAGTCAGTTTGTTATTGATGATGTTTATCGTTCACAGTTTCCAATTAAACGTTTAGCAGAGGACCGAAGGGGATATCTTCAACTGGCCGGCCTTTTTCAATTAAATCCCGCATCAAGAAATACTTTTGGTTCAAGTCCGGAGAATGATTTTGTTTTAGTAATTGATAGTCTGCCATCTACTATTGGCAGTATCACACTGTTGGGAGATTCAATCATATTTGATGCGGATGAAAATATATATGTGCTCAATGTAAAAGATTCGCTCATCGACGTGAAGCCCATTCATACGGGCGAATTATTACATCATAAGCGATGGAGCTGGATGGTCATCGAACGAGTCGGTAACTATTTCCTGCGATTTTGGGATCGGGAAAATCCGGCCATTCAGGCATTTCATGGATACGAACAATACCCCTTAACTACCGACTATATCTTTGAAGGGAATTTCAAATATTATCCAACTCCCAAAAAAGAAAAATTACAATCGGTATTGGGTGAAGAGGAAGTGGAATTTATCGGATTAGTATCATTTGATTTTCGGGGACAGACTTATTCACTGGAAGTTGGTCAGGATGGATTCACGATAATCGGTGATAAAACCAGCGCAATTGAAACCTATGGAGGTGGAAGGTATATGTATATTGATCTCCCGGCTACAGACAGTCTCGCGATTGTTGATTTTAACTTTTGCTATAATCCTCCATGTGCCTTTTCTGAATTCACGACATGCTTGTTTCCACCCAAACAGAACATATTACCGTTCGAAATTTTTGCGGGCGAAAAGTATTCAGATCATGAGTAATGTAGTTATTCCCGCCTGCGTAATTTTTAAATCGGAGAACTGCTTCTAACGTTTCAGTTAGTATAATCTTAATGTAAACCCCGGCAAAATGAAACGCAACGAATTTATTAAAGGTATGGGGCTGGCTACGACCGCCTTTTTAGCCCCGAATTTGGTCCTTGGCCTGCAAGATCGACCAGCCGCCTATCAAAAAGAGATCGTCCAGCAATTTGTTGGTGCCGGGCATAGCAATCTGGATAAGGTAAAGGAACTGTTGGAAGAATTTCCAAATCTGATCTACAGTAGCCATGACTGGGGTGGAGGTGATTTTGAAACTGCTATCGGTGCAGGCGGACATGTTGGATATAAAGAAATGGTCAATTTTCTGATTGATAAAGGTGCACGCCCGACGCTGCATGCCCTAACGATGTTGGGAAAGACCGATTTGGTAAAACCAACATTGGAAGCTTATCCTCAATTGATGCCCTCCCTAGGACCGCATGGGTTTACTTTTTTGCACCATGCAAAAAAGGGTGGGGAGGCGGCTGCGGAGCTGCTGGCTTTTTTTGAAGAAAAAGGGATGACAGAAACGAAAGTTAGCCTATATCCTTAGCGCTACAGTCTTTATTCATAACACTCTTTAATCGTTGATAACATTCTGTATATTGGTTCACTGAAATTTGTTTAACAAAATTCATAACCAAATGAAGAACAGAGAAACTCCGATTGAATTTAGTAGCAGCGATTTCAAGAGCATGGGTTATCAATTGGTAGATGCTGTTTCAGATTTTCTTGGTACGATTAGAGAAAAACCCATAACCAGAGGTGAAACACCCGCACAGTTACAGAAACTTCTGAATAGTGATAAACTTGCAGAAAAAGGAACAGATCCGGCAGCTTTATTAGCTACTACAACCGATTTATTAATAGACCATTCACTTTTTAATGGGCATCCAAAATTTCTCGGATATATCACGTCATCGCCCGCTCCACTTGGAACCCTGGCAGAATTATTGGCATCAACGATAAATGCCAATGTAGGTGCTCAAATCCTGAGCCCCATGGCGACTGAAATCGAAAAACAAACCATCCGGTGGATTGCAGATTTTGTTGGTGTCTCAAAAACCTGGGATGGCATTTTAGTGAGCGGAGGAAATATGGCAAATTTCACCGCTTTTTTAGCTGCGCGCACCGCTAAAGCCGGTAAAGATTTTAAGGCGGAGGGGGTTAGTAAGAAAAAATTAATGGTATACTGTTCCAGAACCACCCACACGTGGATCGAAAAAGCGATGGTTTTATTTGGTCATGGTACGAATGCGCTGCGATGGATAGAGACCGAAGATGATAACCGACTTCGTATTCCGGTTTTGAAGAATGCCATTGAAGAGGACTTAATGAATGGTCACCAACCTTTTATGGTAGTAGGAACCGCTGGTGATGTAAGTACAGGGGTTGTGGATGATTTGGCAACGATTGCCGTGTTTTGTATAGAGCATGATGTATGGTTTCATGTCGACGGAGCCTATGGAGGTCCGGCAGCTATTCTCCCTGAGCTTAAGGATTTATTTTCAGGATTGGAGGAAGCAGATTCAATAGCTTTGGATCCACACAAGTGGTTGTATAGTCCATTGGAAGCGGGGTGCACACTTGTTAAAAATCCGAAACACTTGATCGATACCTATAGCTCACATCCTGAGTATTATAATTTCAGCAAGAATGAAGGAATACCTGCACGTAATTTTTTTGAATATGGATTACAAAATTCACGCGGGTTTAGAGCTCTTAAGGTATGGTTGGTATTGCAACAACTCGGGCGAAGTGGGTACGTACAGTTGATTCGGGAAGACATTGCACTTTCAAAACTTCTTTTTCAATTGGCAGATCAACATCCTGAACTCGAAGCAGTCACCCAAAATCTGAGCATTACTACCCTTCGCTATATTCCTGCAGACATTGATGCTATTGAAAATAAAGAGGTCTATCTGAATACGCTCAATGAAACCCTCCTGGATGCCTTGCAAATTGGTGGAAAGGTATTTTTATCCAATGCTGTAGTGAAGGGCGCCTATTGCCTTCGTGGATGTATTGTTAATTTTCGCACTTCAGAGAAGGATATTGAAGAAATAATTGAAATTGTAGTGCAGGAAGGAAGAGCGATACATCAAAAACGTGTCATGTGAGTAGGAATGTTATATTTTAGAATAAGTGAATAGTAATCAAATATTTCGACTTGTATTATTTTTCTGTGTATTGGTAGCAGGGAAGCAAAGTATAGCGCAAGACAAGGATAGGAATTCTTATGAATCAAAATCCTGGGATCGATTTTCAATTCGACTTGGCGGTTTTCTTGCTACCTATAATAGCGATGTTCAAGTTGCCAGTAAACAGGTTGGATTAGGAATTATCCTCGATATTGAAGATGTACTCGGAATCAAGAGCTCAACGTTTGCGTTTCGTGGTGAAATGGATTACAGATTCGGGAAAAACCAAAGACATTTATTTTCGGCAGGTTATTTTGGGATCTTCAGAAATGCAAGTAAAGTGTTGGAGGAAGAATTGGAGATCGGTGATGAGGTTTATCCGGTTGGTTCGGAATTAAAATCCAGGTTTGATTTTACCATTATACGCGCAAAATATGACTATACTTTTTTTCAGGATAGTCGTGTATCCTTGGGCGCTTCCTTTGGGCTTTTCATAGTACCCATGAGCTTAAGCGTAAAAACAATAAACTTTGATGATCATCAAACTAAATTTACTGCTCCCTTGCCACTTATTGGGTTACGATCTAATTTTAGAATTTCAGAAAAATTTTATTTGAATCAGAGTATCGAGTTTTTGTACCTATCTTTTGAGAACTATACAGGAAGTATTCTTGACTTAAATATAGCGGTAGAGCACAAATCTTTTAAGCATGTTGGTTTTGGATTGGGAGTTAATTCAAACCGCCTGAAGATTAATATTGAAAGTGAAGATTCACCAATTAATTTTTATGGTGATATTGGTATGGATTATACGGGGCTACTTATTTATATAAAATATTATTTATAGTCCGATTGCTTTCTGAGGGTTAGAATTGAATATTTGATCTATGAAGTCATTTTATTTTTTACTACTGGTTGCGCTGATCGCATGTTCGGGACCAGAGAAAAAACAATTAACAGAGCAGGAGCGTTGGGAAGTGCAAGCTGCCTCGATTGAGATTATTCGGGATGATTTTGGAGTACCCCATATTTACGGAAAAACGGATGCTGATGCCGTTTTTGGATTGTTGTATGCCCAATGTGAGGATGATTTTAACCGGGTAGAGCAAAACTACATTTGGGCCATTGGCAGACTGGCCGAAGTAGAAGGGGAAGAAGCAATCTACAGTGATCTCCGTGCACGATTGTTTATGACCACAGAAGAGGCCATTGGACATTATGAGAACAGCCCGGAGTGGTTGAAAAAATTGTGTGATGCATTTGCTGATGGTGTTAATTATTATCTCTACACACACCCGGAAGTTAAACCAAAATTATTAACACGTTTTGAACCGTGGATGCCTATGTTTTTTAGTGAAGGATCGATTGGAGGCGACATTGAAAAAATTTCCACGGGAAAGATTAAGGAGTTTTATGATTCGCTGGGTCCAATCACCAAAGCAGAGATTCATAACGGATTGATTGGGCTTATGGATGAAGAACCCCGAGGTTCAAACGGCATTGCGATTTCCGGATCCATGACTAAATCGGGTAATGCGATGTTATTAATTAATCCACATACTTCATTTTTCTTTAGAGGAGAAGTGCATGTGGTAAGTGAAGAGGGGTTGAATGCCTATGGCGCAGTTACCTGGGGACAATTTTTTGTGTATCAGGGGTTCAATGAAAAGATGGGTTGGATGCATACTTCTGTCTACACGGATCGTATTGATGAGTTTGTGGAGACCATTGTTGATACCGAGGAAGGATTAAAATATCAATATGGTGACGAACAACGTCCGGTTGAAGAATTAGAGGTTACGCTGAAGTATAAAAATGGAGCGGAAATAGAAACAAAAACTTTTCCGATGTACCGGACGCACCATGGTCCGATAACGCAAAAGGCAAACAACAAATGGGTGGCAACGTCAATGATGTGGACGCCCATAGAGGCATTAATCCAATCGTTTACCCGGACGAAGCAAAGCCAGTATGCGGGCTTCAGGGAAATGATGGATATCCGCGCGAACTCTTCAAACAATACCGTTTATGCAGATGCCGATGGAAACATTGCTTATTACCATGGTAATTTTATGCCGGTAAAAAATCCTGATCTTGACTATAGTAAACCGGTAGACGGAAGTGATCCTTCTACCGATTGGAATGGTTTGCATGCCGTTGATGAAATGATCACGCTGTTTAATCCGGCTAATGGCTGGATTCAAAATTGCAATTCAACACCCTATACCAGTGCTGCTGAATTCAGTCCGAAGATGAGCGAATACCCGCATTATATGTCTGTAAATCAAGAGAATTTCAGGGCCGTACATGCCGTAAAATTATTGAAGGAGGCAAGGGATTTAACGCTGGATAAACTCATTGCTCTGGGATATGATCCTTACTTACCTGCTTTCGAGGTCATCCTTCCGGGATTGATTGAAGCGTATGATCAGCATCCTGATGAATCCATAAAAGAAGAGATTGATGAATTAAGGAAATGGGACTATACGGTTTCAAAAGAATCAGTGGCCATGTCGCTGGCGCATTTTTATGGAACAAATTATTTGCGCAGCAAGACCATTCCCGATAGTCTGAATCGAAGAATGGAAGCCATGGTATTCATGGGTACGCAATCCCCTTTACCAGAGCGAATTGAATTTTTCAAAAAGACAATTGACCAGTTAACAACAGATTTCGGAACCTGGAAAACACCCTGGGGAGAAATTAATCGGTATCAACGAATCACGGGCGATATTCGTCAAAATTTTAGGGATAGCCTGCCCAGCCTTGCAGTGGGGATGGCATCCGGTAACTGGGGGGCGCTAGCTTCATTTGGTGCACGTTCCTATGATACGAAACGCATCTATGGAACATCAGGAAATAGTTTTGTAGCGGTAGTTGAATTTGGTGAAAGGGTGAAAGCAAAATCGATGTTGGCAGGTGGTCAGAGTGGTGATCCTGATTCTCCACACTTTGATGACCAAGCCCAACGGTATGCCGATGTAGAATTTAAGGATGTGGCGTATTATAGGGAGGATGTAGAAAAAAGAGCAGAATCAAAATATCGTCCTGGAAATTGAAATCCATCATACCGTAATCTGCATTAAAAGTATTAATAAACCTTCTATGCATATTTCCACTTCAAAGGAGAATTCTTATCTTTCGTTAACTAAACATTAAAATTATGTCAAAAGGGAAAGACGCAAAAAAGGACAAGAAAAAAGAGCCAAAAAAAACGGCGAAAGAAAAGAAAGAAGCAAAACGCGAGAAAAAAGCGAACAAGCATTAACACAAAGTATTGGATTCTAAATAATGGGGCAACCGCAATCCAATAAGAATAATATCCATTCTTTATTTGCGATCATGAAACGCCCCATTATCTACTGCATTTTTTTTCTTTATTTGATCTTCTCATGTCAGCAGGAGCCTCCTGAAAATAATGACCGGGACGCATTACTGGTCTCCAATGAAATTCAGCGTACGGCGCATTTGATCAACGATGCTAAGCTGCTGGCAAATGAAATTGCTGACAGCATGGTGTCCGTTCAAAATGGGGAAGTCAGCTTTCATTCAAATGCCGAAATAAAAGAGCGATTCACCGAATATTTTAAACAAGTCAACTATACGTCCTGGGATGATACCCGGCCGCCGATTATCCACATTTCGGAGGACGGCACGATGGCATCGGTGATCGTAAATAAACTAATTGATGCGCAAAGTAAAGAGGAGGATGGCACCTGGGGAGAACACGGCTATGTGCTATTTGCATGGACAGCTTTGTATACAAAAGTGAATGGACAATGGAAAATGTATAACAATACTTCCAGCCGTAAGGACCTGACCAAGGAAGAAGCACAGCAATTGGAAGTTCATCTGAGTACAGACTATGCCACAATCCAGGAACCCGACCTGATCCCGGAAGGAATTGCCCATGATCAAAACACAGGAATAACCTATGTGTCCAGTACCTATAAGCAAAAGATTGTTGGAGTTAAACCGGATGGCGTGGTTTTCGATTTTAAAACTGAACAGGAAGACGGACTCTGGAGTACCGTCGGGATGGAAGTGGATGCTGAACGCAATGAATTGTGGGTGATCTCCTCCAATGCACATACGGTGTTACCAATGAAGTATCCTGATTCTGTCACGCTTTGGAGTTCCAGACTATTTCGATATTCCTTATCCACTGGAAAGCTGATTGAAAAATATGATCCGGAAATTAATGGTGATTATTGTTTTAATGATTTGTGTGTTACGAATTCCGGTACGGTCTATATTACAGAGTCTGTTCAGAATCGGGTGTATTACTTAAATCCAAATAAAAAATCGTTTGAGCCATTGGCAATACCTGATTCGACCATTATTTTTCCAAATGGCATTACCCATTCGGATGACGATCAGTTACTCTATATTGCCCACCGCAATGGGATTCTTTGCTACTCAATTGCTAATAACACACATATGAATTTACAGGCGGACGAGTTACAACTCGGACGAATGGATGGGTTAGCGTATTATAAAAACACCTTGGTTTGTAATCAACCCGGATTAAAACGCATACTTCAATTGGCATTAAATGATAAATCAGATATGGTTCTCAACCAGCGAATACTGGAAGCTAACCATCCTGAATTTGATCAACCAACCACCGGCGAGATCGCCGGGGATACCTTTATCTATCTGGGGAACGCACAAATGCAAAGTGGATTTGTTAATGGAGCAATCAGGCCCTTTGATTCATTGAAAGCTGTAAAACTTTTTAAGGTCAGACTTGAGTAATTTTATTCAGGTTTGGTGGTTACAGGCCTGGATCGAAGAATATAAAACGCGCATAGTCCAAAAAGGAAATTCGAGATTCCAACTTCAAAGCCATGCGCAATTCGGATAAACGGTGGCATTAATTCATTTGGGATAATTAATGGAGCAATTCCACCAAGAATGCTAAAAATACCTCCGACAAGCAATGCTTTTTTTAATGCTGTTAGTTGAACAGTCCGATCGATCAGGATGGCAATCGCAACGAAAACAAAACCCCTGAAAAACATGTTGGTGATTATAATGTCGACGAAATCAGGAAGTTTGTCTCCATAGTACTCATTAAACCGGGTGACGGTAGCCTGAAGAATCATTCCGGCAATTATATAAAAAAGAAAATAAAGAAAATTGGCACCCAGTATCTTGAGCCCCCATCGAATGGGAGTCCTGTATTCAAAAATTGGTTTTTCGTTCGGATTAACTTTCCATCCTGAAAAAATGTAAGTGATCAGTAGTGAAGCCAGGATACAATAAGGAATTCCAATAATAAGTTCATGAAGGGTTTGTGTCCGGTCGGTTACATTAAAAACCCAGGCCTCAATTAATATATTGAAGTTCCCAATGATGTAAAAGATAAGCGATGTGGTCAGCCAAAGTTTAGTCGTATGAAGTGAACTATTGACCACATAACAGGCAAGGGACAACACAAGTAATGTATTGGCTAATAAAACCCAGCCATAAAACTGGATAGGATTTAGTTGACCACGGATAAGATCAAACAATGCGCTGAGTAGGGTAAGTCCAATCGTGGCAATGACGATGTTTTTTAAGCTGAAGTTTTTCATATTCTTATTTATTTTGTTTTATTTCTTTTAAAGCAGACTTCGCCCAGGTCAGTTGGGTTTTGCATTGGGCAATTCCGTATTCAAATGCAAGCTTACCGGTTAGGGGAAGTTCCTTTGAATGATTTTTATGATAGGATTCAAGGGAGATGATATATTCCTGTGTTTGGGCAATCATCGACTGAAGAAAGTGAGCTTGTTTCGACCGGCTAATCAAATGCTCCATGAAAGCAAACTTGAGTAGCAGATGCGATGGGTTTTTGGCAACTTCCTGTTGTGAAATTGGTAGTACAAGCCACTCCCTCATTTTTGATTTACCCAAAGGCGTAGCCATCAAAATAGAAGGACTTTCACCCCTGGGATGAGAAATTAAACCCATTTTTTTGAGTCTTTTGGTTGCGGGATAAATCGTTCCCGGACTGCTGCTAAAATTACCAAGCGCAGTCTCTTCAAATGCTTTCCGAATTGCATAGGCTGTTCGGGGTGTCTCCAGAAGAAGGCCTAAAATTGCATAATCCAGTGTAGTAGTTTCCATAGTGTAAATATAGTACGAATCGTATTATATTAGTACGAAACGTACTAATTTTTGTATAGTTGCTGAAATGTTTAATTTTTTAGCGTGAAATGGTTTAGTTTAGACATTCATTTAAAAAAAGCTATGCGATCAATTACCCTGGAAAACAATGATCAGATGCCGGTTTTAGGCCTGGGTACCTGGAAATCAAGAAAAGGTGAAGTTTACCAGGCAGTGAAAACCGCAATAGAAATGGGCTATCGTCATATTGATTGTGCACCGATTTATGGAAACGAAATCGAAATCGGACAGGCTTTAAAGGAATGTTTTGATGAGAAGATTGTCGGACGTGAAGAGCTTTGGATTACTTCCAAGCTTTGGAATGATCACCATCAAGAAAAAGATGTTCTTCCGGGGTTAAAGAAAACATTGCAGGACTTGCAGTTGGAATACCTTGATTTATTTTTAATTCATTGGCCTGTGGCTATTGATCCGGAAACCTATAAGCCTGGAACAGCAGTAGGATTTATTCCGCTCGAAAACCTTCCCGTAACAGAAACCTGGAGGGGGATGGAAGCGGCAAAGGAGGCAGGACTTTCAAAACATATTGGGGTTTGTAATTTTAGTGTTCGGAAATTGAATCAATTAGTACAGGAAGCTTCACAACCCCCGGAAATGAATCAGATTGAGCTTCATCCGTATTTAGCCCAAAAGGAAATGCTGACTTTCTGCAGTGAAAACGGGATTCATCTTACCGCCTATTCTCCGTTGGGGTCCCCTGATCGATCACCGAAAATAAAGGCAGAAAAGGAACCTGTTTTGATGGATGACCCGGTTTTGGTTGAAATTGCTTATGAAAAAAACTGTTCCGTTGCGCAGGTATTAATTGCCTGGGCAATTGAACGGGGAACGGCGGTAATTCCAAAGTCTGTGAACCCTAACCGTATGCGGCAAAATTTAGCTGCATTGGATATCGAACTTTCTCAAACAGAAATAAACAGAATCCATACACTCGACCAGCATTATCGATATATTACAGGAACATTCTGGACCCCGGAAGGAAGCCCGTATACCCTGAAGAATTTATGGGATGAATATTAATAATTATTTAAACACGAAAAACCAGCCTATTATGAAACCCACGATCGACAGAAGGAATTTCATTAAAACAACTGCTGCGTTAACCTCCGGTGTTGTTGGATTGGGTATACACCAGATTGCGAAAGCGGAGGAACCAGTTAAAGAAAGTACGTACGTGATCGGCCCTATTGAAGGGTATTCTCCACAGATCGGCACATTGGTATCCATGTTAAATTATAATCGACATACCATTATTAATTTGGTTAAATCCTTTACAATGGAGCAATTGGATTATTTGCATGATGAAGAGGCAAATTCAATTGGTGCATTAATTCTTCATTTGGGAGCAACTGATAAATTTTATCAAATCAACACCTTTGAAGGACGACAGGAATTTAATGCGGAAGAAATGAAGGAATGGGGAGATTCTATGAATTTGGGAGAGGCGGGTCGAAAAAATATAAAGGGACATGATGTGAAATATTACGTCGATAAGATTACAACTGTCCGTGAAAAAACGCTGGCCGAATTAAAAAAGAAAGACGATGAATGGCTATTGGCTGTTGATCCGATATGGTCAGAACGGGAACCTTTTAATACATATTGGAAATGGTTTCACGTTTGTGAACACGAAGCTAATCACCGCGGTCAAATTGCATTTCTTCAAAGCAGGTTGCCGGGCACTTAAGATAAGTGGTGAATAGTGTTGATACGATCAGCCTTTATTTTTGTTATCTTATTAAACGCTGCCTGCAAGCAAGAATTGAAGATTGAAATTTTACATCATCAGGAATTGAAGGTACCAAGTGCTTCCGGAATCGCCAGGCAGGGAGAACACTACTATGCGATCGGCGATAACTCACCCTATTTTTTCATATTGGATTCAAATTTTAGTGTGACTTCAAAATCACCGATTTATTCACTGGAGCACGTGGAAGAGGAAACCATTGCCAAGAATTTTAAACCTGATTTTGAGGCAATGGAAAGAATTAACGAAAATGAGTTTATTATTTTTGGCTCTGGATCCAAATCACCGAGCGGGATGTTTTTCTGATGATCACAACAGGTGATAGTCTGGTTGTAAAAGAGTACAACATCACTACTTTTTACCAGCAACTAAAAAATTTACCCATCATGAATCACCAGGAGCTGAATATTGAAGCGGTCGCATTTCAAAAGGGTCAGGTTTTCTTATTTAATCGTGGACGCAATGTTGTCTTTGTATTTTTGTACAGTGAATTGATTAAACATTTTAATGGGGAGATACCTTTTCCATCTCCAAAGACTACGCTTTTTGAATTACCATCCATCGACGGTATTGCTTCCGGTTTTTCAGGAGCCACTATTCTTCACGATCAACCGGTTCTATTGTTTACTTCTTCCGTTGAGAATACACCCAATGCGTATGATGACGGTGCTGTGCTGGGTAGTTTTGTTGGCATGATCGATATCTCATCGGGTACTGTCCCCGAAACATTTATCGCTACACGAATTCCGGATCAAATTCATCCATTAAAAGTAGAAACCATTGCCATTGATGAAATAAAATCAAATAACCAGGCGGATGTCATTCTGGCGTCCGACAGTGATGGAGGAACGTCAATGGTATTGAAGTGTCGGTTGGAGTGGTAATCCCTGGGGTGATTCCAGGATTCAGCGGAATGATTACGCCCAAATGATGGACAAAATTCAAATGTTTCTTCGACCTTAGCAAGATAATCACTAATTTGTTAGACGTAATCCAACGTCTCGTTGTTAAAATTTGCGCAAATGAAATGGAGACTCCTCATTTCTGTCTTGCATAGGATTAAACATTGGTCAGGAGCCTTCCTGGTTATTTGGTTTGTTCTGTTTAGTACCGCTGTGAATGCACAGCTAAATTTCCTGTCTGTTTTACCTGCACCAAATTCGAATAGTGTAGTACCAAATACAGACATTCAATTGACATTCGACCAGAATGTTGAAGCCATCACTGCAAATGCGTCCAATATTATTGTTATCGGAAGCCAAACCGGAATTATTTCCGGAACCATTACAGGCGCAGGCACACCGATCATTACCTTTAATCCGGATGAAGATTTTAAAAATGGAGAAGTCATCCGGGTAACATTGACGACCAATATAAGTAATACGTTAGGACAAGCCCTCGCTGGCCCGGTGGGAATTCAATTTACCATCGAAACACTGCCCGGTCCTGAAACCCCGGCTTATTTTGAAGAGCGTGTTTTTTCTGATGTACTGTTTCAACCTTTTGACATGGTAAGCGGCGATATTGATAGTGATGGGGATATTGATGTTTATGCTACGTGGGCCGGTAGCAGCACGTTGGCATGGTATGAGAATGACGGCAATCAGAATTTCACAGAACATATGGTAGCCAATTCGATAGGTGGTGCTGCAGGTGTTTTTCTTGCTGATGTTAACAGTGATGGCAATATGGATCTGCTCGCAGCATCACAAAGTAATTTTGTTTCATGGTATGAGAATGATGGTGCGCAAAATTTTACTGAACACATAGTTAGTTCTACAGCTAATGTCGCAAGTGTAGTAGTTGTAATTGATATGGATGGAGACGGAGATATGGATATCATTTCAGGTGGTTATTCTCCTGTTTCAACGCCAGCAAAATTAGCCTGGCATGAGAATGATGGTGCGGAAAATTTTACTGAGCGGGAAATTGTTGGTTTTAATATTGATCCTACTGAATTTTATCCCATTGATGTAGATGGTGATGGGGATATGGATATTGTGGTGGCTTCAGAGATTCAGTCGTTCGGACCGGGGCAGGATAAAATTGTATGGTTGGAAAACGATGGTACTCAAAATTTCACCGAACATATTGTTGATGCGAAACAAGGGAGATATAGCTCCGTACAAGCAGCTGATGTGGATGGCGATGGTGACGTTGATATTGTTGCTGCCGCGGCATTAAATCGTTTATCCTGGTATGAAAACGATGGCAACCAGATTTTCACCGAACACGAAATTGGTAACATGGTTAATCAGCCCAGAGCCGTATTTGTAGCAGATATGGATGGAGATGGAGATTTTGATGTATTGCACGTATCCGAATTGCAGGACAAAATAGCCTGGTTTGAAAATGATGGCAATCAAAATTTTATTGAGCAGATTGTGTATGACCGCGGGCCTTTTGATCCGGATGTTGAGGGTGCATATTTCCCATGGGCAACGAATCCTTCGGATATAGATATGGACGGGGATTTGGATGTTCTGGTTGCCTTTCGATTTGACCGCATCAGTTGGTTTGAAAATACGATCAGACCCGCGGACGTGGATCTAATTATATATAATGGAGTATCCCCCAACAACAATGGTCAAAATGATTTTTTCAAAATTGAAAATATTGAAACCTATCCAGGTAATAAGGTTCATATTTTTAATCGATGGGGGCAAAAAATATTTGAAGTTGAAGACTACAACAACAGACTGTCTACACATCGTTTTGAAGGCCGATCAAATGTAGGCAGTGAAAATGAGTTGGTGGAAGGAACCTATTTTTATGTAATCACTTTACCAACAGGCAAGCTGACCGGATTCTTACACCTAAGGAGATAATGAAATGAAAAAGCTATTTCAATTTATTTTGTGGATGTTGTGCCTCAGTCCTTCTGTATATGGTCAACAAGATCCCTTACTCGCAACCTATCAATTTAACCAGCTTCCCTTTAATCCTGCATATACCGGTGTTCACGATATTACCAGTTTTGATTTGCATTACCGGAATCAATGGGGTGACCTGGAAGGAGCACCTTCCACCATTTTTTTTACTGGACATACCTCACTGGTTGATAATCGGGTAGGAGTTGGGATCTCACTCCTGTACGATAAAATTGGTGTAACGAAGAATACGAATTTTAATGTGAGTTTTAGCTATGAACTGGACCTGTTTGATGATGTTACGCTATCCTTTGGATTACAAACCGGTGTAATGGCATTCAACTATGACTATGATCAGTTAAAATTGGATGATCCCTCCGATCCGGATTTTGCACAAGCAGCTAACGGTTTTGCTAAATTTAATTTGGGAGCAGGGTTTTTCATTCGGGGAAAAAATTTTTACGGAGGGCTCTCTGTACCACAACTATTAAATGTAACAGAAGAAATTAATGGAGTGGCCGGGGATCGGTATAACCGTCATTTGTATTTGTCCGCAGGTTTTATTTTTGACCAGTTACCAGGAGTTGCACTGAAACCCTATGCATTGCTCCGGGTAACAGAAGGCGTTTCTCCATCACTCGATCTTGGCGCCAGTGTTTTGTTAGGTGATATTTTTTGGGCGGGATTATTTACCCGCAATTTTAATACAGTTGGGCTATCTGCGAATCTAAATTTAGTAAGTGGTTTGCGATTTGGCTATGCAGGAGAACTTCCATTGAATAATGAACAACCTTCCACAGGATTCAACACACATGAAATTAATGTTGGTATTGATTTGGAGTGGTTTAATAATTTGACGGTGGCCAGAAGGTATTATTAAAAATTCTGGTGTTTCAATTTTCTAACCACAGAAAGCATAATGAGTAGAAACCGTATTCTCAAATTTTGGCCCTACTTCTGCTCAATCACCAGTGGGAAATCGTGCCCCCTTGAAAAGGTATACGGATACTGTGGTTTTCCTTTCAGCTTTCTCGTCATCTCCGGCATCTGATCATCCAGATAAGACTTCAGTTCATAGATGGTCACTTTTCCATCCTCTCGTCATCGCAGGGTCTCCCGAAGGGGACCCTGCGGTGCTAATAATCAACGTTGAAAATGAAGATCGATTAAAAATACGGGACTGATTTTCTCTTTTGAAGTTGTTTTTTTCTGATGGGATTTATCAAATAACCAGCCTTCGTGATGATCGCAGCGTCCCCTTCGGGAGACACTGCGATGACAGGAACACGATGTCCTTTCTCCGCAGGGTCTCCCAAAGGGGACCCTGCGGTGCTGTGTAAAAAGCTCAGAATTATCTTCTTCGTTAAAAAGATATTTGCTAATTTGTTAGACTGATACATCAGTACCATTTTTTTAAAAAGAAAACTTACCTCAAGCAGTCCTTGAGGAAACTGTTAGCCGAAATTAATAAAGTCATGAGTGTACGAAGAGCAATTCCCGAACATGATGGTGTTTATTTTATCACTTTGACATGTTGTCGTTGGATCAGGTTATTTGAAATTACCAATGGTTATCAAACCGTTTATAATTGGTTTGATTATTTAAAAAGCATTGGGCATTTAATTGCAGGTTATGTTATTATGCCTAATCACCTTCATGCTCTTATAGCTTTTCGTAATACAAAGGGAAGATCTATTAATACAATCATTGGTAACGGAAAACGGTTTATGGCATATGACTTAGTCAGGCGATTGAAAGAATTAAACCATCATATTTTATTATTTCGGTTAACTTCTTTTGTTAATATAACTAAAAAAAATCGTGGACATATACATGAAATTTTTGAACCATCGTTTGATTGGAAGGAATGTTGGACCGCGGAATTTACAGAACAGAAACTTGACTATATTCATAATAACCCATGTGCTGGTAAATGGAATTTATCAAATGTTCCTGAGGGCTATTTACATAGCTCAGCCAACTTCTATGCAACTGGAAAACAAGGTGTCTATGATATTATCAGCTATACTGACCTTCAAGATATGGATTTAACAAAACCATTTTAAGCGCAGCGTCCCCTTCGGGAGACACTGCGATGACAGGAACACGATGTTCTTTCTCCGCAGGGTCTCCCGAAGGGGACCCTGCGGTGCTGTGTAAAAAGCTCAGAATTATCTTCTTCGTTAAAAAGATATTTGCTAATTTGTTAGACTGATACATCAGTACCATTCCTTTCTCCGCAGGGTTGCATAAAGAAACAGCTAAGTTTGAATTTACTTGTTTTCAATCACTAACGGGAAATCGTGCCCCTTGAAAAGGTATACGGATACTGTGGTTTTCCTTTCAGCTTTCTTGTCATCTCCGGCATCTGATCATCCAGATAAGACTTCAGCTCATAGATGGTCACTTTGCCATCCTCTCGTCATCGCAGGGTCTCCCGAAGGGACCCTGCGGTGCTGTGTAATAACCTGAGAATTATCTTCTTCGTTAAAAAGATTTTTTGCTAATTGTTAGACTGATACATCAGTACCATTCCCCGCAGGGTTGCATAAAGAAACAGCTAAGTTTGAATTTACTTGTTTTCAATCACTAACGGGAAATCGTGCCCCCTTGAAAAGGTATACGGATACTGTGGTTTTCCTTTCAGCTTTCTTGTCATCTCCGGCATCTGATCATCCAGATAAGACTTCAGTTCATAGATGGTCACTTTTCCATCCTCTCGTCATCGCAGGGTCTCCCGAAGGGGACCCTGCGGTGCTAATAATCAACGTTGAAAATGAAGATCGATTAAAAATACGGGACTGATTTTCTCTTTGAAGTTGTTTTTTTCTGATGGGATTTATCAAATAACCGAGCTCGAGATGATCGCAGCGTCCCCTTCGGGAGACACTGCGATGACAGGAACACGATGTTCTTTTCTCCGCAGGGTCTCCCAAAGGGGACCCTGCGGTGCTGTGTAAAAAGCTCAGAATTATCTTCTTCGTTAAAAAGATATTTGCTAATTTGTTAGACTGATACATCAGTACCATTCCTTTCTCCGCAGGGTTGCATAAAGAAACAGCTAAGTTTGAATTTACTTGTTTTCAATCACTAACGGGAAATCGTGCCCCCTTGAAAAGGTATACGGATACTGTGGTTTTCCTTTCAGCTTTCTTGTCATCTCCGGCATCTGATCATCCAGATAAGACTTCAGCTCATAGATGGTCACCTTACCATCTTGTGGAGCACCATCTGCCGCCCCCTGAAGTGCCTGGATTAAAACATAGGTAAAAAGTCCATGGCCAAGCTGTTCAAATTCCGTAGCGAATTGTTCACTGCCGGCAGATGCCATCACGTGTATACCGGCACTGCGTGAAAGCTGTGCGATCGCTTTTTCTTCCGCCGCTCCGCGCGTTGCGAGCAACTCAACCGATCCACCCGATTGACAGGCATCCATAATGATGAGCTGCTTGAGTGCCTGAATGTTTTTAAACTTGTCTTGAAGAACAGAAGCCTCAATGGCTTCTTTTTGCAACGATTTAACATCATAGAGCCTGCTACCCTCTGTTGGGATAAAATAAAACTGGTTATCGACCATACTGCCATGACCCGCATAGTAAAATATAAAGACATCATTCGTACCCACTTTTCCTGCTAATTCGTCCAGCGTACTTAATATTTTTTCCCGCGAAGCATCCTCATTATACAGCGTATGGATTTCCATACTCTTAAACAAGGATGTGCCCTTTTCATTCATCATTTGCCCAAAAGATTCGGCATCGGGTTTTGCATAATTCAGACTTAGCTTTGAATTTTTATATGTATTGATACCAACAGACAGAATGTAACAGGTAGAACTCCGGGCACTATGATTGGCAAACATTTCAATGGTATTCCGGTCTGATTCAATATTATCGTCGTTGTAGGCTGAAGCTGAAAATGTATTGGTTCCACTGATTAATCCAATGGTCTGTTTGTAAACAGTTGATGCTCCTTTTTTCGGGATTTCGATTTTCGATTGATCGATCGGAATATTTTTGCCATTATGAAACAGTTTTAAATTGGAAACACCCGAACCATTATTCGTCATCCGTACATAGACATCCGCCAGAAGTGGATCCTTATTCAGGACGGCTGCTACTTTGATCGTTGGAGGTGGTGAGGATTTTAATTTCCCCTGCAATCCGGGATTGGTTTTTGACTCCCCACGGTTTTTAAAAAGGGTCGGTAATAGCTCAGGCCGATAAAATTCATTAAAGAACTGGTCAACAGAATAGGTCTTCATTCCACTGACATAATGAATAGACTTCCGCGCCCCGTCAGTGCCTGTAAAATAACCGTCTGGTGTTTTGGCCATCCAGTCACGCTCACCAATTTGAATGTGCTCGAAAAATTCTTTTCCGCTAGCCAGGTCCCAAAACTTGGTCACACCATCCGTTGCATGCGTGATCAGCATCTTTTCGTCCTTGCTTAACAGAATGGACGTAACTTCAGCCTGATGTCCTTCGAATATTTTGATCACTTTTGAAGTACTTACATCCCACATTCGCACCGCCCGATCAATACCGCCGCTAAAAATATGTTGATTGGATTGATCGAAGATCGCGATATGAACTGCCCCCTGATGACCGGAGAATTTTTTATCCATTAATCCGGTCGATACGTTCCATAGCCGTATTGAGCCATCCCAACTGGCGCTTAATAATTTTGTACCATCGTTATTGAGCCGAATGGAAGAGACGATGTCAGTATGTCCAACAAATTCACGAACAATTTCCTTTGTGTCAATTTCACGCATCGACAAGGTTTTGCCCAGTTGTGCTGAGAAAATATAAAGATCATTTGGACTGAATTGAAGACTAAAAGCGGAAGCATTTTCCAAATCGATATACGAAATTCTTTCTCCGGTTTTCAGATCATGAATTTTCATAGTACCATCCCAACTTCCCGTGAGTACCTTTGATTCATCACCGGTAAGTTGAAGATCGAAGATCGGCTCACGATGTGCATTTATTGCGAACAATGAGTCACCGCTCTCAACATCCCAAATAATAATGTTACCATCACCGCCACCGCTGACCAATTGTTTACCATCTTTTGTCAGCGAATAACATAAGGCTGCTTTGTCATGCCCGACATACTCCATCTCCGTTTGTCCGGATGCAACATCCCATCTTTTTATTTTGGTTCCAAACTTTCCTTTAATTAAAGACTTCCCATCATTGGTAAGTACCAGACTATTTTTTAAACGGATGTATTTGGCAATATGCGATTCCCAATAATTATTAGGGTCGTAATTGATGTTGCCCTTATCGCGTTCATTTAAAATTCCGGTCAGGGAATTCTTAAATTTCTTTGAAGCGATATCCCAAACCTGAGTGACATTATTGTCACATGCCATTAATATTTCTGAACCGGTGACAGAAAGACATGCATCGTTAATTTCCGTATTGAGATCTGTTTTTATTTCTTCAATTTCCTCTCCTGTGCGGTTATCCCAAACGATGATCTCATCTTTTGTAATGGCAATGATTTGCTTTTCATCTTTACTGAATTGCAATCCGGCAAGTTCCTCAATTTTCTCTGTGTATTGTGTGATCAGTTTATTGGTGGTAAGGTCATATTTTTTAACGGGACCTTTATTGGAAGCCATGAGTACTGTTTTGCTGTCGCTGCTAAAGGTTGCCCAGGTCGCACACCCGCCGCACCATCCTTCTTCTTTTTTGAAGGTACTATGTTGCTCCCAGTTTATTGTATTATAAATGGTCGCGGTGTAATTATCTTCACCTACTGCAAGCCACTTACTGTCGGGGGAAAAAGTCAAATGGATACCATACCCTCCACCCTGATCGGCATTCACTTTCAATTTCGTGATGATTTTTTTTGTATCCCACGAATACACACTGGCTTCGTCGTTGTATCCGGCCACTACGAAGTATTTCATATCCGGGCTGATCGCAACCTCCGTTAAAAGTTTAGTAGTTGGTTCGGTTGTGAAAATATTTTTCCCGGTTGCTACTTCCCAAATTTTTGCGGTCATGTCACTACAACTGGTTAACATATATTTTCCATCGGTTGAAAAAGCGATGCCATTAACACTGCCATCATGGCCCAAAAAATTACGTACTTCTCTGCCTGTGCTCAATTCCCAGAGTTTCACAGTACGATCACGACTACCAGTAGCAACAAAATTACTATCCGGACTTACGGCCACGGCCAATACACGCTGATCGTGTCCTTTTTGGATAACGGTTTCCAATTGCTGACTGAACAGGAATAAGGGAAGGAGCAGGAATGCAGCGGAGAGATATGATTTTAAATGCATACCTAAAAATACAAATCCCGGATGGTGAAAGAAAGGAACTAGGGATTTACAGTGTGAGTCTCTGTTTCCTCATCAACAACTTCCGACCAGTTGTCAGTTTCCTCTTTGTGTAGGTATTGCAGGATTTTTTGCTCCACCTGTTTCATTTTAAGCGCTTTCAGGTAATTACCATTTCTGGCCAAAATCAGTCTGCCGGTTTCTTCCGAAACGGCTAATATGAGGGTGTCGGTGTTCTCAGACATTCCCACCGCGGCGCGATGTCGTAAACCAAAGTGAGGAGGAAGATGATCATTTTCACTTACTGGCAAAACACAGCGGGCAGCTTTTATCCTTCCTTTAAAGATAATGACTGCCCCGTCGTGAAGTGGGCTGGTCTTATTAAAAATTGAAATCAATAATCGCTTGCTCACTTCTGAGTCAATTGAATCGCCAGTTTCGGCGTAAAATTTCAATTCTGTATCCCGTGTGAAAACAATCAGTCCGCCTGTTTTGGTGGCCTTTAAATTTTTGACTGCTTCAATGACTTCACTAACGTCAAGATCGTCGTGGTATCCATTCCGCCAATTCGTGAGT
>CALOAV010000085.1:0-24657 GCA_942491425.1 uncultured Cytophagales bacterium
GTGAGTCAGCAGAAGGTCAGGATCGCGCTATTGGGTTGTGGCACTGTCGGCGGAGGCGTCATTCGGCTGCTTCGCGACAATGCGCTCCACCTCGCGACACAGGTGGGCGCGGAGCTTGAGATAGCCCATGTTCTGGTTCGCGACGTGAATAAGGCCCGCGTGCCCGAGTGTCAGCCTGCGTGGGTGACCACCGATCCGGAGCGCGTGTTCTCCGATCCAAGCATCGACCTTGTCGCCGAAGTCATCGGCGGTGAACACCCCGCGAAGGGTTACCTTGAGCGCGCGATTGACAGCGGACTGACAGTGGTTTCCGCCATAAGCTGCTGCTCGCAAAACACGGTCCAGCGCTCGTGCAGCGCGCCGCCAAACAGGGGGTCGATTTGGCTTTCAACGTCGGTGGAGGCGGAGGGATCCCGATAATACGCACCCTGCGGGATTCACTCACTAGCGACTGGGTCAGTTCAGTTCACGGATTGCTGAACGGGACGTGCAATTACATCCTGACCCGCATGCGCCAAGAGGGTCTGAGCTTCGAGGCTGTTCTCAAGGCGCGGCCCTCAGTTGCGCCGAGGCTGAGCCGAGTTTGGACGTCGATGGTCATGATGCGGCGCAGAAGCTCGTGGTTTCTAAGCATCGCCGCGTTGGCGCGGACGTCGACGATGCCCTGGTGCCGCTGAAGGATCCGCTTTGTGGACGAAGTGGATTTCCGCTTCGCCGGAGCGTTTCATTTCGCGATCAAACATATTGGCCGTCAGGTTTGATCGTGGCGACAAACTGGAGCTGCGCGTGCACCCGGCGCTGGTCCCGCTCGGTAGCCCGCTTTCCAGTATCAACGGCGTGCTGAACGCGGCCGTTATCCAGGGGCGTGCCCTAGGGCTGTGCGTGTTGCTCGTGGGGCAGGGCGCCGGTGAAGTGCCCACCGCAGTCGGCGTGGTCGCGGACATCGTGGACGTCGCGCGTCTGCGTGGCCGGTGCGGGCGGGCTCAGCACCAAGGCTATCGCAACCAAGCGGCGCCCACTGGTCGGGTTGGCAACGATCAGCTCGCGCTATTACCTGCGTTTTGACGTGCAGGACGAACCCGGTGTGCTCGGTATTATCGCCAGCGCCTTGGGCAAGCACGGCGTCGGCGTGGACAATGGACCAGGAAGGGCGCTCCAGCGCCGACGGCGCGCCGGTCAGTGTGCTCCTCGATCACCGGTATCGCTCCGGTGAAGGCGCGGTCCGCAAGCGTTGACGGGGCAGCAGGCTTCGTTCATGAATACGGCGCCGCGGTTGCTTCGCATCGAGGACGTCGGGCTTGCGATTGGGGTGTTCGACTCCGGCCTGGTGGACTGGCGGTCGTTCATCAATTGCGGCAAGTCCTCCCGGAGGAATCAATTGTATATTTGGGCGACACGGCCCGCGTGCCCTACGGCACGCTCGGCAGCGACGGTTATTCGCTTCGCCCGTGGTTGCTCGAAGCTATTGTAGATCGAGGCATCAAGCTGCTGGTGGTGGCCTGCAACACGGTCAGCGCCGTGGCGCTTGACGATGCCGCCCGAGCTCGACTTGCCGGTGCTCGGTGTGGTGGGACCAGAGGCATCGGCGCGGTGTTGGCAGCCGAACAAATGGAAGCGCGCTTGGGGCGCCCCGGGCCGCATCAGGTGATGGGGACGGCCAGCACCATCGCGTCGGAGTTTCACAAGAACTCTTGTCCATAACAGCCAAAAGAAATTGTGGATATTAGTACGCTATAAACAACAAACCTTCTCATTACCAATAACTTGGAAACAAAAGTAATGAAAACTTTAGGATTTTTCACCAAAAAAACGAACGGTCATTGGTCAGCAGCCATCAATGGCACATGAACTGGGAGCACCATTCAATACCGATGGAAAACTACAGTTGTTATTATGGGTGTAAACAACTCCAGACTGGTGTACATTGCAATAGAAATTTGTTTGTATAACTTTGGCCAACAAATTCGGGATACGATTATTGTCGATTATCACCGCATGTAAAACGTACCAAACTATGTCCACTCACCAGACTGATTCGCAATCAAAAAAATCATTGAAGCAAGACCTATTTGAACATCCTGATTTTTATTCACTCGATGATTTACAGAAGAACAAAAATTGATTCGTGGAAGTATCCGGCAATTTGTAAAGAAAGAGGTAACACCATACGTAGAAGACTGGGCTGAAAGAAGTTATTTCCCGTATGATATTGTTAAGAAAATCGGCGACATTGGTGGTTTCGGGCCAACCATTCCAGTGGAATATGGCGGTGGTGGATTGGACTATATTGCTTATGGTTTGATTATGCAGGAAATTGAACGGGGTGACTCCGGTATCCGTTCTACTGCGTCGGTACAAGGTTCTCTGGTGATGTATCCGATCTATACATTCGGTAGCGAAGAACAACGAAAAAAATATTTACCTAAACTGGGTTCCGGCGAATGGCTGGGTTGCTTTGGACTTACAGAGCCCGATCATGGGTCTAATCCCAGCGGAATGGTCACTAATTTTAAGGATATGGGTGACCACTACCTCTTAAACGGGGCAAAGATGTGGATCAGCAACGCACCCAGAGCGGATGTGGCGGTAGTGTGGGCAAAAAATGAAGCCGGAAGAATTCATGGCTTAATCATAGAAAGAGGTATGGAAGGATTTAGCACGCCTGAGACCCATGGCAAATGGTCGTTGCGTGCAAGTACCACCGGAGAGCTCGTTTTCAATAACGTGAAAGTTCCAAAGGAAAATTTGCTTCCGGGAAAAAGCGGACTGGGTGCACCGATGATGTGTCTGGATACTGCACGTTATGGCATAGCCTGGGGAGCCATAGGGGCTGCCATGGATTGTTATGATTCAGCAAAACGCTATGCTAAAGAACGGATTCAATTTGGAAAGCCTATCGGATCTTTTCAACTCGTGCAAAAAAAATTAGCAGAGATGCTAACCGAGATTACCAAAGCTCAGCTGTTGAACTGGCGACTGGGTATGATGATGAATGAAAAGAAAGCAACATCGGTTCATATTTCCATGGCCAAGCGAAACAGCGTGCACGCTGCATTGGAGATTGTAAGAGAAGCCAGACAAATACATGGTGCCATGGGAATCACCGGAGAATATCCGATGATGCGTCATATGATGAACCTGGAATCCGTAATAACCTATGAAGGTACGCACGACATCCATCTGTTGATATTAGGTAATGATATTACGGGTATTCCTGCATTCGCTTAATCCTCGACATAGGCGGAGAAAATAATTCGCTGAACAGGGTTTTTAGGGTCATTGGAGTATACCAAGATGGATTTTTGCTGAGTGCCTTTTCTCTCCTCCGGATTAAATGTAATTTTTATTGTTGCAGATCCGCCTGGTTTGATGGTGGTGGCACTTGCCTTAACAAGTGTACAGGTGCAGTTACTTTGAACAGACCGTATCATTAATGGTTTCTTTCCGATATTAGAGATGGCGATGGTCTTTTCTGTTGCTGCGGTCTGTTTGATTCTTCCCAGGTCAATTGTTTTTTCCGAAATTAATAAGCCAGGCGCTTTTGCTAATTCCTCAGGTGTCAAATCCGGAAAATATTCCTCCAGGGTAGCGAATACCGAAATACTTTTTACCGGAATTTGCGAATCACTTGTATGCAATTCCAGATTGTCGGATTGAAATCCGTATTGATTCTTTTTTGAACCATTATAACTTAAACGCAGCTGACCGACTTCACCGGGTTCTACAATTTCCGGATTCAATTCGACTGACATAAAAGGCGGACTAACAACCTCGGTAATCCGGAGTGGCTGGTCACCCAGATTTTTCCATGCAAAATCTTTTACCATGTATTCATCTTTAAGAAAGACTTTACCCATGTTGAAGGAACTTGACTGCAGCCCCATATTTCCAATAGCTTTGGAAAAATCTGCTTCGGCAATAGCCCCTGATACGACCTGACCTTTTATTCGCAGTTGAAAGGAACCGCTGTTGATGTCTGTGACCACTGTCAGTGACTTATCGAAATACCCCGGTCTCCCTTTCGGATCAAAACTGGCTTTAATAAAACCTGTTTTTCCCGGCATTACAGGCTCCTTTGACCAATCCGGGGTAGTGCATCCGCAAGCGGGCTGCACCTTAACAATGGTAATGGGTCGGTTTGTCGCATTCGTAAACTCAAATGCATGGAGTACCGCGCCTTCACTTTCGACAACCTTGCCAAAATTAAAAACTTCTTCACGGAAGACCAGTGCCTTTTTTTGTTGCGAAATCCCTGATTGAAAAATCAATACCAGCAAAAAAACAAGATTAAAAAGTCGATACATCACCAGAAAATTATGATTCAAAGGTAAAACATAATTCTCTTAGTCTTTATTTTCTTTTATTTGCGAATAATTATGGCGCGAATATTAACTGGTATCCAAAGCAGCGGACGACCGCATCTGGGGAATCTCCTCGGAGCAATCATCCCCGCAATTAAGCTTTCACAACAAACGGGCAACGAATCGTTTTTTTTTATTGCAGATCTTCACTCGCTAACTACCATTAAAGATGCGCAGACCAGAATTGAAAATACACGTGCAGTAGCAGCAGCATGGCTGGCCTTTGGCTTCGATATTGAAAAAAATTACCTCTACCGTCAATCGCATATCCCGGAAGTTTGTGAGCTCACCTGGTACCTCAATTGCCTGACACCGTATCCGATGCTTGCGAATGCACATTCTTTTAAGGACAAAGCTGATCGTTTATCCGATGTCAATGCCGGTTTATTCACCTATCCAGTGCTCATGACAGCAGATATTATCTTATACGATGCCCATTTTGTTCCGGTAGGGAAAGATCAGCGTCAGCATCTTGAAATGGCCCGTGATATCGCCACGTCTTTCAATAATGCATATGGTGAGACCTTTGTGGTTCCTGAAGCAAAAATTGAAGAGCAAGTCATGACCATACCGGGAACGGATGGACAAAAAATGAGTAAATCGTATGGGAATATTATTGATATATTCCTTCCGGAGAAGGCCCTGCGCAAGCAGATCATGAGTATAATCACCGATAGTACCCCATTAGAAGAACCGAAAAATCCGGATGCGGATAATACGTTCGCAATTTATAGTCTGCTAGCCAGTCCGGAGGATACCAACACTATGCGCGAAAAGTATCAGGCTGGTAATTATGGATTTGGTCATGCCAAACAGGCCCTGTTTGAACTGATCCTTTCAAAATTCGAAAAAGAACGCAAAGCGTTTGACTTCTATATGAGCAATCCTGATGAACTGGAAGAAAAACTAAGGCAGGGTGAAAATAAAGCACGCAAAATTGCCCTGGAGGTTTTAAACCGGGTACGAAAAAAACTGGGGTTTAGCTAAAGCTACTTTGCCTGCCAGACAACTTCCTGCTTTTCTTTACCCACTTTAATGGTAATACGGGTAGGGTTAGGTTCCAGTAAAAGTCTGGTTTCCTTGCCCGGATAATCATCGACCTCCACATAAATCCCATCGCCGATATACGCAATTGGCAATAATACGTCGTTGTCAGGGCAAAGTTCATCATGAACATCCTGTAGCGCTTCTTCCAGATATTCCCCATACGCTTCCTGAAATGCATCTTCCAGATTATGAAGTTCTTCTTCTAAATCATCATATTTTGGATTACTGTATTCAATACCTTTCAGTTCTTCCTGTTTTTTAACAATGGTTTGAAGAGCATTATCCAGAGCTATAATATCCATTTCTTTCGATTTTGGTTATGCAAAGATTAAAGTTTTAACTGAATGTCAAAACAGGATTATTTGAAATTAGCATTTATATCTACTAATAAAATTTTGTTAAATCGCGCGATTCCCAACTTTGCCCAATTTAATTTCAATGAATTCGGGTTTGCAGAACTTCCTACTCTATTATTCGTGATCAGCCATAGTTGTATTACCTTTACATGACTTTAATGTCTTTATTATGAACGAAGATTTTTTACCCATCAACGGTACCGACCACATTGAATTTTATGTCGGAAATGCCAAACAATCCGCTTTATACTATCAATATGCTTTCGGCTATGAGCTGATCGCTTATGCCGGACCGGAGACGGGGTTGAGGGACCGTGCTTCTTATGTACTGAAGCAGGATAAAATCAGACTGGTACTGACTACTTCCATTAAAGAAGATGGCCCGATAGCCGATCATGTAAAAAAACATGGCGATGGGGTTAAAGTACTGGCGCTTTGGGTAGACGATGCCCGAAAATCCTATAAAGAAACCATTAGCCGCGGAGCTTCCAGTGTAAAAGAACCCGAAGTAAAAAGTGATCACAACGGGGAAGTGGTGATGGCTTCTATTAAAACGTATGGTGAAACAATCCATACTTTTGTTGAACGGAAAAATTATAAGGGTGTATTTCTTCCCGGTTTCGAACCGGTAAAATCTAACTTCAAACCCACACCCATCGGTTTAAAATACATTGATCATTGTGTTGGAAATGTTGAGCTCGGCCAAATGAACACATGGGTTGAGTTTTATGAAAAAGTGATGGGATTCAAACTACTGGTAACTTTTGATGATGAAGATATTAGCACAGAATATAGTGCCCTTATGTCGAAGGTTGTTTCCAATGGAAATGAATACATCAAGTTTCCGATCAATGAACCTGCCAAAGGAAAAAAGAAATCCCAAATCGAAGAATATCTTGATTTTTACAAAGGTCCGGGAGTACAGCATATTGCCATTGCTACCGATGATATCATTCATACGGTTGGAGAATTACGGAAACGGGGTGTTGAATTTCTTGAACGTTCCTGATACTTATTATGAAGATATTCTTGAACGCGTTGGTAAAATCAATGAGACCTTTAGAAGAACTTAAAAAATCTGAACATTCTTATTGATCGTGATGATGAAGTTTATCTACTCCAAATTTTCACCAAACCCGTTCAGGATCGCCCTACCATATATTTCGAAATCATTGAACTAAACGGAGCCCGTTCTTTTGGAAAAGGGAATTTTAAAGCCTTATTCGAATCGATTGAGCGCGAACAGGCATTGCGTGGAAATTTGTAATCGTTTGAAATTTACCTTGCATTAAAAAATCGAAGCCAACATTGTTTTTAGATTAAACGGTTCGTTTGTATTCCGTTAGGTTTTTATCTTTACTATTCAAATTAGAGGTATGTCTATAGAAAGTGAAGTAAGAACAAAAGCAAACCAATGGCTGGAAAGCCCGGTAATTGATTCTGAGAGCAAAGAGGAAATCAAATCGCTGCTGAACGAGAGTGATCCAAAAAATCTAATCGATAGTTTCTATCAAAGATTTGGAGTTTGGTACCGGAGGACTACGTGGTATCATGGGGATTGGTTCCAATTGCATGAACCGCTACACATTGGAACTGCCACACAAGGCTTAAGCAATTACCTTTTAAAGACCTATCCTAACAAACAAATTAAAGTTGCTATTGCGTACGATAGTCGTGAGAATAGCGATGTGTTTGCCAAAATTGTTGCCGATGTATTTTCCGCGAATGGAATTGAAGTTCATCTGTTTTCTGAACTTCGTCCCACCCCGCTCCTTTCGTTTGCCATCCGTACTTTGAAGTGCGATTCCGGTGTTGTAATTACTGCTTCCCACAATCCAAAAGAATACAATGGATATAAAGCCTATTGGAATGACGGTGCACAGGTTATTCCGCCACACGATGAAAACATCATTGAGGAGGTTAACAAAATCAGTTCCTTCGAACAGATAAAATTCACAGCTAAAAATGACCTCATCCATACCATTACCCCCGAAGTAGAGGAGGCCTATTATTCTGAATTGCTAAAGCTAATTCCGAATCCGGAAATCATTTCGAAGCACAAAACGATTCCTATTGTCTTTTCGAGTATTCATGGAACCGGGATCACCATGGTTCCGTGTAGCATTCAAGCGGAAATGGGTTTCACCAATATTCATATTGTTGAAGAACAGGCTAAACCCGATGGAAAATTTCCAACTGTAAAATCACCAAACCCGGAAGAAAAATCAGCAATGGAATTGGCCATTCAATTAGCCGATAAAGTGAATGCCAATATGATTTTCGCTACTGATCCTGATGCAGATCGTGTTGGAGTTGGAATTCGTGATCAACATGGCGCTATCCGTTTGTTGAATGGAAATGAAGCCTTCTCTTTATTGATGTGGTTTCTTCTTAAGAATCAAAAAGATGTGACCAATGCGTACATCGCAAAAACTATTGTTACTTCAGAGCTTGTTGATTCCATGGCATGCCAAACTTGGTGTTGAATGTTTCAATACCCTTAACAGGATTTAAGTATATCGCCTCGCTGATGGGGCAACTCGAAGGAAAGAAAAGGTTTATCGCTGCGGGTGAAGAAAGCTATGGCAATATGGTCGGTGATTTTATCCGCGATAAGGATGCTGTTTCAGCGTGTGCTTTTTTTGCTGCATTGGCAGCCCATGCAGTTGATGCTGGAAAATCGCTTTACGATTGGATGATTGAAATGCATACCGAGTTTGGTTTCTATAAAGAACACCTGATCAATGTAACCAAAAAGGGACAACAGGGTGCTCAGGAAATCAAAGCATTGATGGAGCAGTTCAGAAACAATCCACCAACAGAAATTGGTGGCGTCAAACGTTGTTCGCTCTCTGGATTATCAAAGTCTGGTGGAAAAAAATATCCAAACCGGTAAATCAACCCCACTTGATTTTCCGATCTTCTAATGTGCTTCAATTTTATTTGGAAGACGGAACTAAGCTTTCGATTCGACCATCAGGAACGGAACCAAAAATTAAATACTATATCAGTGTGCATGCTGAAGTAGAAAATAAAGAACAATACGATCAGATAAGTCAGTTACTTGACCATCGGATTTATAAAATAGAGGAGTACCTGAATTCTATATAATTTGCGGATGTGCAAATGAGGTGAAACAGTAATTCGTATCAATTGTCTCAACAGAACCCTACCTGAAATCCACTTACCTTGTCAACCACAACCACTGAAACTGGTAACGAACCGTAACTGACAAAATTCTAAGCATGAGTCTGTTAATCGAATCACTTCAATATTTATTTCAACGGGATTTAGCGGTTCTTGAAAAAGAAATCGATCAATATCCCGATACAGAAAGTCTGTGGAAAGTAGAAGGATCCATTATCAATTCCAGCGCTAACCTCAGTCTTCATTTATGTGGCAACCTACAGCACTTTATTGGAGCGGTTCTTGGCAATACCGGGTATTCTCGGAACCGGGAGATGGAATTTTTACCACAACAGGAAATCTCAAAAGAAGAATTGATTGCCGAAATAAAAAAAACGAAAGAGGTGGTAACAACAACCTTATCTACCCTTTATGATACCCTACTTGAAAAGGATTACCCGCAACAAGTGTTGGGCAGGACTTTCACCACGGGTGGATTTCTGATGCATTTGGCAGGACATCTCAATTATCATCTTGGTCAGATTAATTATCACAGGAGGATAATTGTTAATTAGTCAATTAGTAGATGTGCAAATAGTAATTAGCCCCGACCTTTAGGTCGGGGATGGTGGATTGATGATTTATTTAGGCTTTAGCCAAAATAGTAAATGGGCTAAAGACCTATCCCGAAAAGATGATATAATTGAAGATTTAGTGGGTGAACAGGGCACAAGCGGACGCTTGCGCCAGGGGGAGTGATTGATGATTTATTTAGGCTTTAGTCTAAAAATAATAAATGGGCTAAAGACTTATCCCGAAAAGATGATATAATTGAAGATATAGGGAACAGGAGCGACGCTTGCGCCAGGGGTGGATTGATGATTTATTTAGGCTTTATGCAAAATAGTAAATGGCTAAAGACCTATCCCGAAAAGATGATATAATTGAAGATTTTAGTGGGACAGGCACAAGCGGACGCTTGCGCCAGGAAAGGAGGATTGATGATTTATTTAGGCTTTAGCAAAAATATAAATGGGCTAGAACCTATCCCGAAAAAGATGATATAATTGAAGAATTAGAAGGTGAATAGCACAAGGGAGTTGCGAAGGAGCATTAGCCCTATCTTTGCAGCAATGAAAAAAGTGGCTTTTTATACGCTGGGCTGTAAACTGAACTATTCGGAGACCTCCACGATTTCGCGGATGTTTGAAGAAAAGGGCTATAAAAAGGTAGATTTTACCGATACACCCGATATTTTTATTATCAATACCTGTTCTGTAACCGAAAACGCTGATAAAATGTGTAAAAAGGTTGTGCGGGAAGCTCGTTCCATTTCTCCTGATGGATATGTGGCCATCATCGGTTGTTACGCTCAACTAAAGCCAAAGGAGATCTCTGAAATACCGGGTGTTGATGCCGTTTTAGGTGCTGCCGAAAAATTCAGATTGGTGGAGTTGTTGGATGGATTTGTCCGATCTCCTGAAGCAGTTGTGTATGCCTCCGAAATCGTGGAAGCCAAAAAATTCAACACTTCTTATTCGATGCATGATAGGACACGCACATTCTTGAAAGTTCAAGATGGCTGTGATTATTCCTGCTCATTTTGCACCATTCCGTTAGCCCGTGGAAACAGTAGAAGTGATAGCATCGAAAACATTATTAAAACCGCCTAACGAAATTGCACAGACAGATGTAAAAGAAATTGTGCTTGACGGGTGTCAATACCGGAGACTTTGGTCTTCAGGAAGGTCAGCGTGTTGAACATTTTATTGACCTCATTCAGGAACTTGATCAGGTAGAGGGCATCGATCGATTTCGAATCTCCTCCATTGAACCTAATCTGATTACTGATGAGATCATTGAGTTTGTTTCGGAATCAAAACGTTTTGTACCGCATTTTCATATTCCATTACAATCCGGATCGAATAAAATTTTACGGTTGATGCGCCGTCGTTATCAACGGGAGCTTTACGCGTCACGTGTGGCTTTTATCAAATCAAAGATGCCGCATGCATGCATTGGGGTGGATGTGATTGTCGGTTTTCCGGGTGAGACGGATGAAGATTTCCTGGAAACGTATCAGTTCTTAAATGAACTGGACATCTCGTATTTGCATGTATTTACATATTCAGAGCGTGAAAACACGCTGGCGGCAACAATGCCTGAGGTAGTACCAGGAAATAAACGTTCCGACCGATCCAAAATGCTGCATTCTCTTTCTGAAAAGAAACGCAGAAAATTCTATGAAGAAAATATAGGACGTACCTCCCGCGTTCTTTTTGAAAATGATGTCCTGGGTGGGAAAATGCATGGCTTCACTGAAAATTATATCCGTGTGGAAGCGAAGTATGATCCGATTCTTGTGAATGAAATTATGGAGGTTTCGCTCACTGCGATTAGCGAATCCGGCAATATGCAGGTTTCTGAATCACTATTGTCCGGGGAAATATTTGTTAAACCATGGAACCATCAATCTGCATTACGCGGCTAGTGAATTCGAAGCTTTTATCAAGATCGCAGTCCGCGTTAACAACCTTCTGTCAGACCGGAGTTAGTTTTGAATTTTGAACTTTTTTCGGATAGTTTTTTCTGATGCCAGAGGACAATTTTACAAAAAGCCTAATTCCTGTTTTAATTCACATAATATCTCTTACTGAAAAATTTAACCGGACAAACAGTGGCTTCTGAATTAGTGAATCACACTCTTGTTCATATGACGAACCATTAGTTTGTTGCACTTTTTACCTTAAAATTTACATATCCATTTTAAAAGGCTCCCACGGAAGGAGAATTTGATTCCGTGTACTTTTTAACAACCTTTTTGCACGTAACGATTCAATCAACACCCTGACAGGAGCGGATTTATTAATTGATTATCAGTTCGTTAGCATTATTAATCATTTATTATAGGATCAAATAAAACGATTTAAAAAGAATGGATAATTGAAAAAAACAGGTATTCAATGTTCTTAATTTTTTTAAAACCGAATCCTTCTTGCATCCCTTAGATACCGCGGTTTACTACGAAGTGCGTAAAAGATCGACCCCCTACCTTTGATCTATCAAAAAAACAAAATAGTGGCTTATGAAATCGCTAATGAAAAAGACCTTCGCAATCGCAATTATTGGCATGTTTATGTTGTCATCCTGCGGAACAAGCAATTACCTGGGATGTCCTGCCTATTCCAGTACACAAACAACCATGACCAAATATGGTAAGAAGGCACAGAATAAATATGTAAAGCATAATAAAGTCAAGAAGAATAAGATTTGGTAGAATATAGGGGAGTTTGGTAGAGGAGTCCGAAAAAAGAGAGCTGGTGCAGCAGGCATGTGAAGTTGAGGCTCTCTTTTTATTTTACCATTCCATCCACAATTTCAATTTTTCTATCCGCCATTGCTGCCAGCTCTTCGTTGTGGGTAACAATAATAAAAGTCTGTTCTAACTCTGCTCTTAGTTTAAAGAAGAGCTCGTGCAATTCCAGCGCACTTTTTGAATCCAGGTTTCCACTGGGTTCGTCGGCCATCACGAGCTTAGGGGAATTAATTAATGCCCTTGCAACGGCGGTTCGTTGTTGCTCACCGCCCGAAAGCTCACTGGGTTTGTGATCAGCGCGGTGACTCAACCCTAAAATTTTCAGCAACTCCTGCGCCTTATTTTTAACAATATTTTCTTTTGACCCTCCGATTAATCCAGGTATCATGATATTTTCCAGGGCGGAAAATTCAGGAAGGAGATTGTGAAATTGAAAGACAAACCCCATTGTTTTATTACGAAAGGAAGCCAACTCCTTCGGAGAACGGTTAAAAACATTTTCATTGTCCAGCGACACGATTCCCATATCGGGTGTATCGAGAGTCCCCAAAATATGCAGGAGCGTACTTTTTCCTGCCCCTGAGGCACCAACAATGGCAACTACTTCGCCTTTTACGACTTCTAAGTCAATACCTTTTAGTACTTTTAAATCGCCATAAGATTTTTCAATCTGAACTGCCTTGAGCATCTTTGTGAGGTTGGTATATTATTGAAATAAGGCCTAAATAAACTAGTTTCGATCCAAAACAAAAAATATGAACATTCACGAGTACCAGGGTAAGGAATTATTAAGAAAATATGGAGTCGCTATTCAACGCGGTATTGTTGCCGATACGCCGGATCATGCGCTGGCAGCAGCAAAAGAACTTCAGGCTGAAACTGGTACAAGCTGGTTCGTCATAAAATCCCAAATTCATGCCGGAGGCCGTGGAAAAGGTACGGTGAAGGAAACAGGATCCAAGGGGGTTGTGCTGGCCAAAAGCCTTGCGGAAGTACCTGAAAAAACAAAAGCGATTCTTGGCGGGACGCTGGTCACCATCCAGACCGGCCCGGCGGGGAAGAAAGTAAACAAAGTGCTGATTGCAGAAGATGTCTATTATCCTGGAGATTCAGAACCGAAGGAGTACTACATGAGTATCCTGCTCGACCGCTCGAAGGGTATTCCGGTGATCATGGCCAGTACAGAAGGCGGTGTAAATATTGAAGAGGTTGCAGAAGAAACTCCTGAAAAAATTGTAAAGGAATGGGTAGACCCGCGGATAGGATTACAGCCATTTCAGGCCCGAAAAGTAGCTTTTGCACTAGGAATGGAGGGGAATGCATTTAAAGAGATGGTGAAATTCATCCATTCATTGTATGCAGCTTATGTTGGGTTGGATGCGTCGATGTTTGAAATTAATCCACTGCTTAAAACTTCAGATAACAAAATTCTGGCGGTAGACTCCAAAGTTAACCTGGACGACAATGCCTTGTACCGCCATAAGGATCTGGCTGAATTACGGGATATTACAGAAGAAGACCCATTGGAGGTAGAAGCCAGCAAATCAGGTCTGAACTACATCAAACTGGATGGAAATGTCGGCTGTATGGTCAATGGTGCCGGACTCGCTATGGCCACAATGGATATCATCAAATTATCCGGTGGTGAGCCTGCAAACTACCTCGATGTGGGAGGTGGAGCCAATGCAGAAACGGTGGAAGCTGGATTCCGGATTATTTTGCAGGATCCCAATGTAAAAGCAATTCTGATTAATATTTTCGGGGGTATTGTACGGTGCGACCGGGTGGCAAATGGTGTTGTAGAGGCTTACAAGAAAATAGGTGATATTCAGGTACCAATAATTGTACGCTTGCAGGGTACCAATGCCGAAGAAGGTGCTAAAATTATTGAAGAATCCGGATTGAAAGTGTTTTCAGCAATTTTGTTGAAGGATGCGGCCAAAAAGGTTAGTGAGGTTCTTAAATAGGCATTTTTTAAAAAAAAACGTATATTTCGTAAAATTGGCTTAGATGAAAAGGGTAATCATTGTATTTCTTGTACTCGTTGTAACATTACCAGAGGTATTTGCACAAAGTTTCTATTCGATCCGAAGAGAGCGTGACGTTATTGCGACGATCGGAGCCGGATCTTCTACTTACTATGGAGAACTCAAGAATCCGGGTGAAAACTTTGCGGAGACCAAACTTAATATCAATGTGGGGCTTCAATATTATTTCACCAACCGGATTAGCGGGCGAGCTGAACTTACCTGGTTCCAGTTGCAGGGAGATGATGCAAAGGCAGATGAAGGGAGCAGAGTAAGACGCAATTTGTCGTTTATGTCCAATAATCTTGAATTAAGTGCAACCGGTGCGGTTAACCTGTTCCCAATGGGACAACGATTTTATCAGCGCCCGAATATCAATTTTTACGGTTTTGCAGGAGTGGCGTTATTATATATGAATCCTAAAACAGAATACAATGGTGAAAAAATTGCCTTACAGCCACTGCAAACTGAACTTGTAAAATATAGTCGGTTTCAATTTGTGGTACCCTACGGATTTGGTGCTCGTTTAAAGGCGGGGCCCTTTGTTAATGTTGTTATTGAGGGTGGTTGGCGCTTAACGTTTACCGATTATCTTGACGATGTAAGTACGGTTCATGTCGGTGCCGGGGCCTTCTCAGATCCAGATGCTGCTGCACTTTCTGACAGAAGACCAGAGATTGGTCTACCTGCTGCAGCTGTAGGTACTCAACGTGGTAATCCTGATAAAAATGACCAGTATTTCCTATGACGCTTAAAGCCGAAATTTATTTACCCAGTGGTATCTTCGGTGCAAATTCACAACGGAAGCTTTATAATAGAAAGCGCCGGGCAATCTACCGGAGAAGAGATAAAATTTGTTATTAAAATTTCTTGGTGATCCAGTACTTCAAACCTTGAGTAATTACTCTTGAACTCAGGGACGATCTCTTTCATCAGGGCTACCATTTTCAATTCATTCCGGTCATTCACCAGATCATTGAATAAATCAATTAGTCTATTTACCTCCTGATAGGCATACTGATCAACCTTGGCAATCATAATTTTAGCATGATGGGTAGGGATTGTATTTTCGGCATTACTCAGCAACTCTTCAAACAACTTCTCCCCTTCCCGCAGTCCTGTAAAAACAATTTCAATATCCCGATCCGGTTCCAGTCCTGATAACCAGATCATTTTCCTGGCCAGGTCGACAATTTTTACCATCTGCCCCATATCGAAAATAAAAATTTCGCCACCTTTTCCCATGCCGCCTGCTTCCAGTACCAACTGACAGGCTTCCGGAATGGTCATGAAAAAACGGGTGATTTCGGGATGGGTAACAGTAATCGGGCCTCCTGCCTCAATTTGTTTCTTGAATACCGGTATCACCGACCCATTGGACCCCAGTACATTTCCAAATCGGGTGGTTACAAAGATGGTATGATCCCGCCCTGTAGTCTCAAGTTCATTGTTTAAGGCCTGCACATAGATCTCGGCGATTCGCTTTGAACATCCCATCACATTCGTAGGATTTACTGCTTTATCGGTTGAAATCATTACAAACTTCTTGACTTTAAAATCGACGGATAAATCGGCCAGATTTTTGGTTCCCAGAATATTACAAACCACGGCCTCCGAAGGGTTTCGTTCCATCACCGGCACATGCTTGTAGGCCGCCGCGTGGAAGACTACCTCCGGTTTATGCTCATTAAAAATGGAGCGTATCCGTTCAGTGTTAGAAATATCAGCCAGATAGGGTATAACCGATACCCTTGAGTCCTGCATGGAAATTTCCCGCTCCACTTCATATAGTTCGGATTCCGCCTGGTCAATTAAAATTACCCGTTCTGGAAAATAACGGATGACCTGATTTACAATCTCCCTGCCGATCGAACCGGCTGCTCCGGTAATACAGATCCGTTTTCCGCGTAATTCTTTTTCTAAATTTTGATTATCAAGTTTGATGGACTCTCTGCCCAGCAGATCTTCAATGCGTACATCCTTGATCTGGGAAAGGCTAAGCTCACCTTTTACCCACTTATCAACTGGTGGAACCACTCTCACTTTTACATGATTGCGAAAACAAATCTCAGCCACTTCATTTTTTCTGGCGATGGAGAAATTTTTCGCGGTAATCACCAACTCATCCACGTCATATTCCACCAGTATGGAATTTAAATTTTCACTTTGCGCAGAGAATATTTTACACCCGTCGATCACTTTTCCTACTTTATTGTAATCATCCTCCAAAAATCCATGGACTTTAAGCGTTGGTGTTGAATCAATTACGTGCTTGGTGATAATACCGGTTTGTCCTGCTCCGTAAATAAAAACATTGGAGCGTTGCAACAATGCTTTTTTATAATACGCAAAAATATATTTAACCAGTAACCGGTAATTGAAAAGAAATAAAAATGAAGCTAAAAAAGTAATAAAGACAACCGAGTAGGGAATGAGATTAACGCGCAGGTTATAATAGTAAAGTAAATTGGTGAGACAAACCAACGATAGGTTCAGAATCACCATATAGAAGATTCGGGCTCCATCCTGTAAACCGGTATACCGAATAATTCCCTTATAGCTATTCGTCACCAAAATACTGAACAACCCTAATCCAACATAAATAGCTATTCCATCAAGAAAATTATTTTTGATGAGATCGGTGTACGAAAAATTAAAACGGAGTAAATATCCAAGCAACGAAGAAAATGCCAGGATCATTAAATCAATAATGATGATCACCCATCGTGGAAGGATTCTAAGATTGCGCAGGAACTTGATCATAATTTAGAGTATACTACAAAAGTCATGGTATTTACTACCAAAAACAAGCTATTGCCGTTGTATGATTGCACGCTCGCTGGCATTTTTTGAGCGTATCAGAAGCCAGTAATACCCGGAAGCAATATGCGTCATATCCAGATTTAATGTGCTATATCCACTGCCATACAGCACCTCTTTTCCTCTCAGATCAAATAAAACCACCTCAACTAATTCACCACTAATGGTGGTGCTTGAAATCGTTAATTGATCAGCAACCGGATTAGGGAAAACTATAAATGCCTCTTTTTTATCAACATTAAAATTGATGGAATCAGCACTAATACATTGATCTATTTGAACGCGGAGTGAATAGACTCCCGATTGCAGAGGCAAGATGCTTTGTGCCGTATCAATCAGAGAGTCCATAAAATACCATTGTTTTTCTGTTGTATAGTTGGAGATCAGACAGTCTCCTTTTATACGAATTTCAGTGGGGATAAACTGAATAACCGTTGCTTCCACCGGTTCCCGGGCACCGATGCAACCATAAATAGTTACAGGCTCCACGTAAAATGTTTGCGATTCCTCCAACGCAATCTGGAGCGTTGAAACATCCTGCTGTATGGGTATTTCACAGGCTAGACAATCATACCAGTTTAAATAATCTGTATCCCATGATCGGGCTGACAGCATTACTGTTCCTGGCCCACAGGAACTTTCCGTAAATACGGTATCAATTTTAGGAATGGGTACCAACTGTAATTCAAAGGGAATGGAAAAAAAAGATCGGCAGGTTGGTGCAGATACTTCAAGACGAAGCATATTTTTCCCCACTTGTAATTGTTCCGTGCTAAAGATGATGTCTGTATCATGTGTAATAGTCGTTTTAGAATTCAAGGCTAAGGAATCCTGAAAGACACTGTAGGTGAAGTCTTCATTTCCTTCAATATGAAGCTCTGCTGGTGTATCCTGACAAACCAAACTATCGAACCATTCAACAGTCGGGGTTTCCAGCATTGTATTAAAATGAATAGCAAACCGGTCGATTGCCATACTTTCTGAACTATCCTCCACTGCAAATGAAACAGATCCATTATTTTTTAAATCGATTTCATTACCACTGTACCGATCCAGTAAACGAATTGCCACATCATCCGGAAAACTTTCCAATCCTTCGAAATTCAATTGATGATTCCCTACCGGTAATTCAGAAATTAACAGTTTTACATTTGCTTCACATTGTAAAGGTGCCAGGGCATTGATGGCCAGCGGATATTTGCTATCGCTATAGGAAGCAACGTTAACGCTGTTGTTTTTTAGCTTATGAGCATCAAATTTTGAATCAAAGTCCGGCGAAGCACCTGCTCTGAAATAAACGATAGTCTCATCCATAGCATCACCTGCCTTCAATTGAATACGCAGTGTGTTAGGGATATCTTCTTCACGGAAGAAAGTGGAGGCAACACCGGGAGTTTTTACATTTTCATCCGCTTTCAACTCAGGATTCGGACCGCTTGCTTTCACCCAAAATCCCTGGCCTATTGGAATAATACCAGACCCCCCATTGGTTCCCACTTCCCCATTCCAGGTGGCAAATCGCTCAGGGATATTACCATTATCACGAAAATAAATTGCAGCATCAATATTCGTTTTATTCCAGCCATTGGAGGCATCAAAATCAATTGCTGATGGAAAAGGATTGCCCACTAAATTCCATCCGTCGTTGTCTACATTACCCGATGCACTAAAGGAAACCGGGAATTCAATTTCTCCACGATTAATAACACCCCGCACATCCCAAACCGGAGTTGCTAAAATATTTCCCCTTACAAATACAGCATATCCTTTTGCTACTTCCAGTTGTTCATCATTATTGTTAATCGGGAAGGCTTGATAACCATCATTCAAATCCGTGATCCCGTTGCCATCCAAATCAGTCGTTATGGTTTCATTATACCCAAACATGGAAGGAGTTGTGCTACAACCTAAGCATGAACTGCTCCCGTCAAAATTACCGGTAACCGGAATTTCGTTTTGTAAGTCAGCAACCGTAGCGTTGGTGATCGGCGAGGCGAGATATCGGTAAATTCTATTGTTATTTGTTCCCTCAATGGACATGTAGCGTTGAAGTGTGATATCTCCAAGAATTGCAGCTCTGGCAGGCAACGGGGCAATCGCTGCATCCCTGGTGGGGTTATCCGTTGAGGACAATAATGTCAGCACACTATTATCGCCGATACCATCCGGATCCATACTGGTATTGGCATCCATGGATAACACTCCGGAAATTTGGACAAGGGACTCAACAATTACACCGGGGAATGCGGTAACATTTGAAATGAATACGTCATTAAAGGTGGTGGTAGCAGATCCCTTTATTTCTTGTGACGCTACTGTTGTACCCGAAAAAGTAATTAGGCTATTTTGATGATGAAAAATTCCGTTGTTTGTAAAATCACCACGCACCGAAAATTCCGGTGGCGCAAAAAATTCACCGGTTACAATCACATTTCTGAAATCAGGTGCATTGCCAGTGAACTGTGTTGAGCCCAACAATTCAATGGTACCACCGATCTGATTAAAGCTGCCATTATTTTCGAAGTCTCCGGCTAACTGAAATAACCCAATGGAGGTTGGCGCATGAAAGACCCCGTTGTTGATCACATCTCCAGTTACACGGATGGTTCCCCCACCACCGACAACTGTACCTTCATTCTGAATATTGCTGCACGTTACTGATTGTCCGTTGAAATTCATTGTTCCTGATGAAATCTGAAGGTCACCCAGTACTTCGACATCGCTCCCCAGCAACACACTTGCAGAAGACATACTCGTTAGCGAAGCGATTGGTGAATTCAATGGAAGTTCTGCACCTGTGGGACTAATATTTGCGGTTCCGGTATAAACAACATGGTAAGGTCCTCCTGTAAGCGGATTACCCATTACACCCGATATATTGGAGGTGGTAATGGTGGCATTTTCCGCCAGTTCAAAGACCCCATCATTCCGGAGCATACCATTGACCAGGTTTACCGTTTCGTTTACCCGAAGACGATTGGTGATTGTTCCCAATACCCCACCCTGCAACCGATCCAGATATAGACTTCGTAATAAACTCTGCGGAGTAAAGGAAAGATTTCCAATAATACCGGTACCATTAAAAATCAAATCCGAGTTTTCATTGGATTTCAAAAAACCACCGGCTACATCCAGCTGACTTTGAACGGTAAGGGCTATGTTCTCAAATGAAAGTATTCCGCCGGATATTATGGAAGCACCGGTTAGAATGGTGTTTTGATTTAGGTTCAGCTCACCACCGGTCATGGTAAGTTGGTGAATAGTAATATTCTCATTAAGAATTAACGATCCTCCTCCTACTGTAACATTTCCTGTGACCGACACATTTTGATCAAACATTACACTTTCACCAGTTCGGTTTATAGTTAAGCTCCGAAAGGTTTGATCACTATTGACAGGAACCAATCCAAACATACCACTACCCTCAATGATCAGATCACATTGATTTCCGGCAAAGACCAATTGATGTCCATTCGCATTGAGTGGCCCTGACAAACGGATACTCCTTGCAGCCGGATTGCTGTCTACATAGAGATTACCCGATTCCAGGAACAAGGTGCCACCGATCCGTAATGCTGAAAAATTACTCGCACTATTGAAGTAGACACCATGGGGATTTTGTACTACCAAATCAACACCCGCTTCAGTGGGATGTCCGTTGCCAATAATCTGTGCCTCGTTAGCGGCACTATACACGACACGCGCTCCCGGATTAAAGATTCGGGTTGCAACACGAATATTCCCGGACCATCACCGGATCCCAGTACGATGGCACCTTGTGGATCGGTGGATGCTACGCGAATGGTTCCATCCACTTCTAAACTACTGTCTGCATTGCCGGCTATTTTAAAAGTTGATAAATTGAGATCGGTAGTGGATCCTATATAATATTCCAGAGAACCAGTAAGTGCACCCTGATTAATGAAATCATATTGTCCATTACCTACCAGTTCAATTCTTCCGCGTGTGTCTCCTGAACCCGACTCGTAAATAGCTCCATTAAGCAAAGTAAAATTCCCTGCAATACGAATCATACCCAATCCAGAACCTATTCCCTCTCCCAGGCTTAACGTGCCGCCCGGGGCATCCATTCTGAAATCTCCCTGGACATCAATGATGGTCTGGCCGGTAGTATTGGTTCGTGAACCATTGGTCGCTGTTGATTGAAAATAAAAATCACCACCTACATTCAATTCAGCCTGACCACTTAAGGTACATTGAAGGCGTGCAGTGTTGTTGATTTCGAGATTTTGACCGATCGTCAATTGAAAAGTCTCTCCGGAAGAAAGGCGTAACAATGAACTTCCTGTATCCTCGATGGTAAGCGATCCCTGAATTTCATTATTGAGCAAACCGTTCAAGTTGATGATGCTGGTTTGGTCCGGACAATCCCAAACCAGGTTGCCAAAAGACTGGCCCCAGGTTGGTGAACCAAAACTGGTTGCAGCAATGTATCCTTCGATTCGGAGGGTGGAGTTGGGTGCCAGGCAGCGATCGGAACAGAACCTTCGGTGGTCGTGAAATTGTGAATGTATGTTCCTCCGTTTTCAAAAGAAATACTGTTTGGATTTACGGTAGCAATTTGCGAACCTTCATTTGCCTGCAAAGATCCTGCAACATGCAGAGCATTTTGATCATCAGGAATCGTTAATACTTCCACCAGTATCCACGATGAGCATCCCTCCTGTTGGAATGGTTATCCTATCTATCTCCACCGTAACTCCCGTTGGGGATGGTTACCTGATGATCCACAAAAACTGAAGGGGAATTATGATCCGGGACTAACACCACCGATCCAGATATTCGGGTCATTCCAAGAGCCATTTTGAACAGTGAATGAATTTGTTGGGCCGCTGCGCCTATGAAAAAACAGCATAGTCCCAGAATAGAAAATACTCTAAGGCTTAACATCATACTAACAGCTAACGGTTTCTAAGAAATTGCTTACTTAGAAAATAATTATTCAATTATACTAACGGGGCAGACTAGTCTACCCTTTCTTTCTAAAGTCTCTAATCTTTTTAATCCCCAGTAAACCCCCAAGACCGATCAGTATTTCGATACCAGTGATTGGCACATCCGGATCACCCGCAGGATTTTGAGGAATCACCTGGCCAAAGGCCATATTTGAACCTATAACCATAAATGATACAAGCAATATCCGCTTTAACAGAAGGGCCAACTTCGACATCAAGTTTTTATTGTTTAATAACCTTAAAATTAACACTTTTTCCTAAACCCTGTATTTTAATGATATAAATACCGATGGACATCGATTTCATGTCAAAACGGCCAATTCCCTGCGAATTTAAGGTAATTTCTCCAACTTTAACACCAATAGAATTAGTGACGTAAACTCCCTTTATTTGATCGGGACTTATTGAGGTTTTGATGATTAACTCATCGACTACCGGATTGGGATAATAACTCCAGTCCATTAAGGGGCTTCGTTCAAATCCGGTAATCAAAAACTCGTATTCATCGCGAGTGGAACAACCATTAATCCCGACCTCGACTGCATACAACCCTGATTGGTCAGGTTTAATGGTCTGATTCGTCTCTTCGGATAGCACTTCACCATTCAGGTACCATTGGTTTCCGGTGCTATAATTTGAGCTTAATACACCATCAATATTAATCACTTCCACCTCATCAAAGTGGTTGACCTCAACAAACACCTCCTTTTTAGGACCTTTGCAACCATTTGAATTTTGAATCGACACATAGTAAGACCTGGATTTATCAATTACCGGTGTCTCAAACTCATTGGACTCACTGCTGAATACCAGGTTCTCATCATCGGAAGTAGCAAACCACTCGTATACATCACCCGGTTCTCCACCTTCAGCTTTCAGTACGGTTGACCCTTCGGAACAAATTGTTCCCTGCATCTGGATTCCGGTTACGTCCTTTACTCCATGTTTGTTAACCTTAATTTCATTGCTAAATGGAAATACACCACAACCATTCATCGCTTTTACAACAATAGAATTTTCACCGTCCGATAATTGTGAGGATACAATATCAAATGTTAGTGCGCTGCCGGTACCTGTAACCATATCAGTCACCGGCTGGCCGTCAATATAAAGCTGGTAATTCACGCCTAATTCAGAAGCTTCAATGCTTACCACGGCATCTTCGATCGAACAAAGATCACTAGCAGTATTCACTTCCAGCGTTGTCATAGGATCGTTGCTAAACGAAACAGAAAATCGGTTCAAACCAAATGAAGATGGATCTTCGCTGATGGTAAATCCATACGATGCATTTTCACGAATATTGGTTGATGTGTTGAGGAAATTGTCATGAAGCAAAATTCTTACGTTTTCATTAAAGGATTCAAATTCAGAAAAGTCCAGTGTATAGTCACCTGCGGCAGCGTCTTCAATCCCAAGGTTTATTGAATTAGAGCAGGATAACTGGTCAACGGAATTAATCGCCAGCTTCCTATCCTCCAATATGGAATAAAAATTAAAAGTTGCATTTTTAAGTTTCAACGCATCAAACTGCGAATCAAAACCACGGCTTGCATCCTCTCTGAAATGAATAACCAATTCATCCCGAACACTGTTATCTCGCATAGTAATACGAATAATATCTTTTAACGCTTCCTGCCTGAAAAAGGTAGTCTGTGTTCCTGCTGCTTTCACATCCTCTGTTGCTGTTAATACAGGCCCGGCAGCACTTGCTTTAACCCAAAAGGATTGTCCCATCGCAATATACTGTGACCCACCATTTGTTCCTGTAGCACCATTCCAGCTCGCAAATTGCCCACTGCCGCTTGCGTTATCACGAATGTATATGGAACCGTCAATATTAGTTTTCACCCATCCAGAGGCGGAGTTCCAGTCAATGGTGCTCACATATGGATTCCCAACTAGATTCCAGCCGTCATCATCAACACTTTGAGTGGGTGGAGTAGGTGTAAAGGAAACCGGTAAATCCACTGGTGTTACTGAACCGTTATTAATTGGCCCACGAAGATCCCATCGAGCAGATCCCAATAAGTCTCCTCTTACAAAAGCTGAATAACCGACACCTACAGAAAAAGTCTCATTATTATCAGCGTTAGGGTATCCAGTCCAGCCCAGATTTAAATCGCCAGTAGTTGTCTCATCATATACAAATAAAGAAGGATTCGTAGAGCTGCAGTTAGTACATATACTTGATCCCGAAAAACTACCTGTTACCGGAATTTCAAATTGGAAATCAGCCACTGTCGCATTTTGAACGGGTGATGAAATGTATCGGTAAATTCGGGTATTATTAGGTCCTTCCAGCGCCATATAACGCTGTACTGAAACATTCCCTATTACCTGAGCACCAGCCGGCAAAATTCCGATCGAACCATCCTGGGTTGGATCATCCGCTGACGACAGAAATGTAAATACTGAATTATCACTGCTTCCATCTGCATCAAATTGGCTGTTTGCAGCCAAGGTTAATACACCAACCAGGTTTTGGTTGGATTCAATGGAAACTCCACTTGAATTAGATATGGTTAGATTATTAAAGTCCGTTGTAGTGGTTCCGGAAATAGTTTGTGCTGAGCTTCCTGTAAAAGAAAGAGTTCCGGCACTGCTGCCAAAGGTTCCATTGTTAGT